>CAYXUN010000005.1:12747-20372 GCA_964468165.1 uncultured Novosphingobium sp. | reverse complement strand
GCACCCACACCCCCCCCCCCCCCCCCCCCCCGCGCGGTGTGGGGTTTGAACGGGGTCCCCCCCCCGGGGGGGGGGTGGGGGCTAGGGGGAGGGGATGTTACGCCAGCCTACCGCTCAAGCTTCCAACGCCTCAGCAATCAACTTGCGCGTATTGGCCACGCCATAAAGCGCGATGAAGCTGCCCATGCGCGGGCCCTGGGCAGAGCCCAGCAGCGTTTCATAGAGCGCCTTGAACCAGTCGCGCAGGGTTTCGAAGCCGTAGTGCGGGTCCTTGCCGATTTCATAGACGATGTTCTGCAATTCCTCGGCCGTGGCATCGTCGCTGGTCGCGGCGAGTTCTTCGTCGAGGGCGGCCAGGGCTGCTGCCTCGCCCGCCTCGGGCTTGCGCCGTACCAGCGTGGGCGCGATGAAATCCCGGTTGTAGGCCAGTGCCCGGGTCACCAGCGCATCGAGCGCGGGATGGGCGGCCGGATCGGCATTGTCGACATAGTTGGCAAGGTATGACCACACCTGCTCGCGCGTGGCATGGGCGCCCAGCACGCCGACCAGGTTGAGCAGCAGGCCATAGGTGACCGGCAGCTTGTCGCCAGCGCCGGCCTGTTCGCCATTGGTGCGCAAGAGGTGCCACACCGGGTTGCCCAGTTGCTGTTCGAGCGGCTGGCTGGGCAGCTTTTCGCGGAACTGCCAGTATTCATCGACCGCGCGGGGGATGATGCCCACGTGCAGCGACTTGGCGCTCTTGGGTTCGCGGAACAGGTAGAAGCCGAGTGATTCCTCGCTGCCGTAATCGAGCCACTGCTCGATGGTCAGGCCGTTGCCCTTGGACTTCGAGATCTTTTCGCCCTTCTCGTCCAGGAACAGTTCGTAGATCAGGCCTTCGGGGCGGCGACCGCCGAGCACCTGGGCGATGCGGCCCGATTGCGTCACGCTGTCGGTCAGGTCCTTGCCGCACATCTCGTAATCGACGCCCAGCGCTACCCAGCGCATGGCCCAATCGACCTTCCACTGCAGCTTGGACTTGCCGCCCAGGATCGATTGCTCGACCACCGCGCCAGTCACGTCGGTAAAGCGGATCATGCCGCTTTCCGCGTCGACCACTTCCACCGGCACCTGGAGCACCTGGCCATTGCTGGGCGAGATCGGCAGGACCGGCGAATAGGTCTTGCGGCGTTCCTCGCGCAGGGTGGGCAGCATGATGCCCATGATGGCATCGAAATGGCGCAGCACGTTCTTGAGCGCTTCGTCGAAGGCGCCCGAATTGTAGCGTTCGGCGCCCGAGACGAATTCATAGTCGAAGCCGAAGCGATCGAGGAATTCGCGCAGCATCGCGTTGTTGTGGTGGGCAAAGCTTTCATACTTGCCGAACGGATCGGGAATGCGGCTCAACGGCTCCTGCAGGTGCGCGGTGAGCAGGTCCTTGTTGGGCACGTTGTCGGGCACCTTGCGCAGCCCGTCCATGTCGTCGGAAAAGGCCACCAGGCGCGTGGGGTGGCCGCCGGTCAGCACTTCATAGGCGCGGCGCACCAGCGTGGTGCGCAAGACTTCCTGGAACGTGCCGATGTGCGGCAGGCCCGAGGGGCCATAGCCGGTTTCGAACAGCACCGGCACCAGCGCGCCTGCCGCATCGCGTTTCCCGCCGGGGTAGCGCTTGACCAGCTTGCGCGCTTCCTCGAACGGCCAGGACTTCGACACTTGGGCGGCGGTGGTGAGTTCGGTTTGGGTCATGGTTCCCGCCCTTTCGCGCCTGCCGCGCGCGAAGGCAAGGCATTTGGGGCGGTTCTTGCGGCGGTTCCATGCGAAAATGCGGCACAGCCCGGGGGTGGGCTGTACCGCATTTCCGTGGAGGCTCCCGAAGCGGGTGTGGATGGGGGACTTACTTCAGGAGCGTCAGGACATTCTGCTGGTTCTGGTTGGCCTGCGAGATCATCGCGGTCGAGGCCTGGGCCAGGATCTGCGCCTTGGCCATGGCAGTGGTTTCAGCAGAATAATCGGTATCGAGAATGCGGCTGCGCGCATCGGAAAGGTTGGTCACGTTGTCGGTGAGGTTGTTGACCACCGACTGCAGGCGGTTCTGGCCGGCACCGAATTCGGCGCGCACGGCCGTCACCTGCGCCAGGGCGGAGTCGATGTTGTCCATCGTCGTTGCGGCCTTGCTGGCGTCGGTCACGTCCAGTGCCTGGGTCGTGGATGCGGCATCATAGGTCGATGCGCCCGAGCCGAACAGGATCTGGCCATCGAACGCCTTGGAGCGCAGGGTGACCACGTTGGTGGTATTGGCCCCGGCCTGGATATCGAGCGTGAGATCGTCGCTGCCATCGGTGGCGGGCGTGCTGGTCATCACCTTGAACACGTTGTTGCCGTTGAACAGGGTGTTGTTGAGCACGTCTGAAATCTGGGCGGTAAGGTTGCCCACTTCCGACTGCATCGCGGTGCGATCGGAATCCTGGTAGGTGGCCGACTTGGACTGGACCGCCAGTTCGCGGATGCGCTGGAGCATCGCGGTCACTTCGTTGAGCGCGCCATCGGCGGTCTGCGCCATCGAGATGCCGTCGTTGGCGTTGCGCACGCCCTGCTGCATGCCCTGGATCTGCGCGGTCATGGTGGTGGTGATGGCCAGGCCCGCGGCGTCGTCCTTGGCGCTGTTGATGCGCTTGCCGGTCGACAGGCGCTGCATCGCAACGCCGGTCTGTTGCGACGCGGTGATAGAGGCGTTGGCGGCACGAAGCGCCGCGATATTGGTGTTGATGACTGCCATTTTCCCATTCTCCACTATGGGTTGAGTGACGATCCGGCGGTTCCCATCCGGTTCGCCAGCAAAAACGGCGCCAGGCCGCTTTGTTTAAGTGGAGGGGGTGGGGCACGGGTGTATGCTTGCCCCTCGTTCCATTTTCGTTCACAGGTTCGGGCATGGCTGTCCCTGCTGCTCCAGACCCGGGCAATCCCGCCCCGCCGGCGCTCGATCTGCCCGCAGTCCATGCCAGCCACAGCGGCTGCTGGCTGCGCGGCGTCGATCTGTTCCCCTCCACACGCGCCGTGGGCAAGGGCGAGGCGATCGTGGCGGCGGCCGATACGCCGCTGCTGATGCTCAATGCGCCGCTGGTGGCAAGCCGGCTGGGCTATCCCGATCTGTCGGGGCTCGATCTGCTCGAACTTTACGCCTTCGTCCATCCCGCGCGATTCGTGGTGCCCACGCCTAAGGGGCTGGCCAATGCGCTGGGCCTGCCGCAACCGGCCGGAGACGCCGACGTGCCGCTGCTGTTGCAACAGGCGGCGCAGGCCTTGCTGGCCACCACCGCCGCGGCCGATTGGCCGGAGCGGGAAGGGGCGTGGAGCGCGCTGCAATCCATGATCAAGCTGCGCTGGCCCTGGGCCACGCTGCTGAGCGGGCAGATCGCCCGGCCCGAACGCGCCGAGCGCTGGCTGTTTTCGCGCCTGCCGGAATGGGACGAGGCGGGCGAGCGGCCACAACCCGCGCAAGTCGTGCTCGATCCGCAGGCGGTGGAAGCGCGGCTGGCCAAGCTGACCGGCGCCGGGGCGGAAGACCGGCCGGGCCAGCGCGCCTTTGCGCGCGAGGCGGCACAGATGTTTGCGCCGCGCCGTGGCGCGCGCCACCCCCATGTGGTGCTGGCGCAGGCCGGCACCGGCACGGGCAAGACGCTGGGCTATCTCGCGCCGGCATCGCTGTGGACCCAGCAATCGGGCGGCACGGTCTGGGTTTCCACCTACACCAAGGCGCTGCAACGGCAGCTGCGCCGCGAAAGTGCGCGCGCCTTTGCCATGCCGCCGCCGGGCAGCAAGGCACCGCCGCCGGTGGTGGTGCGCAAGGGGCGCGAAAACTATCTGTGCCTGCTCAACCTGGAAGACGCGTTGCAGGGTGGCTTTACCGGGCGGCCGGCGATCCTGGCGCATCTGGTGGCGCGCTGGGCAGCCTATAGCCAGGATGGCGACATGATCGGCGGCGATCTGCCCGGCTGGCTGGGCACGCTGTTCCGCAAGCGCGGCATTGCCGCCCTGACCGACCAACGCGGCGAGTGCGTCTATGCCGGCTGCCCGCACTATCGCAAATGCTTCATCGAACGGGCCGCGCGCGCCAGTGCCGAGGCAGAGCTGGTGGTGGCCAACCACGCGCTCGTCATGGTCAATGCCGCGCGCGGCCGCGATGTGGCGCAGCGGCCCACGCGCATCGTGTTCGACGAAGGACACCACGTGTTCGATGCGGCCGACAGCACGTTTGGCGCGGCGCTGACCGGGGCCGAGGCGATCGAGCTGCGCCGCTGGGTGATCGGCCCGGAAGGCAAGTCGCGCGGGCGGCGGCGCGGGCTGGCAGCGCGCCTGGCCGACGTTGCCAGCTATGACGAGGACGGCGCGACAGCGATCACCCAGGCGCGCGAGGCCGCCGAACTCCTGCCCGGTGACGGCTGGCTGGCGCGGATCGGCGAAGGCGCGCCCGATGGCCCGGTAGAGCGCCTGCTCGCCGCCGTGCGCGCCACCGTGCTGGCGCGCGATGAAAGCGGCGGCACCGAGGCCGGCTATGGCCTGGAAACCGAAGCGGCGCAGCTCGATGGCCCGATGCTGGAAGCGGCCGCTGCCGCGCTGGAGGCACTCGAAGACCTGCGCCAGCCGCTGCTGCGCCTATCCCTGCGCCTGGAAGCGATCGTGGAGGAGGGGCCCGACTGGCTCGACGGGCAGGCGCGCGCCCGGATCGAAGGCGCGCGCAGTGCCATCCAGTGGCGCACCGACCTGCTTGCCGGGTGGATCGCGCTGCTCCGACCGGGTGGCGGGGTGGAGGGGGGTGCGGGGCGGGGGGGGGGGGCGGGCCGATCCCGATTACGTCGACTGGCTGGCGCTCGATCGCTCTGACGGGCGGGAATGGGACATGGGCCTGCACCGCCACCATCTCGATCCGATGAAGCCCTTTGCCGACGTGGTGCTGGCGCCGGCCCATGGCGTGCTGATGACCTCTGCCACGCTGACCGATGGCGGCGATTGGAGCGGGGCGATCACCCGCAGCGGCGCCGCCCGGCTTGACGTGCAGCCGCAGCTGTTTGCCGCCAAGAGCCCGTTCGACTATCCCAACCAGGCGCAGGTCCTGATCGTTACCGACGTGCCGCGGGGCGATATCGCCGCGCTGGCCGGCGCCTATGCCCGCCTGATCGAGGCGAGCGGCGGCGGCGTGCTGGGCCTGTTCACTGCGATCCGCCGGTTGCGCGCGGTGCATGGCCGCATTGCCGATCGCCTGGCCCGCGCCGGGTTGCCGCTCTATGCCCAGCATGTCGATCCGATCGATACCGGCACGCTGGTGGACATCTTCCGCGACGATCCGCGCGCCTCGCTGCTGGGCACCGACGCGCTGCGCGATGGCGTCGATGTGCCGGGGCAATCGCTGCGCCTGGTGGTGATGGAACAGGTGCCCTGGCCCAAGCCATCGATCCTGCACCGTGCCCGGCGCATGGCCGCCCCGCGCGAGGAAGGCGGCGCCCAGGGGCACGATGACCGCATCATCCGCGCGCGGCTGGCCCAGGCGTTTGGCCGCCTGATCCGCTCGGCCGAGGATAAGGGTCATTTCGTGGTCTTGTCCTCTGCCTTCCCGTCGCGCCTGCTGTCTGCCTTCCCCGAAGGCACGCCGGTGCGCCGGGTCAGCCTGGAGCAGGCTTTACAATCCATCGCCGGCCGTGTTGATGAGGCGGTGTTGGCATCGAAAGTCGAAAGTTCGCCATGAAGACGCTCGCCCTGTTCCGCCATGCCAAGTCTGACTGGAGCGATGCCCGCGCCCGTGATTTCGACCGCCCGCTCAACGAACGCGGCCAGCGCGGCGCGCTCGCCATGGGCGAGCATGTGCGCGACAGCGGCCGCCGCTTCGACCGCGTGATTGCCTCGCCGGCGGTGCGCGTGGCCGAAACCATCGAATGGGCCAGCAAGGCGTGGAACCGCGTGTTTCCTGTCGAATGGGACCGGCGCATCTACCTCGCCAGCTCGGCTACGCTGATGGACCTCTTGCGCGAATTGCCCGGCGATCCGGGCAGCGTGCTCATGATTGGCCACAACCCGGGCCTCGAAGACCTGATCTTCGACCTCGTGCCCGACGATGGCACCAGCCCCTTGCGCGATGTGGTGGAGGCCAAGTTCCCGACCGCGACCTTCGCCGTGCTGGAACTGGACGTGGCGCGCTGGGCCGACGTGGACGCAGGCTGCGCCCGGCTGGTGGAACTGACGCGGCCGCGCGACCTCGACCCGGCGCTGGGGCCGCAGTTGTTAGGGTGAGGGCGGGCGGATGACTGCAGCGTCGGCAATCGCCCATTAGCGGACATCCCGAGGGCCGGGGGTGACTGCAGGTTACGTGCCTGTTAAGTGAGACCGCTAATAGCGATCGGAAGTCGATCACCCTGCAGGAGAGTATGCGTGCTTTTTCACACCATGGTCGGATCGAACGACATTGAGCGATCCAAGCGCTTCTACGACAGGGTGCTCGGCACCTTGGGTGCGGGGGAAGGGACGCGGAACATCGCCGACAGTGGCCATACACGTCTGATCTACAATAACGGCAGCGGAACTAACTTCATCGTCAGCCAGCCGATCAACAACGAACCGGCAAGCGTCGCCAACGGCAGCACCGTCGCCTTTTCCTGCGACTCGCCCGAGCAGGTTAAGCTGCTTCACGATACCGCGGTTGCCGCTGGCGGAACCTCGATCGAAGCTCCGCCCGGACCGCGCGAAACTGCTTCCATGGGCACTATCGAGCTAGCCTATTTTCGTGATCCCGACGGCAACAAACTGTGCGGAATTCATTTTCCTGCCTGATCCGTCCGGCACGGATCTGCTTCTATACCTAGCGGACCTCGATCATGCGATCCCGCGAATGTCCGCTTGCGGCCCAACCCAGGCCATTCCTGGGGCCGGCGACATCGTTAAACAAGCGACCGCTTCCGACGCCCCCAATGAGGCGTCTGAACGGCGGCTTTTGCGGCGATCGCGGCGCGATGCGCAGATGGGTGGCTCGCGCCCAGTTTTCGCCGCTCCAAGATTGTGTATGATAAGCCTATGCGAGAGCGCTCTTGGCTTCTTCCCGTGAAAATCGCTTTGCCTGCTTTGGCGGGTGGGTTCTTGGCTGATTGGCTGTGGTTCAAGGATTTACAAGAGGCTACACGTCATTTTCCCATGCGCGCGATCACGATGTTGGCGCTGGTTTTGATGGCGTCGGTATTCCAACATTGGCGATCGAAAAGAAAACGGAAGTTCCGCTAACCACCAAAACACGACATACCCCGTTCGGGCTGAGCTTGTCGAAGCCCCTGTGCGCTCCTTTCAGTCCCCGCCATCAAGGCGCGGATGTGCCAATCATGGTCGTTCCAGTCGGCTCCGGGGAGGGGCGCCTGATGTGAACTTGGCGCGCGCTATCGAGGCGTCGGTTTCATTTGCGAAAATTCCACACAAAGCCACGAAGACACAAAGAGCGGGGATTCCTTCGTGCCTTCGTGGCTTCGTGTGGAATTATTCTGAGAATCACGCGCGCTTGGTTCGGGCGTGGTATGGAGGGACAAAGCTGGACCCCGGATCAAGTCCGGGGGGGGGCAGAAAAAAAGGGAATTTTTAAAAAAAAAAAAAAAAAAATTAAAGAAAACCCCCAC
>CAYXUN010000005.1:0-12737 GCA_964468165.1 uncultured Novosphingobium sp. | reverse complement strand
GTCCTTTTATATAAACCCAAAAAATCCTCTCCGCCCCCCCCCCGCGTTTTTTCCCCCGGGGTCCAGCTTCCTTTTGGTGCAGCTACCGCGCCGCCTGTTCCTCGATCCAGTCGTGGATCTTGGTTTCCAGCACTGGCAGCGGCAGCGCGCCGCTGCCCAGCACTTGGGCGTGGAACGCGCGCAGGTCGAAGCGTGGGCCGAGGCGGCGTTCGGCTTCGCCGCGCAGGCGCTGGATCGTCAGGGCGCCGATCTTGTAGGCCACGGCCTGGCCGGGATCGGCAATATAGCGATCGACTTCGGCCTGGGTGTCGCTGCGGCCCATGCCGGAATTGGCGAGCATGTAGTCCAGCGCCTGGGCGCGGCTCCAGCCCTGGCTGTGCAGCCCGGTGTCGACCACCAGCCGCATGGCACGCAGCATCTCGTCGTCGAGGGTGCCCCAGTGCTGCATGGGATCGTCATACAGCCCCATCGCGTAGCCCAGGGTTTCGGCGTAGAGCGCCCAGCCTTCGACATAAGCGGTGTTGCCGCCATAGCGCTGGAAATCGGGGAGGCGCGGGTTTTCCTGGGCCAGGCTGATCTGGAAATGGTGGCCCGGTGCGCCCTCGTGCAGATAGAGCGTGGCGATCCCGGTCATGAACCGGCTCTTGAGATCGAAGGTGTTGAAATAGAACACGCCCGGTCGGCTGCCATCGGCGGTGCCGGGGCTATAGCTGCCGCCCGCCTCGAACCGCGCGCGATAGGCGGGATGCGGCATGATCAGCAGCGGCGTGCGCGGCATGGTGATGAAGAAGCGCGGTGCCTGCGCCGCCACCACTTGCGCCACGCGGTGATAGCCGGCAGCCAGATCCTCGGTCTTGCGCGGGTGATAGCGCGGATCGACGCGGATTGCGTTGAAGAACGCATGGAGCGATCCGGTAAAGCCAAGCTGGGTCTTGACCACGTCCATCTCGGCCTGGATACGCGCCACTTCAGCCAGGCCCAGGGTGTGCACCTGCGCGGGATCGAGATCGAGCGTGGTGTGGTGGTGCAGGAGCGCGCGATAGAGCGCGGCGCCGCCGGGCAGGGCATCGAGGCCCACGCTGTCGCGCGTGGCGGGCAGATATTCGTTGGCAAGGAATGCGCGCAAGGTGCGATAGGCGGGATAGACCGCCTCGATCGTGGCGGCGCGATATTCGGCCAGCAGGCGGCGGCGCGCAACGATGGCAGACTTGCCGTTCAGGCTTTGTGCCTGCTGTGCCGGGGTCATGAACAGGGAATGCTCGGGCGGCCGCGCCAGCAGCGCGTCGATCTGCCCGATGAGGGTTTCCACCACCGGGCGCGGGCTGGTCACGCCGCGCGCCAGCCCTTCGCGATAGCGGGCGATCGCCGCATCGAACACCGCCGGCAAGGCGCGATCGCGCGCCAGGTTGGCAGCATGGTCTGCCCCGGTATCGAGCGGCATCGGCCCGCCGGCAGAGGCAAGGCCGGGATATTCCACCTGCAATCCGCCAACCGGGTTGAGCGGCATCATCGCCAGCATGTCGGCCACCGGCGGGCTGAGCATGGCCTGCTCGTCATCGAGCACGGCGGCATAGGCCTTGGCCGAAATGCGCTGCGCGGGATCGAGTGCGTCGCTGTCGATCCGCGCCAGGGCATCGCGCGCCGCCGCGTTGCGCGCGCGCTGCATGGCGGTGAGCGCGGGATCGAAGATCATGCGGAACTGGTCGGCCGAAAGCGGCTCGCCCCGTTCCAGCGTGTCGAGCGGATCGAGCGCGCGGCGCGCCGCATCGTCTTGCGCCAGGAAGCTGGCCAGCGCGGCATCGGCACGAACGCGGCGATCGGCAGAAGCGCCGGCGCTCCCTGCTGCGGAAGACGGCGCCGCAGCGGGCAGGACTTGCGCACCGGCCGGGGTGGAAGCCAGCGCCGATGCCGCAGCCAAGGATAGAACGAAGGCGCGAACCAGCCTGGTGCCAGGCCTCAATGCCACGGGCGGGACCGATACCACTTGGTCAGCACGTATTTGACGCCGCGGATCACCGGCCGCCCGGCGTGCATGCTCTTGGGATTGGGCCGCCCGTCGCGGTTCATGTTGTTCCAGATCAGCAATGCCCCGGGCTGGGGCGGGACTGACAGGTTGACCTTGGGAAAGTCGGTCGAGCCGCCTTCTTCCACGCTGTTGAGATAGGCCATGGCCGTCCAGCTGCGCTGGCCGCCGTTGCGCATTTCCTCGGCCCACATCGGGTCTGACGGCCGGAAATGATCGAAATGGGCCTTGAATTCCTGGCCAGGTTGATAGCGCTGCCCCTGGATGGTTTCGCCAAAGGCGGGGTCGAGCCCCATGAGATCGTCGATGCGCCGCTGCAGCATGCGGATGAACGGATCGTGGGGATTGACGTCGCCGCTATAGCTCGTGCGGCCGCCATCGGTGCTGTAGGTGTCTGACGGGCGCGCCACGGAATCGACCACGCCGATCAGCCGCTCGCACTCGGGCCGGGTGAAGAATTCGCCCACGGCATAGATCTCGAAATCCTCGACCGGGATGCGATAGGCGGCCGGATCGGCATCAAGGCGCGTGCGCACCTGGTTACCGATGCGCTTGAGATCGGCACTGTCGGGATGGGGCTCGGAACGGAACAAAACCATGATCGGGACGTCATGCAAGAACGTGTCGCTGGCTGCAAGCCGGCTCGGCAGCAACCCTTGGGAAAGCGGGCGCAAATGTAAATTCTGGCAGGTTTTGGTCCGATTTGGACTGAAATCGTTGATAATTCACGCGAAATAATGTCGATATGTGGTTATTGTATGTCCCAGTTAACCTGAAGCTGTCCTGCGGTTTGGGCATCATGCTCGACGGAAGGCCTCGCGAAAGTGACGGGAACCATTGTGTCGACCAAGCCATTCGCGCCTGCAGTTCCCTTAGACGGCAAGTCTGTGCCAGTTGTTGGAGGTCGCGTTCCGTTGGATGCCCTAGTCGACGTCGAGGCGGAATCCTTCCGCGTTGCCAAGGCCTTGTATGCATTGCGCCGGCGTCGCGATGGCGTAACGCCGGTCAAGGGCCTGTTCGGCGAACCGGCTTGGGATATCCTGCTCGATCTGTTCATCGCCTATAAGCGTGGCACCGAACTGCAGGTGTCGAGCGTGTGCCTGGAAGCGGGCGTACCCTCCACCACGATTCTGCGCTGGATCGCGCGGCTCGAACGCGAAGGGCTGCTCTATCGCCAGGCCGACACCGGTGACCTGCGCCGCCGCTATGTGCGCCTGACCGATGACGGGCTGGCGATGATGCGCAACATCCTGGGCGCGATCGGCACGATCTGAGCGGCGGACGGGCGCCACATACAAGAAGGCCGGCGCAAGGCCGGCCCTCCCGTATCACCATTCTTACCAGAAGAAGTCGTAGATCACGTCCACCACCTGTCCGGTGTAGGTGTCGATCAGCACGACATCGTCATAATAGCGCACCCAGCGATAGGGCGGGTAGGCCGGCGGCAGGCGATAGGCCCACGGATCAGCGATCCAGTATTGCTGGGCAAAGAACGGTGCGCCCAGGTAGATGCCGATGTTCAGGCGGCTGTAGCGATAGTTGGGCATCGGCGCGAAGTAGCGCGGTCCGCGGAACAGATCGCGATGGTCGCTGCGCCAGCCCTGCCAGTCATAGCGGCGATCCTGCCGCCAGTCGTTGCGCCAAGGGCCACGGTTGTCACCCCAGCCGGGGCGGCCGGGACCGCGATCGTTGTTCCAGCCGGGACGGCCATAGTTGCCGTTGTTGTTCCAGCCCGGACGGCCTTGGCCGCCGTTGTTGTTCCAGCCGGGGCGACCTTGCCCGTTGTTGTTGTTGTTCCAACCCGGGCGGCCCTGGCCACCGTCATTGTTCCAACCGGGACGGCCGGGGCCACGATCCCCGCCCGGCGCGTTGCCCTGCCAGCCTGGCTGCGGCGGTTGACCGGGTTGCGGCACGGCATGGCCGCCGCGCCAGCCACCGGGCTGGCCCTGGAAGCCGCCGCCAAAGCCGCCCTGCGGCCCGCGCGGGCCTTGCTGCGGCATGGGCTGGGGCGCCTGCTGCTGCATTTGCGGCATCGGGCGCGGTTGCCCGCCGCCCGGGAAGCCACCGCCACGCGGCTGCCCGCCACCGGGGAAACCACCGCCACGCGGCTGGCCACCGCCGGGGAAGCCACTGCGGTTTTCACCGCCGCGGTGATCGCCATGATCATCAGCGAATGCCGTTGCCGGAACGGCGGCTGCCAGAGAGGCAACGGCCAGCGCCGCGCCGATCTTCGTTGTCCATTTGCTGCTGGCGGCCATGGCCGTCTCCCTTTCGAACGTGTTTTCAAAAAATGTCGGGCGATGGCATTGGTTTCCCATCACTTGCCAATAGTGATAGAGCATTGCCGCTGTCGCATGGCTGAACCGGGTGGATGGCCCGCCGTTCATATTGGTAACGCCGCTGATAAAACGGCCCGATCGTCCATCTTTGCAATCCCGGTTCGTCCGCGCCACACCAAAGCCATGAATAATCTCGATGAAATTCTTGGTGATGCCCAGGCGCGGCTGGATGCCGCCGTCGGCGATCGGCATGCGGCCATGCATTGCCCCGTGGTGGGCACACCCGATGGCGAGATGCGGATCATGGTATTGCGCGCAGTGGCGCCCGATTTGGCCGCGCTGCGCTTTCACACCGATGCGCGCAGTCCCAAGGTGCAGACCATCGCCCGGCACGGCCGTGCCAGCGTGCTGGCCTATGACCCGGCAGCGCGCGTGCAGTTGCGCCTGGCCGGGACGGCGCGGATCGCGCAGCACGGCGCCCTGGCCGATGCCGCCTGGGATGCAGCCGCCGTGTTCAGCCGGCGCTGCTATCTGGCCACGCACGGCCCGGGCGCGCCGCTGCCAGAGGCCGGCAGCGCACTGCCCGCCGATCTGCTGGGCCGCCGGCCAACCCTTGCGGAAACCGAAGCCGCGCGCGATGCTTTCGCGGTGCTGGTGATAGAACCCGATACGCTCGACTGGCTCAGGCTGGACGCACAGGGCGGGGTGCGTGCGCGCTTTGCGCGCGGGGCGCAGGGCTGGGTGGGGAATTGGGTGGCGCCATAGGCGGCGCTTGGGTTGCACCCCCCCCCAACCCCTTCAGAGCGGGTGGGGGTGGTGGAACCCTAACGCAAGTTCAGCGCGTCAGCTTCTTGTATGCCAGGCGCGTCGGACGGTCGGCCGCATCGCCCAGGCGGCGGCGCTTGTCTTCTTCGTACATGGCAAAGTTGCCTTCGAACCATTCGACGTGGCTGTTGCCTTCGAACGCCAGGATGTGCGTGGCAAGGCGATCGAGGAAGAAGCGGTCGTGGCTGATGACCACGGCGCAGCCGGCGAAGTTTTCGATGGCTTCTTCGAGCGCCGCCAGCGTTTCCACGTCGAGGTCGTTGGTCGGTTCGTCGAGCAGCAGCACGTTGCCGCCCTGCTTGAGCATCTTGGCCATGTGCACGCGGTTGCGTTCACCGCCCGAGAGCTTGCCGACGTTCTTCTGCTGGTCCTGGCCCTTGAAGTTGAACGCGCCGACATAGGCACGGGTCGAGGTGTCGAACCCGTTGACCTTCATGTAGTCGAGCCCGTCGGAGATTTCTTCCCAGACGTTCTTCTTGGGATCGAGATGGTCGCGGCTCTGGTCGACATAGCCCAGGCGCACGGTCGAGCCGATGTCGATCTCGCCGGTGTCGGGGGTTTCCTGCCCGGTAATCAGCTTGAACAGCGTGGACTTGCCCGCGCCGTTCGGCCCGATCACCCCGACGATGCCGCCGGGCGGCAGCATGAACGACAGGTTTTCGAACAAGAGCTTGTCGCCATAGGCCTTGGAAATGTTCTTGGCCTCGATCACCTTGCCGCCCAGGCGCTCGGGCACCTGGATGACGATCTGGGCCTTGCCCGGCGAACGGTTTTCCTGGCTGGCGACCAGTTCCTCGAACTTCTTGATACGCGACTTCGACTTGGTCTGGCGGCCCTTGGTGCCGGCACGGATCCATTCGAGTTCGTCGTTGATCGCCTTCTGGCGGCCGGTGGCCTCGCGGTCTTCCTGCTCCAGGCGCTTGGCCTTCTTTTCCAGGTAGGTCGAGTAGTTGCCTTCGTAGGGGAAGTACTTGCCCCGGTCGAGTTCGAGAATCCAGCCGACCACGTTATCGAGGAAGTAGCGGTCGTGGGTGATCATCAGCACCGCGCCGGCATATTCCTTGAGGTGGTTTTCCAGCCATTCGACGCTTTCGGCATCGAGGTGGTTGGTCGGTTCGTCGAGCAGCAGGATCGACGGCTTTTGAATGAGCAGGCGGGTCAGCGCGATGCGGCGCTTTTCACCGCCCGAGAGGCTTTCCACCGACCAGTCACCCGGCGGGCAGCGCAGCGCTTCCATCGCGATTTCCAGCTGGTTGTCGAGCGTCCAGCCATCGACCGCGTCGATCTTGCCCTGCAGGTCGCCCATTTCCTCCATCAGCGCGTCGAAATCGACGTCTTCCGGCGGATCGGCCATGATGTTGGAAATCTCGTTGAAGCGATCGACCAGGTCGGCCACTTCGCGCGCGCCGTCCTTGACGTTTTCCAGCACGGTCTTGGTGGGATCGAGCTGCGGCTCCTGCGGCAGATAGCCCACGGTGATGTTTTCGCCCGGCCACGCTTCACCGGTGAAGTCGGTGTCGATCCCGCCCATGATCTTCATGAGCGTGGACTTGCCCGCGCCGTTGGGGCCGACGATGCCGATCTTGGCACCCTGATAGAACTGCAGGTTGATATTGTTGAGCACCGGCTTTTGCGCGCCGGGGAAGGTTTTCGTCATGTTCTTCATGACGTAGGCGTATTGGGCGGCCATCTGAGGGTCCTTGCGCGAGACAGAACGTTTGGCAAAACGTGCGAAATTGTCCCGCGCTCAACAGGGCGCGCCCAAGTTGGGCAAGCACTTGGGGGAAGCCCGGCGCCAGGCTGGTCAGGCTGTGGGGCAGGTGCTGCCCGCAGGCGGGGGTGCCTCACCAGCCAGGCCCAACGCTGCCGCGTCGAGCACCTCCCAGGTCTCGTTGGCGCGGCAGCGGATCGTGGCGGCGGGCAGCTGCCGCGAGGTGGCCTGCGTGCGCAGCGCCTGAAGCGGCACCCGCTCGACCGAGCACAGCATGTCGACCAGGAAAGCCCGGCGCTGGCCGGCCATGCCCACTACCACCATGATCGCCTCGTCCACGGTTGCGGTGCGCGCGCAGCCGAGGCGCGCGGCGAGATCGAGCACCGGCGTCGGCCGGTCACGATGCAGGAACACGCCCGACAGTGGAAACTGCCCGGCCAGCGGCAGGAGCGGCTGGTCGCCCGGCAGCACCGCTTCCACCGCGCCCAGCGGCAGGGCATAGCGCGCTTCGCCCAGGCGGAAAGTGAGCCAGGCATCGGCCGTGCTGGTGGCGCCGGTCGCGGCGGGCAAGCCGCGCAGCCGCTCGTGCCCATCGGCATCCTCGGGCGCGACCGGCACCTGCATCGCTGCCACTTCGGCAAGGCGCGGATCGCCGGCCATCGCGGTCGCGGCCAGGTGCAGCACCGGCTGGCCGTCCAGGTCGACCAGGGCATGGGCGCCACCAGTGCCGGCAATGCCGATCGCACCCAGCGCGGCGCTGGCCTGGCGCGGCAATTGGCGGATATCGTCCACCCCGTCGATTAGCAGCGCGGCGTGGGTGCCGGTGCCGGTGTCGACTGCGCCATCTGCCGGGCCGACGTGGATGATCACTGCGGCGCTGCGCCCCGGCATGTGGCCAAGGCTGCCGATGCCGGCGAGGCGCAGGGTATCGACTGCCGGCACAGCCACGCCGTTCCACGCCAGCGAGCCGATCCACAGGTCGTTGGCCACCGGCGGCGGCGTCAGGGCGGATTCGGGCAGCGTGGCGACGATGGCGTGGGCATCGAGCGCCAGGCGCTGCCCGCCGGCGCGGAACACCAGGCAGGTCACCTTGTCACCCGCGCCATGGCCCAGGCGATGTTCCTGGCGCTGTCCGGCCAGGCTGTCGGGCACCAGGGGCAGGCCCGGCATGGCGGCCAGTTGCGCGGTATCGAGCACGACCCCGCGCGTGCCACCGTGGAGGAAGCCGGCGGCGGCAAGGCGGTGGAGCGGCGCATCGTCAGGATAGTGCAGCGTGCCCAGGGCGCTTTCGGGCAGGCGGGCAATGCCTTCGATGCAATCGAGCAGAAGGCCGGTAACGCAGCCTTCGTGCCGCACGATCGCCACGATGCCATCGTGCACGCAAGCCGGGGCAAGGCCCAGCATCAGCCCCATGTCGATGACCGGGATGATCGCCCCGCGCACCGCAATCGCGCCGGCCAGATCGGGCCGGGTGATCGGAAAGGGCAAGAGCTGCGCCGGGCGGGGCACCACCTCGCGGATCGCGGCGGTCGCGATCGCCAGCGTGATGCCGGCTACCTGCAACAGGCCATAGAGGCGCGAGGTTGCGGCTGGCCCGGCCGGTTCAGGCGGGTTCATGGGCGGCGGCGGCCAGTTCCTGGATCAGGGTCACGATGTGGCGCGCCACCTCGTCCTGGGCCAGGGCAGAACGGGTGATCACCTCGATCGCGGAACTGGTGTCGCCCACGCTGGCGGCGATGGCGCTGAACGCGCTTTGCGCCGCCTGGGCGCGTTCGGTGCCCATGCCGATGCGCACCAGGCTTTCCTCGATCAACCGGCTGATATCGCGCGCGGCCGTGCTGCTGCGCTCGGCCAGCTTGCGCACTTCGCCCGCCACCACGGAAAAGCCGATGCCATGCTCGCCCGCGCGCGCCGCCTCGATCTCGGCATTGAACGCCAGCAGGTTGGTCTGCCCGGCGATTTCGGAAATGACGCGGACGATCTCGGCAATTCCGGTGGCCGATTTCTGGATCAACTCGATCGATTCGAGCGCGGACTTGAGCGCCACGCCGCCTTCGTCGGCCTTGGTCTCGGTCAGATTGGCCAGCTTGTTGGCGGTTTCGGTGCTGCGGTTGATTTCATCGATGGTGCGGCCGAGGCGATCGGCCACGCCGGCGGTTTCCTGCGAACGCGCGGCGATCTTCTGTTCCAGGCGTACCTGCTCGGTCACGTCGGTGGCGTATTTGACGATGCGGCGGGGCTTGCCGCGCAAATCGAGCACGGGGTTGTAGGTTGCCTGAATCCACACGTCGCGGTTGTGCTTGCCCACGCGGTGGAACCGGCCCGACTGGAACTGCCCCTGGTTGAGCGCGATCCAGAAATCGGCGTATTCGCGGGTGCGGACGTATTCGGGCAGGCAGAACATCGCATGATGCTGGCCCAGGATCTCGCGCGGGGAATAGCCCATGACCGACAGGAAATTGTCGTTGGCGCTGATCACGTTGCCATCCAGATCGAATTCGACCACGGCCATGGCGCGGTCGATCGCCTCCAGCTTGGCCTCGTATTCGGCGGTGGAAAGGCGCTCGGCGGTGATGTCGTAGGCGATCTTGAGCACCCGCTCCAGCTTGCCATCGGCACCGCGGATCGGGGTGTAGGAAGCGCGCACCCAGATATCGGCCTCGTTCTTGCCCACGCGCTTGTAGGCGCCGTGGCACACCTGGTCGCGGCGCAGGGCGGCCCACAGTTCGCGATAGGCATCCGATGCCGCCGTATCCTTGTCGCAGAACAGCGTGTGCGACTGGCCCATCACCTCGGCCAGGGTATAGCCCGTCAGCTTGAGATAGTTTTCATTGGCGGCCACCACTTCGCCATCCATGGTGAATTCCACCAGGGCCACGGCGTGATCGAGCGCGCCGAGCTTGGCCTGCGCGTTGAAGCGCGCCAGGCCATCGCGGCTGATGTCGATGCCCACGGCCAGGATGCGCGTGGGCAACCCCTCGGCAGTATCGAGCCGGGTGAACGCCAGGCGCACCCACACCGGCGGGCGGTCCTGCAATGCCAGGCGCAGTGCGGCCACCTGGCCTTGGCCATCGGCCAGGCGCTGCCAGAAGGCCGGCTCCGTGCTGGGGTCTTGCAGGCCCTCGTGGCACAGGTTGTGATAGCGCCGCCCGACAAGGTCTCCGGCCGGTTCGCCCAGCAGATGGGCAAAGTTTTCGTTGGCGCCGATGATCACGCCGTCGCCGGTGAACTCGCACAGCAACAGCGCGCGTTCGATTGCGTCGTTGCGCTGCACGGTCGCATTTTCCTGTGCGCGCTTGCGGTCGGTGGCGGAAATCGGTGTCTGGTCCGTCATGGCCTGAAAACCCCCCAGTTCAAAGCCCCATCCCCGGGGGCCGCGCGCGTGGCGCTCTGTGCGTGGTGGTTTACGCAGGCCATGGTTGATCGCGCTTGTCGCTGCGCCTGCGCATTGCCACGCAGTATCGGCCGCAGGATGCCATGCGCAATTCCGGGCTTGATTATGTCAATTAAATAAGTAGACAAATAGGGCGAATGCCCAGCGACCAGAGGATGCCATGAGCGACACAACGCCAGAAACCCGCACGCCCCGGCCCGAAACCCTGGCCCTGCACGCCGGCTGGCGCGCCGATCCGGCCACCGGCGCGGTGGCCGTGCCGATCTACCAGACCACGTCGTATCAGTTCGACAGTACCGAGCAAGCGGCCAACCGCTTTGCCCTCAAGGAACTCGGGCCGATCTATACGCGGCTTGGCAATCCGACAACCGACGTGCTGGAACAGCGCGTGGCGGCGCTGGAGGGCGGGGCCGCTGCCGTGGCGGTGGCATCGGGCCAGGCGGCATCGACCTATGCCGTGCTCAACCTGGCGCGGGCGGGTGACAATATCGTCAGCTCGACCGATCTCTATGGCGGCACCTGGAACCTGTTTGCCAACACGCTCAAGGATCTGGGCATCGAGGTGCGCTTTGTCGATCCGGCCGATCCGCAAGGGTTCGCCCGTGCGACCGACGACCGCACCCGCGCCTATTACGCGGAAAGCCTGCCCAATCCCAAGCTGGTGGCCTTTCCGATTGCCGAAGTGGCGGCAATCGGGCGCAAGCTGGGCGTGCCGCTGATCGTCGACAATACGGCCGCCCCGTTGCTGATCCGCCCGTTCGATCATGGCGCGGCGGTGGTGGTCTATTCCTCCACCAAGTATCTGGGTGGGCATGGCACCTCAATCGGCGGTCTGATCGTGGATGGCGGCAATTTCGCGTGGGACGAATTCCCCGAACGGCAGCCGCTCTTCAACCTGCCCGATCCCAGCTATCACGGCGCGGTGTGGGCGCGCGATATCAAGCCGCTGGGTCCGATCGCCTATGCCATTCGCGCCCGCGTGATCCTGCTGCGCGACATGGGCGCGGCGCTATCGCCGTTCAACGCGTTCCAGCTGATCCAGGGGATCGAAACGCTGCCGCTGCGGATCGAGCGGCACAGCCAGAACGCGGCAGCGGTGGCGCAATGGCTTTCCGGCCATGACAAGGTCACGCGCGTGATCCATCCCTCGCTGGCCCAGGGCCGCGCGGCCGACCTGGCCGCCACCTATCTGCCGCGCGGGGCAGGGGGGCTGGTCGGCTTCGAACTGGCCGGCGGTGCCGATGCCGGTCGGGCCTTCATCGATGCACTCAAGCTGTTCTACCACGTTGCCAATATTGGCGACGCGCGCAGCCTGGCGATCCATCCGGCGTCTACCACCCATTCCCAGCTTTCTGCCGAAGAGCAGGCCGCTGCGGGGGTCAGCCCCGGCTATGTGCGCCTGTCGATCGGCATCGAGCATATCGACGATATCCTGGCCGATCTGGAACAGGCGCTGGCGGCGGCATGAATCGCGTGTTTTGAACAGGCTGGCGGTTGACTTCGCAGGGGGGCGCGCAAATGTGGCGCACCCCCAACTCCTTTCGGGATTTGCCGATGCGCTCGTTGACCGCCCGCCTTTCTGCCGCCGCCGCCGTTCTCTCGCTTGCGCCCGCCATGGTGCCGACCCTGGCACATGCCGCGGCGCCTGCGCCCGATGTGGCCTGGGATCTGGTGCGCGACCTGACCACGCAGGTTGGCCCGCGCCCGGCTGGCAGCCCGGCCGAGGCGCGCCCCCCCGCATGGGCCGCCCCGCGCCGCAAGCCACGGGGCGTCCCGCACGGGGGGCTCGAGCCCGTTACCATGCGCGCCTATCGCCGCGGGATCGACAAGGCCGAACTCGTCGGCTTTGCCGCGCAGCCGCTGGCGATCACCGCGCTGGGCTATTCCGGCGCCACGCCCGAGGCGGGCATCACCGCGCCGCTGGTCTATTTCCCCTCGCTCGCCGCGCTGGAGGCGGCGCCCGATGGTTCGCTGGCGGGCAAGATCGCCTTTATCGACCACGCCATGGCGCCAACCCAGGATGGCAGCGGCTATGGCCCCTATGGCAACGTGCGGCGCAAGGGGCCGGGCGTGGCCGTGGCCAAGGGCGCGCTGGCGGTGGTGATCCGCTCTGTCGGCACCGACAAGCACCGCAACCCGCATACCGGGGTGATCAGCTGGGCCCAGGGGGTGAAGCCCATTCCCGCCGGCGCCGTATCCAATCCCGATGCCGATCAGATCGCCCGGCTTGCCGCCACCGGCCAGCCGCTCAAGCTGCACCTGACGCTGACTGGCCAGATCATCGACAATGCGCCCTCGGGCAATGTAGTGGGCGAATTGCCTGGCCGCGATCCGTCGCTGCCGCCGGTGCTGGTGGCGTGCCACCTCGATAGCTGGGATCTGGGCACGGGGGCGATCGACGATGGCGCCGGCTGCGCCATCGTCGCGGGCGCGGCGCTGGGCGCGGCGCCCGGCCCGGCCGCTGGCGGCCAGCCGCTGCGCCCGCGCCGCCTGCGGTTTGGCGGG
>CAYXUN010000004.1:57285-98719 GCA_964468165.1 uncultured Novosphingobium sp. | reverse complement strand
AAGGGCTGCCTGTTTTTTAGGCAGTATCGTTTGGTCATGACCCAGGTTCCCACTCCCCCCGTTCTCGCCCCGCTTGACGTTGGCCCCGTGCGCATTGGCTGCCCGGTGGTCCTGGCGCCGATGACGGGCGTTTCCGATCTGCCGTTCCGCCTGATGGTGCGGCGCTTCGGGTCGGGCCTCAACGTGACGGAAATGATCGCCAGCCCCGCCGCGATCCGCGAAACGCGCCAGTCGATCCAGAAATGGGCCTGGCACCCCACCGAGGAACCGGTCTCGATGCAGTTGGTCGGCTGCGATCCCGAACAGATGGGCGAAGCGGCCAAGCTGTCGGAAGATCGCGGCGCGGCCATAATCGACATCAACATGGGCTGCCCGGTGCGCAAGGTCGTCAACGGCTATGCCGGGTCTGCGCTGATGCGCGAAGTGCCGCTGGCGGCGCGCCTGATCGAGGCGACGGTCAAGGCGGTGAAGGTTCCGGTCACGGTCAAGATGCGCATGGGCTGGTGCCATGACAGCCTCAATGCCCCCGAACTGGCACGGATCGCGCAGGATCTCGGCGCGCAGATGATCACCGTGCACGGCCGCACCCGCAACCAGATGTACAAGGGCAGCGCCGACTGGGCCTTTGTCCGCAAGGTCAAGGAAGCGGTGACCATTCCCGTGATCGTCAATGGCGATATCTGCGGGATCGCGGACGTGGCCCAGGCCGTGGCGCAAAGCGGTGCCGATGGCGTGATGATCGGGCGCGGCGCCTATGGCCGCCCATGGCTGCTGGGGCAGGTGATGCACTGGCTGCAGACCGGCGAGGTGCGCCCCGATCCCACGATCGAGGAGCAATATCGCCTGATCGTGGAACACTACCAGTCGATGCTCGAACACTATGGCGCCGTCACCGGCGTGAACATGGCACGCAAGCACCTGGGCTGGTACACCAAGGGCCTGCCGGGTTCGGCCGAGTTCCGCAACCGCGTCAACTTCATCGATGATGCGCAGGACGTGCTCGCCAATCTCGAAGCATTCTACGCCCCGCTGCACCACCGCGAAGCGGCATGACGCAAGGGCTGGACCGCGCCCGCGCCGAGCATCTGGTGCGGCCCGATCCCAAGCGCATGATCGCCAGCTTTCCGCTGGCCGTATTGCTGCTGGCGCCCGACATGACGATTTCGGCGGTCAATCCGGCGGCCGAACAACTGCTCAGCCAGGGGGCGCGGCGCCTGGTCGGCAAGGCGCTGATCGACGTTCTCGATTTTGAAGAGCCGCTGATCCTGCATCGCCTGGCCGATGCCGAAACGCACCTGGTCGCGCGGCGCGTGCGCGTTGGCCTGCCCGGCCGGAGCACCCGCGCGCTCGACGTGATGACCGCGCCGGTGCAGCACCATCCGGGCTGGCAAATGCTGGTCCTGCACGAAATGAGCGGCGTGGAAGGGCTCAGCGATGACGTGCCCGGCGCCGGCGCTGGCGAGACCGGCGCCCTGCGTGCGCCCGAGGTCCTGGCCCACGAAATCAAGAATCCGCTCGCCGGCATTCGTGGCGCCGCGCAATTGCTCGACCGCAAGCTGGGCGAGGCGGACCGCGCGCTGACCGGGCTGATCACCGCCGAGGTCGATCGCATCGCCAAGCTGATCGATCACATGCAGTCGCTGTCCCGCCGCATCCGCGAACCGGCCGTGCCCTGCAACCTGCACGAAGCGGTGCGCCGTGCCCAGGCGGTGATCGCCGCCAGCGACCCGGGCGGCGTGGTGGTGCGGGAGGAATTCGATCCCTCGCTGCCCCCGGTCACCGCCAATCCCGATGCCCTGGTGCAGATCCTGCTCAACCTCATGACCAATGCGCGCGAGGCGGGCGAGGGGCAGGACGATCGCCGCATCGTGGTGCGCACGCGCTTTGCCAGCGGCATCCAGGTGCATTCCCGCGCGGGCAAGCCGCTGCGCCTGCCGATCGAGGTGCGCATCAGCGACAATGGCCCCGGCATCGATCCCGCGCTGCGCGACCATATCTTCGAGCCGTTCGTCACCGCCAAGAAGAATGGCCAGGGCCTGGGCCTCGCCCTGGTGCAGAAGCTGGTGCGGGAAATGAACGGGCGCATCACCCACGATCGCGACGAGGTTGGGGGGTGGACGCATTTCCGCCTGCACCTGCCCGTTGCCGGCACTGTGCAGAATGATTGAGCGCATGAAAGAGTCGATTCTCCTGGTCGAGGATGATTCCTCCATCGCCATCGTCATCACCGCGGCGCTGGAGGCCGAGGGCCTGCACGTCGATCGCTGCGACAGCATCGCCGGGCGCGATTGCCTGCTGGCGAGCAAGCCCTATGGCCTGATGCTGACCGATGTGATGCTGACCGATGGCGACGGCATCGAAACCCTGCCTCCGGTGCGCGCCGCGTTTCCACGCATGCAGGTGATCATCCTGTCGGCGCAGAATACGCTCGATACCGCCGTGCGGGCGAGCGATACCGGCGCCTTTGAATATTTTCCCAAGCCGTTCGACCTGGAAGAACTGGTGCGCACGGTGCGCCAGGCGCTGGGCGCGCTCGATGGCAGCGATCTGCCCGATGCCGCCGAAGACCTGGGGCAGGGGCTGCCGCTGGTCGGGCGCAGCGCGGCGATGCAGGCGGTCTATCGCATGATCACGCGCGTGTTGCGCAATGATCTGACCGTGCTGATCCTGGGCGAATCCGGCACTGGCAAGGAACTGGTGGCCGAAGCGATCCATCAGTTGGGCAACCGGCGCGACGGGCCGTTCGTGGCGGTCAACACCGCTGCCATCCCGCACGAGCTGATCGAAAGCGAGCTGTTCGGCCACGAAAAGGGCGCGTTCACCGGCGCCGTCGCCCGCCAGATCGGCAAGTTCGAACAGGCCGCGCACGGCACGCTGTTTCTGGACGAAATCGGCGACATGCCGCTGGAGGCGCAGACCCGCCTGCTGCGCGCGCTGCAATCCGGGCGTATCCGCCGCGTCGGTGGCACCGAGGAAATCGCGCTCAATTGCCGGATCATTGCGGCGACCAATCGCGATCTGCTGCCGATGATCGCCGCCGGCACGTTCCGCGAAGACCTTTACTATCGCCTTGCCGTCGTGCCGATCGAACTGCCGCCGCTGCGCGAGCGGGCCGACGACGTGGAGGCGCTGTCCCGGCATTTCCTGGCGCGGGCCGCGGCCGAGGGCTTGCCCCGCCGCCAGCTGTCGGCAGCAGGTGCGGCGCTACTCGCGCGGCAGCCCTGGCGTGGCAACGTGCGCGAGTTGCGCAATTTCATCTTCCGCCTGGCCCTGTTGGCGCGCGACGACGTAGTCGACGAAGCCACGATCGAGCCGCTGCTGGCGAGTGACAATGCGGCGCAGCGCGCAGGCGAACCCGAAGCCGACATGGGCCACGCCGCCCCGGCCGATTTCGCCACGGCGCTCGACGCATTCCTGCGCCAGGCGCGGCCCGAGCCAGGCATGCTCTATGACAGCGCGCTGGCCGCTTTCGAGCGGCCGCTGTTCCTTCATGCCCTGGCGCAGACCGGCGGCAACCAGCTGCGGGCCGCCCAATTGCTCGGCATCAACCGCAACACCCTGCGCAAGCGCCTGGTCGATCTGGGCATCGCGCCGGAAGATGCCCTGGGTGGTCGCTGACGCCACCTGTCCGGGCGGGCTGTGTCATAAAAGCACTTGCATTTTTGCAACAGCAGCGTTGTAAAGGCGCCACGATGGTCGCAAATGCAACACGTTCCGGCAAACGACTGCCGCGCTGGTGGCGACGGCTGCTGGTGTCGCTGCGCCGCGCCAACGTGTTCCTCCTGCTGGAAATGACTGCCGGAACCGCGCTGATCACGATGCTGATGGTCTCGTGGCAGACGGTCAGCGCCAACAGCGCCGCCAATCAACTGTTGCCCGCGCGGCTCACCTCGGTCTTGCTGATCGGCTCGCTGGTTCCGGCCATGGCCTTGATCGTGCTCGCGGGCCGCCGCCTGGCCCTGGCACGCGCCGCGCGCAGTGGCCTGGGCACCAGCGGGCGGCTGCACGTGCGCCTGGTCTGGCTGTTTTCGCTCATTGCCGCGATCCCCACGCTGCTGGTCGTGATCTTTGCCTCGCTACTCTTCCAGTCTGGCGTGGAATTCTGGTTTTCCAGCGATTCCCGCGGCATGCTGGAAAATGCCAACAGCCTGGCGCGCGGCTATTATGCCGACAAGCTGCGCGATGTCGGCCGCGAAAGCGTGGCCATGGCGGGCGACGTGCGCGGGTATTTCGACCAGGCGCCAATCACCAGCCAGGACTTTCTCGCCGGCTATTCCTGGCAGGTTTACAGCCGCAAGATGGACGAGAGCGCGATTATCGAGCGCGGCCGCGATGGCACCCTGCGCACCGCCGCCATCGTCGATCCCAATGCGAAGGACAACCGCGAGCGCATCACGCCGGATGAACTGCGCAAGCTCGACGCCGGGGAGCAGGTCGTCGTCAACGCCTCGGCCGAGCGGATCGAGGCAGTCACGGCGATCGATCACCAGCGCGGTATCTACCTTTATGTGGCGCGCAATTCCGACAAGCTGGCGCTCAACCAGTTCGAACGCGCCAACAGCGTGCTGTCTGCCTATGACGTCCTCAGCCGCAGCGCGCGGGCGATCCAGCTGCGCTTCAACATCGCGCTGTTCGTGATCAGCCTGGCGCTGGTGATGCTGGCCGTGTGGGTGGCGCTGCGCTTTGCCGATCGCCAGGTTGCCCCGCTGGCTGAACTGGTCAAGGCCGCGCGCAGTGTGGGCAGCGGCAACTTTTCCATGCGCGTGGCACCGGTCAAGAACATCGACGAGGTCGGCATGCTGACCCGCGCATTCAACCGCATGACCGCGCAACTGGAAGGGCAGACGCAGGCGCTGGTCAATGCCAATGCCCAGCTCGATGTGCGGCGCGTGTTCATCGAAACCGTGCTGGAATCGATCACCGCCGGCATCGTTTCGGTCGGGCCTGATGGCACGATCCAGCTGATGAACTCTTCGGCGCAGAAGCTGCTGCTCGAAGATCCCGGCGTCTCGGCCGATGGCCGCACGTTGACCGAAATCGCGCCGCAGATCGCGCAGCTCGTGGCCAACGGCGAAAGCAGCGGCATCGTGCAATATGCCCGCCAGGGTGAACTGCTCACGCTGGCGGTAAAGGCGCGGGCCGATCGCCATGGTCACGTGATCACGTTCGAGGACATCACTCGCCAGCTGATCACCCAGCGCCGCGCGGCGTGGTCTGACGTGGCGCGCCGCATCGCGCACGAGATCAAGAACCCGCTGACGCCGATCCAGTTGGCGACCGAGCGCCTCAAGCGCCGCTATCGCCGCCAGATCGTGACCGATCCCGAACTGTTCGAGGAACTGACCGCCACGATCATTCGCCAGGTCGGCGATCTGCGCAAGATGGTGGACGAGTTCTCCTCGTTCGCGCGCCTGCCCAAGCCGGTGTTCCGCAGCGAGGATGCCAGCGACCTGGTGCGCCAGGCCCTGTTCTTGCAGGAAGTGGCGCATGGCGAGGTCAGCTTCAGCTTTACCAGCGATGCGCCGGCCGTGCCATTCCAGTGCGATCGCCACCAGTTCGGCCAGGTGATGACCAATGTGCTCAAGAACGCGGTAGAGGCGATCGAGCAGCAGCGCGCCAAAGTGTCTGACCTTGATTACCGTGGCCGCATCGCGGTGCAGCTTCACGCCGATGATGCCGCCGTCACCGTCACCGTGATCGACAATGGCGTTGGCCTGCCGGTGGAGCGCGAGCGCATTCTCGAACCCTATGTCACCACGCGTGAAAAGGGCACCGGGCTGGGCCTGGCGATCGTCAACAAGATCGTCGAGGAGCACGGCGGCGACATGGCCTTTGCCAACGAGCCCGAGGGTGGCACCCGCGTGACCATGCGCTTTGCCCGCGATCCTCTGGCCCAGGCCGGGGGCGTCGCCCCGGCCAATCCACCGCCTGTCGATACGGTGATTGCCACGCCGCATTGATCCTTTCTGCAACGCACGGTTCCATCAGGCTTTTTCCACAGGACTTAGAAATTCCCATGGCTCTCGATATCCTGATCGTCGACGATGAACGTGACATCCGCGAACTCGTGGCGGGCGTGCTCAGCGACGAAGGCTATGGCTGCCGCCTTGCCGGTGACAGCACATCGGCCCTGGCAGCGGTGGACGAACGCCGGCCCAGCCTGGTCCTGCTCGACGTGTGGTTGCACGGCAGCCCAATGGACGGCCTCGAAGTGCTGGACGAGATCAAGAAGCGCGAGCCGGAACTGCCGGTGATCATCTTTTCCGGCCACGGCAATATCGATACCGCCGTTTCGGCCATCAGCCGCGGCGCAATGGATTTTCTCGAAAAGCCGTTCGAGGCCGAGCGCCTGCTGTTGCTGGTGGAGCGGGCCACCGAAACCGAACGCCTGCGCCGCGAAAACCAGCGCCTGCGCCAGGGCTTCGTCGCCTCGGAAGAATTCACCGGCAATTCCGCCGCCATCAACCAGGTGCGCGCCACATTGAAGCGGGTGGCCAACACCGGCAGCCGCCTGCTGATCACCGGCCCGGCGGGATCGGGCAAGGAAGTGGCCGCGCGCCTGCTCCACAGCTGGAGCCCGCGCGCGCAGAACGCTTTCATCACTGTCAATTCCGCGCGCATCACCCCCGAACGCTTCGAACAGGAACTGTTCGGGGAAGAGGCCGATGGCAAGCTGGTGCGCGCCGGCCTCTTGGAAATGGCCGATGGCGGCACGCTGTTTCTTGATGAAGTGGCCGACATGCCGCCCTCCAGCCAGGCCCGCATCCTGCGCGTCCTGACTGAACAGGCCTTCGTGCGCGTGGGTGGCCATCGCCAGATCCGCGTTGACGTGCGCGTCGTTTCCTCGTCCTCGCGCCCGCTCGAAAAGGAAATCGCCGAGCGGCGCTTCCGCGAAGACTTGTTCTACCGCCTCAACGTGGTGCCGGTGGCGATCCCGCCGCTGACCGATCGGCGCGACGACATCCCCTCGCTGGTCGATCATTTCTTCACCCGCTATGCCAGCGAGCAGGGCGTTTCGCCGCCGGGCATCACGCCCGAGGCCATGGCCGCGCTGCAAAGCTATGACTGGCCGGGCAATGTGCGCCAGTTGCGCAATGTGGTGGAGCGCACGATCATCCTCACCCCGCGCGAGCGCCTGGCCCGGATCGAGGCTGACATGCTGCCCGCCGAAATCGTCTCCACCCGGCTTGGCGCCGATACCGGCACCTCGGCGCTGATGGGCGTGCCGCTGCGCGAGGCGCGCGAGAATTTCGAGCGCGAATACCTCAAGGTGCAGATCCGGCGCTTTTCCGGCAACATCTCCAAGACCGCCAGCTTCATCGGGATGGAACGCTCTGCCCTGCATCGCAAGCTCAAGCTGCTGGGCATGGCCGAGCGACGCGAGGACGAGGAAGAGGACTGACCGCCTGGCGGGCGTTCCACCAGGCTTTTGCGCACAAGCGAAGGTTTGCGACAAAAACCCGGTTTACGCCGCGGCAAAGCGGCCATAAGACAAGGTTCGAAGCCGGCCCATGGCCATTGCCGTGTCATCTTGCACCGCAATGATCGTGGGCCAGATCGCGAAGTCCCGGATTAGCGCCGAAAGGACCGGGGCCCGCCAATAGAACGGAGTCACAAGAATGACCGGAAAGACCCTGTCCGCGCGCCCGCGCGCCAAGTCCGAAGCCGCAGCCCCTGCCGAGGCCGCTGCGCCTGCACCCGCACCTGTTGCCAGCGGCGGCGCGGTGAAGGGCCAGAACCTTCAGGACGTGTTCCTCAACCATCTGCGCAAGAACAAGATTCCCGTCACCATGTTTCTGGTGAAGGGCGTCAAGCTGCAGGGCATCGTCACCTGGTTCGACAACTTCTCGATCCTGCTGCGCCGCGATGGCCAATCGCAGCTGGTCTACAAGCACGCGATCTCGACGATCATGCCGGGCCAGCAGCTGTCGGTTGCCCACTTCCAGAGCGGCAACGACGAAAACGGCAAGAAGCGCCTGTTGCAGGAAGTGTTCCTGTCGAGCGTGCGCGATGCCGGCGTGCAGGTCACCATGTTCCTCGTCAACGGCGTCATGCTGCAGGGCAAGGTCGCGGCCTATGACCTTTTTTGCATGCTGCTGGAACGCGAAGGCTATGTGCAGCTTGCCTATAAGCATGCCGTCTCGACGATTCAGCCGGCCGGCCATGTCGATCTGACGGGTGACTGGGAAGGCGAAGCGAACTGAGCACTTTCGAATTTGGACGCAATGCGGGTGACATCGAAGGCGAAGTCACCCGTGGCGCGCGCGCCATTGTTGTTCTGCCCGATATCCGCCAGCGCGGCGGCTTGGGCGAGGATGCCGAAGCGCGCCTGGAAGAAGGGCAGGGCCTGGCCCGCGCCATCGGCATCGAGGTGGTCGACGCGTTCATCGTGCCGATCCGCGTGGTGCGCCCCGGCACGCTGTTCGGGGAAGGGCAGGTCGAACGCCTCGCCGTCAGTGCGACACAGAACGAGGCCGAGCTGGTCATCGTCGATGGCGCGTTGTCGGCGATCCAGCAGCGCAACCTGGAAGACAAGCTCAAGCGCAAGGTGATCGACCGCACCGGGTTGATCCTCGAAATCTTTGGCGAACGTGCCGCCACCGCCGAAGGGCGACTGCAGGTGGAACTCGCCCATCTCGATTACCAGGCCGGGCGCCTGGTCCGTTCTTGGACCCACCTGGAACGCCAGCGCGGTGGCTTCGGCTTCCTGGGCGGTCCGGGTGAAACCCAGATCGAGGCGGACCGGCGGATGATCCGCAACCGCATGGCACGCTTGCGCCGCGAACTGGAGCAGGTGCGCCGCACCCGTGGCCTGCACCGCGAAAGGCGCCAGCGCGCGCCATGGCCGGTGATTGCCCTGGTCGGCTATACCAATGCCGGAAAATCCACGCTGTTCAACCGCCTGACCGGCGCCGCGGTGATGGCCGAAGATCTGCTGTTCGCCACGCTCGACCCCACGATGCGGGCGATCCGCATGCCGGGCGTTGAAAAGGCGATCCTCTCAGACACGGTTGGCTTCATTTCCGATCTGCCGACGCAACTGGTGGCGGCGTTCCGCGCCACGCTGGAAGAGGTGACGGCGGCCGACGTGATCGTGCACGTGCGTGATATCGCCAATCCGGCGGCGGCCCAGCAAAAGGCCGAGGTGGAGGAAATCCTCACCGACCTGGGCGTGATCGGGGAAGGGGGCAGCGAGATCCCCATCGTCGAGGCCTGGAACAAGTGGGATCTGCTGGGCGAAGACGAACGGGCCATGCGCGATGCGATGATCGCCCATGGCGTGCCCGAGCAAAAGGTCGTGCCGATCTCCGCGATGACGGGGGAGGGCACCGATACCCTGCTCAGCGTCTTGAGCGAGATGCTGACCGGGAACGCGCAAGTACTGGAACTCACGGTGCCGGTCAGCGACGGCCAGCGCCTCGCCTGGCTGCACGCCCATGGTGAAGTGCTGCGCGAAGAGCCCAACGAAGACCAGACGGCGCTGCGCCTCAGCGTGCGGTTAAGCCTCGCCGATATCGGCCGCTTCACCACGCTCTGACACTTTCACCGCCTGCCACAGCGCTTCCTGGGCATCGAGGTTCAGTGTGGCAAAGCGCCCTTGCGCCAATGCCTCCATCGCGCGGAAGCGCCGCTCGAACTTGGCATTGGCGTGGCGCAGCGCGTCTTCGGGGGCAACGCCATAGGCGCGCACCGCGTTGACGGCGGCGAACAGCAGGTCGCCCGCCTCATCGAGCTGTTCCGCCGCGGTTTGCGCCGCTGCGAGCTCGTCCAGTTCCTCGATCACCTTGGCGGTGGGCCCGGCCGTATCGGGCCAGTCGAACCCGACGCGCGCGGCGCGCTTCTGCAGCTTTTCCGCGCGCATCAGCGCGGGCAGGGCGAGGGCGACGCCATCCATCGCACTCTGCGCGCCCTTGGCGGCCCGCTCGGCGGCCTTGCGGTTTTCCCAGCGCTCCTCGCGCGATTGGCCGTGATCATCCTCGCCGCCAAAGATGTGCGGATGGCGATCCTCCATCTTGTCGGCAATCGCGGCGGCCACATCGTCAAACGCGAAATGGCCGGCCTCCTGCGCCATGCGGCTGTGAAACACCACCTGGAGCAGCAGATCGCCCAGTTCCTCGCGCAGGGCGGCGATGTCATTCCGCGCGATGGCATCGACCACCTCATAGGCTTCTTCGATCGTGTAGGGCGCGATCGAGGCAAAATCCTGCGCCAGATCCCATTCGCAGCCGCCGTGCGGATCACGCAACCGGGCCATGATCGCCAACAGGCGGATCAGCGAGGGGGACGATGCGGCGGGTGCGGAAACGGTGTCAGACATGGCGCTGGTTTTTAGGCGGTAAACGCGCAAATGGCACCCCTCAAGCAAGCCGACGATATCACTTTCCATTTTGGAAAATTATCACTTTCCGAAGCGGAAAGTTTGATATATCGCTTTCCAACATGGAAAGTGAGGAATGACATCATGAACGCAATTGGAAAAGATGAAGCCCGCGCCGCCCTCGGTGCCGTCGTTGGCGCGCAGCGCGAGCTGGCCACGCTCGCCTGTCCGCCCTGGCGCCACGCGGCTTTCGCCTTGTGCGAAGCGGTGCTGGTGGCAACGCCGGCGGTGGCGTTTGGCTGGCGCATCGCGCTGTTCGTCGCGGTGATGGCTGGGATTTTGGCCTGCGTAATGTCTGACCGTCGCCGGCTTGGGGTGTTCATCAACGGCTATCGCCGTGGGCGCACGCGGCGCGTGGTAGCGCTGCTGCTGGTCGCAATTGCCGCGCTCTATATCGCCAGTGTCTGGGCCAGTTTTGATGCCGGCATGCCGCTGCTCAGCGTGGCGCTGGCGGTGGTCACCTTTGGCATCAGCTATTGGGGCAGCGTGACGTGGCAGCGCGTGTTCGTGCGCGAAATGCAAGAGGCATGAGCATGGCGACCGAGGCCGAAACCATCGCCGATCTCGATGGGCTGGAACCATTGCTCCAGGCGCCCGCGCGGCTGCAGGTCATGGCCGTGTTGAGCCACGTGCAGGACGCCGAATTCGCCCGGCTGCGCGACATTACCAAGTGCAGCGATTCCGTGCTGTCCAAGCATCTGTCAGCCTTGGCTGACGCAGAGCTGATTGCGCTGCGCAAGGCGCCGGTCGATGGCCGGCAGCGCACCTGGGCGCGGATCACGGCGATTGGGCGCCAGCGCTTTGCCGAACACGTTGCCGCGCTCAAGCAGATCCTGGCGGGCGCGGCGGTGTGATCGGCATCGCCCTCCCGGAATGTTATGTCGTATGGATAAGATGTATTATGTAAAATGAACTTGGCTTTAGGCCCGGATCAGCGGGCTTTGAGCCAGGTATAGACCAAGGCCGTGAGCACGATGATCACGCCCCAGATCAGCGCCATCTGGAGCCGTGCCGGCCATTGCACGCGGCGCAGCGCGCCGTTGCGCGATACCAGGACCAGCGCCATGACCAGGCCGATCAAGGCAACGATGCGATCGGGTGTGATCATGGCGTGGCGCTTACCCCCTGCTCACAGGCTGATTTCCAGGCCGTCATAGCCTGGCTGGACGTTGTCGGGCGTTTCGCCGCACAGCGTGAGATAATCCATCGACTTGTCGAGATGGGTCAACACGGCCTGGCCCGCCCGGCAGGTTGCCACCAGTTCCAACGCCATCGCCAGATGGGCGTGCGTGGGATGCGGCTGCCGCCGCAAGGCATCGACGACCAGCACGTCAACCCGATAGAACAGGTTGATCATGTCGTCGTTTATTTCCGAAAAATCCGTCGCATAGCCGATGGACTTGCCATTCTGGTCGAACCGGAACGCGGTCGATTGCGCTGGGCCATGGGCCATCTGGCAATGGCTGATGGCGATGCCAGCAACCATGCGCACGCGATCGAGGTTATCGAGGTTGCAGATCGTGTGGTAGCCATGCTGCCCGGCAAAGACATAGCCGAAGCGCTGGCGCAGGCGGCGCACGGTCTCATCGGCGGCATAGCCTGGGATCGGTGCGCCGCGGCCCATGCGCAGCGGGCGCAGATCGTCGATCCCGTGGGTGTGATCGGCATGGTCATGCGTCCAGACCACGCCATCGATGCGATCGATTTCGGTGGCGAGCAGCTGGTGGCGCAGATCGGTGGGTGTATCGACCAGGATGCGCGCGCCGTCGGCGCCTTCCACCACGATCGCCACGCGGGTGCGGCGGTTGCGCGGCTCGGCCGGATCGCATTCCCCCCAGTCGTTGCCGATGCGCGGCACGCCGGTTGACGTGCCCGATCCCAGCATGACCAACTTCATGCCGCGGTCCTTTCCGCCTTGCTGAACAGGCGGAAGAAGTTGTCGGTGGTCACCGCGCCCAGTTGCTCGATCGTGACACCACGCAACGCGGCGACAAACGCGGCGGTATCGGCCACGAACGCCGGTTCGCACTTCTTGCCGCGATGAGGGATCGGCGCCAGGAACGGCGCGTCGGTTTCCACCAGCAGGCGGTCCTCGGGAATGTCGGCAACAAAGCCTTGCAAGTCCTTGGCGTTCTTGAACGTGACGATGCCGGAAATCGAGATCGTCAAGCCCAGGTCGAGCACCGCGCGGCCAAAGCCCGCGCTGGCGGTGAAGCAATGGATCAAGGCCGGGAAGGCGCCCTTCCCCATTTCTTCGCTCAGGATGCGCAGCGTATCGTCCTCGGCATCGCGCGTATGGATGATCAGCGGTAGGCCGGTGTCCCGCGCCACGCTGATGTGCATGCGGAACAGGTCCTGCTGCACCTGGCGGTCGGAGTGATCGTAAAAGTAATCGAGCCCGGTTTCACCGATGCCGATCACGCGCGGATCTGCCGTTGCGGCGGCCAGCACCGCAGCGCCCAGATCGGCGTGGGCATCGGCCTCGTGCGGGTGGATGCCCACGCTTGCCCACACGTCGGGCTCGCGATGGGCCACGGCCACCACCGCTTCCCATTCGCGCTCCCGCGTGGAGATATTGAGGAACCCGCGCACGCCCCGCGCGCGGGCCGCCGCCAGTGCTTCGGCCTGGCGATCAACTAGGCCTTCGTAGATGAGGTGGCAATGGGAATCGATCAGCATCAGGCGCCCGCGCCTTCCTCGGCCGGAAGCTCGAGCCGCGGGAACGCGCCAATTGGCTGCGCCAGCGCTTCCCCGGTGGCCACGCGTTCCATGTACCAGCCGGCATGGTGCAAAGCGCCATAGCCGCGCTCGCCCGCCGGAATTCCCAGCTGGTCAAGCACCTTGCCCGCTGCCGTTGGCACGATCGGGGCAATGGCAATGGTCAGGTCGCGAATGGCCATGAACAGGGTAAGCAGCACGGCGCGCATTCGTTCCGGGTCGGTCTTGCGCAGCGTCCACGGCGCCTGCTCGTCGATATAGGCGTTGCAGGCAAAGACCGCGCGCATCCACGCGTCGATCCCGGCGGAGAAATTGAGCGCGGCAAATTCGCGCGGCAGATCTTCGGCCGCGGCAGCGTGGACTGCGGCGAGCAGCACGTCGTCGGCCTCGGTGCTCGAAAACGTGTCGAGTTTTCCGTCCATGTTCTTGAAGATCATGGACAACACCCGCTGGACCAGGTTGCCATAGCTATTGGCCAACTCGGCATTGCAGCGGGTCACGATCGCCTCGGGAGACCACGAGCCATCCTGGCCGAACGCCACTTCGCGCATGAAGAAATAGCGCACCGCGTCCACACCAAAGCGCTCGGCCAGCGCGATCGGGTCGGTCACGTTGCCCAGCGACTTGGATTCCTTCTGCCCGCGGTTGAGCAGGAAACCATGGCCGAACACTTGGTGCGGCACCGGCAGGTTGGCGCTCATCAGGAAAGCGGGCCAGTAGATCGTGTGAAAGCGCACGATGTCCTTGCCGATCAGATGCAGGTTTGCAGGCCAATACTTTGCAAAAGCTTCGGTTTCTTCCGGCCAGCCAAGGCCGGTGAGATAGTTGGTCAGCGCATCGACCCACACGTACATCACGTGGTTGTCGCTGCCCGGCACCTTGACCCCCCAGTCAAAGCTGGTGCGCGAAACCGAAAGGTCGCGCAGGCCCTGCGAGACGAACGCGATCATCTCGTTGCGGCGTGCCTCGGGCCGGATGAAATCAGGATTGTCGGTATAGAGCGCGAGCAGCTTGTCCTGATACTTCGACAAGCGGAAGAACCAGCTTTCCTCCACGGTCCATTCCACCGGGGTGCCCTGGGGGGAAAGCTTGGCGCCCCCTTCCCCTTCGACCAGTTCGCTCTCGTCGTAATAGGCCTCGTCACGCACTGAGTACCAGCCTTCGTAGCGATCCAGATAGAGATCGCCATTGGCTTCCATGCGCTTCCAGATTTCCTGGCTGGCGGTGTGGTGGCGCGGCTCGGTGGTGCGCAGGAACACGTCATAGTTGACGTTCAATGCGCCGCACATGTCGATGAAATGCTGCGACATCTGATCACTGAGCTGTGCCGGTGTCAGATCCAGGTCGCGCGCCTTTTGCGCCATTTTGAGGCCGTGCTCGTCCGTGCCGGTCTGCAGGCGCACGTCGCGGCCCATCGCCTTGTGGAACCGCGCGATCACATCGGCAGCGATCGCTTCATAGGCATGCCCGATATGCGGCTTGCCGTTGGGGTAGGAAATGGCGGTAGTGATGTAATAGGGTTCGCCCATGGCGACAGTCGCTTCCTTCAGCGGGATGTTGCCCCCGCTCTAGTGCGCGCAGCGCGCGCCAGCAACCCGCCGATTTCCATAACCAGCAACGCTGGATCAAAGTTGTGTGTCGGCACCTCGCGCGCGAGATCCACCAGATGCTGATGCGCCGCAATGATCGCCAGGCGGTTGTCGGCGCCGGCCTGGCTCACTTCTTCGGCCAGAACGGTGCGCGCCGCCTCGATCGTTGCCAGCAGTCGCTCGCGATCGGGCCGCGCGCCCAAGGCGCTGCCCAGTTCGCCGCGCAGGCCAAGGTCGGGATCGCCGCTGCGCAGGATCTGGCGCAACAGCGCCCGCGGGCGGCCAAGGTCTTGGGTGGCAAAGGTCAGTGCGGCCCCGGGCGAGCCATGCGCCACGGCAATGGCGGCTGCCCGCGTTTCGGCATCGAGTTCGGGCGCGGATAATGAAACGGCTTCGTTCATTTCCGCAAGGTCCAGCGGGCGGAAGCGCAGCACCTGGCAGCGTGAGCGCACCGTGGGCAGCAAGCGCCCAAGCTGATGCACCACGAGCAGGAAGAACGTGCCCTGCGGCGGCTCTTCCAATCCTTTGAGCAGCGCGTTGACCGCGCCTTTTTCCAGATGGTCGGCCGCGTCGACGATTACCGCGCGGCGGGCGCCCAGTGTGGGTCGGGTGTGCAGGCGATGGAGCATCGCGCGGATTTGCTCCACGTTGATGTTGCGCTTGCGGGCATAAGGACGCCCATCGTCACGCTTCTTCGCCTCATCATCGTTGGCGGGTAGCGGTTCAAGCACCAGGATATCGGGATGATGCAGGGCCGGCGGTTGCGGCACGCCCGGCTCTGCCACCAGCTTGGCGGCGGCCTCCATCGCAAAGCTGGCCTTGCCCAGCCCCTCGCGACCGGCCAGCAGCCATGCGTGGTGCATGCGCTGGCCGGCCATGGCCGCATTCCAGGTTTCCCATGGGTGTTCGTGGCCGATCAGCATGTCGGCGGCATCCATGGCGCCAGCGCAGCGAGAATGCGCGCGCCGACGGCCTCGGGGCTGCCCAGCGCGGACACGCAGGCGAAGCGCCCTGGCTCGGCAGCGGCAAAGCCATCGAATGCGGCGGCAACGCGGGCGTGGTAGGCGGCATCGCGCCCGCCGATCCGGTCTGCCTGCCCCTGGTCACGCAGCGCGCAGCGTGCTGCAGCCTCTTGCGCGGGCAATTCCAGCAGGATCGTGCAATCGGGCAGCAATCCTTCGCTGCCAATCGCGTGAAGCGTCATGACATCAGCATCGGACAGCCCGTTGCCGCCGCCCTGATAGGCGCGGCTGCTGTCGATGAAGCGGTCGCAGATCACCCATTCGCCCCGCGCCAGCGCCGGGCGGATCAACCGCTCGACATGGTCGGCGCGCGCGGCTGCAAACAACAGCGCTTCGGCCCGTGCGCCCCAGCCTTCGCCCTGCGTGCTCAACAGCAGGGTGCGGATCGCCTCGGCGCCCGGTGTTCCGCCCGGTTCGCGGGTGAGCACCGCGCCGATCCCGCGCGTGGCCAGGGCCTGGACCAGCAGGCGCGCCTGGGTCGATTTGCCCGCGCCCTCGCCGCCCTCGAACACCACGAAGCGGCCGGTGGAACCAGCGCCGCTCATTGCCCGGTCATCGCGGCAAAGCCATTGCGCAGGCGGTCAAACAGGCCGCCCGTGGGCACGGCTTCTGCCGCCGCCAAGGGCAGGCGTGCGTCGGGCTGGCCCGGCGCGCGCACCACCAGCGTGGCCACTTCCTGCCCCTTGGCGATCGGCGCGCGCAGCGGCCCCTTGTAACGGATCGACAACGTGGGGCGCACCGCCTGGCCATGGCCAACGAGCATGGCGAGCGGACGCGGCGCCACCAGGCCGACGCTGGCCACGGTGCCGCCCTGCACCCGGGCGCTGCCGACGTGATCTCCGGCGGCGAACAGCGGCTTTTCATCGAACGCGGCAAAGCCCCATTCGATCAGCGCCGCGCCGTCGCGGGCACGGTCCTGCGGCCGGTCATAGCCGCCAACCACCATCATCAGGCGGCGCCCGTTGCGCTGGGCCGATCCGACCAGGCCATAGCCGGCCTCGTTGGTAAAGCCGGTCTTGACGCCATCGGCGCCGTTCACCACGCCATAGAGCGGGTTGTGGTTGCGCTGCTCGATCCCGTTCCAGATCATGGTTTCGTGGCCATAGAACCGGCGATAGAAATCGGGGTGGCGGGTGATCAGCGCTGTGCTTAGCGTGGCCAGGTCTGCCGCCGAAACATAGGTGCGGCCCTCGTCCATCCAGCCGTTGGGCGTGTTGTAGTGCGTGTCATGCATGCCCAGCGCACGGGCCTGCGCGTTCATCAACGCGGTAAAGCCGGGCACGTTGCCCGAAACGCCCTCTGCCAGCACGACGCAGGCATCGTTGGCCGAGACCGTCACGATGCCTTCCAGCAGATCGGCCACGCGGGTCTGGCTGTTGTTTTCCAGGAACATCGTGCTGCCCACGCCATGCCACTGGCGAAACGTTTCGGGCCGCATGGCAAAGCTGGCATCGAGCTTGAGCTTGCCCTGCGCGGCCAGTTCGAACGCGACATAGCTGGTCATGATCTTGGTAAGCGAAGCCGGCACGAAGCGGCGGTGGGATTGCCGCTCGAACAGCACCCGCCCGGAATTGACGTCAATCAGCAGGGCGATCGGCGCCACCACCTCGGGCGGATGGGCGGGATCGGCCGACACCTGCACGTGCGGAGACTTCATGCCCTGGGCAGGCACGGCAACGGCGGCCGTGACGGCCAGGGCAACGGCAACGGAAAGCAGACGGCGCAAGCAAAACCCCGAATTCACGATGGGACCAGCCCGCCTGCCTTATGGCGCGCGCTGGATCTGGGCATCGGCATAGCCCGCCCGCTTCGCCTTGCCCAGAGCCGCCTTGGCATCGTCCTGTGAACCAGCGGCAATGCGCACGCGGAAGAACTTGCCAGCGGGCGTCACCGCGCCGCCCACTTCGCGCGCGGCCTTTTCGGCATTGGCGCGCGTGGAAAAGGCGCCAACCTGCACGACATAGGCCGCAGAATGCGCCGATGCTGGGGCCTGGTGCTCGACCCTTGCGGCCGGCTTTGGCTCTGCCTTTGCCGGTGCCTTGGGTTCGGGCCGGGGCGCGGCAGCGGCCTTGGGCGCGGGTGCGGGCGCGGCGGGCTTGGCCGCCGGCGTGGGGGCAACCGGCGCAGGCGGGCGCGGCGCCGGCATTGGCGTGGTGTTGCGCATGACCGGCTTGGGCGCCGGGGCCGGCGGCGTTGCTGTCGGCATGGGTGCTGGCGGCTGCTTGCCCGCAAGGGCGGCGGCGAGCAGTTCGGGCTTGGGCTCGGCCGGCGGGAGGATGCCCAGCTTGCGCTTGAGCGCGGTGAGCAGGCCGGGCGGCGTATCCATGCGGGCCGGCGCCTGCTGCCCATTGCGCAGCAGGGCGCGCTCGGCCTCTGGCGGGTTGACGCGCCGCACGCGCACCGGTGCATGCGTGCCGTTCAACCCCAATTGCGCGATGGCACCAGGCGAAAGCGCCACCAGCCCATCGCCCTCCATCGGGCCGCGCCGTTCGAGCCGGACCAGGATCGTGCGCCCGGAATCGAGCGAGGTCACCTCGACATAGCTCGGCAAGGGCAGCGTGCGATGCGCCCCGCTGATCCCGCCGCCGCCTTCGGCATCAGGCACGGCATAGCCAACCGCATCATAGTTCATCGTATCGGCGGGGGTATAGGTCACCCCGCCAACCGCGAAGGGCGCGCCCAGCACCATGGGATAATCGGCCGCCGGGCCGCTAACCGCCTGGGCCAGGGCCACGTGTGCTGTGCCGCTGCCCAGCACCAGGGGGATGGCCAGGGCGGCGGCAGTCAGGCGAAGGCGATCAGCGGCTGATTTCATCGGCGAGCAATCCCACGGACAGGGCATAAAAGTTCGAGCAGTTGTAATCGAGGATGACCCGATAATTTCCGGTTAGCAAATATGCCGTGCGCCCTGGTCCGTCCGGCTCGAAAAACGTGGCGAGCGTATCGTCGCCCGCAGGCCAGACGCCGGCCTGGGGCATGATGCCCATGGCGCGCCATTCGCGCAGGGTGCGCCAGCGGCTGTGCCGGGCAAACACCAGCGGGCAGCGCGGACTGGCCAGTGCCGTGCCCAGGCGGCTGCGGTCGAGCCCGGCCGGCGCGGTCACGGCAAAGCCCCAGGGTTGGCCGGGGCGCCAGCCGGCATCGCGGAAATAGTTGGCGATCGAGGCGATGGTGTCGGCGCGGCTCGCCCAGATATCAGGCAGACCATCACCATCGGCATCCTGCGCCACGCGCAGATAGACACTGGGCAGGAACTGCGGATTGCCGAATGCGCCGGCCCAGCTGCCGACTAGATTTTGCCGGGGCACGCCGCGATCGATCATCTTTAGCACCGCAACGAATTCGTCAGAGAAAAGCTCGCGCCGGCGTCCTTCGAAAGCGAGCGAGGCCAGCGAACGCGGCAGATCGAAATCGCCGGTATAGCTGCCGAAATTGCTCTCATGCCCCCAGATCGCCAGGATGATCGGGCCAGGCACGCCATAGCGGCGGCTGACGGCTTCGATCTGCTGCATCGATTCGGCATAGATGCGCCGCCCCTTGGCAATCCGCACCGAATCCACGTGGCGCCGGCGATAGGGCTCGAACGAGGGCGTGCCCCCGCCCGATTGTGCGCCACCGGGCTGGCTGCGATCGAACGCGATCACCCGCGGGTTGAACGTGAGCCCCGGCAGCACGCTGGCGATCGTCTGCTCGCGCACCCCTGCCCCGCGCGCCTTGGCGGCGAGGAGTTGCAGATAGCCCTGAAAGCCGGCCTCTTCGCTGTCTTGCGCCACCGCCGGGCCAGCCAGCGCGGCCAGCGCCAGCGCCGCCCCCATCGCCAAGCGCCGCCAGGCACGGTGGCGCCACGGCATTGCCTGTGCCGGGCGGGAAGAATTAGCGGTTGAAACGAAAGGGATCGGTTGGGCCATCATTGCAGGCTGTCTTGCATGCCTTGCCCGACAATGGAACACCCCCGCGCCAGGGTGAGGCGCCAAGCCTGCCGAAAATCGCCCGATTTGCGCATTTTGCGGGGATGGCCGTGCAAAACCTCTTTGCGCATCGCATGACAACCGCTATCGGCGGCGCGCCGGAAGGGTGGCAGAGTGGTCGATTGCAGCGGTCTTGAAAACCGCCGATGTGCAAGCATCCGTGGGTTCGAATCCCACCCCTTCCGCCAAGCCTGCCCGCCCGATCAGCTGCCACGCAGGCCCAGGGCGCGCAGCGCGCGGCGGTAGAACATCGAGCTCATGTCTGCGGCCAGGTGCGCTTCGGCGGTGGGATCGAGCGGCAGTTGCGCGGGCCATTGCGCCTCGACCATGGCGCGGTCTTCTTCAAACACCTGACGGTTGAAATCATAGACGCCCTGCACGGGTTGGTCGGTATCGAAATTGCGCGCGATCGGCACGAACAGGCGGGTTTCCGTGGCCGAAACCGGCGATGCGGCGTTGAGGATCACCAGGCGATCGTCGCCTGGAAAATGCACTTCGAGCGTCGCGGTGAAGGGAACATGGCAGCGGAAGTGACGCAACCAGCGAAAGCCCGGTGGCGCCTTGTCCACGCCCTTGGGATAGTTGGCCACGTTGCTCCAATATTCCGCCTCGAAACCTTCGCCCGTGCGGCGTGGCCGATAATCGGGCACCTGGGCGTTATCGGGATCGGCAAAGCTTTCGCTGTGGATGAAGGCAAAATGCGCGACATCGAGAAAGCCCTCCATCTGCCGTCCGGCCGAGCCGTTGATGTCGATCCACGGGCAGACGATCTGCTGAAAGCCGGCCTCGTCCCAATGGGGCATTGCAATGATCGCGTCAGCGTCCGGCGCGGTCGCGGCGGGATCGAGGCACGTCCAGATCAGGCCATAGCGTTCCACCGCCGGGTAGGTGTGAAGATGGAACTGCGCCGGGATCGATCGTTGTGGCTGCGCGGGCACATGCACGCAGCGCCCGCCCGCGCCGAAGGTGAGCCCGTGATAGGGGCATTCCACCCCGCGCCCATTGGCCCGCCCCATGCTGAGCGGCACGCCGCGGTGTGGGCAGCGGTCCGGGGCGATTACCAGCGTATCCTGGGCGCGATAGATCACCAGCGGTTGATCGAGCAGCCGCGCCTTGATCGGCGCGTCACCCACTTCCCGCGCCAGGGCAACGGGATACCAATGGCGCGCAAGGATCGCCCAATCCTGCGGCGCAAACGTGCAGCCTTGCGGAACAACCGGTTCGAAAGACGCGAGCGGGGCCGTGGCCATGGGCAACATTACCTTATCGTTTCAACGCGATGGAACCATGATGCCGCCGCTGGGGCGTTCGATCAAACGCAATGATTCTCACGCGCCGTTGCAAAAATGTGCGCGCTCACACGTCTTTGGGCAGCACCAGGTTGAGCACCAGCGCGATCACGGCCACCGGCATCACGCCCGATGACAGCAGGATGCGCGCGGTTTCCGGCAGGTGGCCCAGCGCCTCGGGCTCTAGCTGAAGGCCCAGCGCGACCGACAGGGCGGTGCCCGCCACCAGCATGTTGCGCTGGTTCCATTCGACGCTGGACAGCATCGCGAGCGCCGAGGACGCGACCATCCCGAACATCACGATAACCCCGCCGCCCAGCACTTCGATCGGGACGGTGGTGATCACCGCGCCGATCTTGGGCAGCAGGCCGCACAGGATCAGGAACAGCGCGCCCAAGGTCACCACGAAACGGCTCATCAGGCCCGACATGGCGATCAGGCCCACGTTCTGGCTGAACGTGGTGTTGGGCATGGCGCCGAACAGGGCAGAGAGCGCCGTGCCCACGCCGTCGGCCGCAACCGCGCCCATCACTTCCTTGTCGGTGGCGCGCCGCCCTGCCCCGTTTTCGCAGATCGCCTCGACATCCCCGATCGATTCGATCGACGAGACGAAGCCGATCAGGCAGAACCCCAGGATTGCCGAGGGCGAAAGTTCCCAGCCAAAGGCGAGGAACCGCGGCAGCATCAGCCAGTGCGCCTGCGCCACCGGGGCAAAATCCACGCGGCCCATGGCCAGCGCCACGCCATAGCCAGCCAGCAGGCCAAGCAGCACGGCGGCAGTGGACAGCACGCCGCGGCCAAAGAATTTGAGGCCCAGCGTCACGAACACGACCACCCCCGCCAGCAGCCAGCTCGACGCCGCGCCATAGGCGGGCAGCCCGCGCAGCGTCACCCCGCCCGCGGCATATTCCACACCAACCCGCACCAGTGACAGCCCGATCATCAGCACGACCAGCCCGGTGACCAGTGGCGGCAGGGCAAAGCGGATCGGCCCGACCAGACGGCTGAGCCCGGCATGCAGCAACCCGGCCAGGAACGCGGCAGTGGTCAGCGCGGCCATTCCCTCCACGCCCTTGCCGGCCACGATCGGGATCATCACCGAAATGAAGGCAAAACTGGTGCCCTGCACCAGCGGCAGGCGCGCGCCGATCGGACCCAACCCCACGGTCTGCAACAGCGTGGCCACGCCGGCAAACAGCATGGCCGCCTGGATCATGTAGATCAGCGCCGATGGATCGGCCGAACCGAAGCCGAACCCCGCGGCGCCGGCTACGATGATCGGCGGCGTGATGTTCGACACGAACATCGCCAGCACGTGCTGCACGCCCAGTGCCACGGCCATGGGCAGCGGCGGCACATAGGCCGGATCGCGCCGCTCGCTTTCGCTGGGGCCAGACCGGGTCGACACACCGTCGGGTATCGCTGCTGTTGCCATGGCTGCCTCCATCATGCCGATCATCCGTTCCTATGCCATCAGCCGGGCGAGCGCCGCTTGCGCGCCGGCCAACACGTCTGCCTGGGCCGACAGCACCAGTTCACCCCCGCGCACCACGCCGCGCCCTTCGACGAAGACATCGCGCGGCCCTGCCGGCGGGGCAAAGACCAGCGCCGCCAGCGCGTCCCAACTGCCGGTCGAGGCAATCTGCGCCACGGGCCAGATGGCAAGGTCGGCACGTTTGCCCGGTTGCAACTGGCCGCAATCGTGCCGGCCCAGAATCTCGGCGCCGCCACGCGTCGCCATGCGCAGCGCCTCGCGCGCGGAAAGCGCCCCGGCCCCGCCAGCCACGCGCTGCAGCAGCATGGCCTGGCGCGCCTCGGCCAAGAGGTGCCCGCTATCGCTCGAGGCGGACCCATCGACGCCCAGGCCCAGCGGCACGCCGGCATCGAGCATGGCACGCACGGGCGCGATGCCCGATCCCAGGCGGCAGTTCGAGCAGGGGCAATGCGCCACCCCGGTGCGGGTGCGGGCAAACAGCGCGATTTCGTTGGGATCGAGCTGCACGCAATGGGCATGCCACACATCCGGCCCGGTCCAGCCCAGGCTCTCGGCATAGTCGCCCGGGCGACAGCCGAATTTCTCCAGGCTATAGCGCACGTCGTCGGCGTCTTCGGCCAGGTGGGTGTGCATCATCACGCCCTTGTCGCGCGCCAGGATCGCGGCATCGCGCATCAGCTCGCGGCTTACCGAAAACGGCGAGCATGGCGCCACGCCGACCCGCACCATGGCGCCTTCGCCGGCATCGTGGAACGCGTCGATCACGCGGACCATGTCATCAAGGATGGCCGGTTCGGCCTCGACCAGGCTGTCGGGCGGCAGGCCGCCCAGGCTTTCGCCCACGCTCATCGCCCCGCGCGTGGGGTGAAAGCGGATGCCGATGGTCTGCGCCGCGGCGATCGTGTCTTCCAGGCGCACGCCGTTGGGAAAGAGATAGAGGTGATCGGACGACAGCGTACAGCCCGACAGCGCGAGTTCGGCCAGACCCAGTCGCGTGGCGGCAAAGACATCATCGGGCGTATAGCGCGCCCAGATCGGGTACAGCGTCTTGAGCCAGCCGAACAGCGAGGCATCCTGGCAGCCGGGCACCGCGCGGGTGAGCGACTGGTAGAGGTGGTGGTGCGTGTTGACGAGGCCGGGCGTGACGACGCAACCGCGCGCGTCGATCGCGTCAAGCCCGGCCAGTTGCGGCGCAAGCGCGGTGGTGGTGCCGCAGGCGACGATGGCGCCGTCGCGCCAGATCAGCGCGCCATCGGCAATCTCGGTGCCGGCATCGTCCATCGTCGCCAGGATATCGGCATGGATGATCGCACCGCTGTGGCCGATGCTGGTCACTTGGGCGGTGCCTTGGCATAGCGCGGCCAGTCCGCCAGCAGCGTGTCCACCACTTTCGACCCCACGGTATAGAGCGCTTCGAGCGAGGCGCGCATGCCGGAATAGTTGTTGTTTTCCTTGAGCAGATAGTCGGCCGGCGCCACGCCGGGCGGCGGCATGGTGAAGTTGGACGCACCGCGCAGCACCATCACCCGGTTGCGATCGGCCCGGCCGATCCGCGCGAGATAGTCGATCGATTGGAACGTGCCGGTTTCTTCCATGGCCGAGGTGACGAAGACGCCCTTGCCGCCGGTCCAGAAATCGACCCAATCGTGGGCCCACTGCGTCATCATGCCGCCGTGCCAAAAGGTCATCGCGGCCAGGTTGTCTCCGGTCATCACGCGCGGTGGAGACTGCGCCGGGGCCATGCCGGTGAACGGCGCGCGGGCGGCGGCCAGCTGCGCGCTGTCGGGCAGCGCGATGTCCTTGGTCAGGCCATAGGCCCAATCGGCCAGGGCAGGGTTGAGTGCGAACATCTCGCCCTCGTCCGCCTGTTGCGGCCGCTTGTCGTCCGGGCCGTTGGAATGCAGCGCGAAATAGCCGCTTTTCCAACCGGCGGGGATTTCGCGGGCATCGATCTCGTGCGCCAGATCGCCATCGACCAGATAATGCGCCCACACGGCCGAGCCGATTGTAGCCTGGTGCGGATCAACCCCGGCAATGCCCGCCACCAGCCAATAGGCGTGCGACAGATCGAACCGCTGATCGAGCCCCAGCGCCAGCGTGGCCGTGGCCGAGCGGATCGAGCCCATGCCCGTCACCATGCCCAGGATCTGGCTGTCGGGGTTGTAGAAAAGATCGTGGTGCGACTGCGGGAAAGGGATGCGCACATCGAGCTTGCGCCGCTCGCGCCAGAACTGGAATTCGCCCGGCGCGTCGCCGGTGTCCTGCCCCACTTCGAACATGGTGACGATCACCACCTTGACCGGGATCTTGGCCGCACAGGCCGCGCCCGGCACACAGTGCAAGGCCTTGGCCACCGCAGGCGGCATGGCCGGCGTGGTGGCGGCACGGGCGCCGGTGGCCGTGCCAGCAAGCGCCAAGGCGATGGCCGCGTGGCGCAGGCCCTTCATCTGCAACATCATGAATATCCGATAAGCAGTTGGCAGGGCGGCGAATTGCTGCCGCCCTGCCGAGAGGTTCACAAAGTGTGGATCAGAACTTGTACTGGATGGTCGCCTGGAAATTGCGCGGCACCTGCGGCAGGGCGATATCGGCCCCGAACAGATCCTGGCCACCGGCCCGGAAATAGCGCGCGTTGTTGAGGTTCTTGACCACGGCACGGAACATCCAGTGGCCCGTGGTGAACGAAGCACCGGCATTGACCAGCCAATAGGCCGGCAGGCGCACTGTCTGGCTATAGCTGGAGAAGACCGAGTCCACGTGGCTCACATCGGCGTTGATGGCGATGCCGTTGTCAAAGGCATAGGTGCCGGTGGCCGAAACCACGTTGTGCGGAAAGCCCGGACGGCGCGCCTGCGAATTGGTGCTCGGGAACAGCAAGCCGAACTGGCTGCCGCCGAGAAAGAGCGACGGGTCCTTGACGTTCACCAGATCGCCGATGCCGAAGTAGTTGAAATAGCCGCCGCTGGTGAGCGCGGAGATATTGACCACGTCGATATAGGTGTAGTTGGCCGTGACCAGCGCATGGCGATCGATCGACCAGCGTACTTCGGCCTCCACGCCCTTGGTGCGGATAGACTGGTTGGTCAGCGGGCTGTCGGATACGACGTCGGTCCGCTCCTGCTTGTAGACCGACAGTGCCGCATAGAGCCGCTTGTCGAGGAATTCACCCTTGATGCCGGCTTCATAGAGGCGCGAGGCAGAGAGGAAGGTGCCCGACGCAATGGCCGTTGGCTGGATTTCGGCGCCCTCACCGGCCACCACGGTCGATTGGCGCGACGCGGTGACATAGGGGATCAGGCCGATCGGCGTGCGATAGGAAATGCTGCCGTTCCACGAAAAGCCGCTGTCGTTGCCGGTGGCCTTGGGCACGGTCGGCAGGCCGGTGGGATCATACTTGGAAACGATCGCGGTGGAGGTGGCGTGCACGTGGTCCCAGCGCAGGCCGCCGATCACATCGAGCCCGAAATCGAAGTCCATATCGACGAGGCCAGCCAGGCCAACGTCAAGATAATGGCCCTTCAGGTAATCCGAATAATCGCAATCGCAGTCGGTCGAAAGCTGGCGGGTCGATGCGGACGTATAGCCGGTTGTCAGGTCCGGCCGGTTCCACAGTTCCACGCCGAAGTCGTCGGCAAACTTGAACTTGGTGTAGCGCAGCGATGGCGCCGCCTGGACCGAGATCTTGGCGCCGGAAGTCGTGAAGGTGTCAGACAGCACCACCTTGTCTTCCAGGACGTAGGAATCGATCCTTTGCGAGAACCCGTAATAGTTCTCGTTGAGATTCTTCGTGCCGTCGTAGAAGAGCTGATTCTTGATTTCCAGCTTGCCCGGACCGGTCCAGATCAGGTCAAAGTAGAACGTCTTCTGATCGTTGTTGAGCTTGTCGTTGGGGCCGGTCAGCGTGTCGCGCTTGCTCAGCGTGGTCTTGCCGGGGTTGACGAGCGCCAGGTCGGGATAGTTGGCCTTGAGGCAGGCGTCGGTCCAGCCCGACGCCCCAACACCGCCGCCACAGGCGAACGAGCCGAAGATGCCAAGTCCTTTGCCACCATTGGCGGCGTAAGCTTCAGAACGTGAAATCTGGCCGTCGCCGTTGGTATCGAGATTGTTGGCCGCGTTGCCGGTGATATATGTCCCGTGGTCCACCAAATCCTGCGTCAGGCGGTTCCAGCCGCCGTTCTGCTGGCCGCGGAACTTTTGATACATGCCGCCGAATTCGGTGCGCAGGTTGCTGGTGATGTCGGTGTCGAACGCGGCCGAGAGCACCAGGTTGCGCGGGTGGATGTTGCGGTAATAGCTGCCCGAATCCTCGGATTCGGCATAGAGGCTGTAGCCGAACTGGTGATCGCCGATCTTGCCCGGGCCGGTAATGCTGCCCTTGAGCACGCTGCGGGCCCAGCTGCCGGTGTCATAGGCGATGAAGCCATGCGGATCGGGCGCATAGGTGCCATTGGCGGCGCGCGCCGTCTTGGGCACGAAGTTCATGTAGCCGCCGGTCTTCGACGGGCCATAGATCGGCGAGGCCGGGCCGCGCACGATGTCGATGCGATCGGCGGCGGCAATCGGGGTGGGATAGTTGCCGGGGTTTTCCAGGCGCAGCATGCCGCGGAAATAGACTTCGCCGGGCGTGCCGCGAATGTCGAGCGCGCCGCCAGTGCCGAAGAACGAGCTGGTAAACGTGCCGGGCACCTGGCTGACCAGGTCATAGATCTGCGTGATGCCAAAGCGTTCGAGCTGTTCCGAACTTACCGACGAAGCCGCGCGCGGCGTTTCGGCCAGCGTCTTGTCGAACCCGAAGACCGAGCCGACATCCTTCAGCGGCAGCGCGCCGAGCGAACCCGACACGACGATTTCGGGCTTTTCATCGCCGGCTTCGGGTGCCGGTGCGGCCTGGTCGGCCAGGGCCGGCCGGGCCAGCGCCGTTCCCGCCAGCAGAGCGAGAGCGACCATCGCGCGGCGCGCGGGCTTGGGCTTGTGCAGCCGTGCTTGAAACGTGCTCATTCTTCGTAACCCCCATGATCGGGCCACGCCGCTATGGGCGTGCCGTCCGTTGCTGTTTTTCTGCCTTCACGCCCCTCCCTGGGCATGATTTTGTTTTTATGACTTTTTCTTGTTCGCTTCGGCGGCCGCGACGGCGTCTTCCTCGAACGCATCGAGCCGCTGTTCCAAGGCCATCTGCAGGCGCGCCTTTTCGCTGGCTGCCAGCAGCGCGCGGCACTGCGGGGCCATGGCAGCCTGCCCCGTGCCGCTGCACGGCGCGGCCCATTGCCCGACGTGGCGATCGCGCCACAGGCTGGCGCCGGGCACGAAGCTGTATTCCAGCGAGGCGCGCGCCATGGCCTTGAGATCGCCATAGCCCAGGCCCTGCTCCTGCACGGCGCGCTGGAACTCGTTGGTGATGTCGGTGCGCAGCACGCCTTGATCGTCGGTGGCAAGCACCACCGGCACGCCGTGGCGGCGATAGAGCGAGAGCGGATGCGCGGGCCCTTTTACGCCCAGGATCACGGCGTTGCTGGTAAGGTTGATCTCCACCGCAACGCCCTGGCGCGCCATCTGGGCCAGCGTCTCGCGGCCCTGGTCTTCAAACGCGATGTCCACGCCGTGGCCGATCCGCCGGGCGCCAGCCGCCACCGCCTTGGCGATATGGTCGCGCATGTCTGCCGGTGGCACCTGGCCGAAGGCGAGTTCACCGGCGTGCATCGAGATGGCGACGCCCGGATGGCGCTGCGCCAGAAAGCGGAACATGGCAATGTGCAGATCGTAATCGGCGCGCGCCACCGGCCAGTCTTCGGGCTGGACGATATTGACGCCGACAAAGCGCCGATCGGCCTCTGCCAGGGCGAAGGCCAGGATCAGGGCGCGAAACACGGCCGCGGGCGCCCCCTCGCGCCGCGCCCCGGCCAGATAGTGCACTGCCACACCGCAGCCTGGCTCGGCCTGCGGCGGCCCCCAATGCATGCCGACGCGCGCCGCGGCTTCCTCGGCATCGATCTGCGCGCGCAGCGCGGGCACCTGCGCCAGCAGGCGCGGCGCCTCGGCGGCGTGGAACGCGGCAAGGCCGGCATCATCCAGCGGCGGCAAGGGCGCGGCCAGGGCGGTTTCGAGCAGGCCGGGCGGGTTGTGATCCAGCTCCAGATAGAGCAGCCCCTCGCCCGCCGCCTGGCGCCGCGCGGCGATCATCGCCGCTGCCTCTTGCCCCGGCAAGGCGGGGGTAAAGCGATCGAACGTGGCAAAGAACTGGTCGTGCCCGCTGATGGCATCGGCACCCACGCCGTTCTGCCAGCCGCGGGTGGACAGGCTGTCGACCAGCCGGGCATAGCGCGTCGGATCGGTGCGGGTCACCGTCGCGATATCAGCATCGGGCGCGCAAGGTGGCGCGGCAAACCCGCTGCCATCGGCAGACAGGCACAGGCCCTTGGCGCCCGCCCAGGCTATCATGTCTTCGGCATAGAGCGCGCCCGACAGGTGATTGTGCAGATCGCCGCCCTTGGGCATGCGGTGCAGGAACAGCCGCAATTCGCCCGGATCGCGCGCGGCCTTGGCCATGATCGCCGCAACCTGCGCGCTGCGCGCGGCATGGCCAGCAAGCGGACGCGCCGCGACCGGCACCGCGTTGGCCAGGGCCAATGCCATGCCGGCGAGAGCCAGCGACACCGTGGCGCGTCGGCGGGTCACCGTTTGCGGTTCATGGCTGGACCGCATCCGGCACGCTGTCACGATAGCGGCCCCAGTCTGCAAGCAGACGGTGCACGACCACCGCGCCGACGCGATAGTTCGCCTCGTAGGCAGCCACCTGCCCCGGCCCTTCGTCGCCCACGCTGGCGAGCGGCGAATGGCCCGGCGGCGGCATCGACGGATTGCTGGCACTGCGCAGCACCATCACCCGCTTCATGTCGACCAGGCCAGCCCGGCTGGCGGCGAGCATGGTGCCGGCCATCAACTGGCTTTCCATGTTGGTCATCACAAAGCGGCCTTGGCCGTGGGTCCACAGCTTGACCCAGTCACGCGCCCACTGCGTGCGACCCGCGCCGTGCCAATAGCGCAGCGTACCCAGCGTTTCGCCCATCAGCACGAACGGCGGGCGCTGCGCCTGGGGAAAGCCCTTCCACTGCGCGCGCGCCGCCTTGAGCGCCGGCGTATCGGGGATCGGCGTATCCTTGCTCAGGGCAAAGGCCCAGTCTGCCAAGCCCTGGTTGAGCGGCACGGCCATGCCCAGCGAACCGGTATCGGTCATCCCGGCAAAGCTGTCTGCCGCCTGTGGCAATTGCCCCGGCGCCTTGGCGCCAATGGCGAACAGGCCATAGGGCCAGCTCTTGGGCACCTCGCTCTCGGCAAATTCGCGCAGCGCGTCGCCACTCACCACCCAGCGCGCCCAGGCGGCGCTGCCGACCGAGGCGACCTGCGGATCGACGCCGGAAATGCCGGTAAACAGCCAATAGGTGTGGGTGAAATCAAAGCGCGGATCGAGCAGCAGGGCCATCAGCTGCACGTCTGGCGTCACCACCAGCGAATGCGCGTCGCCCCAGACCATGCCATAGAGGCCAGCCGCATTGCGACGCAGCGGGTGCAATGCGCCGCGCACCGGGATCACCTCGTCGAGATGCTCCCGCTCTGCCCAGAGCTGGAACTCACCGGGCGCATCGCCGGTATCGGCGCCCGGTTCGAAGTTGGCGATGACCATGACCTTGACCGGGATCGGCTGCACCGCCGGCACGACCGGCAGCGCCGGCTCGGCCGCGCGCACGGCAGGCGCGGCGGCGAAAAGGCCCAGCGCCAGCGCCGCGCAGAACGCGCGGCCTCTGGCCACAGGCCTTTTCCCGCCCCCGGCCGGCCGGCCGGAGAGTGTTGCCGTGATACGCCCCAAAACACGTTCCCTGAATGATATTTTGTGTCTGGAACTTGCTAAAGGACATAGTGTGTTGCAATCAATCACAATGAATTTGACAGAGCGTTGCAAAAATTAGAGAGCCCTGATGCCTGCCTTTTCCCGCTTCCTGCGCTATTTCATGACCGTTGGCCGGCTCGGCTCGATCCGCAAGGCGGCCGACGAGCTCAATGTCTCGGCCTCGGCCATCGACCGCCAGATCCTCAATGCCGAGGCGGAACTGGGCATGCCGCTGTTCGAGCGCCTGCCCACGGGCCTGCGGCTGACGGCGGCGGGTGAAATCGTCATGGCGGCGGGCACCCGCTGGCAAAAGGGCCTGAGCGAGGTGCGCGCCCAGATCGAGGATCTGCGCGGGCTCAAGCGCGGCCATGTTACCCTGGCGATCATGGATGCACTGACCAAGGGCTATATCCCCGCGCGCCTCCGCGCGATCCAGAACCGCTATCCCGGCATTTCGGTCGATGTGCGGGTCATGGCCAACGAACACATTCGCGGGGCGATCGCCAGTGGCGAGGTGGATTTCGGCATCTGCTTTGATCCGCAGACGTTCCGCGATCTCACCGTGCTGGCCTATGCCAACATCCGCCTGGGTTTTGTCGTGCCGGCCGATCACCCGTTTGCCCAGCGGGGCTCCGCCCGGTTTTCCGCCTGCGCCGGCATGCCGATGATCCTCCCTGCCCCGCCCCTCGCCGTGGCGCAGCAGGTCCAGGTCCTGGCCGGCACATCGAAGATGCCGCTCGATCGCAAGTCTTCGTCGGACAATATCCAGATGATCACCTCGCTGGTGCTGGAAGGCGTCGGGATCGGCCTGTTGACCTCGCTCGACGTCGCCAACGAAGTGCGCGCTGGCCAGCTGGCCTTTGTTCCGCTGACCGATCCGGTGCTCAAGCCGATGACGCTGGCGCTGTGTACGGCCACCTCGCGCGCGACGTCTTATGCCGCCGATGTCGTGCTGCAGGAAATCCAGAACAGCTTTGCCGCGCTGGACTATATGGACCCCAGTTGAGCAAGCCTGTAAGGGCGGCATCTTCGAATCGGGAACGGCCGGACTTGGCGCCATCCCGCCTTTGGCCAGCCAGACCTTCCTGCGGATAAGCGCCCATGACCCAGCCTGTCTTCGACTACATCGCCTATGACGATTTCCTGGCGATCGTGCGCAACTTGGCGCAAGTTGTCGGCACGGGGGACTGGAAGCCCGATTTTGTTGTCGGCGTGGGCCGTGGCGGCCTGGTTCCGGCGGTATATATCAGCCAGAGCCTGGACGTGCCGATGCTCTCGATCGACCAGTCCGCCAAGGTGCCAGGCTTTGCCGACGAACTGCTGGTCAAGCTGGCCACGATGACCAAGGCCGGTCAGCGCATCGTGATCATCGACGATATCAACGATTCCGGCCGCACCATCGCCGCCCTGCGCCGCCTGCTGCGCGCGCATGAAACGGTCGAGGAAAACCTGCGCTTTGCAGTGATGATCAACAATGCCGTTTCGCAGGAAACGGTGGACTATGCCGTGCAGACGATCGACCGCACCACCGACAAGCGCTGGTTCGTGTTCCCGTGGGAAGCGGTCAATACCGAAGAAACGCTGGCCGGCCAGGCCCAGGAAGTGCCCGAGCGCCTGGCCTGATACCGATCGCCGGGTTACTTGCCCACCAGGTGCGAGAGCATCGTTTCCATTTTCGGCACGTCGATCGCCAGCACCACGTCCTGCGCCTGTTCACCCAGGCCGGGGTGATAGGCTTCGTCCCAGCTCAGCGTGTCGCCATAGCCGGCGCCTTGCTGGCTTTCGAAATCGATCCATAGCCGGCGCTGCGTGGCAACCACGGTGGGATCGAGCCACACTGCGGCGGCAATCTCGTCCCACAGGGGGAAGCCCGGTTCCAGCGCCTTGATGAAGCGATCGACACCGGTGCGCGCGGCCTGGCCGAGGCGGGCGATCAGGGCCGGGCTCAATTGCGTTGCCGTGGACGGATCGACCGGCACCATGGTGATCTTGCGCCAGGGCGATCGCGCCATGATGCTGGCCGCCTCGGGATCGAAGCGGATGTTGAACTCCCGCCGCGGATTGTTGACGAACTCGCGGGCGAAGTCGGCCGCCGCGCGGTTGCTCAGCACCTGGCGCGGGGCAAGGCTGCCGCCCATGTAGACCAGTTCCTTGGCCAGGCCGGCAAAGGCGGGATCGAGCCGCTGCGCCAGGGCCAGGTTGGTCATCGGCCCGCAGGCAACGATGGTGATCTGGCCGGGATACTGGTGCACCATGCGGATCAGGAAATTGGCGGCAATCTCGCCAGTGGCATGGGTCGTGGGATTGCCGCCGGGAAGGTCTACCGGATCGAACGGGCCGTGATAGGGCGGCGGGGTTTGCTGCGTATCTTCCACCCAGCGCTTCATGAACGCGCCCTTGAACACCAGGGGCCCGTGCGCCTGCTCCCACCGCTCGGTGCTGACCTCGGAATTGAGCAGCGGGAACGTGGCGCCTGCCACCACCGGCACATCGGTGCGGCCGATCCATTCCAGCCCGCGCAGCGCCTGCGCCGTCACCCGGTTGGCCCAGGCATTGCCTGACACGGTGGTCAGGCCCAGCACATCCACATCGGGCGCGGACAGCAGCATGACCTGCATCAGGCCAAAGCCATCATCGTCGATGATCACCTTGCGGCGTTCCGGCGCGGCATGGGCGGCGCTCGCCAGCGTCAGCAGCAGACCGGCCGCCGCCACAAATCGGGCAAACACTCGCTTAATGCGCGGCAGCATAGGCATCGATATCCTTGATATGGCCGGCAATCACCTCTGGCGGCAGGAACGATCCGGCAAAGCTGTTGCGTGCCAGTTGCACCAGCTGATCACGCGAAAGGCCGCGTTCCCGCGCCACGGCGAGGTAGTTGTCGGCAACATAGCCGCCAAAATAGGCCGGATCATCGGAGTTGACCGTGGCCGCCAGCCCCTGGGCCAGCATGCGATCGAGCGGATGGTTGGCGAGGTCATCGACCACGCACAGCTTGTGGTTCGACAGCGGGCACACGGTCAGCGTCATGCCCTGCGCGGCCAGGCGGGCGACGAGGCCTTCGTCTTCCAGCGCGCGGTTGCCGTGGTCGATGCGATCGACCTGCAAAAGGTCCAGCGCTTCGTGCACATAGGCCGGCGGGCCTTCTTCGCCGGCATGGGCCACGCGCTTGAGGCCCTTGGCGGCAGCGGCGGCAAAGACCTGCTCGAACTTGCGCGGGGGATGGCCCACTTCCGATGAATCGAGCCCCACGGCCGTGATCCGGTCCAGCCAGGGTTCGGCCATCGCCAGCGTGGCAAAGGCCGCGTCCTGCGAGAGATGACGCAGGAAACTCATGATCAGGGCGCTGGTCATGCCGTGGCGGGCCTGCGCCTCGGCCATGGCTGAAAGCAGGCCTTCGATCACTTCGGCAAAGGGCACGCCGCGATCGGTATGGGTCTGCGGATCGAACATGATTTCGGCATGGCGCACGCCATCGGCTGCGGCGCGATCGAAATAGGCCATGGCGAGATCGTGGAAATCCTGCCGGGTCAGCAACACCCCGGCACCGGCATAATAGATATCGAGGAAATCCTGGAGGTTGGAAAACGCATAGGCGGCGCGCACGGCCTCCACACTGGGATAAGGCAGCGCGATGCCGTTGCGCTTGGCCAGGGCAAACATCAGTTCCGGTTCAAGGCTGCCCTCAATGTGCAGATGCAGTTCCGCCTTCGGCAGGCCGCGCACAAAGGCTTCGAGATCAACCACACCGTGCTCCTTCTTGCTGCGTGGTGGCCACGCGCTTGTCCCACGCGCATTCGCCCATGATCCAGGTTTGCGCAACCACCCTGTCATCCCCCAGGATCTGCATGGCAAAGAGCCGCTCGGCGAGGTTCGCCCCGGCGCAGCGCCGCGCCAGCAGCGGGGTTGCCGCCGCATCGAGCACCACGAAATCCGCCTCCTGCCCCACCGCCAGAGCGCCCACCTTGTCGGCGATGTGCAGCAGCTCCGCGCTGCCGGTCGTGGCGAGGTAGAGCGCGCGGAACGGATCGAGCCGTTCTTCGCGGGCCAGGGCGGCCTGATAGGCCTGCCCCTGGGTATGGAGCATGGAAAAACTGGTGCCGGCGCCGATATCGGTCCCAAGGCCGAGCTTCACCCCGTGCCGCTCTGCCTGGCCAAAATGAAAGAAGCCCGATCCCAGGAACAGGTTGGACGATGGGCAAACGGCAATGCCCGCCCCGCTTTGCGCCAGGCGCGTGCACATGGCGTCTGACAAGTGGATGCCATGGGCAAACACGCTGCGTTCGCCCACCAGGCCAAAGCGGTCATAGACATCGAGGTAATCGCTGGCCTGGGGAAAGCGCGCCGCCACGGCCGCGCATTCGTGGCGATTTTCCGCCAGGTGGGTGTGCAGCAGCACATCGGGATGCGCGGCAAGCAGGGCGCCGGCCAGGGCCAGTTGCGCGTCGGAAGAGGTCAGCGCAAAGCGCGGGGTGATGGCATAGGACAAGCGCCCCCGGCCCGCCCAGCGCGCAATCAGGGCCTCGGTCTCGCCGCGCGCGGTCTCCACCGTGTCTTTCAGGCCTGCGGGGCCAAGGTCCATCAACACCTTGCCCGATGCAATACGCATCTTGCGGGCCAGCGCCGCTTCGAACAGCGCGTCGACCGAGCCTTCGTGCACGGTGGGAAAGACCAGCGCCGATGTCGTGCCATGGCGCAGCAGTTCGTCGAGGAATGCCGTGGCCAGGGCATCGGCATGAGCGCGATCGGCAAAGGCCTTTTCCGCGGGAAAGATGTGCCGCTCCAGCCAATCGAGCAGTTGTTCCCCGTGCGAGGCAATGCGATCCATTTGCGGATAGTGCACGTGGGCATCGATGAAACCGGGAACGATCAGGCCGGCGATCGGCGTAACCGGCACATCGGCAAAACGCGCCGCCAACGTGGCATGATCGCCGCGTGCCACGATGATCCCGTCTTCCACCACCAAAAGGCCATCGGCGTGGTGGGCCACGGCATCAGGCGCGTGCAGCGGATCATCGCCCACGCTCAGGATTTCGCCACGAAAGGCGCGCAGATTACCCAAGGATCGACACTTTCTCGTTCTTTTCAGTCGCTTCCTGCGGCAATTGCAGAAGCTGTGCCAAGACCGCGATCGCGATCACGTCCGGCTCCTTGCCGGTGATGCCGCTCATGCCGATCGGGCAGGTGAGCCGGCCGGGCGTGGTGGCATCCAGGCCTTCGGCCTGCAGCCGCGACACGAAGCGCGCCCGCTTGGTGGCCGAGCCGATCAGGCCGACAAAGCCATGCGATGGCCGCTGCAGCGCGGCGCGGGTCAACTGATAGTCCAGCGCATGGTCATGCGTCAGGATCACGATCGCGGCCTCCGCCGGTGCCTCGGTCACGCAAGTGGCGATCGTGTCTTCCGGTACGATGGTGACACCGTCCAGGCTTTCGAACATCGGCCTGGTATCGAACCAGCACAGCCGCAGCGGCAGGCCGGCCATATGCCGCGCGATCGCCTGGCCCACATGCCCTGCACCAAACAGATAGACCGGGCGCCGCCACTGCCCCACGGCCTCGAGAATGCGGGTGCCGGCAGTGGGCCGCTCGCCCCGCGCGGAAAGCGCGCTGGGCTGGCCTTCTGCGATCCAGTGCCGATCGATCCGCCCGGCGCTGAAATGGCTGACCAGCAGCGCGCCCTCGGCCATGCCCTGCAACGGCGCCAGCCCCTGCGCGTCGAGATGCTCGACCAGCAGCCGCACCCGCCCGCCACAGCATTGGCCCAGCAGCGGGCCGAGCGGATAGTCCTGGATGCGCCAGGCGCCAGCCGGCAGATCGAGCGCGCGGCGGGCCTGCTCCTGCGCCTGGAATTCCAGTGCACCGCCGCCGATCGTGCCCCAGGCGCGCGTGGCGCTGACCAGCATGCGCGTGCCCGGTCCGCGCGGCGCCGATCCTTCGCATGCCAGGACCGAAATCATTGCCAGCGGCTCTTCTTGCGCCCAGCAGCGGGCCATGTCCCACCACATCATGGCGCCGTGCCCCGCTGCCGCGCCAGCGCGGCCAGGATGCGTTCCGGCGTGGCCGGGGCATCGAGCATGGGCCAGCCTGCCGCCGGGTTGCACGCGGCAATCGCGGCACCCAGCGCGGAGAAGACCGCGTTGGCCAGCATGAACGGCGGCTCTCCCACCGCCTTGGAGCGATGGATCGTCGGCCGGTGGTTGGTGCCGTCCCACAGGGCAACGGTCAGATGAGCAGGCCGGTCGTTGGCCGTGGGGATCTTGTAGGTGGATGGGGCATGTGTCAAAAGCGCGCCCTCGTCACTCCAGACCAGTTCCTCGCTGGTCAGCCAGCCCTGCCCCTGGATGAAGCCGCCCTCGATCTGTCCCTTGTCGATCGCCGGGTTCAGCGATCGTCCGCAATCGTGCAGGATATCAGCGGCCAGCACGCGGTGTTCGCCGGTCAGCGTATCGATCACCACTTCGACCAGCGCCGCGCCATAGGCAAAGTAATAGAACGGCTGCCCCTGGTGTGCCGCGCGGTCGTAATGCAGATCGGGCGTGGCGTAAAAGCCGGTGGACGAGAGCGAGATGCGCGCCATGTGCGCGCGGCGGCACAGCACCGGCCAGGCTATCGTCTCGCTGCCGAAGCGCACCTGCCCATCGGCAAAGACCACGTCCTGCGCCGCGCCGCCAAAGGTTCGCGCGCAGAATTCCGCCAGCCGCCCGCGGATCGTCTCCGCCGCATCGAGCGCGGCCATGCCGTTGAGATCGGCGCCTGATGAGGCCGCCGTCGCCGAGGTATTGGGTACCTTGTCAGTACGCGTGGCGGTGATCCGCACCTGATCGAGCCCTACGCCAAAGGCCTGCGCCACCACTTGCGCCACCTTGGTATACAGGCCCTGGCCCATCTCGGTGCCGCCATGGTTGATCTGGATCGAGCCATCGGCATAGACGTGCAGCAGCGCGCCCGCCTGGTTGAGATGGGTCGTGGTAAAGCTGATCCCGAATTTTACCGGGGTGAGCGCGAGCCCTTTCTTGAGGATCGGGCTTGCCGCGTTGAACTGCGCAACCGCCGCCTGGCGTTCGTCATACCGCGCCTCTGCCCGCAGCTGCGCAATCAAGTCTGGCGCGATGTTGTCGGCCACCACCATGCCATAGGGCGTCACGTCGCGCCCAGGGCCATAGAGATTGGCGACGCGCACCGCGAGGGGATCGCGGCCAAGGTGCCCGGCAATGGCATCCATGACCCGCTCGATCGCCAGCATGCCCTGCGGCCCGCCAAAGCCGCGAAACGCGGTGGCCGAGACCATGTTGGTTTTCAGCCGTTCCGAAACGATTTCCACCGCCGGCAGGAAATAGCAGTTATCGGCATGGAACATCGCGCGGTCGTTGATCGCCGGCGAAAGATCGACCGTGGCGCCGCAGCGCGAGGCAAGGCGCAACTGCAGGCCCGCGATCGTCCCTGCCGCGTCAAAGCCCACCTCGTAATCCACCACGAAATCGTGGCGCTTGCCGGTCTGGACCATGTCATCGTCGCGATCGGCGCGGAACTTGGCCGGGCAGCCGGTGTGATGCACCACCAGCGCGGCCGCGGCGGCATAGAGCGCGGCCTGGCTTTCCTTGCCGCCAAACGCGCCGCCCATGCGCCGCACCTCGACCGTAACGTCGGCCGAAGACCGACCGAGCAGGTGGGCGACAAGATGCTGCACCTCGCTGGGATGCTGGGTGGAGGACAGCACGTGCACCTGGCCGTCTTCGAGTGGCCGGGCCAGGGCGATCTGCCCTTCGAGATAGAAATGATCCTGGCCGCCCATGGCCAGTTGCCCGGCAAGGCGATGCGGCGCTGCGGCCAGGGCGGCTGCGGCATCGCCCCGCGCCATGCGCTGGGTCGGCTCGATCATGCTGTGCTGCGCGCGGGCCTGCTCGACCGTCAGGATCGGCGCTTGTGCGGCGTAGGTGATCTTGCCCAGGCGGGCGGCCTGGCGCGCGGCGCGGCGGCTGGTCGCGGCCACAAGGAACACCGGCTGACCCAGCCATACCACTTCGTCCTGCGCGAGCAGGCGATCGTCCCCGGCCACGGGCGAAACATCGTTCGCGCCGGGAATATCGGCGGCGGTATAGACCGCGACCACGCCCGGCGCCGCGCGCACGGCGGCAAGGTCCATTGCCACGATCTGCGCCCGCGCCTTGGTCGACGTGCCGAATGCCAGGTGCAGCAGGCCGGGCAGTTCCGGCTCGTCATCGATGTAGCGCGCCTGGCCCGCCACGTGCAGGTGCGCGCTATCGTGGCGCTGGCCGATGCCGACCACCGGGCCGGCGACTGGGCGTGCCAGAGTGTCAGCCACGGGCCAACTCCTGCACGCGCACCGGCAAGCCCTGGGCCTGATGCCACAGGCGCCAAACCAGATTGCCGGCCGCCTCAAGCCGATAGGCCGCGCTGCCGCGCACATCGCTGAGTGGCGCGAAATCGCTGCGGATCGCCTCGGCCGCGGCGGCGATTGTCTCTGCCGCAAAGCGTGCGCCGGTCAGTGCCGCCTCTGCCTGGGGCGCGCGGCGCGGGGTGGCCGCCATGCCACCAAAGGCCACGCGCGCGGCGGTGATCACGCCGTGTTCGACGCGAAGGCAAAAGGCGCCGCACACGGCCGAGATGTCGCTGTCAAAGCGTTTGGAAAGCTTGGAAATATGGATGATATCCTGCGGGCCGGGGCGCGGAATGAACAGGCTTTCGACGAATTCGTCGGGGCTGCGGTCCTGCTTGCCATAGGCAATGAAGAAATCGTCGAGCGGCATGGTGCGCCGCCCGCGCACCGATCGCAGCGTGAGCGTGGCGCCCAGTGCGATCAGCGCCGGCGGCCCATCGCCGATCGGCGATCCATTGGCGATATTGCCGCCGATGGTGCCGGCGTTGCGCACCTGCAAACCACCGATGCGCCGCACCAGTTCGCCCAGATCGGGGCTGAGCCGGGCCAGCGCTGCATGGGCATCGGCATAGCGCACCGCGCCACCGATCGTCAGGCCCTTGTCGGTTTCCACGATCGTGCCAAGTTCGGCGACATCGCCCACGAAAATCACCGTTTCCAGATCGATCAGCTTCTTGGTCACCCACAGGCCCACGTCGGTGGCGCCGGCCACGATGCGCGCTTTGGGATATTGCGCCAGCAGCGTGGCGAGGGCATCGGCATTGTCGGGAATGAACCAGCGCGCCGTGCCGCCAGTGGGCAGCCGCGCCTGGCCGCATGCCGGCCCGGCGACGGCCGCTTGGCGCAGCAGGGCGAGCAGCGCGGCATCATCCTGCCCCAGGCACGGATGCTGTGCGCCGGCATCCAGCAGCGGCCCATAGCCGGTGCAGCGGCAGAGGTTGCCGGCCAGCACGTCGCCCACCGGAAGTTCTGCCCCTACCGCACCGATGGCGCGGCCGTGGAGCGACATGACGAAGCCGGGCGTGCAGAACCCGCATTGCGATGCGCCGTTGCAGGCCATGGTCTGTTGCAGCGGGTTGAGCGCGGGGCCGAGCCCATTCACCGTCAACACCGCCTTGCCATGCAGCATTGGCAGGAACTGGATGCAGGCGTTGACCGCGCGCCACACCAGGCGGTCCTCACCTGCCAGCGGCGTACCCACCAGCACGGTGCAGGCGCCGCAATCGCCCTCGCCGCAGCCTTCCTTGGTGCCGGTCTTGCCGGCCCGCCCCCGCAGGAAATCGAGCACCGTGTCGCCGGGCGCGACGTCATCGAGCTCTACCAATTGGCCATCGCAGACAAAGCGCAACGCCATGTCAGCTGCCCCGATAGGTGGAATAGGCATAGGGCGAGGCCAGCAAGGGCACATGATAATGCCCTTGCGCGCTCACCCCGAAATGGATCGGCACGACATCGAGAAACGGCGGATCAGGCAGGTCTGCACCTTGCGCGCGGAAATAGTCGGCCACGTGGAATGCCAGGGTATAGCTGCCCTGCTCCAACGCCGGAAAATCGCGCAGGCGTCCGTCAGCGTCGGTCTCGCCCTCGGCCAGCAGGCTGTCTGCCGTCCACAGCATCACGCGCATGCCCTGCGCCGGGCGGCCGCTGGTGGTATCGAGCACATGGGTGGATAGCGTGGTCATGCCGCTGCCTCCGCCACGGAGGCCGGGCGTGGCCATTGGCCAACGAACTCTTCCTCGTCATAGGCAACGAATTGCGCGAGCAGTTCCGCACGATCGTCGAGGAACAGCTGGTCGGCAATGCCGCGCACCAGGCGGGGCAGCGCGTTCTTCATGCCCGACAGCGCCGAGGCGGATAGTCCCAGGCTGATCAGCGCGGAATAGTTGAAGGCAAACAAGCCATGCAGCCGTGGCGCATCGGCCGCCTCACGCGGGGTGAATTCGAACGCGGGCCCAAGATAGGGATGCGCATCGATCAGCGCGTTGCGCTCTGCATCCGGCATCGCCACGACATCGCCCCACAGCGCGATGTGCGGCGCCAGTGTGGCCAGTTCAGGCCGCAGGCGGGGGTCTGAAACGAGGCCGGTCGAAAGGATCACGAAGTCGAAGGCAAAGCGGTCGTGCGGCGTCATCACGATCACCTGGCCGTCTTCATGCGCGACGCTTTGCCACGGGCTGCCCAGATGCAGGGCAAAGCCGGGCCAGCTTGCCGCGCGGTTGAACGTGTCGTTGGTCGGCGGCTGGTTGTGCGAAAGGAAGGCGGCCATCGCGCGATACTTTTCGGCGTCTGACAGCGCCGGATAGCGCGCGGTAAAGCCCACGCGCTCCATGAAACGGATCGGGTTGATGCGCGGCAGCGCCTTGCGCCGCATGAACACGTGCACTTCGCCCACGCCTTCGCCCAGCGCGTGGTTGGCATTGTCGAACGCGCTGGCGCCGCCGCCCAGGATGCCGATGCGCTTGCCCTTGAGCGTGGAGAAGTCGATCGGCTCGCTGGTGTGGGCATAGGCCTGGCGCGGCAGAGCCTGCCGGATCATTTCCGGGGTATGCCATTCCCCGCCGCCCTGGATGCCGGTGGCCAGCACGACCTTGCGCGCCAGCACCGTGCTGCCATCGCCCAGTTCCACGCGATACAGGCCATCGCCGGCCCCGGCGATGCCGCCCACCTTGGCGCTGTTGCGCACCGGCAGGTTCAC
>CAYXUN010000004.1:34349-57275 GCA_964468165.1 uncultured Novosphingobium sp. | reverse complement strand
CGATACCACCGCAGATATTCCATCCAGACCCCGCGCGGGATCTTGTCGAGCGCCTGCCAGGCAGCAGTGCCGAAGCAGGCTTCGTACCAGGCCTGCGGCGTCAAGGCCGGGACGCCGTAATCGATCGGCGTCAACCCCTTGGGCGTGCGCAACGTCAGCATCCGGGCATAGGTTTCCCATGGCCCTTCAAAGCCTTCGGGGTTTTCGTCGAGCACCAGGATGATGTTGATCCGCTCGCGCCGCAGCCCGAACGCAGCGGCGAGGCCGCTCTGCCCGCCGCCCACGATCACCACGTCATAGACATGGCCGTCCGGGTGCGTGCGCGGCCGTGTCCAGTCAGGGCCGAAGCTGTCCACCAGTGCCAGTTGGCGCGCGAGGTCTGCCTCCAGCGCGGCCAATGCGACGGTATCGACAGGTTGCAGCGTGTTCATGCCATGTCCTCCAGTCGGAGCCGGGTGATCTTGCCGATTTCGGCAAGCGCCGTGGCGATTTCGGTAGCGGTGTCGTGCTGCGTCCGCGCGGCCATCGCGGCCAGGATGCCGGCCTTGTCGGTCAGCCGCACACAGATGATGAACGGCATATCGTGCGCGGCGCGATAGGCCGCGTTGAGCGCGTGGAAGCGCGCGAATTCCTCAGGCGTCAGCCGGTCGAGCCCGGCGGAGGCCTGCTCGGCAGCCGAAGCCTGCGTCAGCGTGCCATCGATCGCCGCCTTGCCGGCGAGTTCGGGGTGGGCGCGGATCAGGGCAAGCTGCTCGTCGCGCGTGGCGGCATAGACCACGGCCATCAGATCGGCATGGCGATCGCCCGACGCGGGTGCGGCATCGGCGCGTTCCTCGACCCAGGGCGAATGCTCGAACAGGGCGGTCAATGGCTGTTCCCTTCCAGGCTGACATGGGCCGAAACGACTTTCCAGCCATCGGCAAATTTCACCCAGGCCTGGCTTTGCCGGCCGCGCCGCTCAGACCCGTCGCGAAAGAATTCGGCGTCGGCGGTGGCGAAATTCTGGCCATAGACGGTGATCGCCACGCGCCCCAGGCGGCGTTGCGGCGAGCCGCCGCGGCCTTTGCGAAACTCGCGGATCGCGGCGATGCCATAGAGCACTTCGCCCACGCCAAAGCGGTTGGTTGTGGGCGCATCGTGAAACAGCGCATCCATCGCCGCAATGTCATCGGCCATCAGCGCGCGCTCATAGGCGGAAAAGGCGGCCTCCACCTCGGCCAGCAGGACGGGATCGTTGATCGTCATGCTGCTTGCTCCGCATAAGGGTGGGTGGCGATCCAGTGGCGGGCGATATCGAGCCGCGTGGCGATCCATGCGCGTCCGTCGGCCATGACATGATCGACAAACCGCGCCACCGCCCGCGCCCGGCCCGGCCGCCCGGCAATGCGCCCATGCAGGCCCACGCTCATCATCCGCCCGCCTTCTTCGGCAAGCTGGTCATAGGTATCGCGCAAGTAGCGGAAGAACTGCTCGCCCTCGGTAAAGCCATTGAGCGCAACCATCTTCATGTCATTGGCGTCAAGGCTATAGGGCACGATCAACTGCGGCCGGCCGTGTTTGGCATCCCAATAGGGCACGTCGTCGGCATAGCTGTCGGCATCATAGACAAACCCGCCCTCCTGGGCGACGAGGCGCGCGGTGTTGGGGCTGGTGCGCCCCTGGTACCAGCCCAGCGGACGGCTGCCGGTCAGCCGGGTGTGGATGGCGATGGCCTCGGCGATATGCGCGGCCTCCACGTCTGGCGCCACGTCCTGGTAATCAATCCAGCGATAGCCGTGGCTTGCCACTTCCCACCCGGCGCTCAGCATGGCCTCGACCGCTGCCGGGTTCATCGCCATCGCCGCTGCCACGCCAAACACCGTCACCGGCACGCCGCGTTCGGCAAACAGGCGGTGCAGCCGCCAGAACCCGGCGCGGCTGCCGTATTCATAGAGGCTTTCCATCGCCATGGCCCGGCCGGGATGACGCGCGGCGCCCACCATGTCCGACAGGAACCCTTCAGACAGCGCATCGCCGTTGAGCACGCAGTTTTCCGCGCCCTCTTCATAGTTGATGACAAAGTTCACGGCGACGCGCGCACCGCCGGGCCAGTTGGCTGCAGGCGGCACCGGGCCATGGCCGATCAGGTCGCGCATCATGCCGCCATCACCGCGTCCCAGGCGGCCAGCGCCGCGGGCACCGCCGCGCCCATCGGCAGGGCCACGCCCTGGGCGGCAAGGCAGGCTTCGAGCGCGGCAAGGGTGATCAGCACCTTGTGCTTCATCGCATTGTAGCCCATCGCCCCCAGGCGCCAGATCTTGCCGATCAGCGGGCCGAACGCGGTGCCGATCTCGATCTCGAACTGCTCGCGCATCATCGCGCGTACCGCCTCGCCATCCACCCCTTGCGGAATATAGACGCCGGTCACGTTGGTCATGCGGTGGGCATCATCGCCAAACAGGGTCAGGCCCATGGCGCGCAGACCTGCGCTCATCGCCGCGCCGGCCGCCCGGTGGCGGCGGAACCGCGCGTCGAGCCCCTCACCCAGCGCCACCCGCGCGCACTCACGGGCGCCATAGAGCATGGTGGTCGCCTCGGTATGGTGGTTGAGGCGCTTTTCGCTCCAGTAATCCATGATCATCGCCAGGTCGAAATAGTTCGACGGGATGCGCGGGCCCGCACCATCCACCGCGTCAGCCGAGCGGATGCCCTTTTCATCGTGGCGGCGGGCAAAGATCGCCTGCGCGGCGGCATCGGACACGGTGATCGGTGCGCTGCCCGATGGGCCGCCCAGGCATTTCTGCAAGCCGCCGGTGATCACGTCGGCGCCCCAGCGGTCAGCAGCGATCTCCATCCCGCCGAGCGTCGCGGTTGCATCGACATAGACCAGCGCGCCCGCCTCGCGCGCAATCGCGCCGATATCGTCAAGTGGCTGGGCCATGGTGGTAGAGGTATCGCCATGCACGGTGCAGATCAGGCGCGGCCGCACCCGCAGCGCAGCAGCGCGGATCGCCTCTGCCCGCACGACTTCACCCCACGGCGCGTCCACCGTTTCGAAGCGCGCGCCGATCCGCAGCAGGATTTCCTGCAAAAGCAGGCCAAAGCGCCCGAAATTGATCACCAAGGCGGTTTCGCCGGGCTGGATCAAGCTGACGAGCGATGCCTCGATCGCAGCGCGGGCGGTGCCGTCGATCAGCATGGTCCAGCGGTTCTGCGTGCCGAAGACCGGCCGATAGAGCGCCATCACCTGGTTCATGTAGCCGGTCATTTCCGGGTCGAACTGCCCCAGCAGATCGGCGCTCATCGCCCGCAGCACGCGCGGATGGGCATTGACCGGCCCCGGCCCCATCAACAGGCGCTGCGGCGGGTCGATTTCGCCAAAAAGCAGGGGATCAAGCACAGGACGCTCCCAGATTGTCGATAAAGCCCAGCATCACCGCCAAGGCGCCTTGCGCGTCGGCCGGTTCCACATGCTCGGCAGGGTTGTGGCTGATGCCGTCGCGGCATCGGATGAACAGCATGGCGGTGGGCGCCAGATGCGCCAGGTTCATGGCGTCGTGACCGGCACCCGAAACCAGGCGGCGCGGCGCATGGCCGGCGGCCACCAGCGCGGCTTCCAACTGCGCCATCAGCGCCGGATCGCAGGGCGATGGCGGCAGGTCGTGGATCAGGCGATGGCTGGCGCGCAGACCGCGGCGCGTGGCGATGGCCGCGATCTCGGCCAGGATGGCCGCTGCCGCGCGGTCGCGCTGCGTCGCTTCGCCAGCGCGCACGTCGATGGTAAAGCGCACCTGCCCGGCGATCACGTTGACAGCGCCCGGCGCCGCCTCGATCCGGCCTACCGTGGCCACCAGGTCGCTGGCATCAGCCTGGGCGATGCGCTCGACCGCCAGGATCATCTCGGCGGAACCCGCCAGCGCATCGCGGCGCAGCGGCATCGCCGATGTTCCGGCATGGCCGGCCAGGCCCAAGACCGTCACCTCGTATCGCACTTGCGCCGCGATGCCGGTCACCACGCCCAGCGCCAGCCCCTCGGCTTCCAGCACCGGTCCTTGCTCGATATGCGCCTCGAGATAGGCGATGGCGCCGGGATGGCGGGCGGCCAGCAGGGTTTGCGGCGAAAGGCCCCATTCGCCCAGCGCTTGGCCCAGCGCCACACCTTGGGCATCGGCCATGTCGGGCACGGCATCAAGCAGCCCGGCGAGCGCCTTGCTGGTCAGCATCGCGGCGGGAAAGCGGCTGCCTTCCTCGTCGCCAAAGGCGATCACCTCGATCGCAAAGGGCATCTGGCGGTTGGCGGCATGAAGCGCGGCCACGCATTCGATGCCCAGCATCACGCCAAGCGGGCCATCATAGACCCCGCCATCGCGCACGCTGTCGATATGGCTGCCGATGATCAGCGGTGGCCCGTTGCCAGTGCCAGGATAGCGCCCGATCAGGTTTGCCGCGCCATCGACGTGGGTGGTCATCCCCGCCGCTTCCATCCACGCGGCAACCTGGGCCACGCTGGCGCGGTGCGCGGGGGACAGCCACCCGCGATAGAGCCCGCCCGCCATGTCGGAAAATGGTGCCTGGCCCAAGGCCCGGCAGCGCTCGACCGCGCGGATGCCGCCGGCGCTCAGCATGCGGCCACGCCCCCGTCGCTGCGCGGATCGGTGGCGCCATAAAGCGCGCCATCGGGCTGGCGCACCACGGCGCCGGCATGGCCCATCATCGCGGTTTGTGGCCCGACGCGCTCCACCACATGGCCCGCTTCCTCCAGCGCGGCATAGACCGCCGGATCGAACCCGTCTTCGATCTTGAGCGTCGTGCTGTCGTCACCCCAGGTGCGGCCGAGCAGCCAGCGCGGCGCCGAAATCGCCTCCTGCAGGTCCATGCCGTGCCAGACATGGCGCGAGAATACCGCGGCTTGCGTCTGCGGCTGCCCTTCCCCGCCCATCGTGCCATACGCCATGATGCGCCCGTCGGTCAGTTCGGCCAATGCCGGGTTGAGCGTGTGGAACGGCTTGCGCCCGGGCTTGAGCGCATTCCAGCCGGTTTCGGCCAGACGGAAAGAGGCGCCCCGGTTCTGCCAGGTGATCCCGGTCTGCGGCAGCACCAGGCCCGAGCCGAACTCGAAATAGGTGCTCTGGATGGCCGAGACCACCTGCCCCTGCGCGTCGGCCGCGCCAAACCAGCAGGTATCACCCCATTGCGAAGGCTGTGGCCACGGCAGTGCGCGTGCCGGATCGATTTGCGCGGCCATCGCGGAGAGCGCATCGGCATCGTCGAGCAGGCCTTGCGCATCGCGCGCCATATAGGCGGGATCGCCGCAGTGTGTGTCACGCCACAAGAACGCCTGCTTGGTCGCTTCTACCAGGGTGTGGACGTGGCCAGAGCTTTCGCCAGGGCTGCAACCCGCCTGTTCGGCCAGGGCCAGGATCAGCAGCGAGGCAATGCCCTGGGTGGGCGGCGCGCTGTTGTAGAGCCGCCCCGCCCGGGTCGCGACGGAGAGTGGCGCTGGCCGCAGCGCGCGATGGGCGGCAAGGTCTGCGGCAGCCACCGGGCTGCCCAGTGCGGCGAGATCTGCCGCCACCACATCGGCGAGGGCGCCGGTGTAGAAATCCTCAATCCCCGCTTCGGCCAGGCGGCGCAGCGTCTGGGCCAGCGCGGGCTGGCGCAGGACCTCTCCGGCGCGCAGTGGGCGTCCATCCGGCTCGAACGTGGCGGCATAGGCGCCAGGCTGCGCGCGCAGTTCCGCACCCTTGGCGAGGGCCAGCGCGGCATGACCGTCCGTGACGGCAACGCCGGCTTCGGCATGGGCGATCGCGGGAGCGAGCAGGCGGCTGAGCGGCAGTGGCGCCGGCTCGCTGGCGAGCACGGCCTGCCAGGCGGAAAGCGTGCCCGCGACGGTGTTGGCGGCCAGCGGCCCACGCCACGGCACCGTGGCATGCCCGGCATAGAGCGCGAGGTCAGCCGCTTGCGCCGCGCCGCCCACGCCATGCACGCCATGAACGCGCCCATCGCTTTCGCGGATCAGCCAGAAGCCATCGCCACCGATCCCGGTCATGTGCGGATAGACCACCGCCAGCGTCGCGGCGACCGTGATCGTCGCCTGCACGGCGCTGCCGCCTTCCTTCAGCACAGCGAGGCCGGCCTCTGCCGCCAGGTAATGCGGCGCGGTAACGATGCCGCCCCGTCCGCTGACGGTGTGCAGGGTTCGTGCCATGGCGCCGCTCAATCCGGCAGGCCGGCAACGAACGCGCGCACCACCGTGGCCGCGTTCACCGATGCAAGGTGATCGAACACATATTCCATGTTGCGATCCGCGTCCCCACCCGCGAGGTCAGAGAGCGAGCGGAACACGATTGCCGGCACGCGGTTGGCATAGGCCACCTGGATCACCGCGGCGCTTTCCATGTCGAGCAGGCGGGCATGCCAGGCGCGGAACAGGTATTCGCGGAACTGGGCATTGTCGGCATAGACGCCGGCCGAAACGCCGGTGCCGCCCACTTCCACCTTGGGATCATGCGGCAGGCACAGCTTGGCTTCCGCGCTCATCCCGGCCGAAGGCGCCACGCAGCGCTTGAGCGTGAGGCCGGCCGTCACCTTGCGGGCCAGCGCGACGAGCGCGGGATCAGCATCGAGCAGGATGTGGTTGGCCGCAGGGCTTGCCGCATTGCCCACGCGCGTGCCGTTGGGAAAGATGAACTGCCAGTTTTCCGGTGCGCCGGCTGGGCTGGGCGCGGGAGTCTGCCAGCCCTTCTCGGTCTGGCGGGCAAACATCACTTCCAGATACTGGCCCCAGTGTTCGGGCACGGCAACGTCGCCAATGTTGAGTGCCGGGTCCACCCCGCCGGCCACACCGGAAAAGACGATCCGCTTCACCTTGAAATGGTCGATCGCCAGCTGCGTGTTCATCGCCGCGTTGACCATGGAAACGCCGCTCGACATCAGGATCACCGGACGCCCGGCCAGCGTGCCCAGCACGATCTCGCGATCGTTGACCTTGATCCGGCGGCCATGGGTGATCACGGCCGCCATGGCTTCCCATTCCGGGGCATAGGCCGTCAGCACCAAGGTGCGCGGCGTGGGATCAAGCGTCACGGCAGTGGCCCGTGCGGCCTGCGGAATGGCCAGCAGCGCTGCCACTGCGGCCAGGATTGTCTTGACCTTGCGCATCACGCTGCCCCCATCCACACAAACCGGGCGACGAACAGCGCCGCCAACACGAACAGGAACCAGTCGCTCTTGCGCGCGCGGCCGCGCAGCAAGGTCAGCACGGCATGGGCGGTGATGCCCAGCGCCAGGCCATTGGCGATCGAGAACGTCAGCGGGATCATCGCCACGGTCAGGAACGCCGGGATCGCCGCCATCGGGTCTTCCCATTCCACCTCGGTCAGCGGCAACAGCATCAGGCCGCCCACGATGATCAGTGCCGGGGCGGTGGCCGCCAGCGGCACGAGCTGGGCATAGGGCGCGACGAACATCGTCGCGAAGAACAAGACGCCGGTGACGATCGCTGTCAGGCCCGTACGCCCGCCCGCCTGCACGCCGGCCGCGCTTTCGACATAGGATGTCACCGTGCTGGTACCGGCCATCGCGCCCACCATCGTGGCGACGGCGTCGGTGATCAGGATGCGGTTGAGGCCGGGAATGCGCCCTGCCTTGTCCATCAGCCCGGCGCGCTTGGTCACGGCCACGAGCGTGCCGATATTGTCGAACAGATCGACGAACAGGAACACGAAGACGATCTCGATCACCCCGCCCGACAGCTTGAGCACGCCAGGCAGATCGAGCTGGAAGGCGGTGGCGGTCAGCGCATCGAGCGAATAGGGCTGCGGCGCCACGTGCACCATGCCGGCAAACCACCCGACCAGCGTGGTGGCGACGATGCCCAGCAGCATGGCGCCGCGCACGTTCCACACCGACAGCACGCCGATGATCAGCAGCCCGAGCAGCGCCAGTGCCGGCCCCGCGCTCTTGAGATCGCCCAGCGCCACCAGCGTCGCCGGATTGCCCACGACAATGCCGGCGTCCTTCAAGCCGATGAAGCCGATGAACAGGCCGATGCCCCCGGCGACGGCGGCAAACAGATAGTTGGGAATGACCGCGACGATCAACTGGCGCACCCCGGTCAGCGTCAGGATCAGGAACACCAGCCCCGAAATCATCACGCAGCCCAGGCCCACCTGCCACGGCACGTGCATCTGCCCCACCACCGTGAACGCGAAATAGGCGTTGAGGCCCATGCCCGGTGCCAAGGCCAGCGGCGTATTGGCGGCAACCCCCATCAGGATCGAGGCAAAGGCGGCAGCAAAGCACGTCGCCGCCGCCACGGCTGCCACCGGCATGCCGGCCTGGCCCAGGATCGAGGGATTGACCAGCACGATATAGGCCATGGTCAGGAACGTGGTGGCCCCTGCCACCACTTCGGTGCGCAGGTCGGTGCCTCGCCCGGAAAAATCGAAATAGGCGCCGATCCGCTGCGCCATGCCACCTGTCATTGCCGTTCCCCTGCGAATTCTTGCGGCGCGATTGCCCCCGGCGCGGTTGCACCGACCACGCCCCGTTCTTCCAGCATTTGTGCACACGCGAAAAGAGCCGTTTCGCCATGGCGCCGGCCGATCAGTTGCAATCCCAGCGGCAGTTGCCCTGGCCGCGCCAAGGGCACGCTGAGTGATGGCAGCCCGAGAAAGGTGATCGGCTGGGTGTGAATGCCCAGGTCAGCCCGGGCCGGCACCATCGCGCCATCGATCAGGATGCGTGGATCGGCGATAAGCGGCGCGACGCAGGGCGCGGCAGGTGCGACCAGCACATCCACTCCGTTTGCCTCGAACAGCGCATCCACATCGGCCCGTGCCTGCGCCCGCAGCGCCTGCGCCGCATCATACAGGCTCCGGGGCAGCAGGCTTCCGGCAATCAGCCGATCGCGCACGGCCGGATCGTAGTCCAGCGCCGCGCGCGCCAGATCGGCGCGGTGCAGGTTGCCGCCTTCATAGGCCGTGATCAGGAACGCCGCCGACCGATACCGCGCGAGATCGGGCAACGTGAGGCACGGCCCCTGCCCCACGACAGCAGCGATCGCCGCATGCTGCGCCGGATCGCGGTTTTCGGCAAAGCGACCGCCCAGCGTGCCCAGGCGCGGCGGCGCCAAGGGCACGGCATCGGCATGGCCAGACAGGATGGCCCAGATCGTGCGCAGATCAGCAAGGTTGCCGGTGAACGGTCCGATATCGTCAAAGCTGTGGGCAAAGGGAAAGGTGCCGTCCGCGGGCAGACCGGCATGCGTGGGCTTCAGCCCATAGAGCCCGCACAGGCTGGCCGGCACGCGGATCGAGCCATTGGTGTCCGATCCCAGGGCAAAGGCCAGGTGCCCCGCCGCGACCACCGCCGCCGATCCGCCGGACGATCCACCCGCCAGGCGCATCGCGTCATGCGGATTGCGCGTGGTGCCGTGATGGGCGTTGATCGTGGCAAAGCCATAGGCGAACTCGTCCATGTTGAGCGTTGCCACCAGCACGGCGCCGGCATCGCGCAAGCGGCGGATCGCCACGGCATCGCTGGTGGCCGGGGCCGCCTCGGCGCGCACAGCCGAACCAGCCGTCGTTACCTCGCCGGCCACATCGAACAGATCCTTGACGCCATAGGGCACGCCGGCCAGCGGGCCGGGATCGATGCCCTGCGCCACTTGCGCGTCGATCCGCGCGGCCTCGTCCAGCGCGCGCGCGGGCAGCAGGCGGGTGACGGCGACATGGCGATCAGCCGCTAGGCGCGAAAGCGCGGCCTGCGCGAGATCGAGCGCGCGCACGCGGCCGGCGCGCACCGCCGCGGCCTGCTCCCATGCTGCGATCATGCCTGCGTGGCCCCGGCAAACACGGCGGCGTGGCGCGCCAGCAGTGCCAGATTGGCCACGACGCCTGGCAGGCATTCGCCTGGAATCTCCCACCCGTCCTGCGCGGCGCGGGCTTGCGCCTCTGCCTCGGTGCGGGGCAGCGCCAGGGTATCATGGGGCGCTGCGGCGCGGTGGTTCGGGATGGGATCGGCCATGTCGGTGGCGATGATAGCCGCCACCCCCCTATCGATCCAACGCAATGATCGGAACGGATCGTTGCAAAAATTAGCGCAGGCTGCTGCCCGCCGCTGCCTGTTCCCGTGCCGCTTCGGCTTCTGCAGCGGCCAGCACGCGCAGCACGTTGCCAGACCAGATCTTGGCAATGTCTGCCTCGCCATAGCCGGCATGCAGCAGGGCCGCCGTGATCCTGGGCAGGTCGGCAACATCATCCAGGCCGGCCACGCCGCCACCGCCATCCCAATCCAGCCCGATGCCAACATGATCGACACCCGCCACTTTCAGGGCATGGAGCAGGTTGGCCATTACATCGTCAAAGCCCGCGCGCACCTCGGGCCACTGCCGGTCGATCGCATGGCGCTGCGCCAGGTAATCGGCCCTCTCTGCCGCGCTCAGCACGCGGTCTTCGGGAAAGCGTTGCTCCAGCGCATCGAGCGCGGCCTTGCGTTGCGGGCTCTGCACCAACTTTTTGACATAGACCGAGTTGATCTGGATGACGCCACCCTGCGCCGCCAGCGCGCGCAGATGGGCATCGTCGATATTGCGCGGATGGTCATAGACCGCCTTGCAACCCGAGTGGGTCAGGATGATCGGCGTCTTTGACAGGCGCAGCGCATCGTCGAGCGCGGCATCGGAACTGTGCGAGAGATCGGGCACCACGCCCAGGCGGTTCATTTCCGCCAGCAGTTGCACCCCTGCCGGGCTCAGCCCGTCCCACTTGGCCGTGTCGGTGCTGCTGTCGGCAAACTGGTTGGTCTTGAAATGAGCAAAGCCCGAAATGCGCACGCCCAGCGCGTAGAAGGCCTGGAGCAGCGTGGGGTCATCGCCCAGAGGCCAGGCGTTCTCGATCGAAAGATAGACCACGCGGCGCCCGCTGGCGGCAATCTGCGCAGCGTCGGCGGCGCGGTCAGCCAGGGCAAAGGCCTGGGGATTGGCGGCGACCATGGCATGGATCGCCACCGCGCGGCGCAGCGCAAAATCGCGCGCAGCGCGCGTGCTGGCGGGATCGAGCGGGCCTTGCGGCGTATAGATCGCCCAGAACCCGCCATCGAGCCCACCCGCCACCATGCGCGGCACGTCAACCTGGGTATAGTCATCGGCCGCGCTGTGCCGCTGCATGATCGACCAGCCCGGCAAGACCAGCGAGGCCGGCGTATCAAGGTGGGTATCGAGCGTGAGCAGGCGGTCGTGCAGCGCGCGCTCTGCCTTGGTGGGCACGGGTGCATCGGCCAGTGCCGGCAGGGCGAGCAGGGCGGCGAGCGGAGCGATCGCGAGGGGGAGGAAGCGCATGGCTCTTCATCCGGCTTTCCCTCTGGCGGCGCAAGGGGTAGAGGCGCACCCCATGTTGCGTCTTACCGAACTCAAGCTGCCACTCGACCATGCCGCCGATGCCATGCTGCCGGCCATCGCCGCGCGCCTTGGCGTGGCCGAAGCCCAGATCCTGCGCCACGCCGTGGCCAAGCGCGGCAACGATGCACGCCGCAAGAACGCGATCCAGCTGGTCTACGCGGTTGACGTCACGCTCAGCCCGCAGGACGAGGCCGAAGTGCTTGCCCGCCTGGCCGGCGATAACCACGTGCGCCCGGCGCCCGATACCAGCTATCGCTTTCCCGTGCGCGCGCCCGATGGCTGGCAGGCGGGCGACGGCGAGCGTCCCGTGGTCATCGGCGCTGGCCCGTGCGGCCTGCTGGCCGGGCTGATCCTGGCGCAGATGGGCCTGCGACCGATCATCATCGAACGCGGCAAGGCCGTGCGCGAACGCACCAAGGACACCTGGGCGCTGTGGCGCAAATCGGTGCTGACGCCGGAATCCAACGTGCAGTTCGGTGAAGGCGGCGCCGGCACCTTTTCCGATGGCAAGCTCTACAGCCGCATCAAGGACCCGCGCCACTTGGGCCGCAAGGTCCTGGTCGAGTTCGTGAAAGCCGGCGCGCCCGACGATATCCTGACCGAGGCGCATCCGCACATCGGCACGTTCCGCCTGGTCACCATGGTCATGTCCATGCGCGAAACGATCGAGCAACTGGGCGGCGAATACCGCTTTGGCACCCGCGTCGACGATTTCGCCATCGAGACCGATGCGGCGGGAGAGCGCCGCCTTGCCGGCCTGCACTTGTCCAACGGTGAATACCTGCCCGCGCGCCGCGTCATCATGGCGGTCGGCCATTCGGCGCGCGATACGTTCGAAGTGCTTTACAACCGCGGCGTGCATATCGAGGCCAAGCCCTTTGCCATCGGCGTGCGGATCGAGCACCCGCAAAGCATGATCGACCAGGCCCGCTATGGCGCCTGTGCCAAGCATCCCATCCTGGGCCCGGCAGCCTATGCCCTGGCGCACCAGTGCAGCAACGGCCGCTCGGTCTATAGCTTCTGCATGTGCCCGGGCGGCCGCGTGGTCGCCGCCGCCAGCGAGGAAGGCCGCGTGGTGACCAACGGGATGAGCCAGTATTCCCGCGCCGAATTCAACGCCAACTCGGGCCTGGTGGTGGACATCACGCCCGAGCGCGATTTCCCCGGCCATCCGCTGGCCGGCATTGCGCTGCAACGCCATTGGGAAGAGCGGGCCTTCGTGGCCGGCGGATCGAACTATCAGGCGCCGGGCCAGAAGGTGGGCGATTTCCTGGCCGGCAAGCCCAGCAGTGCGTTCGGCAGCATCGTGCCGTCCTATCAGCCGGGCGTTCGCCTGACGGCGCTGGAAGAATGCCTGCCCGATTTCGTCACCGACGCGCTGCGCGAGGCGCTGCCCGTGTTCGGACGGCAAATGGCGGGCTATGATCATCCCGACGTGGTGATGACGGGGGTGGAAACGCGCACGTCTTCGCCAGTGCGGATCACCCGCGGCAAGGATCTGCAAAGTCTCAACACCCGGGGTCTCTATCCGGCCGGTGAAGGCGCTGGCTATGCCGGCGGCATTCTTTCCGCGGCCGTCGATGGCATTCGCGCGGCAGAGGCATTGGCGCAGGCGCTTTTGGCCGGGTGATTCGCAGCCGTGGCGAGCACGGCGCCGCCGCACGAGCCGTCTGACAAGGCGATTGCTGCCGCCCTCACCAGAGATGCATACCAATGCATTTTAGATTGGTATTTTTTCCGGGGCGGATGGCGGCCTGTCGGCGCTGCGCTGCAAAATCATAAAATCGTTTGCATTTTCAGGGATTCTGCTTGGCTGTCGCTGTCAATCCAGCGTTTCCAAGGATGTTGATTGCATTAAATGCATGTTGCGTTGCGTGAAACGCATTTGCCTCGCCGGGGCGATTGGGTCATCCAGATAAGGCCTTTCAGGCATCCTCTCCCAAAACTTCCCGGGCCGATCGGATTTCCGACCGGCCCTTTTTTTGTCCGCAGCCCGCGCAAGATGGCGAAAATTGTATGCAACACATACAATATTTGCGATAGGAGCGCGTGCTGCACCAAGCCGCATTGGCAAACTGTCAAGGGAGAGAACATGGCGACGCTCATCGATGGCAAGGCAATCGCCCGCGCACTGTCGGTCACCACGGCAGAGGCGGTGGCGCAGATGGTGGCCACTGGCCACAGCGCCCCGGGCCTGGCCGTGGTGCTGGTCGGCAATGACCCGGCCAGCGAGGTCTATGTCGGGCGCAAGATCAGCCAGTGTGCCAAGGTCGGCATCCATTCGATCGAGCATCGCCTGCCCGCCGATACCGCCGAGGAAGACCTGCTGGCCCTGATCGCCGCGCTCAATGCCGATGCCGCGGTGCACGGCATCCTGGTGCAGTTGCCGCTGCCGGCGCAGATCGATGCCGGCAAGGTACTGGATGCGATCGATCCGGCCAAGGACGTCGATGGCTTCCATCCGGTCAATGTCGGGCGCCTGTCCACTGGCACCGGCGGCTTGGTGCCCTGCACGCCGCTCGGCTGCATGATGCTGCTCGATACGGTGATCGACAACTATCGCGGGCTCGATGCCGTGGTGATCGGCAAGTCCAACATCGTGGGCAAGCCGGTGGCCATGCTGCTGCTGGAACGCGAGTGTACCGTCACGGTCACCCACATCGCCACGCAGGGCCTGCCCGATATCGTGCGCAAGGCCGATATCGTGGGGGCCGCGGCCGGCGCGCCGGAACTGGTCAAGGGAGACTGGATCAAGCCGGGCGCGGTGGTGATCGACGTCGGCATTACCCGCGTTGCCCAGGCCGATGGCACCACGCGCCTGGTGGGTGACTGCGCCGCGCAGGAAATGGCCCATGCCCGCGCCGTCACACCGGTGCCCGGTGGCGTCGGGCCGATGACCATTGCCTGCCTGCTGAGCAACACGGTGCAGGCCGCACGGCACGCCTGATCACTGATTGCGGGCACAAAAAAAGGGGCGGTTCGGACTGATCCGAACCGCCCCTTTTTTTTGCTTTGCCGGATGGCTCAGTTGGTCGCCGCGGTGCGGTTGGCCCACAGTGCCACGATCGTGCCGATCGCGCCCGAAAGGAGATAGGCACCCGAAGCCAGCAGCCCATAGTTGGCCGACAGCCACAGCGCCGCATAGGGCGCAAAGCCCGCGCCGAGCAGCCAGGCAAGGTCGCTGGTCAGCGCCGAACCGGTGTAGCGGTGGCGGGTTTCAAAGGCATCGGCCACGGCGCCCGAAGACTGTCCGAACGAGATACCGAGCAGCACGAAGCCGGTGAGCATGAACGAGACTTCGCCGGCCACGCCGATACCGAGCAACTGCGGGGCAAAGCCCGAGAACGCGGCGATCGCGGCGGCCGAGAAGCCCAGCAGGGTGCGGCGGCCAACGCGGTCTGCCACCACGCCCGAGATCACGATCGCGGCCACGCCCACGGCAGCGGCGATGGCTTCGATGGTGAGGAAGCGGGTCGGCTCTTCCGAGGTGAAGATGAACACCCACGACAGCGGGAACACCGTGACCATGTGGAACAGCGCAAAGCTGCCGAGCGGTGCGAAGGCGCCGATCAGGATCGTCTTCCACTGTTCGCGGATGGTGATGATCGGGCTTTCGGCGACAAGGTCACGCGATTCGAACAGGCGCTGGAATTCCGGCGTCACCACGATGCGCAGGCGCGAGAACAGCGCCACCACGTTGATCGCGAAAGCCACGAAGAACGGGAAGCGCCAGCCCCACGACAGGAAGTCTTCGGCCGGCAGCGACGAGGTGAAGAACGCGAACAGCAGGCTGGCGACGATCAGGCCGAGCGGGGCGCCCAATTGCGGGATCATGGCATACCAGCCACGTTGGCCGGCCGGCGCGTTGAGCGCGAGCAACGAGGCCAGCCCGTCCCAGGTGCCACCCAGGGCAAAACCCTGGCCCAGGCGGAACAGCGCCAGCAGCAGGACGGCGTTGTGGCCCAGGTCGGCATAGCCGGGCAGGAACGCGATCGCCGCGGTCGAGCCGCCCAGGCCGAACAGCGCCACGGTCAGCTTGAAGCCACGCCCGAATGCACGGTCGAGCCACATGAAGAACAGCGAGCCGACCGGGCGGGCAATGAAGGCCAGCGGGAAGATCGCGAACGAGGCCAGCGTGGCATTCAGCGGATCGAGGTACGGGAAGAACACCTTGGGGAACACGATCACCGATGCGATCGCATAGACGAAGAAGTCGAAGAACTCCGAGGTGCGCCCGATGATCACGCCAATGGCGATCTCGCCGGGGGAAATCGGGCCGTGTCCGGCGTGGGAATCGCTTCCCAGTTCCGCGTTGTAATCGACTACGGAGGCAGTCATGACTGGCACAAACTCCTTGGATTCCGCATGTTTCTCGCAAACACGCCGAATGGCCGGCCGCACGGGCAACCTGCCTTTTGATACGCCCTAATGTCTTTGTGCAGCCGCGAAGGGGATTGGACAAAATGTCCTATCGTTTGCACGCCCCGGCGCTTCTAGGTGCGCCACATGCGTGCGAAACTCTTGAATCGGGCGCGCCTGCTGCGCTGCGCCATCGTCCCGCTCCTGGCCCTGCCGCTTGCCGGCTGCGACTGGGTCGTGCTCAACCCCGCGGGCGATGTCGCTCGCCAGCAGGGCGATCTGGTCATCGTGGCCACGTTGCTCATGCTGCTGATCGTCGTGCCGGTGATGGCCACGGTGGTCATTTTCGCGTGGCGTTACCGCGCCACCAACACCGAGGCCAAGTACGACCCGGACTGGAACCACTCCACCCAGCTGGAACTGATGATCTGGGCCGCGCCGCTGATGATCATCATCGCGCTGGGCGCCGTGACCTGGGTCGGCACTCACCTGCTCGATCCCTACCGCGCCATCTCGCGCATCGATGCGCAGACCCCGGTCGCGGCCGATGCCAAGCCGGTGGAGGTCGAAGTGGTGTCGATGGACTGGAAATGGCTGTTCATCTATCCCGAACAGAACATCGCCACGGTCAATGAACTGGTGGTGCCGGCCAATCGGCCGCTGCGCTTCCGCATGACCTCATCGACGGTGATGAACACCTTCTATGTCCCGGCGCTGGCCGGCATGATCTACACCATGCCGGGCATGGAAACCAAGCTGCACGCCGTGTTCAACCAGGAAGGCGCGTTCAAGGGCATTTCCGCACACTTCAGCGGAGCTGGTTTCTCGCAGATGCACTTTGCCACGCGCGCCGTGTCCGACGCGCAGTTCGCCCAGTGGGTGGACAGCGTGAAGGCCGGCAAGAACGACGGCATGCTCAGCCGCGATGCCTATCTCCAGCTCGACAAGCCCAGCATTGCCGATCCGGTGCGCCACTATGCCGGCGTTGCCCCCGATCTGTTCAACGCCGTTGTCGATCTGTGCGTCCAGCCCGGCAAGATCTGCATGAGCCAGATGGCCATGCTCGATGCCAAGGGCGGCGTTCCCAAGGAAGCCGCGCGCCTCAACGTCGCCGCGCTGACCTATGACAAGAACGGCCGCGCCACCGAAACGCCGGTTCTGCCCGGCAGCGTCGTGGCTCAGACCGACCGCTTCGTGAAGGCCTATTGCAGCGACAATCGCCCGATGGCCGCACCCAGCGGGGAAGCCCCCCTGCCCAAGACGCTCGATCGCCTGCGTGGCGCCGGAATCAACCAGGCAACTGGTCCCCGGGTCAGCCTGGCCGGCCCGCTGCTGCAGCCTGCCTCTTGAGGCAGGTTGCTGATCCGATACGCCGCACCAGATTTGATCCGGCCCCATTTTTCTGACCGATGGATATTGCGATGACCGCTGTCCCCCTTCCCGCCACTGCCCCGCCGCCGTGGTCTCCGCTCCTGGGACGCATTTCCCTTGAGCAGCTTCCCTTCCTCCACGAACCGATCGTGGCGGTCACCTTTGTTGGTGTGATCCTTGGCGGGATCGCGCTGGTGGGGGCCCTCACCTATTTCCGCCTCTGGGGCTATCTCTGGAAGGAATGGTTCACCAGCGTCGATCACAAGAAGATCGGGGTCATGTACATGATCCTGGGCCTGGTGATGTTCATGCGCGGCTTTGCCGACGCGCTGATGATGCGCTTGCAGCAGGCGATGGCCTTCAACGGCAGCGACGGCTATCTCAACGCGCACCACTATGATCAGGTCTTCACCGCCCACGGCGTGATCATGATCTTCTTCGCCGCGATGCCGTTCGTGACCGGGCTGATGAACTATGTCGTGCCGCTGCAGATCGGTGCGCGCGACGTGTCGTTCCCGTTCCTCAACAACTTCAGCTTCTGGATGACCACCGGCGGCGCTGTGCTGGTCATGGCCTCGCTGTTCCTGGGTGAATTTGCCCAGACCGGCTGGCTGGCCTTCCCGCCGCTGTCGGGCCTGGCCTACAGCCCTGGCGTTGGCGTGGACTATTACATCTGGTCGCTGCAGGTGGCCGGTGTCGGCACCACGCTTTCGGGCATCAACCTGATCGCCACGATCATCAAGATGCGTGCCCCGGGCATGACGCTGATGCGCATGCCGGTGTTCACTTGGACCGCGCTGTGCACCAACGTGCTGATCGTTGCCTCCTTCCCGGTGCTGACCGCCGTTCTCGTGCTGCTCTCGCTCGACCGTTACGTGGGGACCAACTTCTTCACCAACGACTTCGGCGGCAGCCCGATGATGTACGTCAACCTCATCTGGATCTGGGGCCACCCGGAAGTCTACATCCTCATCCTGCCGATCTTCGGCGTATTCTCGGAAGTCACCTCGACTTTCTCGGGCAAGCGCCTGTTCGGCTATACCTCGATGGTCTATGCCACCGTGGTTATCACCATCCTGTCCTACGTCGTGTGGCTGCACCACTTCTTCACGATGGGTTCGGGCGCCAGCGTCAACAGCTTCTTCGGCATCACCACCATGGTGATCTCGATCCCCACCGGGGCCAAGCTGTTCAACTGGCTGTTCACGATGTACCGCGGCCGCATCCGCTTTGACCTGCCGATGATGTGGACCGTGGCGTTCATGCTCACCTTCACGATCGGCGGCATGACCGGCGTGCTGCTGGCCGTTCCCCCGGCTGACTTCGTGCTGCACAACTCGCTGTTCCTGATCGCGCACTTCCACAACGTGATCATCGGTGGCGTCGTGTTCGGCACCTTTGCCGCGATCAACTACTGGTGGCCCAAGGCCTTTGGCTTCAAGCTCAACCAGTTCTGGGGCAAGGTCAGCTTCTGGTGCTGGGTGCCGGGCTTCTGGCTGGCGTTCACCCCGCTCTACATCATGGGCCTGATGGGCGTTACCCGCCGGACCCGCGTGTTCGACGATCCCAGCCTGCAGCCCTACTTCATCGTTGCCCTGCTGGGCGCGGTGCTGATCGCCGCCGGCATCGGCGCGATGGTCGTGCAGTATGGCGTGTCGATCTGGAAGCGCGAAGAGCTCAAGGACGAAAGCGGCGATCCGTGGGATGGCCGCACGCTGGAGTGGGCCACCAGCTCGCCCCCGCCGGCCTACAACTTTGCCTTCACCCCGATCGTGCACGATCTCGATGCCTGGGAAGACATGAAGCGCGCCGGCGTCGGCCGTCCGCTTGATGGCTACCGCCCGATCCACATGCCCAGCAACACCGGCGCAGGCGTGATCCTGGCTGGCATCAGCACGGCCCTGGGCTTTGGTCTGATCTGGCACATCTGGTGGATGGCCGGTGCCAGCTTCGTGGCCCTGCTCGTGAGCGCGATCGCCCACACCTTCAACTACAAGCGCGATTACCACATCCCGGCCGAAGACGTTGCCGCCGTCGAGGCGCAGCGTACGGCCCAGCTGGAACGCCTTGCCCAGAACCAGGGAGCCGCCGCATGAGCGACGCTGTCCATAGCTCGGGCCATTCGGCTCCCCTGCCTGCCTCGCTGACCAAGCTGGGCAAGTTCTGGGACCTCAACGAGCATGACCATCCCGAAGGCCACAGCACCATGCTGGGCTTCTGGATCTACCTGATGAGCGACTGTCTCATCTTCGCCATGCTGTTTGCAGCGTTCGGCGTGCTCGGCGGCAACTATGCCGCCGGGCCCGGCCCGCGCGAGTTGTTCGAGCTGCCCCTGGTGGCGGTGAACACCTCGATGCTGCTGTTCTCGTCGATCACCTATGGCTTTGCCATGCTGGCGATGCAGCGCGGCTCGGTCAGCCAGACGCAGATGTGGCTGCTGATCACCGCCGTGTTCGGCGCGGCGTTCCTGTCGATCGAACTCTACGAGTTTTCCAACCTCATCCACGAAGGCGCCACGCCCCAGCGCAGCGCGTTCCTTTCGGCGTTCTTCACGCTGGTCGGCACCCACGGGCTGCACGTCACGTTCGGCCTGATCTGGCTGTTCACGCTGGTGGTGCAGGTTTCGCGCAAGGGCCTGATCCAGGCCAACAAGCGCCGCCTGATGTGCCTGTCGCTGTTCTGGCACTTCCTCGACGTCGTGTGGATCGGCGTCTTCACCTTCGTCTACCTGATGGGGATGCTGCGATGAGCGCGAAGAACTACACCGACCTGGCCCACCGCCACGCACACGGGGATGCCAATCCCCACGCCATCGGTCATCACGCCGAAGAACCGCACGGCTCGCTGCGCGAATATGTCATCGGCTTCGTGCTGTCGGTGGTGCTCACCGCCATTCCGTTCTGGCTGGTGATGAGCGGCGCCATTGCCGACAAGAACACCACGGCCATCGTCATCGCGGCCTTTGCCGTGGTGCAGGTGGTGGTCCACATGATCTACTTCCTGCACATGAACGGCAAGGCCGAAGGGGGCTGGAACATGCTGGCCCTGATCTTCACCGCCGTGGTCGTGCTGATCGTCATCTCTGGTTCGATGTGGGTGATGTACCACATGAACCACAACATGATGCCGATGCACGCCGAGCAGATGGACTGATCATGACTTCGCAAACGGGCAGCAGGCAGCGCTTGCTGCCCGTTTCGATTCTGCTGGTCCTGGCGCTGGTATTTGCCGGCCTGGGCGTCTGGCAGGTAAAGCGCCTCGCCTGGAAAGAGGCGCTGATTGCCGACGTCACGCGTGCGGTCCATGCCGCGCCGGTCTCTCTCGCCGCCGTGCCCCCTGGCGCGATCGACACCCTTGCCTATCACCGCGTCGCGGTCAGTGGCCGGTTCGTGCCCGCCGCCACGGTTCTGGCCACGGCCACCAGCACGCTGGGCAATGGCTATTGGGTCATGGTGCCCCTCGCCACCCCCGGCCATGCCCCGGTATGGATCAACCGTGGCTTCGTGCCGCTGGGCACCCGGCTCGATACCGCCCGCCGCGCCGTTCCCGTTACGCCGGTTTCCATCATCGGCCTGATCCGTCCGAGCGAGCCCAAGGGCACGTTCCTGCGCGCCAACCGGCCAGAGGCAGAGCGCTGGTATGCGCGCGACCTGCCGGTCATGAACATGCGGCGCGGGATCGTGGCAGAGCCGCGCTTTTTCCTCGACGCGCAAGTGGAAACGCCGCGCCCCACGGCGCAGCCCGTGCCGGTGCCCGGCCTCACGGTCATCGCGTTTCCGAACAATCACCTGTCCTATGCGCTGACCTGGTTTGCCCTTTGCGCCCTCTCGCTTGGCGCGGCAATCATGGTATGGCGCAAGGCGCGATGAGCGCCACCCCGCCCCTTTCCTCCACCCGCCCGATCTATCCCGCGGCCAGCGCGCGCAACATGGCGCTGCTGGTGCAACTGCGCTGGGTTGCCGCGGTTGGCCAACTCGTGGCGATCTGGGTCAGCGTGCGGGTGCTCGGCGTCAAGCTTGATGTGGCGCCGCTGGTCGCCGTGCCGGTGCTGATGGTGGTGATCAATGGCCTGACCCTGCTGCTCGATCGCGGGCGCGAGGGATACAGCCATGTCGAACTGCTCGGCGCGCTCACGCTCGATATGCTGGCGTTGGCCTGGCAGCTTTATTTCAGTGGCGGCACGTCCAACCCGTTCACCTTCCTGTTCCTGATGCAGATCGTGATCGCGGCGATCCTGCTGCCGCCAAACTGGAGCGCGATCGTGGCGGGAATGGCCGCGCTCATCGTCACCCGGCTGGCTTTCGTCCATCGCCCGCTCGATCTTCCCACCGGCACGTTCGATGGCACGATCGAGCTGTTCCAGCTGGGCAATCTCGTCTGCTTTGCGCTGGTGGCCGCGCTGCTGGTGTTCTTCGTGATCCGCATGGACCGCAACCGGCGGCAGAGCGAGACGGCGCTGGCTGCCCTGCGCCAGCAGGCGACCGAGGAACAGCACATCGTGCGCCTGGGCCTGCTTGCCTCGGGCGCGGCGCACGAACTGGGCACGCCGATGGCGACGATGTCGGTCATCCTGGGTGATTGGCAGCGTCATCCCGCGATCATGGCCGACACGGACCTACGTGAAGAGTTGCAGGACATGGCTTCTGAACTCAAGCGCTGCAAATCGATCCTCTCGGGCATCCTGCTCAGTGCCGGTGAAGCGCGCGGGGAAAACCCGCAGATCACCACCCTGGGCGAATTCCTGGCTACCATCGCCGCCGAATGGAACGAGCGCGGCCATGGCGTGATCCGCCTGCGCAACATGGTGGAGACCGATCACCCGATCGTCGCCGATCCCGCGCTGCGCCAGATCATCGGCAATGTCATCGACAACGCCCTGGAAGTTTCGCCCGATTTCGTGGAAATCCGCGCCGAGATGACCGGCGGCGACATCGTGCTGACCGTGCTCGATCTTGGCCCTGGCTTCGCGCCCGACATGCTGGAATCGATCGGCCGCCCCTACAATTCCACCAAGGGCCGCGACGGCGGCGGGCTAGGGCTGTTCCTGGTCGTCAACGTCGTGCGCAAGCTGGGCGGCCGGGTAGAGGTTAAGAACCGCACGGCACGCGGCGCGATGGTGCGCCTGGAAATCCCGATGGCCTCGCTGGCCTATCGCACGGGGGAATGAACATGCCCGATCCCGAACTGGAACTCACCGCGCAGGATGAAGCCCTGCCCCTGGTGATCGTGGAAGACGATCCCGCTTTTGCCCGCACCCTGCGCCGCTCGTTCGAACGGCGCGGCTATGTGGTGGAGCATGCCGCCAGCCCCGATGAACTGGAGGTGCTGCTCGATGCGCACGATTTCCAGTTTGCCGTGGTGGACCTGAAGCTTGGGACAGGCTCGGGCCTCACCTGCGTGCAGATGCTGGCCGAACGCGATCCCGATACGCGTATCGTCGTCCTCACCGGCTTCGCCTCGATCGCCACGGCCGTGGAAGCCATCAAGCTGGGCGCGGCGCACTATCTGGCCAAGCCCGCCAACACCGACGATATCGAGGAAGCCTTCGGCCGCGTCGGTGGCGATCCCACCGTTCCACTCGATACGCGCAAGACCTCGATCAAGACGGTGGAATGGGAATATATCCACTCCACGCTGGTGGAATGCGATTTCAACATTTCCGAAGCCGCGCGGCGCCTGGGCATGCACCGCCGCACCCTGGCGCGAAAGCTGGAAAAGCGGCCGCTGCGGTAACTGCCCAAGTCGCGATCCGGCGGCCGCAGGCCAACAACGCAGGTCATTATCCCAGTTCGCCCACAAGCCCAACCAATTTAAAT
>CAYXUN010000004.1:23472-34339 GCA_964468165.1 uncultured Novosphingobium sp. | reverse complement strand
CAGAGATTTGACTTTCTCTGCGCCTCTGCGCCTCTGCGCGAAAATCAATTTACTTGAAAAACCCGCGGCTTGGCCTGCTGATTTCCATATTCGCAACCAAGCCGCCCTACTTCATCAGGCCGCCAAACCACGCACGCGCAGCAGCGCGCCGGGATCGGGTGCGCCGCCGCGAAACGCTACATAGTTGTCCATCGCCGGACGGCCGCCGCCTTGCGACAGCACTTCGCGGCGGAACGCTGCGCCCAGTTCGGCCTGCCGCTCGGGCGCCGCGGCAAACTGTTCGTAGGCGTCGGACGACAGCAGTTCGGCCCAGAGGTAGGAATAATACCCCGCCGCATAGCCGCCGGCAAAGATATGGCTGAAGGCGTGGGCAAAGCGGTTCCACGCCGGATAGCGCATCACCGCCACCTCGGCCCGCACGGCATCGAGCAGCCCCTGCACATCGGGTGCATCTGCAGCGGCGCGATGCAGGCGGATATCGAACAGGGCGAACTCGATCTGGCGCAGCACGGCCAGCGCGCCCATGAAGCCGCGCGCCGCGTTGAGGCGCTCGATCAGCGCATCGGGCAGCGGTTCGCCAGTATCCTCGTGCGCCGATGCCGCCTTGAGCACGGCCGGATCATAGGCAAAGTTCTCAAGGAACTGGCTGGGCAGTTCCACCGCATCCCATTCCACGCCGCTGATTCCGCCGATCGAGGGCATGTCGCCCTCGCCCAGCAGATGATGCAGGCAGTGGCCCATCTCGTGGAACAGGGTCACCACGTCGGCATGCTGGAGCAGCGCAGGCTTGCCCGGCGCGGCCTGGGCGAAATTGGTGATGAGGTAGGCGACCGGCATCTGCGCGCCATCGGCGGCCCGGCTGGGCGAGCGGCACACGTTCATCCAGGCGCCGCCACGCTTGCCCTCGCGCGCAAAGAAATCGGCATAGAGCCGGGCGAACGGGGCATCCGCCCCGGCGCGGAACAGGTCGAACTGGCGCACGTCGGCGTGCCACAGGCCGCTACCCGGCACTTCCTTGAACACCACGCCGAACAGCCGCTCGACATGGCCGAACAGCGCCGGCAATACCCTGTCGAGCGGCAAGTAGCGGCGCACCTCGGACTGATCGAGCGCATGGCGCGCGAGGCGCGCGCGCTCGGTGGCAAAGCCCATGTCCCAGGGTTCAAGCGTATCGATGCCCAGTTCGCTACGGGCAAATTCGGCCAGATCGGCCAATTCGGCCTGGGCCAGCGGGCGGGTGCGCGCGGCAAGGTCGGTCAGGAACGCTTCCACCGCATCGGGGCTTTCGGCCATCTTGGTGGCGAGCGACAGGCGGGCAGCATCGCCCTGGCCCAGGAGGTCCGCTGCCCTGGCGCGCAAGGCCAAGAGCGCGGCCATGCGCGGCCCGTTGTCAAACTCCCCGGCGTTGGGCCCCTGGTCCGATGCGCGCGTGGCATAGGCCTGCTGCACGTCGTAACGCAGCGCGCGATCCTGGGCATAGGTCAGCACTGCCACCACCACCGGGGCGTGGAGCGTGATCAGCCAGCCCTGCTCGTGTCCCTTGGCCTGGGCAGCGGCAGCCATGCCAGCCAGGTCTGCCTCGGGAATGCCGGCCAGGCGGCCTGCGTCGGTCAGGTGGAGGCTCCACGCCTCGGTCGCGTCCATCACGGCATTGGCATATTCGGTGGCCAGGCGGCCCTGCTCCACCTGGTTTTCGGCAAAGTCACGGGCGTCATCACCATCCAGTGCCACGCCCGAAAGCTCGAAATCGCGCAGCGCCAGTTCGCGCGCGCGGGCGGCGAGCGGATCGAGCGCGGCCGGATCGATCGCGCGGATCGCCTCATACAGCGCGCGATCCTGGCCCACGGCGGCAAAGTGCGCGGCGATCAGCGGCTGCGCCTGTGCCTGCGCGGCGCGCAGTTCCGGGGTGTTGGTCACCGCCAGCAGATGGCCCACCACGCCCCAGGCCTCGCTGATGCGGCGATCGGCCTCTTCCTTGAACGCCAGCATGGCCGGATCGCCGGCCCGCGCCACGCACGCGGCCATGGCGGCCTGGTGATCGGTGATCGCGGCAGTGATCGCCGGCACGATGTCATCGGCGCGGATGTCGGCAAAGCGCGGTTGGCCATGGGTGGCCAGCAGGGGAAAGGAAGCGTCGAGCGTGGCAGTATCGGTCAAAGGTGCGCTCCGGCAAGAAGTCTTGCCGCCTAGATAGGAAGGCCTTGGGTGGTTGTCTGCCCCGGCGCCTGGTTATTTTGTGGCAAGGCTGGCGGTTCAGCCAGCGGCATGCGCGGCCTCTTCGAGAAAATCGGCCACGGCCCGCACACGCGGTAGGCGGCGCAGTTCGGCATGCACCACCAGCCAATAGGCGCGCGGCACGGCCACCTCGGGCAAGACCCGCACCAGGCCGGGATCACCATCGGCGGCAAAAGTATGCAGCAGGCCCACGCCTCCGCCCGCCTTGACCGCGGCCAATTGCACCGTCGCGGATGTGCAGCGGAACTGCGCCTGCACGCCCGGCGCCACTTCATCGAGATAGCGCAGCTCGGGCCAGTCGATCAGGTCGTCGATATAGGAAATCAGCCGATGCTGCGCCAGGTCGGCCACGCTTTCTGGCAGGCCGTGCTGTTCCAGATAGGCGGGCGCCGCATAGAACCCCACGGTAAACGCCGCCAGTTGCCGGGCATAGAGCCGCCCGCGCGGCGGCCGCTTGAGCGTCACGGCCAGGTCTGCCTCGCGCTGTGACAGGCTGACCGCGCGGGTTTCTGGCGCGAGTTCCAGCTCGATGCGGGGATGACGGGCCATGAACAGGGGAATGCGCGGCGCCACCAGATAGGTGCCAAAGGCGGCGGGCGTCGCCACCCGCACTGTCCCGGTCAGTTCGGTGTCCACCCCGCCCAGGGCGCTGTCGGCAGCATGGGTTTCCGCCTCGATCCGCTCGGCATGCAGCAGCAGCGCCCGGCCCGCCTCGGTCAGCCGCGCGCCGCTGGGCGAACGATCAACCAGGCGCGCGCCCAGCCCGCTTTCCAGGCCATCGAGCCGGCGCGAGACGGTGGAATGATCCAGCCCCAGCGCCCTTGCCGCCCCGGTCAGGCGGCCATGGCGGGCCACTTCCAGAAAGATTCTCAAATCGTCCCACTGGCGAATGCGCATGGTGTTCCTGTAAATTTGCACGGCCTGTTTGGCAAAATTGCCTGTATCAGGATATTCCTGCACGTTCTACAACCAGGCATCAGACTTTTCCCGGGAGTGTTGCCATGCGCCAGATCGACCATTTCCTGAACGGTGCCGCCGTTGCCGCCACCTCTGGCCGCAAGAGCGACGTTTTCGATCCCAACACCGGCGAAGTGCAGGCCCAGGTTGGCCTGGCGAGCGAAGCCGATGTGGATCAGGCAGTTGCTCTCGCCGCCGCAGTGCAGCCGGAATGGGCAGCGCTCAATCCGCAGCGCCGTGCCCGCGTGATGTTCGAATTCAAGCGCCTGATCGAACGCGACATGGACAAGCTGGCCCATGCCCTTTCGGCCGAACACGGCAAGGTGATCGCCGATGCCAAGGGCGATGTTCAGCGCGGCCTTGAAGTGATCGAGTTCGTCTGCGCCATTCCTCACCTGCTCAAGGGCGAATATACCGAAGGCGCCGGGCCGGGGATCGACGTGTTCTCGATGCGACAGCCGCTTGGCGTGGTCGCGGGCATCACCCCGTTCAATTTCCCCGCGATGATCCCGCTGTGGATGTGCGGCCCGGCGCTCGCCACCGGCAATGCCTTCATTCTCAAGCCTTCGGAACGCGATCCCTCGGTGCCGGTGATGCTGGCCGAACTGTTCATCGAAGCCGGTGGCCCGGCCGGCCTGTTCAACGTGGTGCATGGTGACAAGGTGGCGGTGGACGCCGTGCTCGATCACCCGCGCATCAAGGCGGTCAGCTTCGTCGGCTCGTCCGACATCGCCAACTATGTCTATCAGCGCGGCGCCCAGGCGGGCAAGCGCATGCAGTGCATGGGCGGCGCCAAGAACCATGGCATCGTGCTGCCGGATGCCGATTTCGACCAGGTCGTCAGCGATATCCTCGGCGCGGCCTATGGCTCGGCGGGTGAACGCTGCATGGCCCTGCCGGTGGTCGTTCCCGTGGGCGACAAGACCGCCGACGAGCTGCGCACCCGCCTGATCGACGGGATCGCCGGCCTCAAGGTGGGCATCTCCACCGATCCGGCTGCGCACTATGGCCCGGTCGTGACCGCCCAGCACAAGGCGCGGATCGAAAGCTATATCCAGATGGGCATCGACGAAGGCGCCGAACTGGTGGTCGATGGCCGCGGCTTCTCTCTGCAAGGCTATGAAAACGGCAATTTCCTGGCGCCCACGCTGTTTGACCGCGTGACCCCTGAAATGCGCAGCTACCAGGAGGAAATCTTCGGCCCGGTGCTGCAGATCGTGCGCGCGCACGATGTCGATGAAGCCATCGCGCTGGCCACCAACCACGCCTATGGCAATGGCGTGGCGATGTTCACCCGCAATGGTGCCGCCGCCCGCAACTTTGCCGCCAAGGTGGAAGTGGGCATGGTTGGCATCAACGTGCCGATCCCGGTGCCGGTGGCCTATCACAGCTTTGGCGGATGGAAGCGCTCGGGCTTTGGCGATCTCAACCAGTATGGCATGGACGGCGTGCGCTTCTACACCCGCACCAAGACCGTAACCCAGCGCTGGCCCAGCACCGCGGGCGACGTGGTGGACCAGAGCTTCGTGATCCCGACGATGAAGTGATTTAATCAGGCGCCGCAGTCTGTTGGCTGTGGCGCCTGCCCTTTCTCAATAATGATATCTGCATTGGGCAATCAGCAGGCTTTCGTCACGCACCTGATAGACCAAGCGATGTTCCAGATCGATGCGGCGTGACCACCACCCCGAGAGAGTGCCGCGCAATGGCTCGGGCTTGCCGGTGCCTGTAAATGGCGTCCGCGTACATTCGCGGATCAGGCTATTGAGACGCTTCAACAGCTTACGATCGTTGTCTTGCCAATAGCAATAGTCTTCCCAGGCCTGCTCACTGAACACCAGCTTCATTCGGCCAACGGGCGCTCCGTGCCCTCATCCTTTTCCAGCGCTTCAACCGCAGCGGCAAGCCGCGCGGCGTTGGCGGGGCTTTTGAGCAAGTGCCTTGTTTCTTCGTAAGACGCGAAATCCTCCAGAGACATCAGCACCGCTGCGGGTTTTCCGCGGTCACGCGTGATGATCACGGGGTCGCGATCGTCATGCACGCTGTCGAGCATGGCGGCGAGGTTCTTGCGCAGATCACTGTAGGAGGCTGTTCGCATAAGTCGATTGTACGCGTTTGCGTACGCTTCCGCAAGGCGTATTGCCGGTCCTATCCCCACCTGTTCCAACGGCCAGCCTCGACAGGGGTTGAGAAATGGAACATAATAGGAACATGGAAAGTGTTTCCGCCTCGATCCTCACGACCCCGGCTTGGCGCTCGCGCCCGGCCTTGCAGCGTCCCGTGCCTGTGCTGGCAGCCGGCCAAGTGCATGAAGTGCATGGGCAAGGTGATGATCGCGCGGCGGGCCTTGCCTTTGCCTTGGGGCTTGGTGCGGCGAATCGCGCCGGCACCGTGCTGATGGTGCGCAGTGGCAGGCGCCAGTCGCTGGCGCTCTACGGTGAAGGGCTGGTGCTGCTCGGTATCGATCCGGCGCGGCTGCTGCTGGTGGAGGCAGGGGATGCCCCCACCCTGCTGCGCGCCGGGCTGGAAGGTGCGCGTTGCCCTGGCCTGGCGCTGGTGCTGCTGGAAAGCGAAGGCCCCTTGAAAGGCTATGACCTGACGGCCAGCCGGCGCTTCGTGCTGGCTGCCGAACGCACGCAAACGCCGGTCGTGCTGTTGCGCCATGCTGCCAAGGCGCAGCCCAGCGCCGCGCATACCCGTTGGCAGGTTGCCAGTGCGCCATCCCAACCCCTCGCAGCGCCACCAGGTGCACAAGTGCGGCCGCCCGGCTTGCCGGCCTTGGCGGTAGAGGCGCTGCGCTGGCGGGGTGGGCCGGCGGGGCAAACGTGGCATTTGCAATGGGATGAACAACATGGCGGTTTCCGGGACACCACCGGCGCCCCCAACTGGAGCGAAAACGGAAAGGCGGCGTCATCTGGCGCTGTACTTCCCCTGGCTGCCCTGCGAGCGGGTTAGGGCCACAGCGGCAGACCCGCTGCCCGCAGGCGTGCCGCTGGCCCTGGTGGCGCGCAGTGGCCAGGCCTTGCGCCTGATGGCGGTAGAGCGCGATGCCGCTCGCCATGGCCTGGCCCCCGGCATGACCCTGGCTGATGCGCGCGCCCGCTGCCCCGATCTGCTTACCCTGCCCCATGATCCGGCCGCCGATGCCGCGCTGCTCGCGCACCTCGCCACGGCGATGCACGCACTGACCCCCAGCGTCATGCCCGATCCCCCCGATGGCTTGCTGCTGGATATCAGTGGCTGCGCCCACCTCTTCGGATCGGAAGCCAACATGGTGAAAAAGGCTTCTGAAATTGCAGCGCTTTCCACGATCCATGCACTTGCCTGCAATCCGGCCGCAGCGCGCGCGCTGGCCCGCCACGGCACGCCGGCGCAACGCCGCGCAGAGGATGTGGCGGCCCTGCCCGTGGCCGCGCTGGACCTGAGCGAAGAGGCTGCCAACGCGTTGCGCCGCGCCGGGCTCAAGCGTCTGGGTGATCTGGCCACACGCCCGGCCCCAGCCCTGGCGGCGCGCTTTGGCGAAGGCGTGGTGCTGCGCCTGCGCCAGTTGACCGGAGACGTTGCCGCCCCCTTGGCCCCGCAACCCATGCAGGCCCCGATCCGGGCCGAGGCACGCTTTGCCGAACCCATTGCCCGCACCGATGACGTGCTCGAGGTGGCCGAAGATCTCTTGCGCCAGGTTGCCGCGCAGATGGAACAGCGCCGGCTCGGCGGCCGTCATTTCGCCCTTACCCTGCATCGCAGCGATGGCGCGCGGCGGCGCCTGCTGGTGGAAACCGGCCAGCCCACGCGCGATCCGCCGCTTGTGGTGCGCCTGCTGCGCGAGCGGATCGACAATCTGGCCGATCCGATCGATCCCGGCTTCGGGTTCGATGCCATCACCCTGGCGGTCAAGCGGGCCGAACCCCTGGCTGCGCGACAGACTGGGCTGGATCAGGCCGAGGAAAACCAGGACAATCTCCAGGCGCTGATCGATCGCCTGGGCGTGCGATTGGGCCAGGGTGCCGTGCTGCGCCTGGTTCCGGCCGACCGCCACCGACCCGAAGCGGCCCAGATCCACCTGCCCGCCGCCGAATGGAACGGTTCCGTTTCATTTTCGCTTGCCCCCATGCCCCGCCCCCTGCTGCTGTTCGATCCGCCGCAGGGGATCGAGGTGATGGCCGGGGTGCCCGATGGTCCGCCGCTGCGCCTGCGCTGGCGCGGCACGGTGCATGAAGTGGTCCACGCCGAAGGGCCCGAGCGCATCGCGCCCGAATGGTGGCGCCAGCAGGGCGGCCACATGGGGGAAGGCGCCGCGCGCACCACGCGCGACTATTACCGGATCGAAGACGTGCGCGGCCGCCGCCTGTGGGTGTTCCGCCGCGGCCTCTATGGCGCGGAAACCGCGCCGGCCTGGTATGTCCACGGGCTGTTTGCATGAGCGAGACGCCCTTCTTTGTAGAGCCGGTGGCCGCCACCAATTTCAGCTTCCTGCACGGCGCGGCGCATCCTGCCGAAATGGTCGCGCGCGCCCATGGGCTGGGCCTCAAAGGTATCGGCATCGCCGATCGCAACAGCGTGGCCGGCATGGTGCGGGCCCATGTCGCGTGGCGCGCGGTGGGCGGCAAGACCGGCGGTTTTGCCCTGAAAGTGGGGGCGCGGCTGTGCTTTGCCGATGGCACGCCCGATATTGCCGCCTATCCCACCACGCGCGCGGCCTGGGGGCAATTGACCCGCCTGCTGACCACCGGCAACCGCCGCGCGGCCAAGGGCGATTGCGACCTGAAGCTGGCCGATCTTCTTGAACATGCCGATGGCCTGGCCCTGATCGCCATGGATGGCAGCGCCGAACTCCTCGATCGCTTGCGCGAGGCCGCGCCGCATCTGTGGCTGGCAGCGATGATGCCGCGTGCCGGGCGTGATGGGCGCGATCTCGCCCGGCGCATGGCACTGGCGCAGGAAACCGGCGTTCCGCTGATCGCCAGCAACGATCCGCTCTATGCCGTGCCGGAAGATCGCCCACTGCACGATGTGCTGACCGCCACGCGCCTGGGCACCACCGTCCATGCCGCCGGGCGCCGCCTGGCTGCCAATGGCGAGCGGCATATCAAGCCGCCGGCCGAAATGGCGCGTCTGTTCGCCTTGTGCCCGCAGGCCCTTGCCGCCGGTCAGGACTGGCTGGACTGCATCGATTTCACGCTGGACCAGATCCAGTATGAGTATCCGCACGAACCCGTGCCATCGGGGTGGAGCCCGCAGGCCTGGCTGGAGCATCTCGTGCTGGAAAGCGCGGCGCGGCAATTTCCAGATGGGCTGCCCGAGGGCTATCGTGAGATCCTGGATGAGGAGTTTCGCCTCATCCGCTTGAAAAATTACGCCTATTACTTCCTCACCGTGCATGATGTGGTGCATTATGCGCGCAGCCTTTCCCCGCCCATCCTGTGCCAGGGGCGTGGCTCTGCCGCCAATTCGCTGGTCTGCTACTTGCTCGGCATCACGCCGATCGATCCGGTGCAGGAAAAGCTGCTGTTCTCCCGCTTCCTGTCGGAACAGCGCCACGAACCGCCTGATATCGACGTGGATTTCGAGCATGAGCGGCGCGAAGAGGTCATGCAGTATATCTATCGGCGCTATAGCCGGGAACGCGCTGGGATCGTCGCCACGGTAATCCGCTATCGCCAGCGCAGCGCGATCCGTGACGTGGGCAAGGCGCTGGGCCTGTCGGAAGACGTGACGGCCCGGCTTTCCGGCACGGTGTGGGGCAGTTGGGGGCGAGGCTCCTTGCCCGAAGAACGCCTCTCGCAGGCCGGATTCGATCCCGAAAACCGCGAGATCGCGCGCCTGCGCGAGATGGTCGACCGGCTGCTGACGTTTCCGCGCCACCTGTCGCAGCATGTCGGCGGCTTTGTGCTGTGCGAAAGCCGGCTGGATGAACTGGTGCCCATCCACAATGCCGCGATGCCCGATCGCACGTTCATCGAGTGGGACAAGGACGATATCGACGCCCTGCAACTGATGAAAGTGGACGTCTTGGCGCTGGGCATGCTGACCTGCATCCGCAAGAGCTTTGACCTGATGGAGCGCCACGGGCTGGGCCGCTTCACGCTGGCAAGCATTCCACGCCAGGATAATGCGACGTTCGACATGCTGTGCCGGGGGGACAGCGTCGGCACGTTCCAAGTAGAAAGCCGCGCGCAGATGGCGATGCTGCCGCGCATGAAGCCGCGCAAGCTCTATGACCTGGTGATCCAGGTGGCGATCGTGCGCCCCGGCCCGATCCAGGGCGGCATGGTCCACCCCTATCTGCGGCGTCGCAATGGCGAGGAGACCGTGGAATATCCCGGGCCGCCGGGCGAGTTGCGCACTGTGCTGGAAAAGACCCTGGGCGTGCCGCTGTTCCAGGAACAGGCGATGAAACTGGCGATCGTGGCGGCCGGCTTTACCCCGCCAGAGGCCGATGGCCTGCGCCGCGCCATGGCCACGTTCCGCAACCACGGCACGGTGACCAATTACGAGGACAAGTTCATCGGCGGCATGGTCTCGCGCGGCTATCCCCTGGATTTTGCCGAGCGCTGTTTCGAACAGATCAAGGGCTTTGGCGAATATGGCTTTCCCGAAAGCCATGCCCAGGCCTTTGGCTGGCTGGCTTATGTCTCGTCATGGCTGAAATGCCATTATCCCGGGGTCTTTGCCTGTGCCCTGCTCAACAGCCAGCCGATGGGGTTCTATGCCCCGGCGCAACTGGTGCGCGATGCGCGCGAACATGGCGTGGTGGTGCACGGCGCCGATGTGAATGCCAGTTGGTGGGATTGCACGCTGGACGATGCGCGCACCCTGCGGCTTGGCCTGCGGATGATCGACGGATTTCACGAGGATTGGGCCGCTGCCATCGTGCGGGCACGGGTCGATGGGGCCTTCACCTCTCCTGAAGATCTGGCGCGGCGGGCGAAATTGCCCGCGCGCGCGCTGGCGCTTTTGGCCGATGCCGATGCCATGGGCTCGCTCGGCCGCGATCGGCGCCAGGCAGGGTGGGACGTGCGCCGCGTGCCACCCCGGCAATTGCCGTTGTTCGCCGCGCTGGATGCCCCTGAACTCGCGGCAGAGCCAGACGCTGCCTTGCCCGCGATGCCCCTGGCCGAGGAAGTCGTGGCCGATTACCAGACCCAGCGGCTCTCGCTCAAAGGCCATCCCATGCAGTTCCTGCGCGCTCGGTTCGCCCGCCAGGGCGTGCTATCGTGCGCGCAAGTCAATGCCGGCAAGGATGGGCAGAAAGTGCGCGTGGCCGGCGTGGTGCTGGTGCGGCAGCGGCCAGGCAAGGGCAATGCGATTTTCATCACGCTGGAAGACGAAACCGCCGTGGTCAATGCCCTGCTCTGGGCCCGCGATTTCGAGAAGCAGCGGCGCCAGGTCATGGCGGCACGGCTGATGGTGATCGAAGGCGAAGTGCAGCGCAGCAAGGAGGGCGTGGTCCACCTGATGGCAGCGCTGGTGCACGATGCCAGCGAAGCTTTGGCGCATTTGCAAGAGGATGCTGCCGCGCCTGCGCCCGATCCAGCCATGGCGCGCCATCCCCGGCAAGTGCGCGTCCTACCGCGCTCGCGGGATTTCCATTAAGGGACAGACGCTGCGGTGGACCCCGGATCAAGTGCGGGGGGGGGGGGTAAAAAAAAAAGGGGGAAAGAATAACACCACCCGG
>CAYXUN010000004.1:0-23462 GCA_964468165.1 uncultured Novosphingobium sp. | reverse complement strand
GGAATACATAAAACTGACGAAAGAAATCCAACAACCGTCACCCCGGACTTGATCCGGGGTTCTGCGCAACCTCGAATACCAATAAAAAAGCCCGGCCATCCCTCTGGATAACCGGGCTTTTCCATCATGATCAGAGCAATCAACCGGCCGGCAGCAGGTGCCGTTCGCCCGCAATGCGCTGCATCGCCTTCTGCAGCTTTTCAAACGCGCGCACTTCGATCTGGCGCACGCGTTCGCGGCTGACGTTGTAGACCTGGCTCAATTCTTCCAGGGTCTTCGGATCGTCGACCAGGCGGCGGTCGGTCAGGATATGGCGCTCGCGCTCGTTCAGGCTGCCCATCGCTTCGACCAGCATGTCGTGGCGATAGTGCGCCTCTTCGGCATCGGCCACGGTCTCGTCCTGCAGGGGACGATCGTCGGTCAGCCAATCCTGCCAGGTGCCTTCGCCATCTTCGCGCAGCGGCACGTTCAGGCTGGCATCGCCACCCATGATCATGCGCCGGTTCATGTTGATCACTTCCTGCTCGGGCACGCCGAGGTCGGTGGCGATCTTCTTGACGTCTTCGGGCGACAGGTCGGTGTCTTCGAAGGCCTCGAGGTTCTTCTTCATGCGTCGCAGGTTGAAGAACAGCTTCTTCTGCGCTGCCGTGGTGCCCATCTTGACCAGGCTCCACGAGCGCAGGATGAACTCCTGCATCGAGGCCTTGATCCACCACATGGCGTAGGTCGCCAAGCGGAAGCCGCGATCGGGCTCGAACTTCTTGACGCCCTGCATCAGGCCGATGTTCCCTTCGGAAATCAGCTCGGACACGGGCAGCCCATAGCCGCGATAGCCCATGGCGATCTTGGCCACGAGTCGCAGGTGGCTCGTCACCAGCTGCGCGGCAGCTTCGGGATCGGCATGTTCCTGATAGCGCTTGGCGAGCATGTATTCCTGCTCAGCCGTAAGCACCGGAAACTTGCGGATCTCAGAAAGATAGCGGTTGAGGCTGGCTTCGCCGCCCAGAGCCGGAACACTGGCGGGGGCCTTGGCCACTGCTGACTTGTTGCTCACCTGAACACATCCTTTCGTCGCGTCAGTTCCCCGATGAAGAACCTCTAGCGAGCATTCCCCGGTGGGGCCACACATCCTTTGTGCATACAGTAATCGATTTACACCATCATCGCTCTCAAGAACCGCCCAATTCGACAATCAGTTCCGCCATATCGACGGGCGTCGGGCTGGTGAAATGGAGCGCTTCACCGCTAATCGGGTGAATGAAGCCCAATTCTGCCGCGTGCAGCGCCTGGCGGGCAAAGCCAATCCGGGCCAGAATGGGGCGAATTCGTGCGGGTGCGCGTCCATAGACAGGATCACCCAATAGCGAATGGCCGATTGATGCAAGGTGAACGCGAACCTGGTGGGTTCTCCCCGTTTCCAGGCGACATTCGACCAGGGCCGCGCCATCAAGGGGCGAGAGCGTGCGATAGTGCGTTACGGCATGCTTGCCACGCCCATCATCAACCAGGGCCATCTTCTTGCGATCATGCGCCGAACGCGCAATCGCGCCGCGGATCGTGCCAGCGGCGGGCATGGGGCGGCCGGCGGTCACCGCCTTGTAGGCGCGCACGATCGAGTGATCGGCAAACTGGCGCGCCAACCCTTCATGGGCGGCATCGCTCTTTGCCACCACGAGCAGGCCCGAGGTATCCTTGTCGATCCGGTGCACGATCCCTGGCCGCGCCACGCCGCCGATACCCGAAAGCTGCCCGCGGCAATGATGCAGCAGGGCATTGACCAGCGTGCCATCGGGATTGCCGGCGGCCGGATGAACGACCAGCCCGGCCGGCTTGTCCACCACGATCAAGGCATCGTCTTCGTACGTCACCGACAGCGGAATATCCTGCGCCACCGCCTCTGCCGGAGCCGCGGCGGGCACGCGCACGATGAATGACGCACCCTCGGCAACCTTGAGCGAGGCCTGGCGAACGCCCTGCCCGTCCAGCGTAATGCGGCCCTCGTCGAGCAGCGCCTTGACCCGCTCGCGCGACAGGCCACTGGCGTCGGCCAGAGCCTTGTCAAGGCGTCCGGGCGCGGCGATCGTGCCGGTCAGAATGTCGTCTAATTCCCCCATTGGATTGGGGATATGGGTATCGATTGCGCCTGGGACAAGGGGCTGAGACAAGAGAGTGGACGCATCGACGCCCCGGGCGTATTGCCATGTCCATGGCCTTTCATGCCTACCTGCTGCTGTGCGCCGATGGGTCGTTTTATGCTGGGCATACGGACGACCTTGCCACGCGCATGGCAAAGCACGACGCCGGTTGGGGAGACGGATATACCGCCTCACGACGCCCGCTCAGGCTGGTGTGGCAGCAGGACTTCGCCACGCGAGACGAGGCCCTGTCTGCCGAGTTGCGAATCAAAGGCTGGTCGCGGGCCAAGAAGCAGGCACTCATTGACGGCGATTGGCATCGCCTGAAGGCTTTGGCGCGCAATCGACAGGACGGTGTGAAGCCGAAAGCGGGCTTCGACAAGCTCAGCCCGAACGGATCTGGAACACAGCCCTCCACGCCGTTCGCCCTGAGCCTGTCGAAGGGCGCTAGCACCACGGCTACCACGACCCTCTCCCCCACGGCCTACGCCGCCATGCTCGCGGCGGCAGAGCGGGCGCATCCGCGTGAGGCGTGTGGGCTGCTGCTTGGCCACGGGGACCATATCGCCTTGGCGCAGGAATGCACCAATGTGGCACCAGATCCGTTGCATCATTTCGAGATCGATCCGGCCGAGCTGATCGCCGCCCACCGCGCCGCGCGCTCTGGTGGGCCGGCGCTGATTGGTTATTTTCATTCGCATCCCAATGGCTTGGCGCGCCCTTCTGCCACCGATTCCACCCAAGCGGCCGGCGATGGCAGGATATGGGCGATCGTGGTGCAGGGGCAGGTGACCCTGTGGCGCGATGTGCCATCTGTATTTCAGGCGCTTTCCTATCACGTCGCAGACGGTTAAGGCGCATAGCTGGGGAGAGGATGCACCAGCAGCCGATCCCGCGCATTGCATACCCGACCCGGAAGGCTTCCCAATCTGCCATGACCATTGCCACGCTTGATCTCGCCAGCCTGCTCTGCTCGCGGCTTTGCCACGACCTGTTGAGCCCGGTGGGCGCGCTTACCAACGGGCTGGAACTGCTGGCCGAGGAACGCGACCCGGAAATGCGGCAGAAGTGCATGGAATTGCTGGAACAGAGCGCCACCAGTTCGGCCAACAAGCTGCGGTTCTTCCGTCTGGCATTCGGCGCCGCCGGCGGCTTTGGCGACATGGTGCCCGTGGCCGAACCGCGCGCGCTGGTCGATGCGCTGGTTGCGGCCAATCCGCGCATTTCGGTGGCCTGGGCCCTGGCAGACGACATGCTGCCCAAGGCGGCCGTGAAAACACTGCTGAACCTGTCCCTGATCGGGATCGAGGCGCTGGTGCGTGGCGGCAGCCTGGACATCGCCGGTGAAGTGCGAAACGGCGCTACCGAACTGGTGATCCGCGCCAGCGGGCCGCGCATCGCGTTCGATCCGCTGGTGGCCCAGGCCCTGGCCGGCACGTTGCCGCCGGCCGAATTGTCCAGCCGCACGGCGCCGGCCGCCATGCTGTATCAACTGGCGCAGAGCCTTGGCGGCGGTTTCCAGACCCATGTTGCCGCCGACGCCCTGGTGCTGGGCGCCGTGCTGCCGGTTCGTTGACAGACCGCCGCGCCGCATGAACCGCTGGCTGGTCCATCGCGAAGAGCCGTCGCCCAATTTCAACGAGCGACGGCTGCCGGTGTCGATGATCGTGCTGCATTACACCGGCATGCAAAGCGCGGCCGAGGCTTTGGAGCGCCTGAAAGACCCCGCGGCCGAAGTTTCGGCGCACTACCTGATTGATGAAGACGGCACGGTGATCCGCCTGGTCGACGAGGCCAAGCGCGCGTGGCACGCCGGGCGTAGTTTCTGGCGCGGCATCACCGATGTGAATTCTGCCAGCGTGGGGATCGAACTGGTCAACCCCGGCCACGAGTTCGGCTATCGTCCGTTTCCCGATGCGCAGATGGAAGCGCTGGTGCCGCTGCTCGCCGATATCGTGCGCCGCCACGACATTCCCCGCGCCAACGTGGTCGGCCATTCCGACGTGGCCCCGGCGCGCAAGATCGATCCGGGCGAGCTGTTCGATTGGGACATGCTCGCCCGCTACAACCTCACCCTGCCCCGCCCCCACCCCAAGATGCGCCTGCTCTATGACAATGAAGGCGCATTTTTCCTGGCGCTGGAGCGGTTTGGCTATGACGTGAGCGACAAGGAAGCCGCCGTGGCCGCGTTCCAGCGGCGCTGGCGCCCGCACAAGATCGACGGACAGGTGGACGGACAAATCGGCGCATTGCTGTTCGAACTGCTGTTGGCGCGCGACCTGGGGCATGCTAGGTGACGTCCTCGCGCCGGGGAGCCGGGCAGCCGCGTCATCACTTCGTCTGATGCCGAGGAAAGTCCGGGCTCCACGAAACAAGGGTGGCGGGTAACGCCCGCCGGCCCGGTGCAAGCCGGGCAAGGGAAAGTGCCACAGAGAGCAAACCGCCGACGGGGCCTTCGGGCCTCGGGCAAGGGTGAAAGGGTGCGGTAAGAGCGCACCGCGCGACCGGCAACGGAAGCGGCATGGCAAACCCCACCCGGAGCAAGACCGAATAGGGGCAACGTGCATCCATCTGGATGCAGGCGTGTTTCGCGCCAGTTGCCCGGGTTGGTTGCTAGAGCGGCCTGGCAACAGGTCGCCAAGAGGAATGGCTGCCCGTGCCGATACGGTCCACACGTGGGATACCGTCGGTGCGACAGAACCCGGCTTACAGGCTTCCCGGCGCGTAATCATTTCCGTGCAGTGCGATGTGAACCCCACCGGGTAGGTGCGGCGTGGTGTTTGGCAGTCGCAACGGCCGCAGCCATGCGCGGATCAGTCAAAATCGGTCTGTTTGTAGCGCCGTTTTCAGGTCAATTGGCCTGGCGCTCTGTCAAAATAGGGCCAATGGCCTGCCTGCGCCGTGATACCATGCTGCCATGGATCAGCCCGCGCCCCGCCCGTTCGCCCGCTTCTTCACCCCGCTTGCCGGGGAAACCCCGCTGCGCCAGGCGATCACCGCCGCCACCCGCCGCAACGAGCGGGCCTGCGTTGCCGCGCTTGTGCCGCAAGCCACCGTGCCCGAAGACCTGCGCGCGCCGATCGCGGCCACGGCCAGCGCCCTGATCAGCCAGTTGCGCGCCGATGCCCGCCCCGGCGCGGTGCAGTCGCTGGTGCAGGAATATGCGCTGAGCAGCCCGGAAGGGGTCGCGCTGATGTGCTTGGCCGAAGCGCTGCTGCGTATTCCCGACGTGGCCACGCGCGACGCGCTGATCCGTGACAAGATCGCGCCAGGTGATTGGCGCGGCCACGTGGGCAAGGACCGGCCGCTGTTCGTCAATGCCGCCTCGTGGGGCTTGCTCGTGACCGGCCGCCTGGTCCAGGCCGAGGACGAGGCCGGCCTCGGCGCCAGCCTGACCCGCCTGATCGCGCGCATGGGCGAGCCGGTCATCCGCCGCGCGGTCGACGCGGCGATGCGCATGATGGGCGAACAGTTCGTCACCGGCGAAACCATCGAGGAAGCCTTGCGCCGCGCCGCCCCGCGCGAGGCCAAGGGCTTTGCCTTTTCCTATGACATGCTGGGCGAAGCGGCGATGACCGCTGCCGATGCCGATCGCTACAATGCTTCTTACGAGCAGGCGATCACCGCGATCGGCAAGGCCAGCGCCGGGCGCGGCATCCATGGCGGCCCGGGCATTTCGATCAAGCTGTCGGCGCTGCATCCGCGCTATGCGCGGGCCAAGGCCGAGCGGGTCAAGGCCGAACTGCTGCCGCGCGTGAAAGCGCTGTGCGTGATGGCCAAGGGCCATGACATCGGGCTCAACATCGATGCAGAGGAAGCCGACCGGCTGGAACTGTCGCTCGACCTGCTCGAAAGCCTGGCGACCGATCCCGACCTTGCCGGGTGGAATGGCCTGGGCTTCGTGGTGCAGGCCTATCAGAAGCGCTGCCCTTTCGTGATCGACTGGATCGTCGACCTGGCGCGGCGCGCAGGCCGGCGCATCATGGTGCGGCTGGTCAAGGGCGCCTATTGGGATGCCGAGATCAAGCGCGCGCAGGTCGATGGCCTCGTTGACTTTCCGGTATATACGCAAAAGGTCCATACCGACCTTGCCTATGTCGCCTGCGCGCGCAAGCTCCTGGCCGCGCGCGACGTGGTGTTCCCGCAGTTCGCCACCCACAATGCGCAATCGGTGGCGACCGTGCTGCACCTGGCCGGGCCCGATTTCACGATTGGCGACTATGAGTTCCAGTGCCTGCACGGCATGGGCGAAGGGCTGTATGACCAGGTCGTCGGCGCCGACAAGCTCAACCGTCCGTGCCGCGTCTATGCCCCGGTCGGAACGCATGAAACGCTGCTGGCCTATCTGGTGCGGCGCCTGCTGGAAAACGGGGCCAATTCCTCGTTTGTGAACCGCATCAATGATCCGGCCGTCTCGATCGCCGAACTGGTAGCCGATCCGGTGGCGGTGGTGACGGCGCAGGCCGATCCTGGCGCGCCGCATCCGGCGGTGGCCCTGCCCGCCGCGCTCTTTGCCGACCGCCGCAATTCGAGCGGGCTCGACCTGGCCGATGAAGCGGTTCTGGCAGATCTGGCGCCGCGCCTGGTGGCAAGCACGGAACACGCATGGCAGGCGGGAACGCCGGGTGCGCCGGCCGCGGGCGAGCCGGTGCGCAACCCTGCCGATCACCGCGATATCGTCGGCCAGGTCTGGCCGATGGACGCCGCTGGCGCGCAAGCCGCCGTCTCCCGCGCCCAGGCCGCCGCGCCGATGTGGGCAGCCACCCCGGTGGCGGCGCGCGCGGCGATGCTCGAACGCGCCGCCTGCCTGCTGGAAGACGAAGGCCGCGCCCTGCTTGGCCTGATCATGCGCGAGGCCGGCAAGACCGCCGCCAACGCCGTGGGCGAAGTGCGCGAGGCGGTTGATTTCCTGCGCTATTATGCGGTGCAGGCGCGCAGCACCCTGGCCCATACCAGCCCGCTGGGGCCCATCGTGTGCATTTCGCCGTGGAACTTCCCGCTGGCGATCTTTGCCGGGCAGATTGCCGCCGCGCTGGTGGCGGGCAACCCTGTGCTGGCCAAGCCGGCCGAGGAAACGCCGCTGATCGCGGCACAAATGGTGCGCCTGTTCCATGCCGCGGGTATCCCTGCCGATGTGCTGCATCTGGTGCCCGGCGATGGCGCGATCGGCGCCGCGCTGGTCGAAGCACCCGGTGTTGCCGGGGTCATGTTCACCGGATCGACCGAAGTGGCGCGGATCATCCAGCGCACACTGGCGACGCGCAGCGATGCGACCGGCCGGCCGATCCCGCTGATCGCCGAAACCGGCGGGCAGAACGCGATGATCGTCGATTCCTCTGCCCTCGCCGAACAGGTCGTGGCCGATGTCATCGCCTCGGCCTTTGACAGTGCCGGCCAGCGCTGTTCGGCGCTGCGCGTGCTGTGCCTGCAGGAAGACGTGGCCGATCGCACGCTGGCCATGCTGCGCGGCGCCATGGCAGAGCTGACCGTGGGCAATCCCGAGGCACTGGAAACCGATGTGGGGCCGGTGATCACCGCGCAGGCGCGCGACGGGATCGAGGCGCATATCGCCGCCATGGCCGAACGCGGCGCGCGGGTACACCGCCTGCCCCCGCCCGATCGATGCACCAACGGCACGTTCGTCGCGCCCACGCTGATCGAGATTCCGGGACTTGCTGCCCTGGGCCGCGAAGTGTTTGGCCCGGTGCTGCATGTCGTCCGCTTTGCCGCGCGCGACATGGATCGCCTGATCGCGCAGATCAATGCCACCGGTTATGGCCTCACCTTTGGCCTGCACACCCGGCTGGATGATACCGTGGCGCGGGTGACGCGGGCGGTGGAAGCCGGCAACCTCTATGTCAACCGCAACACCATCGGTGCGGTGGTGGGCGTGCAGCCATTCGGTGGCCGGGCTCTGTCGGGCACGGGCCCAAAGGCGGGCGGGCCGCTCTATCTGGCGCGGCTGGTGCGCGGTGCCACGGCGACGCCGCCGGTTTTTGCGGGCGCGCTGGCGCAACCCGGGCCTGAAGCAGGCATGCTGGCTGATTGGCTGGACAAGCAGGGCGACGCGGAATCCGCGCGGGCCGTGCGCCACGATGCCGCGCGCAGCAAGCTGGGTGTCGAGGTGGAACTGCCCGGCCCGGTGGGTGAAAGCAACCGCTATCGCCTGGCGCCGCGCGGCTGCATTGCGCTCCATGCCTCGACCGCCAATGGCCTGTGGCGACAGCTGGGCGCGGTGCTGGCTACGGGAAATCATGCCGTGATCATGCCCGGCGCGCCGCTGGCCGCCCTGCCCGCCGGTTTCCCGGCGGCACTGGCCACGCGGATCGACTTTGCCGGCAGCGGCCCGGTCACTGATCTGGCCGCCGCGCTGGTCGACCAGGCCGGCGCGCCGGCGCGCGAGGCAGCAGAGGCGCTGGCCGCGCGCGAAGGCATGATCGTTGTCCTGCATGCCGCCGATGCGGCAGGCGCCTATCCGCTCGATCTCTTGGTCGAGGAAGTGAGCCTGTCGATCAACACCACGGCCGCCGGCGGCAATGCCAGCCTGATGGCCATGGTCTGATCCGAAGCACCCTTGCGCGTCAGGCCAGGGCCTCGGCCAGGGTGGCGCGCAAGGCAATCGGGGTGATCACCAGGGCCAGCGCGGCACCAAAGCCAAGCTTCACGGCCAGGGCCACGGACCACGGCAATTGCGCAAGGCCCAGCGCAAGGTACACGGCGGCGGCACCAGCCAACGCTAGTGCAGCCGACGGCACTGCCAAAGTCAGCCCGCGCAGCAGCAGGTTGCCCGGCAGGCGCAGCGCGCTGGGTCGCGATGCCACGCGGCCGGCACGCAGGGCCTTGCGCGACAGGGCACTGGGCACCAGCGTGCTCATGAACGCCACGGCAAAGGCCTGTGGCCCGAAATCGAACACGTAGTGGCCCATGCCCCAGATAGCCACCGGGCCGTGCAATCCGAATACGACAAGGAAAAATACCAAGCTCATCACGGTGTTGATCACCACGCTGATTGCCGTTTCGCGGCGAATATGCAGGTCTGCATTCGTCATCTGCGTTTCTCTCCCCCGGGCACGCATTCCTATGCGGCCGGTGTTACAGCAACGCGGTGGCCGGTCCATCCCCTTCGCGGCGAACGACGTCGTGAAACGCATCAATCAGCCAGCGCAGGCCGGCATCCTCGGCGCGGGCGCGATGGAACTGGGCCATTTCCCGCATGGGCGGCATGGCAAAGGGCAAGGGTGAAATGGCCAGGGGCCAATGCCGGGACGCCTTGGCCGCCAGGCGCGCATGCATCACTGCCAGGCGCGTCGTGCCCTCCAGCAGTTCGGGAATGATGGTAAAGCCCGAAACCCGCACCTCGATCCGCCGGGTGATGCCTTGGGCGCGCATATAGCTTTCGGCGTACGACACGCGGTTGAACCGCCCGATCTCCACCGCCACATGGCCCGCCGCCACGAACGACTCCACGTCGACCGGCTTCGCCATGACCGGATTGTGACGCCAGCCCACCACCACGTGGCCTTCTTCAAACAGCAGTTCGGCCGGATGCTCGTCGCTGACATAGCTTTCCGGCGTCAGCAGCAGGTCGATCTCGCCGCGATCGAGCCGCTGGGTGGCATCGTCGCTGAGCGGAACCACGTCGATCCCCACGCCCGGCGCTACCCGGGCCAGATGCGGCAGCAGCGGCGCCAGCAGAACGCTGGCCAGATAGTCTGACAGGCAGATGCGGAAATCGCGCGTGCTGGTGGCCGGATCGAAATGCGGCGAACTGCCGACCAGGCCATCGACATCGTTGAGGATGGCACGGATGGCCGGCTGAAGCCGCAGGGCAAATGGCGTCGGCATCATGCGCTTGCCGTTCTGCACCAGCAGCGGATCGGCAAAGAACGTGCGCAGCCGCGACAGCGCGGCGCTGATCGCCGGCTGGCTGAGGCTGAGATGCTCTGCCGCACGCGTCACGTTGCGCAGATCGAGCAGCGCATCGAGACAAACCAGCAGATTGAGATCCAGTCCCTTGAAGCGCATCGCACACCATAATTCTGCCAGATTGAAACCGATAAAAACAAATCATTTCCATTATGACAAGGCGATCGCGATGCTTGTGCCCATAAAAAGCACGAAAGGGAGAGGCATCTTGCACTTCGACATTCGCCCCGCGGCATCGATCGTGGCCCTGGCCGCGGCGCTTGCCATGCCGGCCGCTGCCCATGCTGCGCCGGCCCAATCGCCCGACGCCCAGGCCGAGCAGGCCCCTGCTACCGCCGCGGCGGAACAGCCGCAGGCTGGCCTTGCCGAGATCGTGGTGACCGCGCAGCGCCGCACCGAAAACCTGCAGCGCGCGGCCATTCCAGTCAGCGCCGTGGCCGGTGACGTCTTGACCAAGCAGAGCGTGACGCGGGCCGATGACCTGACTCGCCTGGTCCCGGCACTGCAGGTGGCGCCGGCCGCTTCGTTCACCCAGATCTACCTGCGCGGGATCGGCACGTTCGGGGCGAATGCCTTTGCCGAACAAGGTGTGGCGTTCAACCTCGACGGTGTCTACCTCTCGCGCCCGGCAGCCCCGGCGGCGCTGTTCTATGATCTTGAGCGCATGGAAGTTTTGAAAGGGCCGCAAGGTACGCTCTATGGCCGCAATGCCACGGGCGGCGCGGTCAACCTGATCACGGTCAAGCCCAACCAGGGCGAGGCATCCCGCTTCGTCACCGGGGAATACGGCAATTACAACGCGATCAAGGCATCGGGCGCGATCAACCTGCCATTGGGCAGCCAGGCGGCCCTGCGCATTTCGGCCCAGCATGCCCAGCATGACGGCTATTACAGCGACGGCTATGACGACGAGGACACGACTGCCGTGCGCGGGCAACTGCGCTTTGACACCGGCGATGGCTTCAACGCCAACCTGATGGTCGATTATGGCGACGTAGGCGGCAAGGGCCTGGGCGGCACGATCATGCCTCTGCTCGCCGGCAAGGACCGCCTTGGCCCCAGCGATCCGCGCGTCCTGGCCGAATACCTGTCACGCGCGCCAACCGCGCCAGTGCCGCAGATCATCGCGCGCGGCGATGGCTATCAGAACAACAAGTATTACGGCGCGCTGATCACGGTGAATGCCGATCTCGGCTTTGCCAAGCTCACGGTCATCCCGGCGTGGCGGCGTACCGACCTCGACTTTGTCAACTACTCGTCCAGCTTCCTGATCGACGTGACGGAAAAGTCTGACCAGATGTCGCTCGAAGCGCGCCTGGGCAATCAGAACGCCCAGTTCAAGTGGGTGCTCGGCAGCTATTATTTCACCGAAAGCGTCAAGGCAAAGCAGTTCTTCGACCAGGGCAACAACGGCACGCGGATCAATTCCAACCTCGGCACGGACAGCTATGCCGTGTTTGGCGAGGCGACCTATTCGCTGACCCCGCGTTGGCGGCTGACCGGCGGCCTGCGCTATACCCACGATACCAAGACGCAGCAGACCGAAGCGCACACCTATCCCTTCGTCGGCTTCGTGCCCCCGGCCTATCCCAACTTCACGCCGATCGTCCTCGACGTGGCGACCAACGCCACCACCGATGTCAATTTCAGCAAGGTGACATGGAAGGCCGGCATGGAATTCGATGCCGGGCCGCATTCGCTGCTCTATGCAACGGTTTCCACCGGCTTCAAGTCGGGCATCCTGTTTTCCGCGCTGGGGCAGAACTATTCGCGCCCCGAACGGCTGACAGCCTATACCATCGGCACCAAGAACCGCTTCTTCGCCAATACCCTGCAGGTCAACGTCGAGGGATTCTACTGGGACTATCGCGACCAGCAGATTTCCCACCTTGCGCCCGTGCAGGTGGCGGCAACGCCGGCCGGCGCGATCTATGGCCCGGTTTTTGCCACGGAAAATGCCGGTGCGGCCAAGCTCTATGGCGCCGAAGCCGAAGTGCTGTGGCAACCCACGCGCAACGACCTGTTCTCGCTCAACGTGCAATACCTCCATGCCACGTATGACAGCCTGCAGTACAAGGCCTATTCCACCACAGGGCCGGCGCCTGTCGTAGGCTGCGCAATCACGCCCACGGCCCTGATGGGCGCCAGCGCGGCGGCGCGCATCTACAATGTCGATTGCTCGGGCAAGTCGCTGGTCAATGCGCCGCGCTGGGTGGTCAATGCGGGGTATGACCATACGTTCGACATGGGCAATGCCGGGCGGATCATCGCCGCGGCCGATACCCGCGTGGAAAGCTCGCGCTATCTCTCGATCGACTACCTCGATCTGGGCCGCCAGGGCGCCTACATGATGTCGAACGCGCGGCTGACCTGGGAAAATGCGCCCGGCTCGCTGGCGATCACCGGCTTTGTCAACAACCTGGAAAACGCGCTGGTCTTTGCCAACTCCACGCAAAGCCCGGGCAAGCCCGGCGTGATCTACAACCAGATGCGCCCGCCGCGCACCTATGGCGTGCGCGGAACGCTCAAGTTCTGAGCGATCGCTGGGGCCGGTGACAGCACTGGCCCCAGAATATAGCAAATCGTCGCGTCGATCATGGCATCCGCATGCGTGTCGCAATCAGCCAGGCGCATGATCAGGTCATGGTTGCCAAAGGTGATCAGCGCAGCGCCAACCAGATTGAAATAGGCCACGGCCGGTGGTGCGCCCGATAGCAGCCCTTTGGCACGCAGCGCGACGAACAACGGCTCAAGCAAGTGCCAGACCGGCGCGCCAAAGGTTTCCACCACCCAATCGTGGCGCTGTGAATGCACCGAAAATTCCTGCAACATCAATCGGGTAAGGCGCGGGTTGCGGGCAAATACGCGCAGCAGCCCAGGAAGCACGCGCGCGGCGGTTTCGGCGGGGCGCTCCAGATCGTCTCCCTCCAAAGCCGCGCGCAGCAGGTCTTCGCCCTCGTGGGCAAAGGCTTCTACCACATTCTGCCATAGCGCCGCCTTCGACGGGAAATAGTAGGCCAGGTGCCCCTGTTCGATCCCCGCCGCAGCCGCAATCGCGCGGGTGCTCGCCGCTTCGAAACCCAATTCGGAAAACACCGTCAGCGCCGCATCCAGCACGGCACGGCGATTGTCGGCCCCGTCATACCGCTGCGGGCGGCGGGCCTTGGCAGATGCGCGCGTGGTCATGACCATGTCATGCCGGCTCGGACAGTCTTGGTCAATTGACAAACACTGTTTGTCGCGCGACAAACATGGCGCAAGCACAACTCGGGAGACTGCTGCCATGGTTCACGCCGCCTATCCGCTCAATGTCGATCAACCCTACCCGCGCGAGCAATGGTGGGTCGCTGCCTATGGCGCCGAAATCGGCCGCAGCCTGATGGCACGCGACATTCTGGGCGAGCGCGTGCTGCTCTATCGCACGCAAGATGGCACAGCCGTGGCGCTATCGGGGATTTGCCCGCATCGCGCGTTTCCTCTCGAAATGGGCCGCCTGGTGGGTGACGCCGTGCAGTGCGGTTATCACGGCTTCACGTTCGGCAGCGATGGCGCCTGCCACAAGGTGCCGAGCCAGCCTGGCGTGCCCGGCCATGCCAGCCTGCGGCGCTACCCGGTGGTGGAGCGCGGTGGCATGGTATGGGTCTGGACCGGCGCTCCTGACCGCGCAGACCCCGCGCTCCTGCCCGATCACGATCGCATCGGCCTGGGCGCGCCGGGCTGGACGGTGGATTACCAGGAGATGGTGACGATCGAGGCGCGCTATACCCTGTTGATCGAGAACCTGCTCGATCTCAGCCACGTGACTTTCATCCACACCCAGACCATCCCCGGCGGCGAAAAGGTGGCCGCGCTGCCTGTGGACGTGGTGCAGGACGGTGACCGGCTGACCGTGCGGCGCAAGGCTGTCGGCATGCCGGCCAATCCGATGATCCGCGCGCAGTTCCCCGGGCAGGAAGGCGCTGTCGACCAGGAATTCGATGCCGAATACTGCGGCCCGTGCCTGATCCGCACCGGCGGCACGATCAGCGACCACGCCACCGGGCAGACACTCGGCACGCAGAACTTCATCCACATGATCACGCCGGCGATGCCCGGCCGGTTCCACTACTTCGTGGCGACGACGCGCGATTTCGGCGCTGACAACCGGGCGTTGAGCGCGATGAACCTGGCCATGGGCGAACGCATCCAACCCGAAGACGTGGCAGCGATCACCGCCATCGAGCAAGTCCTGCGATCGGGCACTACCCTGCCGCGCGAAATCAGCGCGCGGGTGGACAATGGCGCGCTGCGGGTGCGGCGCCTGCTCGAAGCGCAGATCCGGGCCGAGGCAGCAGTGGCAACTGCCTGAGGCGTAATGAAAAAAGGGCGGCCGGGCGATGATGCCCGGCCGCCCCGTGCAGCATTATTGCGGCGTGCGATCAGAACACGATCACGCTGCGGATCGACTTGCCGGCGTGCATCAGGTCGAACGCGGTGTTGATCTCTTCCAGGCCCATGACGTGGGTGATCATCGGATCGATCTCGATCTTGCCCTGCATGTACCAGTCGACGATCTTGGGCACGTCGGTGCGGCCCTTGGCGCCACCGAACGCGGTGCCGCGCCAGTTGCGGCCGGTGACCAGCTGGAACGGACGGGTGGCGATTTCCTTGCCCGCTTCGGCCACGCCGATGATGATGCTGGTGCCCCAGCCACGGTGGCAGGCTTCCAGCGCGGTGCGCATCACTTCGGTGTTGCCGGTCGCGTCAAACGTGTAATCCGCGCCGCCATCGGTCATTTCCACGACCTTGGCCACGGTTTCCTCGCGGCTCAGGCCCTTGGAATTGAGGAAGTCGGTCATGCCGAAGCGGCGGCCCCATTCCTCGCGCTCGGGATTGAGATCGACGCCGATGATCTTGCCGGCACCAGCGAGGCGGGCGCCCTGGATCACGTTGAGACCGATGCCGCCGAGGCCAAATACGACGACATTGTCACCGACCTGGACCTTGGCGGTGTTGACCACCGCGCCCACGCCGGTGGTCACGCCGCAGCCGATGTAGCAGCTGGTCTGGAACGGCGCGTCTTCGCGGATCTTGGCCACCGCGATTTCGGGCAGCACGGTGAAGTTGGAGAACGTGGAGCAGCCCATGTAGTGATAGATCGGCTGGCCCTTGTAGGAAAAGCGCGTGGTGCCATCGGGCATCAGGCCCTTGCCCTGCGTGGCGCGGATCGCGGTGCACAGGTTGGTCTTGCCCGAAAGGCAGCTTTTGCACTGGCGGCATTCGGGGGTGTAGAGCGGGATCACGTGATCGCCGGGCTTCACGCTGGTGACGCCGGGGCCAACCTCGCGCACGATGCCTGCGCCTTCATGGCCCAGCACCGACGGGAAGATGCCTTCGCTGTCGAACCCATCGAGCGTGTAGGCGTCGGTGTGGCACACGCCGGTGGCCATGATTTCCACCAGCACCTCGCCCGCCTTGGGGCCTTCGAGATCGAGTTCAACGATCTCAAGCGGTTTCTTGGCCTCAAAGGCCACGGCGGCACGGGTCTTCATGAAGGTGTCCTCCTTATCGATCGCAGTGGCCTACATCATTGCATGGCAGGCACAAAGAGCGCATTTGCGCAAAAGTTCGTTGCTTGCTTGGGATAATGCCATGTCGGACTGGGATGGGCTGGAAGAACTTGTCGCGATTGCCGAAAACGGCACTTTCGCGGCCGCCGCGCGCAAGCTGCGGCGTTCCACCTCGCATGTCAGCCGGGCGATTGCCCAGTTGGAACACCGCACCGGAACCACCCTGCTGCACCGCACGACGCGGCAGGTCTCGCTGACCGCGGCCGGGCGCGAACTGGCCGAGCGCGGGCGCCGCATCATCGACGAGCGTGATGCAGCGCTGGCCGTGGCCAGCGGCGATACCGGGCTGCGCGGATCGTTGCGCATCACCTGCCCGGCGGCCCTGGGCGAATACTTCATCGCCCCGCTGGCGCTGCGCCACGCCATGGCCAATCCCTCGCTCGACGTGACGCTCGATTTCAGCAACCGCGTGGTCGATATCGTCGCCGAAGGGTTCGACGTGGCGATCCGCACCGGGCCGCAGGGCGATCTGCGCCTGGCGGCCCACCGCCTGGGCGGGCGTAACCTGGTGACTTGCGCCGCGCCGGCCTACCTCGCGCAGCGCGGCCGCCCGGCCGAAATCGAAGACCTGGATCACCACGATTGCCTGGTCGGATCGGCCGATGTCTGGCATTTCCGCCGCAAGCTTGCCGAAACCACCTATCAGCCGCAGGGGCGCTGGCGTTGCAACAATGGGCCGGCGGTAACCGCGGCGGCGGTGGCCGGGCTGGGCATTTGCCAGGTGCCCGATTTCTATGCGGCGGCCGCCTTGGCCCAGGGAAGGCTCGAGCCAGTGCTGGAGGCGTTCCGCGCCACCGAGGAAGCGGTCTGGGCCATGCACCCGCGCCGCCGCCTGGTGCCGCGCAAGGTCACCGATTTCATCGCCCTGCTGGCGGCCGAACTGCCCGCCGCGATGGCGCGTGGCCTTACCCCAGCGGATCATCCCGGCGCGTGTCCTTGAGCATCAGGCCCGCGACCAGGCAAACCGCGGCCAGCACGGTGACATACCAGTAGAACCCGCTTTCATGGCCGATCTGCTTGAAGCCGAGCGCAACGTTTTCCGCGGTACCGCCAAACAGCGCATTGCCCACGCCATAGGCGAGGCCCACGCCTAGCGCGCGAACATGCACGGGAAACAGCTCTGCCTTGAACAGCCCGCTGACCGAGGTGTAGAAACTGTTGATCACCAGGCCCGCCATGACCAGCAGCCCGGCGACCCACACGCTGCGGGTTGCCGCCAGCGCGGTGAAGATCGGCACGGTCAGCACCATGGCGAGCGCGGCGAACAGCAATATGTTGGAGCGGCGGCCGATCCGGTCTGACAGCGCACCCATGACCGGCTGGATCAGCATGAATGCCACCAAGACCACTGTCATCAGCAAGGTCGCATCGGGCTTGGTCATGCCCACGGTCAGGACGAGGTATTTCTGCATATAGGTGGTGAAGGTGTAGAACGAGAGGCTGCCCCCGGCGGTGAGCGCCATGACCAGCAGGAACGCGCGGGTGTGATGCGCAAACAGTTCGCGCAGGGTGCCGGCCCCCGCCCGCCCTTGTGCGGCCTGCCCGGTTTCATGCATGTGCCGCGACAGCCACAGGATCAGCGCCGCCCCGCCCGCGCCGATGACAAAGCCGATGCGCCAACCATAGGCTTTCATCGCCCCCTCGCCCAACAGGTGCTGCAAGGCCAGGATCACCAGCGTCGCCAGCAATTGCCCGCCGATCAGCGTGACATACTGGAACGAGGCCCAGAACCCGCGCCGCCCGCGCCCGGCAATCTCGCTGAGGTACGTGGCCGCGGTGCCATATTGCCCACCGGTGGAAAAGCCCTGGAGCATCCGGCCCAGAAGCAGCAGCGCGGGCGCAGCGATCCCTACCTGGCGATAGGTCGGCAGCGCCGCGATCAGCAGGGCGCCCAGCCCCATCATCAGCACGGAGACGACCATGGCCCGTTGCCGCCCGTGGCGATCGGCGAAGCGGCCGAAATACCATCCCCCGATCGGGCGCAGCAGAAAGCCGACCGCGAAGATGCCGCTGGTCGCCATGACCTGAACCAGGGCGTTGCTTTCGGGAAAGAACTCCGCCGAAAAATACAGCGCGGTAAAGGCATAGATATAGAAATCGTACCATTCGATCAGATTGCCGGCCGACCCGGCGAGGATCGCGCGCAGGCGCTGCGCATCGGTGATGGCGGCAGCATTGCCCCGGTCTGCATGGCTGGCCATGGCCCACATTCTCCCGTGATACGATCAGGTTGGCCTCCCGCTTTAGCTGCCTGGCCTGTCACCGCAACCACAATGCCCTTGCGATCTCAGATGCAAAAGCCCTATGCAGACAGCCAGGACGGCACAGCGGCAGGGGCGATACGGTGACGGGGTTGGCAGTTCACGATGCACTCGACGCCATTCCGCCAACCTTTCCGCTGCAACAGGTGCATGATCGGGTTCACGCCAAGTGGGGATTGCGCGGCCAGTGGCGCGCGATCACCTCGGAGCGGGACCAGACCTGGCATCTCACCGACGAGGCTGGATCGGATTACGTGGTCAAGCTGTCCCATCGGATGGAACAGCCCGCCACGGTGGATTTCCAGATCGGGGCGCTCGATCACATCGCCCGGATCGATCCGCAACTGGCCGTGCCACGGATGGTGCCGACGCTTGCCGGCGCCCGTCGCACCACGATCACCGCCGATGATGGCACGGTGCACATCCTGCGCATCCTGACATATCTTCACGGCAGGATCGCCCAAGATGCCTTTGCGGATTGCGCCGATCCGGCAGCACTGCGCCGCGCCACGGGCGCCTTCGTCGCGCGGTTGAGCCTGGCGTTGCGTGGCTATTTCCATCCCCATGCGGCCAGCAACCGGCACGATTGGGATCTTTCGCGGGTCACCACACTGGCTCCGGCCCTGCCCCGCATTGCCGATCCGGCCCTGCGCGCGCAATGCGCCAAGGTTCTGGCCGAGGCGGAAAGCCGCATCTATCCGGCGCTCGCCCGCACGCGCCACCAGGTGGTGCACCAGGACGCGCACATGGGCAATCTGCTGGTCGATCCGGCACAGCCCGCAAACATCGTGGGCGTGATCGACTTCGGCGACATGCTCTATGGTGCGCTGCTGGCCGACCTGGTGACCGCCGCAGACTGTTTTCCCGATGACAGCGCCGATCCGCTGGTCATCCTGGCCGAGGTGACGCAGGGCTTCGACACGGTCTATCCGCTGGAAGAGGCGGAAATCGACCTGGTGTTCGATATTTGCTGCCTGCGCCTGGTCAACACCGTGATGGTGGCCAATATGCGGCGCGATCCGGCCGACGAGACGGCCGATGCCCATCTGGGTGGCGGGCGCAAGCATGGCGCGATGCTGGCCAAGTTGCTGGCAGTGGGCCGTGATGCTGCAACCCACGCGCTGCGCCGGGCTTGCGGCTTTCCCGTGCCTGCGCTGCCCCCGGATCCGGCAGTGGCGCGCAAGGGCCTGATTGCGCAGCGCGATGCGGCGTTTGGCAAGATCTGGCATTTTTACGAAACGCCGCTGCATCTTACCCGTGGGCAAGGCCCCTGGCTGATCGGCGCGGATGGCACGCGTTATCTCGACGCCTATAACAACGTGCCGCAGGTGGGCCATTGCCATCCGGCCGTGGTGCGCGCCATCGCGCGCCAGGCTGCCGCGCTCAACGCCAACACGCGCTATCTGGCCGACAGCCCCGGCGCCTATGCCGAGGCGCTGCTGGCCAAGGCACCGGCCGGGTTCGATGTCTGTTCGTTCGTCAATTCCGGCAGCGAGGCCAATGACGTGGCCGCGCAGATTGCCCGCTTTGCCACGGGCCGCACCGGCGCGGTGGTGATGCAGGGCGCCTATCACGGGATCACGGCCACCACGGTGGAGCTTTCCCCGCTTACCAAGGCGCCGCCCGCGCACGTCGCCTGCCTGCCGCCGCCCGACATGTATCGCGGCGTCGCGCCCGATCCGGCAGAAAGCTGGGCCAAGGCGGTGGCAGCGCTGGCGCAAGCCGGCCACCAGGCGGCGTTCCTGATGGTTGACACCGCGCTTACCAGCAACGGCGTCCCCGATCAGCCAGACGGCTATATGCAAGGCCTTGCCCGTGCCGCGCGCGCGGCTGGCGCGCTGGTGATTGCCGACGAGGTGCAGGCTGGGCTCGGCCGCATGGGCAGCTTCTGGGGCTTTGCCACCCAGGGCCTGGACCTGGTTGACCTGATCACGCTGGGCAAGCCGGTCGGCAATGGCCATCCGCTGGGCGTGGTGCTGACGCGGCGCGACCTGTGGCAGGCGTTCTATGCCGATTGCGAGGTGTTCAGCACGTTTGGCGGCAACAGCGTGTCCTGCGCGGCGGGGCAAGCCGTGCTGGACGTGATCGAGCGGGAGGGCCTGATCGCCCGCGCCAACCAGGTGGGAGACCTGCTGCGGAACGAATTGCGCGCACTGGCACGGCAATTTCCGCTGATCGGCGACGTGCGCGGGCGCGGCATGTTGACCGGGCTGGAATTCGTCACCGACCAGGCGGCTCGCACCGCTGCCCCGCACCAGGCGCGCCAGTTGGTGGAACGGATGCGCGAGAATGGCGTGCTGGTGGGCACCTCGGGCGAATATCGCGCCACGTTCAAGCTGCGCCCGGCGCTCATATGGACGGAACACGAGGTGGGCTTCTTCATCGATGCCCTGCGCAAGAGCCTCCACGCCCTCTAACGCCTGCGAAAGAACCGATCGTGCCCAAGCCACTGCTGATCATCCAGCCAGCAACCTCGTATGACGACATGCCCGCCACCTGCGCCGTACACGGGGATGAGATCGCGTGGTTCAGCGCCGGCTGCGGCGTGCCGCGTGACGAGATCGTGGCGATCAAGGTCTATCAGGACGAGCCGCTGCCCGACCCTGCCGCGGTGCGCGCCACGATCATCACCGGCGCGATCGACATGGTTACCGATGGCCACCCCTGGATCGCGCGCACGGCGGCCTGGGCGCGCGATGCCATGGCGCAAGGCGCGCCGATCCTGGGCGTGTGCTTTGGCCACCAGTTGCTGGCCCATGCCCTGGGCGGCGTGGTGGACGACAATCCGCGCGGCGCGATGTTTGGCGGGGTGGACGTGGCCCGCACCCCGGCCGGCGCCCAGGACGCGCTGTTTGCCACGCTGCCGCCGGTGGCACGGCAGATGGTGTTCCATTTCCAGGCGGTACTGGCCTTGCCGCACGGGGCACAGGTCCTGGCCACCAGCAGCCACGATCCGCACCACGCGGTGCGCTATGCCCCGCGCGCGTGGGGCGTGCAGTTCCACCCGGAATTCGACGCCGCCATCATGGCAGGCAGCTATGACGTCTATGCCGATGCCATCACGCGCGCCGGCTTTTCCGTGCCAGCCCTGCGTGCCGCCAATGCCGATACGCCCGACGGCCCGGCATTGCTGCGTGCGTTCATCGCGGCGGCGGATCAGGCCTGATCACCCGGCGCGATCAGCACCTTGCACTGATGGGTGCGCTGGCGCAGGCTTTCGAACACGTCGGGCGTCTGCGCCAGGGCAATGGTATCGGTGACCAACAGGCGCGGTTCAGCCAGGCCGCGATCGAGCGCGTCGAGCGCGGCTTCGTATTCCTGCCGCGTGAAGAACGCCGAGGTGATCAGCCGCACTTCCTTTGACAGCATCGCAAAGGTGTTGAGCGTATCGGGCCGGGTGCATAGCCCCAGCAGCACGATGGTGCCGCGGTTGCGCGCGGTTTCCACCCCTTGCGCGATCAGGCCGGGCACGCCGACGCATTCGAACACCAGATCGGCCGGGCCGCCCAGCGCGCGCTGCGCCGCGCCCACCGGATCATCGGGCGTCACCACGAAATCGTGCGCCCCCATGGCCAGCGCCCGATCCCGCTGCCACGGGGCAATATCCTGCACCACCACGCGGCCCGCACCATGCTGCCGCGCCCAGAACGCCACGGCGAGGCCGATCGGCCCGGCGCCCAGCACCAGCACCTTGTCTCCCCGGCGCAGGCCGGACAGGCCGATGCCATGCAGCGCCACGGCCAGCGGCTCGATGATCGCGCCATCGGCCAGGCTCGCGCTTTGCGGCAGGCGCACGCATTGGTTGGGCCGGGTGAGCGCATATTCGGCATAGCCGCCGCCCTGCAGGCCAAACGCGGTGCACCACTGCACCTCGCCCGCGCGGCAGGCCGGGCAATCGCCGCAGCTTTTCAACGGGCTGACCGCCACGCGATCGCCCACACGCCAACCCGACACATCGCGACCCAGCGCCACCACTTCGCCGGCAAACTCATGCCCCAGGATGGAGCCGGCCCCTTGGCCATAGGCGGGGTCTTCGGTCATGTGCAGATCCGATCCGCAGATGCCGCAGCGCCCGACCCGCACCACCAGATCGCCTGCCTCCGGCACGGGATCGGGCACCGTTTCCAGTGCCAGGGGGCGGTGCAGCCCCTGCATCACCACCGCGCGCATTACTGGTACTTGCCCAGCATCATGCCACCGTCGATCACCACGTGGCTGCCGGTCATGTAGTCCGACGCATCAGAGGCCAGCATCAGGGCAAGTGGCTTGATCTGCTCGGTCTCGGCAAGCTTGCCCAGCGGCACGATGGCATCCCAGGCAGCGCGCGCCACCGGATCTTTCTTGAGCCAGCCGCCGCCGATGTTGGTCACGAACGGGCCAGGGGCGATGGCGTTCACGCGGATGCGGAACTCAGCCAGTTCCAGCCCCAGCGCGCGGACCATGTGCAGCACCCCGGCCTTGGCCGGCATATAGGGCAAGCCCACGATCGGCTCGGTCACCAGGCCGGCGTTGGATGCGGTGCAGATGATCGAGCCGCCGCTGCGCCCGTTGGCGCGGCCGGCTGAGGTTGACCGCGATCGACTTGTCCCAGCGTGCCGGATCATAGGTATCGACCTGGCCTTCCGGGTTGCGATGGCCCGCCGGGTTCCAGAAACCGGCGCCAGCATCGATCCCGGCATTGGCAAAGCAGATGTCCAGCCCGCCGAACGCACCGGCATGGTCGTCAAAGGCGGCAGCCACCGCATCGAAGCTGGATACATCGCAATGGACGGCGCGGGCCTCGTGCCCCGCCTCGCGCAGGAGGGCGGCTTCGCGCTCTGCACCGGGCAAATCGATGTCTGCCAGGGTCACTGCTGCGCCGCCTTCGGCCATGGCCTGGGCATAGGCAAGGCCAATGCCACTGGCAGCCCCGGTGACCAGCGCGCTGCGCCCGGCGATGCTGAAACGATCGATAATGGCCATGACTTTCCTCTCCGATAAGGGGGCGCCCCGCGTTTACGCGCTGGCTTGCGTGTCTTGCGGAAGGGTGGTGCCCTGCTCGCGTGCGATCAGGCGCTGCAACAGCCGGCGGGCGCGGATGCCCCCGCCATCGCCGCCCAGCACCAGCGGCTTCAACGCCCAGAAATCGGCCCCGCGCATCAGGCGGTGGCTATCGCGGATGATCGGCATGTCTTCGCGCGAGCACCCCACTTAGAGCCCGGCCCGCCTGCCGTTCGAAAAACCCGCCCCCAACCACCCCAAACACCCCTACGTTGTGCCCCGGGCGCAACCCGGGGGGACCCCCCCCCCATTTTTTGCCATTTGCTTGCAAATGAAACACTCCCCCCCCCTCCGGTGACAGGCGGGCTGGGTTGGCGGGGTTGGCTGGCTGGCTGGCTGGGTTGGCTGGTTGGCTGGCTGGTTGGCTGGTTGGCTGGTTGGTTGGCTGGTTGGCTGGTTGGCATGGGTTGGTATATCGGTTTCGATTACCGTATTTTTGGTCCCTATTTTAAGCCCTCTTTTGGTCCCTATTTTCCCTTTGTGGGGCAACG
>CAYXUN010000003.1:85629-105447 GCA_964468165.1 uncultured Novosphingobium sp. | reverse complement strand
CCAGGATGAGGAATTCGGTTACCGGCAGCGACACCAGCTTGTCGGCCCAGGTCACCAGATGCCGCGCCGGGTCCATGGCCAGGCGGCCGCGGCGGATCGGATCGGGCAGGTTCTCGGCCGGTTCGGCGTCCGCAGCAACGGGATCGCGGCGCACGATTTCGCTGCGCCGCAAAATGGCGCGAATGCGGGCGAGCAACAGGCGCTGGCTGAACGGCTTGGCAATGTAATCGTCGGCGCCCATGGCCAGGCCGAGTGCCTCGTCGGCCTCGTCATCCTTGCTGGTCAGGAAGATCACCGGCAGGTCGCTCTGCTCGCGCAGGCGGCGCAGCAATTCCAGGCCGTCCATGCGCGGCATCTTGATGTCGCACACCGCCAGGTCGGGGGGATTGTCGAGCAGCGCTTTGAGCGCGGTATCGCCATCGTTGTAGAGCCGGGTGACAAAGCCCTCGGTCTGCAGCGCGATCGATACCGTGGTCAGGATATTGCGATCATCGTCGACCAGCGCGATCGTGCGGCGCGACTGGCTCTGCCCTGCCGGGGGCGTGCCCGGGCCTTCGGGCTGGGGGGCAGAGGCATTGTGCATGGGCGTTGCGGCAATCCTGTTCAATGAGGATCTAGATTAGGACGCGCGAGCGCGGCTGGCAAGAAACCCCCAAGGACGTTGGATTTAGCCCTGTGTGGACAAGCTGCGATGGGGCAGCAGTTGAAAATTGTGCAACTTGCTGCGCAAAAATCTTGGGGCGATCCGGTTTGACGTGGGGCAGGTGGTCAACTATCCGAACAGGGAATCGCGCATTCGTATTCGGCATTCGTATGCGAAACCGGAAAACAACGGCGATGCGGCTGTGCGATCATGCTCGATACCGCGCTTTTGCAATCAGTGGCCTGCTCGGTCGCCCACGGCTCCAGACAGTCCGGGGTGCAGCATGGCCCACCATACGGGAGGCTTGTGATGTCCGCCAACAGCCTGAACATTTCCTTGTCCGCGCAGGGTTTTCCTGAACCTGCCGAGCTGTTTGCCAACCTCGGCACCGCCCCGCTGGTGGAACATGCGGTGAAGAACGGCGAAGGCGTCCTGGCCAAGGACGGCCCGTTCGTCGTCGCCACCGGCAAGCACACCGGCCGCTCGGCCAAGGACAAGTTCATCGTCCGCGACGCCGAAACCGAAAACACCGTGTGGTGGGGCAAGACCAACGTGGGGATGACCCCGGCGCACTTCGCCGCGCTGAAGGAAGATTTCCTGGCCGCGCTCGCCACCAAGGACAAGCTCTACGTCGCTGACCTGTTCGGTGGTTCCCAGCCCGAGCACCGCGTCAACGTGCGCGTGATCAACGAGTTTGCCTGGCACAACCTGTTCATCCGCACGCTGCTGGTGCGGCCCACCGCCGATGAACTGGCTGGCTTCGCCCCCGAATACACGATCATCGACTTGCCGAGCTTCCGCGCCGATCCGGCCCGCCACGGCTGCCGCAGCGAGACCGTGATCGCGGTCAACTTCACCGAAAAGCTGATCCTGATCGGCGGCACGTCCTATGCCGGCGAAATGAAGAAGTCGGTGTTCGGCATTCTCAACTACCTGCTGCCGGTCAAGGGCGTGATGCCGATGCACTGCTCGGCCAACATCGGCCCCAATGGCGATACCGCCGTGTTCTTCGGCCTTTCGGGCACCGGCAAGACCACGCTGTCGGCCGACGCCAGCCGCACCCTGATCGGGGACGACGAACATGGCTGGTCGGATACCGCCGTGTTCAACTTCGAAGGTGGCTGCTATGCCAAGATGATCCGCCTCTCGGCCGAGGCCGAGCCGGAAATCTTTGCCACCACCAAGCGCTTCGGCACGGTGCTGGAAAACGTGGTGATCGATCCCGTCACGCGCGAAATCGACCTGGACGATGCCAGCCTGGCGGAAAACAGCCGTGGTTCCTATCCGATCGATTTCATCCCCAATGCCTCGGAAGAAAACCTCGGCCCCGTGCCGCAGAACCTGATCTTCCTCACCGCCGACGCTTATGGCGTGCTGCCGCCGATTGCGCGCCTCACGCCCGACCAGGCGATGTATCACTTCCTCTCGGGCTACACCGCCCGCGTGGCCGGCACCGAAATCGGCGTGACCGAGCCGGAAGCAACCTTCTCGACCTGCTTTGGCGCGCCGTTCATGCCGCGTCACCCGTCGATCTATGGCAACCTGCTCAAGGAACGCATTGCCAAGGGCGGGGTGAAGTGCTGGCTGGTCAACACCGGCTGGTCGGGCGGCAAGGCCACGCAGGAAGGCATCAAGCGCATGCCGATCAAGGCCACCCGCGCGCTGCTCAATGCCGCGCTCGATGGCAGCCTCAACAACGCCGAATTCCGCGAAGATCCCAACTTCGGCTTTGAAGTGCCGGTGGAAGTGCCGGGCGTCGATACCAAGCTGCTCGATCCGCGCGGCGCCTGGGCCGATGCCGGCGAATACGACAAGACCGCCCAGGAACTGGTCAAGAAGTTCATCGACAACTTCGAGCAGTTCATGGACCATGTCGACGAAAGCGTGCGCAAGGCGGCGCCGGTTTCGGCCTGATCATCCACGCTGCCCACGCAGCGTCTGCAAGACCCCCGGTGCGCCCTGGCGTGCCGGGGGTCTTCGTTTGGCCGGTGTTAACCACGCCGTTACCCGCTTGCGGCATGGAAGCATGTGGGGCGGCAAGGGGTGATCGTGGCAACCAGTGCAATCAGCGGCATTAAGGCACGGCCTGCCAAGGGCAGCAGCCTGGCGCGCTGGTGGCCGCTGGCGCTGATCGCGTTGCTGGTGCTGGCGCTGCGCCTGCCGACGTTCGGCAACCCGCTGCTCGATCTCGATGAACAGTTCTATCTGCTGGTCGGCGATCGCCTGCTGCATGGGCAATTGCCCTATGTCGATCTGTGGGACCGCAAGCCGGTTGGGCTGTTCGTGCTCTATGCCGCCATCCGGCTGCTGGGCGGCGCGGGCGTTGTGCAGTACCAGTTGGTGGCAACGGGCTTTGTCATCGTCACCGCCTGGCTGATCCGCGCTATGGTCCGGCGCCATGGGGGAGAGGGCGCGGCCATCCTCGGCGCGGTGGGCTATGTCCTGGCGCTCAATATCCTGCATGGTGCAGGTGGGCAGACCGCGGTGTTCTACAACGCCTTCACTGCATTTGCCGCCTGGTGTGCGTTTCGCGCCAACGATGCCACGTCGTCTCGCGCGGTGTTGCGTCTCGCGCTGGCGGCGATGGTGGCGCTGGGGCTGGCGATCCAGATCAAGTATACTGTCGTGGCCGAAGGGGCATTCCTGGGCTGCTGGTTCCTGTATCGCCTGGTGGTGACCGGCGCGCGACGTGGGCACATCGTGGCCATGGGCACGGCGATGCTGGCCGTCGCGCTGCTGCCGACGGCCTTGGCGCTGGCGTGGTATGCGGCGATCGGCCACCTGGCAGACTTCGCCTTTGCCAACTTCGTCTCGATCTTTCACCGGCACGCTTTTCCGGTGGCGTTCCGTCATCGGCAAGTGGCGGAAGTTGCGGCCTGTGGCGGCGGCCTGCTGGCGGCAGCGCTGATCGGGCTGGTGCGCCTGCGCCAGGCCATGCCCATCGCGGCGCGGGCCGACTGGGCCTTGCTGGTCGGGTGGCTCGCCAGCGCGCTCTGTGGCTTTGCCATGCTGGGCGATGTTTTCAGCTGCTATGCCCTGCCGGTGGCTTTGCCGGCAGCGCTCGCCAGCGCCTGGGCCTTGCGCGGGGGGCGCTGGGGTTTTGTGGCGGGATGCCTGATGCTGGGATGGCCATTGCTGTTCACGCCGGCCAGCTATTTCGTCGCCCGGCAAAGCGCCGGTGCCACCGATCGCATGGTGGGCGCGCTCGCTCCCTACGTGTCTGGCCACTGCCTCTATGTCTATGATGGGCCGTCGATTCTCTATTTGCGCACCGGCGCCTGCGCGCCGACCCGCTTCCTCTTTCCCCACCATCTCGTCAACGCGGCAGAGGCCGATGCCCTGGGGGTAGACCCCCTTGCCGAAGAACGCCGCATCCTGGCCAGCCGCCCTGGCGCGATCGTCACGGCGAGCCGCGCGGTCGATCCCGTTGTGGCGGCGGGGCCGCGCGCCCTGGTGCAGGCGGCGCTGGCGCGTGACTATGTTCTGGTCGATCGCGTGCCCACGATCGATCGCACATTCCTGATCTGGGCGCGCCGCGATCTGCGCACCGAAAGAGCGCAGGCCCACCCATGAGAAAGGCCCCGGGCGGGGGGGGGGCGGGGGCCTTTCCTGATGCCAGGCCTGCGCCGATCAGCGGATCGGGCAATCGGGCGACAGGCGGAAGTCGAGGTAGTTGTCCACCGACTTCATCATCTCGTCCAACTCGTTTTCATAGAAGTGGTTGGCGCGCGGGATTTCGTCGTGATGGATCGTAATGTGCTTTTGCGTGCGCAGCTTGTCGACCAGCTTCTGCACGGCATTGGGCGTCACCACCGTATCGGCCGACCCCTGCACGATGATGCCCGAAGCCGGGCAGGGCGCGAGGAAGCTGAAATCATACATGTTCGCCGGCGGCGAGACCGAGATGAAGCCACGGATTTCCGGGCGGCGCATCAAGAGCTGCATGCCGATCAGCGCGCCAAACGAATAGCCGGCAATCCATGTGGCCGAGGCTTCGGGATGGATCGACTGCACCCAATCGAGCGCCGCGGCGGCATCGGACAATTCGCCCACGCCGTTGTCAAAGCTGCCCTGGCTGCGGCCCACGCCGCGGAAGTTGAAGCGCAGCGTGGCAAAGCCGCGCGCCACGAATGTCTTGTAGAGCGCCTGGGTCACGCGGTCGTTCATCGTGCCACCGGCCTGCGGGTGGGGATGCAGGATCATGGCGACAGGCGCGCGGCTGCGCGTGGCGGGCTGGAAGCGGCCTTCGAGGCGACCTTCGGGACCGGGGAAGATGACTGCGGGCATCGTTGACCTGATGAACCTGTTGGCTGGCCCCGAAGACCGGCGGTGCAAGACCCTGTTTCAAGGGCAATGCGCGGTCGGGGCTGGGCATGGAACTGGTGGCTATATAGAAACGAACCCCGTAAACGCAACTTTTCCGGGATTTCTCGTTGTCGCTCTCGCTTTATTTCGATCATGCGGCCACCACGCCGCTCCTGCCGCAGGCGCGTGACGCGCTGTTGGAGGGGATGGCGCGCTGGGCCAATCCCTCCAGCCCGCATGCCGCCGGCCGCGCGGCGCGGGCCGCGCTGGAAGAAGCCCGCAGCCGGATCAAGGCCGCGCTGGGTTGGCCGGGCGAGGTAGTCTTGACCAGCGGTGCCAGCGAAGCGCTCGCTCTCGCCATCGGTCGGGCCAAGGCGCCGCTCACGGCGGTTTCGGCGGTGGAGCACGAGGCGGTTCTGCGCCTGGCCGGCGATGCCGCGCGCCTTGCCGTCGATGGCCGTGGCCTGGTCGATCCCGCCTCATGCGCGCTTGCCGGGCTGGTGGCGGTGCAGCAGGTCAACAACGAAACCGGGGTGATCCAGCCGCTGGCGGCGGTGGCCCAGACGGTGCGCGATGCCGGCGGCATCTTGCTGGCCGATGCTGCACAAGGCGCGGGCAAGCTGCCGCTGCCAGAGGCTGACCTGATTGCCATTTCGGCGCACAAGTTTGGGGGGCCGATCGGGGTGGGCGCCTTGCTGGTGCGCGATTGGGCGCTGCTCCATCCCACCGGCGGGCAGGAGCGCGGCTATCGCCCCGGCACCGAAAACCTGCCGGGCGCCCTGGCCATGGCTGCCGCCCTGGAAGCGGGGAATGCGTGGCTGGCCGACGTGCAGAGGCTGCGCGATCGGCTGGAAAGCGCGCTCGTGGCAAGTGGCGCAGCGGTGATTGCGGCCGATGCGCCGCGCCTGCCGGCGATTGGCGCCTACCGCATGCCGGGCAAATCGGCCACGGCGCAGCTCATCCGGTTTGATGGGATGGGCATGGCCGTTTCGGCAGGAAGTGCCTGTTCGTCGGGCTCGCTGCGCACCAGCCACGTGCTCGATGCGATGGGCGTGCCGCAGCCCAACGAAGTGATTCGCGTCTCGCTGGGTCGGGAGACCACGGTCGACGCCGTGGACCGGTTCATCGCCGCCTGGCGCGCGATTGCGGGGCTTGCGTGATCTACCTCGACTATCAGGCGACCACCCCGCTCGCTCCGCAAGCGCGGGCCGCGATGTTGCCCTGGCTGGCGGGCCCAGAGGACATGCGCGCCGGCTATGCCAATCCGCACAGCCCGCACCGCCCGGGCCGCGCGGCAGCAGCGGCGGTGGAGGTCGCCCGCGCACAAGTGGCAGCGCTGTTTCCTGCGGGCGGGCGGGTGATCTTTACATCTGGCGCAACCGAGGCGCTCAATCTGGCCATTGCCGGAGTGGGAGCACGGCGTTTGGCTGTGTCGTCTATCGAGCACGCCGCCGTGCTCGACACGGCGCGGTTCCACGATCCTGCGCTGACCGTGCTGCCGGTCGACGGGGCCGGGCTGGTCGATCCTGGCGTGACCATTCCCGCCGGCACTGGCCTCGTGGCAGTGATGCAGGTGAACAACGAGATCGGCACGGTGCAGCCCGTGGCCGAACTGGCTGCGCGGGCGCATGCCAGGGGCGCGCTGTTCCTGTGCGATGCGGTGCAGGGCGCGGGCAAGCTGGCGGCGCCCGAAGGGGCCGATCTGGTGGCGATTTCGGCGCACAAGCTGCACGGGCCCAAGGGCATCGGCGCGCTGTGGGTGCGCGACGGGCTGGATCTGGCGCCGCTGGTCCACGGCGGCGGGCAGGAGGGTGGCTTGCGCTCGGGCACGCTCAGCCCGGCACTGTGCGCCGGATTCGGCGCGGCGGCAGCGCTGTGCACCAGCCTGTGGAAAAGCGATGCACAACATGTGGAGACGCTGTGGGAACAGGCACTTGGCCTGTTTGCCGGATGGACGCTCAACGGCAGCGCCACGCAGCGTTGGCATGGCAACCTCAACGTGCGCAAGCCGGGGCTGGATGTGGGCCGGCTGTTGTCAGAATGTCGCAATGTTGCGTTTTCTGCCGGCTCGGCCTGCGCCAGCGGCTCGGGAAGGCCCAGCCATGTCTTGCGCGCCCTGGGACTTTCGGACAGGGATAGCAAAACCGCGATCCGCATCGGTTTCGGACGTTATACCACGGGTGAGGAACTGAAGGAGGCTGCTGCCGTGCTGAATGCGGCGGCGCAGATGCAGGGAGTCTAGTGCCTATGGTTCGCGTCACCTTCCTCACCGCCGATGGCCAGCGCGTGGCGGCCGAGGGCGAGGCAGGGCAACGCCTGCTGGAACTGGGCCAGAACGCCGGCATGCCTCTGGAAGGCACCTGCGAAGGCCAGATGGCCTGCTCCACCTGCCATGTCGTCGTCGCGCCCGACTGGTTCGACCGCTTGGTGCAAGCCAGCGAGGACGAGGAAGACATGCTCGACCTTGCCGTCGGAGTCACCCGCACCAGCCGCCTTGCCTGCCAGATCGTGCTCGACGCCGCGCTCGATGGCCTGGAAGTGCGCGTGCCGGCCGAGGCCCGGGACATGCAGCCGCGCTGAGCGGAGGCGGGGCAAGCCGCGCTAGACGCCTCTCGCAGACATCCGTCATGCCGAACTTGTTTTGGCATCCAGCCCGCGCGTTCCGAAAGGATTTCTCAGACAGGATGAGGCTGAGGCCTGGACCCTGAAACAAGTTCAGGGTGACGGTAGGAGAGAGCGCTCTGCGCGAATTCAATATTGCAGAGCACTTGAACTGGGCGGCTTTGCAATGCCGATCGCCGGCACGCTTGGCTCAATCCCCCGCCACCAAAGCGCTGATATGCCACTCATCGCCCTTGCGTTCGGCGATGATCCGGCGGGCGAGCAGGCTGCGCAGGCGGGCGGTTTCGATCCAGCCCTTGCGTTGCGGCTTGCCGGTGATCACGGCGGTATAACGCGCGGCGGGATCGTAGGAAGGGCTCGTGGCGATGGTGACGAGCGACCAATCCAGCCGGTCCACCTCTGGAGCGGTGTCGCTCGGCTTGGCGCGTAGCGGCACGCCTTGCCCGGTGACCAGCATCGTCATGCCCGGATCGACCTCATCAGGCACGTTCCAGAAGAACCAGGGCATGACCACCAGATCGCCCTGTACGGCACAACCCAATGGCAGGATGCGGGCGAGGTCGGCCCATATGGCGGCGCCCGCCGGTGCAGCCAGCCGCTTTTGCAGCTGGGCCGGGCCATGGCCACCGCCGTAATCGAGCGTCACGTCGGGAGAGGACAGCGCGGCGAGTGCGGCGCCGTCGCGTGCCTTGACGGCAGCAGCCAGGCGCGCGGCAAAGGCGCTCCAGCCCGGCAGCGCGGCGCAATCGTCGCGCGGGGGCAGGGCAATGGCTGGCAGGGCCGCCGCGGTGTCAGCCGGTGTCGGCGGCACTGCGGGGGTGGGCTTGACCGGGAGCGCGAGCGTGGGGCTGGGGCTAGGCTCGGGCGGAGTGGGAACCGGCTCGGGCGTGGCCGTGGCGCTTGGCGTGGCCGTGGGGCTGGCGCTTTCTTGCGGCGTCGGCTCGCGCTGGCAGGCGGTAAGCGCAAGGCTGGCGAGCGCCACTGCCCAAGCCGCACTGCCCATGGGCAAGCCCTTGTTTGCCTGTCGTGCCATCATGCCCATCTTTACCCTGCAGCCGTTTCCCCTTCAACGCCAACGCTGGTTGGCGCGGGCAGTTCCGTTGCTCCGGCCACAGCAGTGTCTGCGGCAATGTCCGTGGCGACATAGCGCGGCGCGGTTTCCACCAGGGGCACTTCTTCCACCTCGCGCTTGCCGATCTCGATATGCTTTTCGCGCAGGCGGCGCCCGGCGGAAAGCACGTTGCGTTCAAAGCTGCCGACGAACTTGTTGTAGTTCGTCACCGCGCTTTCCAGGCCAGAGCCGACACGCTTGAGGTGATCGGCGGCGACGGCGAGGCGATCGTAGAGTTCGCCGCCCATGCGGCCGATCTCGCGCGCTTCACGGGCCAGGCCGTCCTGGCGCCAGACCTGCGCCACCGTGCGGCAGATCGCGACGAGGTTGGTGGGCGAGGCGAGCAGCACGCGGCGGTCGAAGGCGAAGTCCCACAGCGCGGGATCGCGTTCCAGCGCGGCGGCGATGAAGTGTTCGCCCGGCACGAACATCAGCACATAGTCGGGCGCTTCCTCGAACTGGCTTTGATAGGATTTGGCGCCCAGCGTCTGGATATGGTTGCGCATGGATTGCACGTGCGCGGCCAGGGCCACGCCGCGCGCGGTATCGTCGGCAGCTTCGAAGGCATCCTGATAGGCGTTGAGCGACACCTTGGCGTCGATCACCAGCAGCTTGTTGCCCGGAATGCGCACGATCGCGTCGGGGCGCAGGCGGCCTTCGTCGGTATCGATCGAATGCTCGGTGACGAAATCGGTGTGTTCGGCCAGGCCGCACTGTTCCAGCACGTTGCGCAGCTGCTGTTCGCCCCAGCGGCCGCGCGCCTTGGGGGCATTGCGCAGCGAATTGCCGAGCCGCGCGGCTTCGGCACGCACCTGTTCCTGCCCGTCGCGCATCGCCTGGATCAGGCCGGTGAGATTGCCGAACGCGTCGACGCGTTCCTTTTCCAGCTTGCCGACCTGCTCTTCATAGCTTTTCAGGCGCTGGTCCACCGGCGCGAGCAGGGCACGCAACGATTGCGCGGCCTTTTCCTCGCTCTGGGCAAAGCGTTCCTGCGCGCGGGCCATGAAAGCCTCTTGCGCGCGTTCCAGCACCTTGTTGCCGGCATTCTCGAATTCGCGGCGCAGGGCCTCCTGCGCCTCGATCAGCAGGCGCTTCTGCTCGGCAAAATTGGCAGCATCGGCCTTCATCCGGGCCAGTTCCGCGCGCAAATCCTCGCGCGATTGGCGGGCCTCGTGCAGCGCATCACGCAGGGCATCGGCCTCGGCCGCGCGCTCGCTGGCGGCGGCCAGGTGGGTGGCCAGGCCATCACGCTCGGCGCGCAGGGCATCGCGTTCGGCGCCAAGCTGTTCTGCCTGGCGGGCGCGTTCGGCCATGGTGGCAAGGTCCACGGCCATGGCCTTGACCATGCCTTGCGCCTCGCGCGCTTCGTTCTCGCGCGCGGTGGCGCGGCCCTGCGCCTCGGCCACCGGGCGCCCGCCTAGGAACCAGCCCAGCGCCAGGCCGATCACCAGCGCCACGATCACCAAAGCCACTGACACGATCCGCCTCCAATTCAGAACAGAGCGGGAACGTAAACGAAGCAGCCCGGCAACGCAATGTGCCGGGCCGCTTTATCCTCAACTGGATGGGGGGCTGGGCGCAATCGCCGCGCCGATCACGCCACCTTGCGCAGCTTGTCCAGCTTCTTGAGCGCCATCTGGCGCTTGAGGCGCGAGAGGTGGTCGATGAACAGCACGCCTTCGAGGTGGTCCATCTCGTGCTGCAGGCAGGTGGCGAGCAGGCCATCGATGGCTTCCTCGTGGGTCTTGCCGTCAAGATCCTGCCAGCGGGCACGGATGCGCGAGGGGCGTTCCACCTCGGCATAGATTTCCGGGACCGAGAGGCAGCCTTCACGATAGATCGTGTGCTCTTCGGACGGATCGAGGATTTCCGGGTTGATGAACACGCGCGGTTCGCGCCGCACCGGCTGGTGGCTGTGGCCACAGCCGTGGTCGTGACACGCTTCGGGCTCGGCATCCTCGTCATCGGGCTGCAGATCGATCACCAGCACGCGCAGCGGCACGCCCACCTGGATCGCGGCAAGGCCGATGCCGGGGGCATCGTACATCGTGTCGAACATATCGGACACGAGCGTGCGGAGTTCGTCGTCGAACTTTTCCACCGGAGCCGAGACCTGCTTGAGGCGCGGATCGGGAACTTCAAGAATTTCGCGGATAGCCATGGCGCCAAGATAGGCGGAGCGGCGCACCGGCGCAAGGCAGGCGATTCGATCAGGGTGATCGCTTTTGCCGTGCCAACGGGGCGCCGCGCCGGGTTAAAGCAGCTGGGCGAACCGCGCTGCCGTGGCAAAGGCTTCCCCGCGCAAGGCGCGGCGCGCCTGGGCCTGCTCGTCCTTGCCCCACAGTTCTGCCTGCCAGTCTTCCTCGACGCAGGCCGCATCCCACAGCGCGGCAACGTCGGCGCCGGGATCGAGCGCGGCGAGGCCGATCACCAGCGAGGCCGACAGCGTGGCGGTGTTGCGCAGGGCCGCCAGGGCAAAGGGCGAAAGCTGCGCGAGCCGGGCAGCCAGCGCGGCGAGCGTCGGCTCGGGCTGGGGCTTGTGCATGATGCCGGACACGCGCGTGAATGCCACGCCATAGCGCGCCTCGGCCATCGCAAGCAGCGGCTCCCACAGCAGGCGCTGGCGCGCGGCGAGCGGTTCGTCAGGCTCGGCGCGATAGCACAGCGTGTCGGTCTCGGCATAAGGCAGCAGATCGGCGCGCGCAGCGGCCGGGGCGGGTGCCACCACGTCGATCGCATAGTCGGCCATGTCGCGAAAGGCGAAGGCGGCCGTGTCGATGGTTTCGCCCTGCATGGCCCATTCGCCGGCCATGGCCTCGGCAAGGGCGGCGGTGGGCACGATCTGCGGGCGGCCGCCCTGGGTGCGGATGCCACGCCCGTCGAGGCACACGCGAAATCCGGTGTCTTCAGGCGAAACCGTGACGTCTTGATAGAAGCGCTTCATGCTTTCCGTTTCCAGCGCCGCACCAGCCAGCGCGGCGCGCCAAAGAACAGGGTGAGGCCGGCAAAGGCGAGCGCGAGCGCGCCCCATTGCGGCACCCGCGCCAGCCACGGCACGTTGCCCGACGCGGCCAGCGCGCCGATCATCACGATCAGCGTGCCCGCCAGGCGCAGCAGTTGCAGCAGGGCAAAGCGCCCGAGTGCCGGATCGCGCATCGCCTTCAGCCTACCGCGTGGAGCAGTTCGGCGAGCTCTGCCACGGTGCCGGCTACGGCATGGGCTCCGGCAGCGAACAGTTCGGCCCGCTCGTGATAGCCCCAGTCCACCCCGATCGCGCGCACGCCGGCATTGCGGGCCATGGCCATGTCATAGGCCGTGTCGCCGATCATCACGGTTAGCGCGGTGTCGGCGCCGGTGGCATCGAGGCAGGCCTCGATCATGCTGGGATGCGGCTTTGACGGGTGGCGATCGGCGGTTTGCAGCGTGACGAAGTGGCGCGACAGGCCATGCGTGGCCAGGCAATGCGCCAGGCCCCGGTCGCTCTTGCCGGTGGCCACGCCCAGCAGCCAGCCACGCTGCGCCAGGTCTTCGACCAGCGCGGCGATGCCATCATAGAGCGGCTCGCCCACCATGCCGGCCTCGCGCCGGGCCCGGAACGTGTCCTTGTAGGCCTGGGTGAGCATCTCGTGCGCCTGGGCATCGCCTTCGGGATGAAGGCGGCGCATCGCTTCCACCAGCGACAGCCCGACAATGCGGCGGGTTTCGCTGCGCGGCGGCGGCACCAGGCCCATGGCATGAAACGCCCCGTCCATCGCCGCGCCGATATCGGCCTGGCTATCGACCAGGGTGCCGTCGCAATCGAAGATGGCGAGGCGCAGGCTCATCGCTTGCCAGGGCTCCGGGGCGCGGGGGCCTTGCTGCCGGGGGCCTTGGGCGCGGAGCGGCGCGGGGCTGGCTTGGCGCCAGGCTTGGCGCTTGCGGTGCGCGCGGCCGGCTTGGCCCCTGGCTTCGCTCCAGGCTTTGCCCCAGGTTTTGTCCCCGCCTTTGCCGGCGCCTTGCCCGCAGCAGCCCCGGCAGCGCGGGCGCGCTGGCCGGTCGGCTTGCGCGCGCCGGTGGTTGCCGGGCCATCGATGCGCTTGCGGCGTTCGCCACGGCGTTCCTTGCGGTATTGCTTGGCGTGGGCCTTGGCTGCGCGCTTTTCCATGGTCTTGGGTTCGACCAGGACCGGCGCTTCGAGCGGCAGATCGCCGTCGCTTTCGGTAAAGCCGAGCTGCTCCAGGCTCTTGGCAAAGTGTTCGGGCAGCGGCGCGGTCACATCCAGCAGATCGCCCTCGGGATGTTCGATGCGCAGGCGGCGGGCATGCAGGTGCAGCTTGCGGCTGATGCTGCCCGACAGGAACGCGGCCTGGCCGCCATACTTGCCATCGCCCACGATCGGGTGGCCGATCGCGGCCATGTGCACGCGCAGCTGGTGGGTGCGGCCGGTGAACGGCTGCAATTCCACCCAGGCGGCGCGGTTGCCGGCGCGGTCGATCACGCGATAGCGGGTGCGGGCCGGCATGCCGTGCTCGGTTTCGTCGACCATCATCTTCTCGCCGCCGGTGCCCGGCTGCTTGGCCAGCGGCAGTTCGATCATGCCATCGTGGATATCGGGCACGCCCATGACCAGCGCCCAATAGATCTTGCGCGCGGTGCGGCCGGAAAAGCGCTTGGAAAAGAATGCCGCGCTGCCCGGCGTGCGCGCCACCAGCAGCACGCCCGAGGTATCCTTGTCGAGGCGGTGGACCAGGCGCGGGCGCGGATCGCCGTCGCCGGCATAGGCATCGAGCAGGCCATCGACGTGTTCGTGCGTGCCGCTGCCGCCCTGGGTGGCCAGGCCCGGCGGCTTGTTGATCACGATGGCGGCGCGATCCTGTTCCAGCACGATGTTTTCGGCCAGCTGAATCTGTTCGTCGGTCAGCGGCTTGCGCACGCGCCCGCCCTTGCCGCCGCCAGCTAGCGGCAGGGGGCCGCCGGCCGGCGGCACGCGCAGGGTCTGCCCGGCGGTCAGGCGGGTGTCGACATCGGCGCGCTTGCCGTCCACGCGAATCTGCCCGGTGCGCGCCCAGCGCGACACCATGGCAAAGCCCACCTCCGGCAGGTTGCGTTTGAACCAGCGGTCGAGCCGCACATCGTTGTCATCAGGGCGAACCGTGAACTGGCGCACGGCATCTGCATTGCCGGCGGCTTTGCCATTCGAAGCTTTGCCGTTAGAGGCTTTTGAAGAGGTCATGGCCGCGCCCATAGGGCCTTTGCCCGCAAATTGCACGACATTGCTTGCCTTTCGCCGGCAGAATCACTATTGGGCGCCCGGTTCGAGCCGGTCCTGATCGGATTCGGCACACTTTGTGTTCCTGGTATCTGGTGACCCCCGCGCGGCCGCGGGCTCTCGCCCGAAGCTGTTGAGGTATGTCGGTTTATGCAGATTCTCGTTCGCGACAACAATGTTGACCAAGCTCTTCGTGCCCTGAAGAAGAAGCTTCAGCGCGAAGGTGTCTATCGCGAAATGAAGCTGCGTCGTCACTTTGAAAAGCCGTCGGAAAAGCGCGCTCGCGAAAAGGCCGCCGCTGTGCGCCGCGCCCGCAAGCTTGAGCGCAAGCGCCAGGAGCGCGACGGCGCCAAGTAAGCTTCAATCGTGGCGGGATCATCCGTCACATTGAGCACTTGCGATAGGCCCTGTGCTGGGCCAAGAGGGCGCCGTGAATCACGGCGCCCTTTTCGTTGGGTCGAGCATCCTGGCTCGACTCGGCGGCGGGCACCGGCCGGGCGGCGACTCTTCTAGTCGGGCGCTGCCTGATCAGGGAAAATCCAGAGGGAAACCCCAGAGGGAAACCAATGTCGGAAATCACCCGCGTTCCGTTGCAGCCCGTTGCCAAGGGCTCGCTCACCAAGGTTTGGCTCGGCGTGATCGTTGCCGTGCTGGTGGGCATCGGCCTGGCCTGGGCGGCGCGCCCGGTGCACTTCAGCGAAGTGCGCGTGATCGCGCTCAAGGAAGGCACGGGCAAGTCTCCCACCACGTCTGACGTGGCGCTGATCAACTATGTTGGCCGCATCGCCAGCACCGGCAAGGAATTCGACCGTGGCGAAAACGCCGCGATGCCGCTGCAAGGCGTGATCCCCGGCTTTGCCCAGGGCCTGCAGCAGATGAAGGTGGGCGGCAAGTATCGCCTCGAGATCCCGGCCGCGCTGGCCTATGGCAGCCAGGCCATGCCGGGCCGCGATGGCAGCGTCGCCATTCCCGCCAACAGCGACCTGGTGTTCGAAGTTGAACTGATCGAGTTCCGCTCGATGGCCGAACTGCAGCGCCAACAGGCCGCGATGCAAGCCCTGCAGCAGCAGATGCAGGCGCGCGGCGCGGGTGGTGCGGCTGGTGGCGCAGCGGGTGATCCGGCAGCAGACCCGGTGGTGCCCGCCAACTGATCCGCCGGTCGATCCGGTTCTGTTGCCAGGGGGCGAGCCGCCCCGTGGCTTGAAGGACACCGCGCGCGATGGTAGCGCGCGGTGTTCTTGTTTTTGGCAAACCCTGCACGAAAGGGACGGCATGTCCGTGAATACCGCCGACGTGGCGAAGATCGCCAGTCTTGCGCGCATCAAGGTGAGTGAGGCCCAGCTTGAAGCGATGGTGCCCGAATTGAACGGCATCCTCGCCTGGGTTGAGCAATTGGGCGAAGTCGACGTGACCGGGGTGACCCCGATGACGGCCGTGATCCCCAACACGCTGCGCCTGCGCGATGACGTGGTGAACGCCGATCCGCTGACCGGCGGAGACATCCGCGATGCCGTGCTGGCCAATGCTCCGGTGGCCGAACACGGCTTCTTTGGCGTGCCCAAGGTGATCGAGTAATCTTTGCCCGGCCTTGCGCTGGGCGTGCTTCGATGAGGCTCTGGACGAACGGATGATGGTCTTTGATCAGTTCCCCGTTCGCCCTGAGCGTGTCGAAGGGCCGGCGCAGTACCAAGCCTTCCAGTTTCCCACGCACGAACCCCGATCGGTTCATGCGCAACAATCGGTCCGAACGGATGACTGACCTTACCGAACTTGGCGTTGCCGCGCTCCGTGATGGGGTGGCGAGCGGTGCCTTCACCGCCACGGAAGTGGCCAGCGCCTTCAACGCCGCGGTCGAAGCGGCGCAGGGCGCGCTCAATGCCTTCATCGTCACCACCCCCGATGCCGCGCTTGCCGCGGCGGCCAAGGTGGACGCAGGCCGTGCCGCTGGCCAGTCGCTGGGCAAGATGGCCGGCGTGCCGATCGGCATGAAGGATCTGTTTGCCACCAAGGGCGTGCAGACCACGGCCGCCAGCAAGATCCTCGAGGGCTTTGTCCCGCCCTATGAAAGCACTGTCTCGCAGAAGCTGTGGGATGCCGGTGCCGGCATGCTGGGCAAGCTCAACCTCGACCAGTTCGCCATGGGCTCGTCGAACGAGACCAGCGGTTTTGGCAACGTGATCTCGCCCTGGCGCAAGGGCGATGATACCACCCCGCTGGCACCCGGTGGCTCCTCGGGCGGCTCGTCGGCCGCGGTTGCCGCGCGCATCGCGCCGGCGGCCACGGGCACCGACACCGGCGGCTCGATCCGCCAGCCGGCCGCCTTCACCGGCATTTCCGGGATCAAGCCCACCTATGGCCGCTGCTCGCGCTGGGGCGTGGTGGCGTTTGCCTCCTCGCTCGACCAGGCCGGGCCGATGGCACGCGACGTGCGCGACTGCGCGATCATGCTCGAAGCCATGGCCGGGTTCGATCCCAAGGATTCGACCAGCCTCGACCTGGCCGTGCCGGCCTGGGAATCGGGCCTCAATGCCGACATGCGCGGCAAGAAGGTGGGCATTCCGCGCGAATACCGCGTCGATGGCCTCGATGCCGATGTCGCCAAGAGCTGGGAAGATGGCATCGCCTGGCTCAAGGATGCCGGCGCGGAAATCGTCGATATCTCGCTGCCGCACACCAAGTATGCGCTGCCGACCTATTACATCATCGCCCCGGCCGAGGCTTCGTCGAACCTCGCCCGCTATGATGGCGTGCGCTATGGCCTGCGCGACCTGCCCGATGGCGCCAACCTCCAGGACATGTACGCCGCCACCCGCGCCGCCGGTTTCGGCGACGAGGTGAAGCGCCGCATCCTGATCGGCACCTATGTGCTCTCGGCCGGCTTCTACGACGCCTATTACACCCAGGCGCAGAAGGTCCGTGCGTTGATCGCGCAGGATTTCGCCAAGGCGTTCGAGACGGTGGACGTGATCCTCACCCCCACCGCGCCTTCGGCCGCGTTCCCGCTGGGGCAGAAGAGCACCGATCCGGTGGAAATGTACCTGAACGACGTGTTCTCGGTGCCCGCGAGCCTCGCTGGCCTGCCTGCCATGTCTGTGCCCGCTGGCCTGTCGCGCGATGGCCTGCCGCTGGGCCTGCATGTCATCGGCCGTCCGCTCGATGAACAGGGCGTGCTGAACGCCAGCCTTGCGCTTGAACAGCGCGCACAGTTTTCGGCAAAGCCGGGTAAGTGGTGGTAAGATGAGCAGCTATCGTATCCAGGGCGCCACGGGCGAGTGGGAAGTGGTCATCGGGCTGGAAGTGCACGCCCAGATCACCACGCAGGCCAAGCTCTTTTCGGGCTCTGCCACCGCATTCGGCGCCGAACCCAATACCCAGGTCAGCCTGGTCGATGCGGCGATGCCGGGCATGCTGCCCGTGCCCAACCGCGAGTGCATCCGCCAGGCGGTGCGCACCGGCATGGCGATCGACGCGCAGATCAACACCTGGTCGCGGTTCGATCGCAAGAACTACTTCTATGCCGATCTGCCGCAGGGCTATCAGATCAGCCAGCTCTACCACCCGCTGGTGGGCGAGGGGCAGATCGAGATCGCGCTCGACGAGAAGAACCCCGACGCCGGCACCAAGGTGATCGGCATCGAGCGCATCCACGTGGAGCAGGACGCGGGCAAGCTGATGCACGATCAGCACCCGACGATGTCCTACGTCGATCTCAACCGCTCGGGCGTGGCGCTGATGGAAATCGTCAGCCGTCCGGACATGACTTCGCCGGCCGAGGCCGGGGCATACCTGACCAAGCTGCGCCAGATCCTGCGCTATGTCGGCTCGTGCGACGGCAACATGGACCAGGGCTCGATGCGCGCGGACGTCAACGTCTCGGTGCGCCGCGCGGGCGAGCCGCTGGGCAACCGCACCGAAACCAAGAACGTCAACTCGGTACGCTTCGTCATGGCCGCGATCGAGCACGAGGCAAGCCGCCAGGTGGACGTGCTGGAAGCCGGTGGCAAGGTGGTGCAGGAAACCCGGCTGTTCGATCCGGGCACGGGCACGACGCGGTCGATGCGCAGCAAGGAAGACGCGCACGACTATCGCTATTTCCCCGATCCCGACCTGCTGCCGCTGGTGCTCGACCAGGCATTCCTGGATGAATGCCGCGCGAGCCTGCCCGAACTGCCCGACGCCAAGCGCGCGCGTTACACCGATGCGCTGGGCCTGTCGGCCTACAACGCGGCCGTGCTGACCGCAGACGTGGATACGGCCGCCTGGTTCGAAACCCTGATCGCGGCCAGCGCTGCCAAGCAGGGCAAGGACGAAGCCGCCGTGGCCAAGCAGGCCGCCAACTGGCTGACCAGCGAACTGTTCGGCGCGCTCAACAAGCTGGGCAAGGGCCTGGAAGACAGCCCGGTCTCGCCGACAAGCGCGGCGGAACTTCTGGCTCTGGTCGGCGACGGCACGATCTCCGGCTCCATCGCCAAGCAGGTCTTGGAAAAGATGCTGGAAACCGGCGACGGCCCCGCCGCGATCGTGGAACGCGAAGGCCTCAAGCAGACGACCGACACCGGCGCGATCGAAGCGGCGGTGGATGCCGTCTTGGCCGCCAATGCTGACAAGGTCGAACAGTACCGCGGCGGCAAGGAAGCCCTGTTCGGCTTCTTCGTGGGTCAGACGATGAAGGCCATGGCCGGCAAGGGCAACCCGCAGCTGGTGAACCAGGTGCTGAAGGCCAAGCTGGGGTAATATCCTGGCAGGGGTCCCTTCCCGACATTGCTTTATCTATTGAACAACCCCTGCCTGGTCTTCGGGCAGGGGTTTTTCGTTGCACCGGGCACACAGCTGCTGCGTTGGCACAAAATAACGAGTTCCCCGTAAAATAATGGCGATAAACTGGCTTGGCGTACCCAAAATCGAGGATGCGGCGCGTTCGTGATCTGATTTAACATCCACCCAAGGGCAGCAGAGGGGCAACGGGAATCCATTCCCGGTTCTGCCGGTCTTTTTTGGATTTGGCTTTGGTCGTCTTTCACAAGACGACCGTTCGCGGGGCGTTTGGGGGGAAAATGAAAATTACGGCTATGTCGCGCGTTGCGGCGATCATGCTGTCGTGCGGATTGCTGGCACAAGGCGTGCCAGCGCTGGCGGGGCAAAAGAAGATCGTCGGAGTTCAGGATCTTGATCCTGACGACAAGGCGATGAACGATGGCATCGGCATTGCCTCGCGCGATATTTCCGCGATCTCGGATGCCGTGGTGCGCGATCTCATGTCGTACCCCGAAGTGATCGATCGTCCAATGCCGCCGCGTATCATCATCCAGGCCAGCGACTTGCGCAACATGACGATGCAGCGGTTCCAGCGTGACATGCTGACCGACGCCTTGCGGTCCCAACTCAATCGTGCGGCGCGGGGCAAGCTGCGCTTCATCAGCCGCGAATCGTCGGAAGCGGTCGAGGAAGAGCGCGCGATGAAGCAGGATGGCTTCGTCGATGGCGGCACCACGTCTCCCATGCGTGCGCGCAGCGGCGCTGATTACCGCATGGTCGGCAAGATCACGTCCATCGATACGCGCAACGTGGGAACTGGCACGCAACAGCGCCTTACCCAGATCATGTTCGAACTGGTCGATCTGACCACGGGCGACATCGTCTGGACCGGGGAACCGTACAAGTTCAAGCGCGCCACCGACATGGACATCGTCGACCAATAAGACACCGTGACTGCGCGCCTGTGGGGCAATACCGGCGCGCCATAAGGGGGGATGCCCGATATGACCAAGACATACCTGTTCGCGGGCCTGTGCGTCGCGGCGTGTGCTGTAGTTGCGCCAGCCAAGGCACAACAGGCGAACGCTCCTGCTACGGCGACCGCCGCGCCGGGCGATAGCGCCGTCGATGCCA
>CAYXUN010000003.1:67279-85619 GCA_964468165.1 uncultured Novosphingobium sp. | reverse complement strand
CCCCCCCCCGCCCCCCCGGGCCCCAAGGCGCTGGAACGGGAAAAGGCAGACCTGCGCCGTAAATATGGCGAAGGCCCCTATCCCGGCGAGTTGGACGCGTTCCTGGGCAACAAGCCAGAGCCGCTCAAGCCCTTGCTCACCACGCTGTACCTCGGCGGGGAGCGCAATGCGGTGCTTAATCTTGATCGCGTTGGGCTCGCTGCGATGGAAGCGGGCGAGTGGACGCTGGCAGAGCATGCATTCGACATGGCCCTGACGCGTATCGAAGCGGTCTATGCCAAGAACAAGGCCGCCGAGCAGGCGAAGTCTTTGTTCAAGAAGGAATCGCGCAAGGACTTCAAGGGCGAACCCTATGAGCGCGCGATGACCTATTACTACCGTGGCCTGCTCTATCTGCGGTCGGGCGATTTCGACAATGCTCATGCGGCATTTAGCGGCGCGCTTTATCAGGATTCGATCAATCTTGACGGTGAGCGTGGCCAGGACTTTGCCTCGATGAACTATCTGGCCGGCTGGGCCTCGCGTTGCGCCGGCGACGGCGCCAATGCGCGCGAGCAGTTCGATTTCGCAACCAAGACCAATCCCACGCTGATCGCACCGGCACCGCAAGCCAATACCGTGCTGGTGGCAGAGTTGGGCTATGGCCCAACGAAAGTGAAGGGCGGCGCAAAGGGGGAACTGCTGGAGTTCCGCTCCAACACCGAGGCCGACGAAAACGTGGTGGAAGTGCGGGATCTTTCCGGTGCCACCAAGGGCGCCATCGTGCCGGTCGAGGCAGCCAGCCTCGCCTATCAGGCAACCGAGCGCGACGGTCGCAAGATGGATGGGGTGCTCAAGCAAAAGGCGGAAACCAAGGCTGCGATGGAAGCGGCCGGCAACACCATGATGCAGAATGCGATGTTGCAATCGAGCAACCCCTATAACCAGGGCGGCGCATTGGGTGGGGCACTTATCGGCATGGGGCTCAGCCTGTTTGCCAGCGCGGCGCGCGTCGATGCCGATGTGCGCCAATGGGACAGCCTGCCCGCGCGGATCATGATCAGGGCTGACAAGATCGACGTGGCTCGTTTCAAGCCACAGGCGGTTTTCCGCAAGGACGGAGAGGCCCGTGATCTCAAGCCGGCCGGATACTTCCTTGGCGGCAATGACCGCTGCAAGATCGCCTGGCTCCGCTCCCGCTCCGCGCTCGATCGGCCCGTTGCCACCCCGGGAGAAGATGCCGGCGTCGCCAAAGCCAATGCAGCGCGCAAGGACGTGCAGCTCAAGGACAAGGCATTCCGCGACTCTTTGCGCCAGCTGTGAGGATATTCATGATGTCGATGCGCACTGTTGCCTGGGGCCTGACACTGGCAGCCTGTGGGCTGGCCACTCCAGCGCTTGCCGAAAACCAGGTATTGAAATGCCACATTGGCGTGGCCCGTCGCGCGCCAAGCACGGGTGACGCCCTGGTTGCCAACGTACCCGGCGCCATGCGCCCAATCCCGCTGGACGCGGTACAGTTCATCGACAAGACGCTGGCCAAAACCGTTCTGGTGCAAGACATCTTCCAGCGCCGCACCGAAACGGGCGGGGTCGAAGTGATCGCGCGCTTGGTCAATTGCGGCAAAGCGCCGGTGCAACTGCGTGCGCGCACGTCGTTCATGGATGCCCAGCAAGTGCCGCTGGAAGCGACCTCGGCGTGGAAGACGCTGTTCCTCCCGCCTCTGAGCCTCAAGGTCTATGCCGAGCGTTCGATCCGGCGCGACGACATCGACAGTTTTCTGATCGAAGTGGGGCCAAACTGATGGCCCGGGCGGAGCGGCGCAGAAACTTGCCCCTCGTGGCGCTGGCATGCATGTGGGCGCTGGGCAGCGGCGCGGTGTTTACCGGCGCCAGTCAAGCCTATGCTGCGCCCGCGATGGATGGTGGCTTTGCCAGCGCCTACCAGCGGGCAGGGCGGCCGCGCGTGGTGGTGTTCTGGAACCGCGAATTGTCCGAAGAGGTCGGCACGTCATACACCGATGTGATGCGCGGCCATGTGGAAGAACGCGCCGGCATTGACCGGGGAGAAGCCTATCGCACGAGCGATGTCGAGGTGACTGCCGGGACGGAGCGCAACGATGTTCAGCGGCGATCTTCGGAATTCACCGAACGAACCGACTGGAAGTTTGAAGCCACGTTCGTTTCGGGTTTGGCGCAGGCCGGGGTGAACATGGTCGATCGCGCCATGATCGTGCGGCGCAGTGGCCGTGGGGTCCAAACCAACACACCCAACCATCAAGCCATCGAAATGGATGCATTGCAGGGCTATGCTGATATCTTGGTGGAAGTGCTGCAAACGCCCGATGCCGATGCGCCATCTGGCACCAGCTTTCGGGTGACGGCCAAGCGCATTTCCAATGGCCGCATTCTCGCCCAGTTCGTCACGGCGGGCCAGCCGCCGGTCAACACCGCGCGGCGCTGGGTCGCCGGTCCCACCGGGTATCAGCGCGCGCAGCCTGAGCCGCCGAGCATGGGGCAGGTTGCCCATCAGCTTGTGAACGAGACGCTTGACGCGCTGGCCGGCGGCCTGACTCGCTGATCACGCCGCCGATCGCACTCCAGGCTTCTGGTGCCCGCCAGCACCAGGAGCCTGTGGCATGCTTACTTCCCCTGTACGCTCGTCACCTCGACCGGCAGGCCGAGCTTGTCGAGCTGCGGCTTGATCTTGGTGGCGTCGCCCACCACCACCCAGGTCAGCTTGGTCGGATCGAGTGCGGTGCGGGCGGCCTTGTCGAGTTCGGCGGCGGTCAGCGTGGGATAGCGGATCGCCAGGCGGGTGTAGTAATCGTCGGGGCGCTGGAACTGCACGATCTTGACCAGGCCATCGAGCACGGCTGACGAGGTTTCGAACGCGCCGGGCAGTTCGCGGGCGGCGCCTTGCGTGGCCCAGCCCAGTTCGTCGGGGGCAACGCCCTTGTCCTTGAGGAAGGCAGCCATGTCGCCCTGCATTGCCGCAATCGCGGGGCCGGTCTGGTCGGTCTGGACCGGCGCGACGAGGCGATAGATCACGCGATCCTGGCGGTCGCTCACCGCGCTGCCGACGCCATAGCTCCAGCCCTTGCTTTCGCGCACGTCCATGTTGAGGCGCGAGAGGAAGCTGCCGCCCAGCACTTCGTTGGCAGTGCGCAGCGGCACGAGATCGTCGCGGCCGGTGGCGGCAAGAACTTCGCCGGCCATGATCATCGACTGCGGCGAGGCCGGGCGATCGACCAGCAGGATGCGCGGGCTTGCCGCCGGGATTACCGCCGACATGTTCTTGACCGGGGCAGCGCCAGCCGGCTCGGCCCAGCTGCCAAAGCTGCGCTCGAGCAGCGGTTTGACCGCGGCCAGCGTGGTATCGCCCACCACGAAGATCGTGGCCTTGGACGGGCGCAGCCAAGCCTGGTGGAACGCGGCCAGGTCAGCCGGGGTCAGCCGCTTGACCACGGCCGGATCACCGGTGCCGGTGGGCGGCGTGCCATAGGGGTGCTGCGGCCCATAGAGCGCGGGATAGAGCACGCGCGAGGCCATGGCCGAGGGATCGCGCAGTTCGGCATCGATCGCGGCGAGCTGCTGCGCGCGCACGCGTTCCAGGTCATCGCTCTTGAGTGCAGGATTGCGGATATAATCGGCCAGCAGCGCCAGCGAGCCGGCCAGGTTGGGCGCGACGGCATCGAGCTGGAACGCCGTGCTGTCGGGCAGGGCGGCGTTGCTGATGTTGGCGCCCAGGTTTTCGCGGGCACGGGCAAAGGCTGCGGCATCCAGGGTCTTGGTGCCCTGGTCCATCACCTTGAGCAGCATCGCCTGGGTGCCCAGCGCCTGGCGCGGATCGGCGGCAAAGCCGGCGTCAAACGCCACCTGCACCGAAACGACCGGCACGGCGGCGCGGCGGGCGAAGACCACCTTCACCCCGTTGGACAGCGTCGCCCGCTCGATCTGCGGGAACTGCAGCGCGGCGAGGCTGCCGATCGGCGGCAGTTCGCTGCGATCCGGGCCGGCGGCGGCCGCCGGAACGGCAGGCTGCGGTGCCGGGTCCTGGCCGGGCTGGTGCCAATAGGCGGGATGGGCGCCGCTGCCCTGGCCTCCGCCGACCTTGGTATCGTTGTTGGCCCAGCCACCATGGGATTCGCCGCCTTCGGTGCGGGTGCCAGGCTCGACCGTCAGGGCAAAGACCGGGCGCGTCAGCCACTTTTGCAGCGCGTCGCGCACCTGGGCGGGCGTGAGCGCGGCCATGGCCGCCAGTTCCTTGCGATAGTGGTTGGCATCGCCGTTGTAGAGCAGGCCTTCGGCGAGGGTCGGTGCCTTGCCGCCAAAGCCGCCGACCGATTCCAGCTTGCGGATCTGGTCGCTGGCGGTGACGGTGGCGGCGCGGGCCAGTTCGTCGGCCGTCGGGCCTTCGGTCACCAGGCGCTTGATCTGCGCGTCGAGCGCGGCACCCACGGCAGCGGCATTCTGGCCCGGCTTGACATCGGCCTGGACCACGAACTGGCCGGCCTGGGCGTAGATTTCGGCGTTGGCGCCGGCCGCAACGGCCACTTGCTGACCGCGCACCAGGTTGTCATCGAGCCGCGAGGAGGCGAGCCCACCCAGGATCACCGCGCCGATCTGCAGCGGCAGGTAATCGGGGTTGTCATAGCCGGGGATCGCCCACATCCGGTAAATCCGCGTGGTCGCCACTTCATCCTTGATCGTCTTGGCCAGCGGCGCGGGCAGGGTGGGCACCGGGGCCGACACCGGCTGCACCTTGGGCCCGGCCGGGATCGCGCCGAACCACTTGGCGACCTTGGCCTTGGCCGTGGCGAGATCGACGTCACCGGCCAGCACGAGAATGGCGTTGTTGGGGCCATAGTGATCGGTGAACCACGCCTTCACGTCGGCCAGGCTGGCGCTGTCGAGATCGGCCATCGAGCCGATCGTGCTGTGGTGATAGGGATGGCCGACGGGATAGAGGTTTTCGAGCTGCTCGTATTCCACCAGGCCATAGGGCTGGTTGTCGCCCTGGCGCTTTTCGTTCTGCACCACGCTGCGCTGGTTATCGAGCGTTTCCTGCGTCACCGCACCGAGCAGATAGCCCATGCGATCGGATTCCAGCATGAGGAAGCGATCGAGCGCGGCCGTGGGTACGGTTTCGAAATAGTTGGTGCGATCGAACCAGGTGGTGCCGTTGTAATCGGTGGCGCCGGCATTCTGCAGCGGGGTGAAGAAATCGCCCTTGTTGTGTTCCGACCCGTTGAACATCAGGTGTTCGAACAGGTGGGCAAAGCCGGTCTTGCCCTTGGGCTCGTTCTTGGAACCCACGCCATACCACACCGACACGGCCACGACCGGCGCCTTGCGATCGGTATGGACCAGCACGCGCAGACCGTTGGGCAGGGTAAACTGCTCGTAAGGGATGTTCACAGCCGAAACCAGATTGGCCAGCGGTGCCGGGGCGGGCACTGCGGGGGCCGATGCCGTTGCGGCGAGCAGGGGCGAAGGCGCGGCCGAGGCGATCGCCAGGGCCAGGAGAGAGGCGTTGAGGAAGCGCTGCATGGAGGGGGGCTTGTCCTGTCTCGAAAAGTCTCTGCGGCGATGTGTAGGGCCATGTTCGGCGGAGTCAAAGGTGAACCATCGTGAGGACTTGCCGCGCGACATTGGTTTTGATTGCAACCGGTGGTGCAAAATTTGATCCACGTCCTTGTGTTGCTCAAAAGCCACACTACCTTGTGGCGGTCAGGATAGCGAGAGACCGTTATGAACCTCGAAAAATTCACCGATCGCGCCAAGGGTTTCCTCCAGGCGGCCCAGACGCTGGCGATCCGCCTGAGCCATCAGCGCATCACCCCCGAGCACGTGCTCAAGGTGCTGCTGGAAGACCAGGAAGGCATGGCCAGCGGGCTGATCCAGCGGGCTGGCGGCAACCCCGCCGTGGCCCAGGCCGAAGTGGACAAGGCGCTGGGCAAGCTGCCGGCCGTTTCGGGTTCGGGCGCGCAGAATTCGCCCGGGCTCGACAACGATACCGTGCGCCTGCTCGACCAGGCCGAGCAGGTTGCCGCCAAGAGCGGGGACAGCTTTGTCACGGTGGAACGCATGCTGCTGGCGCTGACGCTGGCCGGCACGACTGCTGCTGGTCAGGCGCTCAAGGCGGCGGGCCTTTCGCCCCAGTCGCTGGAAGCGGCGATCACCGCGCTGCGCGGCGGGCGCACGGCCGATAGCGCCGGCGCCGAAAACGCCTATGACGCGATGAAGAAATATGCCCGCGATCTGACCGCCGCCGCGCGCGAGGGCAAGCTTGATCCGGTGATCGGCCGCGACGAGGAAATCCGCCGCACCGTGCAGATTCTGGCGCGCCGCACCAAGAACAACCCGGCACTGATCGGCGAACCGGGCGTGGGCAAGACGGCGATTGCCGAAGGCCTGGCGCTGCGCATCGCCAATGGCGACGTGCCCGACAGCCTCAAGCACCGCCGCCTGATGGCACTCGACATGGGCAGCCTGATTGCCGGCGCCAAGTATCGTGGCGAGTTCGAGGAACGGTTGAAAGCCGTGCTCGACGAGGTGAAGGGCGCCGAGGGCGAGATCATCCTGTTCATCGACGAGATGCACACCCTGATCGGCGCGGGCAAGACCGAAGGCGCGATGGACGCGTCCAACCTCTTGAAGCCGGCGCTCGCGCGGGGCGAACTGCACTGCATCGGCGCGACCACGCTGGATGAATACCAGAAGTACGTGGAAAAGGACCCGGCCCTGCAGCGCCGGTTCCAGCCGGTGTTCGTGGGCGAGCCGACGGTGGAGGACACCATCTCGATCCTGCGCGGGATCAAGGAAAAGTACGAGGTGCACCACGGCGTGCGCATCGCGGACGCTGCGATCGTGGCGGCAGCGACGCTGTCCAACCGCTATATCGCCGACCGCTTCCTGCCCGACAAGGCGATCGACCTGATGGACGAGGCCGCCAGCCGCATCCGCATGGAGGTGGAAAGCAAGCCCGAGGAGATCGAGAACCTGGATCGTCGCATCATCCAGCTCAAGATCGAGGAAATGGCCCTCGCCAAGGAAACCGACCAGGCCAGCCGCGATCGGCTGGATACCCTGCGCGAAGACCTGGCCAACCTGGAACAGCAATCGGCCGAACTGACCACCCGCTGGCAGAACGAGCGCGACAAGATCCATGCCGAAGGCAAGATCAAGGAGCAGCTCGACAGCGCGCGCGTGGAACTGGAGCAGGCGCAGCGGGTGGGTGACCTCGCCAAGGCGGGGGAACTGGCCTATGGCCGCATTCCCGAGCTGGAGCGCCAGCTGGCCGATGCGCAAGGCGCCAGCAAGAACGCCTTGCTGCGCGAGGAAGTGACGGCCGAGGACATCGCCGCCGTGGTCAGCCGTTGGACCGGGGTGCCGGTCGACCGGATGATGGAGGGCGAGCGGGAAAAGCTGCTGGCCATGGAAGAGGTGCTGGGCAAGCGGGTGATCGGCCAGCGCGATGCGGTGGTCGCCGTGTCCAAGGCGGTGCGCCGCGCGCGTGCGGGGCTGCAAGACCCCAACCGCCCGCTCGGCAGCTTCCTGTTCCTGGGCCCCACCGGCGTGGGCAAGACCGAGTTGACCAAGGCGCTGGCTGGTTTCCTGTTCGACGACGACAGCGCGATGGTGCGCATCGACATGTCGGAGTTCATGGAAAAGCATGCGGTCAGCCGCCTGATCGGCGCGCCTCCGGGCTATGTCGGCTATGACGAAGGCGGCGTGCTGACCGAGGCGGTGCGGCGCCGGCCCTACCAGGTCGTCTTGTTCGACGAGGTGGAAAAGGCCCACCAGGATGTGTTCAACGTGCTGTTGCAGGTGCTGGATGATGGCCGCCTGACCGATGGCCAGGGCCGCGTGGTGGATTTCACCAACACGCTGATCATCCTGACCTCAAACCTGGGCAGCCAGTATCTGGCCAACCTGGGCGAGGGCGAGGACGCTGCCAGCGTGGAGCCGCAGGTGATGGACGTGGTGCGCGCGCACTTCCGGCCCGAATTCCTCAACCGGCTGGACGAGATCATCCTGTTCCACCGCCTGGGCCAGGAACACATGGCCCCGATCGTGGACATCCAGGTGGCCCGCGTGGCCAAGCTGCTCAAGGATCGCAAGATCACGCTTGACCTGACCGAGGCGGCCAAGCGCTGGCTGGGCCGGGTGGGCTATGATCCGGTCTATGGCGCGCGGCCATTGAAGCGGGCCGTGCAGCGCTATCTGCAGGACCCGCTGGCCGAGCGGCTGCTGGCCGGCCAGGTGCCCGATGGCAGCACGGTGACGATCGATGAAGGCGATGGCGCGCTGGCGTTCCACGTCAGCTGAGCCGGGCAGGCCATTGTTGCATGGGAAGGGGGGCGCATGTCGCTCCCCTTTCTGCATCGACGTCCCGCCCGCCCGCGCGCGTCAGACCAGACCGAGCTTGGCGAGTTCGCCGGCAATGGCAGCGGGCAGCACGTCGCCGGCTTCGCCTTGGCCAAGATCGGCCGGGGCGTCGGCCGCTTCCAGATAGCGCCAGCCCTGGTGCGCGCGGCGCGGCATCGGCACCACGTCGATCAGGCGGGTGGAGACCAGGATATTGGTGCGTCCGCCCTCGGCCTCTTCAAAGCCCAGGATTTCGCTGCGCGCGACCAGCTGGTGCTTGAGAATCCAGTAGAGCGAACCGCCGATCATTTCGGCATGGCGGCGCGGGCAATTGCGCGTGGTCAGGCGCGCGACGCCATCTGCGCCGTGACGGCGGCCGGTGGCAAACCATTCGTGGACTTCCGCCAGCGACTGCGCGCCATAGGCCACCTTGGTCATGTTGAGCGGCATTGCAGGTGTTCTTTCAATCCGAATCAGGCGGCAAGCCCGGTGACGACAGCCAGCCCCAAGAACGAGAAGAACCCCATGACATCGGTGGCCATCGTCACGAATACGGCCGAAGAGACAGCCGGATCCACCCGCAGCCGATCAAGGCTGACGGGAACCAGGATTCCGGCGAGGCCCGCCACCAGGTTATTGATCACCATGGCCGCGCCGATCACCGCGCCCAGGTGCGGATTGCCAAAGATCAGCGTGGTGCCCATCCCGATCAGCACACCCAGCGAGAGCCCGTTGGCCAGCGCAATGCGCAACTCGCGAAGGATCATGCGCACGGTGTTGGAACTGGTCAGCTGGTTGGTGGCAATCGCGCGCACCACCACGGCCAGGGTCTGGGTGCCGGCATTGCCGCCCATGCCCGAAACGATCGGCATCAGCACGGCGAGCAGGGCAAAGCGCGCGATGGCGCCTTGAAACAGGCCAACCACCGAGGCGGCGATGATCGCGGTGCCCAGGTTCACCACCAGCCACGACAGGCGCGTGCGCACCGTCAGGCCGATCGGCTCGTTGATGTCGCCATCGCCCGCGCCCGACAGGCGCAGGATGTCCTCGCTCGCCTCTTCCTGGATGATGTGGACCACGTCGTCCACCGTGATCTGGCCGACCAGGCGGCCGCTGTCGTCCACCACGGCGGCAGAAATCAGCGCATACTTCTGAAAGCGCAGCGCGACCTCTTCCTGGTCCATGGTGACCGGGATGAGCGTTTGGTCGCGCTTCATCACATCGGCCAGCGGCACGCTGCGCGGCGCGCGCAGCAGCCAGGAAAGCATGCAGGTGCCAACCGGGCGATGCTTTACGTCGACGATGAACACTTCCCAGAATTCGGTGGCAAGGTCATCGTCGTCGCGGCGCAGGTAATCGATCAGGTCGCCCACGGTCAGGTGTTCGGGCACCGCGATGACGTCGCGGCTCATCAGGCGGCCGGCGGACTCTTCGGGATAGGACAGCGCGCTTTCGATCGCAGCGCGGTCTTCCGGCTCCATTTCCGCCAGGACGGCGGCCTGGTCTTCCTCGTCGAGGTCTTCGATCAGGGCGACCGCGTCGTCCGTCTCCATCTGCTCGGCAAGATCGGCAACCTCTTCGGGTTCGAGCTGATCGACGAGGTCATCGCGCACCCAGTCGTTCAGCTCGGCGAGCACGTCAGAGCCAAGCAGGTCGTTGATCGCGCGGGCCAGCGGCGCGCGGTATTCCTGGCCGATCAGCTCGAACAGGTCGGCGATGTCGGCCGGGTGCAGCGGCTCGACCAGGTTATAGACCGCTTCCTGGTTTTCCGCGTCCAGCGCGTCGGTCACCCGGCGCAGGAACGAGGGCCGCAGCGTATTGTCTTCCTCGTCCAGTTCCTGCGAATTGCGCGCCGGTTCGGGCGCCGCCACCGTCATGGTGTCGGTGTCCACGCCGTCGTCCATGCGCGGGTCGTGCTTGTGGGGCGCGCCTTGTTCCATCAAGGCGGGGATAGGCGATCATCCGGCAAATGCAATGATGCAGTGCAGCGTGACTTTGCCCGAAGATTGCCTATATCGGCGACATTCTTTGCCAAGGAAGAGTGGTCGATGTCTGAAGAAAAACTGGTCCTGTCGCTGGATTCGGGCGATGTGGTGATCAAGCTGCGTCCTGACCTGGCCCCCGGCCACGTGGAACGCATCAAGGAACTGGCTTCCGAAGGATTCTACGACGGGGTGAAGTTCCACCGCGTGATCCCCGGTTTCATGGCGCAGGGCGGCTGCCCGCAGGGCACCGGCATGGGTGGCTCGAGCAAGCCCGACCTCAAGGCCGAATTCAACGATCAGCCGCACGTGCGCGGCGTGTGCTCGATGGCCCGCACCAGCTATCCGCACTCGGCCAACAGCCAGTTCTTCATCTGCTTCGATGATGCGCGTTTCCTCGATCGCCAGTACACCGTGTGGGGCGAAGTCGAGAGCGGCATGGAACTGATCGACGCGCTGCCCAAGGGCGAGCCGCCGGCAAACCCGGGCGTGATCCGCAAGGCGACCGTGCAGGCTGCCTAATCACGGCGGGCCGATCGGGTCACTGTCTCGCTATCGAGACAAAACCTGTATCACATCAGGGAAAAGGCGGGGCTGGTCCCCGCCTTTTTTGCTGTGGGACAAGGCGCATCGGCCTAGGGGCAGGGTAGAAGCGAACCCGAGAGGAGCCCCCCCATGAACGCCCCCGTTTCGTCACCGTCCGTATCTTCCGCGCGGATTGCCCATCCCGATTATCGCGCCAAGCTGATGAGCGCAGATGATGCTGCCAGCCTGATCGGCCCCGGCGCCGTGGTGGGGATGAGCGGGTTTACCGGTGCAGGCTATCCCAAGGCCGTGCCCCAGGCGCTGGCGCGGCGGATGGAGGCGGCACACGCCGCCGGCAATCCCTATGCCATCAAGGTGTGGACCGGCGCATCGACCGGCCCCGAACTCGACGGCGCGCTGGCGCGGGCCAAGGGCATCGATTTCCGCCTGCCCTACAATTCCGATCCGCTGGTGCGCGAGCAGATCAATGCCGGCACGGTGCAGTATTTCGACATGCACCTGAGCCAGGTGGCGCCCGTGGCGTGGCAGGGCTTTCTCGGCCCGCTCGACGTGGCGCTGGTCGAGGTTTCGGCGATCCTGCCCGATGGCAGCGTGGTGCCGTCCTCGTCGGTGGGCAACAACAAGACCTGGCTCGATCGCGCTGGCAAGATCATCCTGGAAGTCAATGCGTGGCAGCATGAAGCGCTGCAGGGCATGCACGACATCTATTATGGCACCGCGCTGCCGCCGCATCGCCGCCCGATCCCGCTGGTCCATCCCAACGACCGCATCGGCCAGCCCACGTTCCGCATCGATCCGGCCAAGGTGGTGGCGGTGGTGGCCACCGACACGCCCGATCGCAACGCGCCGTTCAAGGCGCCCGACGATGCCGCCCGCGCCATTGCCGGGCATCTGCTGCAGTTCTTTGGCCACGAAGTGAAAATGGGCCGGCTGCCGGCGTCGCTGCTGCCGATCCAATCGGGCGTGGGCAATATCGCCAATGCCGTGCTCAATGGCCTGATGGACAGCCCGTTCGAGCCGATGACGGCCTATACCGAAGTCCTGCAGGACGGCATGCTCGATCTGCTGGCGGCGGGCAAGCTGGCGATGGCCTCGGCCACGGCGTTTTCGCTCAGCCCCGACGCGGCCGAAGCGCTGAACCGCGAAATGCACCGCTATCGCGATCGCATCGTGCTGCGCCCGCAGGAAATTTCCAACCATCCCGAACTGGTGCGGCGCCTGGGCTGCCTGGCGATGAACGGCATGATCGAGGCCGATCTCTATGGCAACGTCAATTCCACCCACCTGATGGGCTCGCGCATCCAGAATGGCATCGGCGGCTCGGGCGATTTTGCCCGCAATGCCTACATCTCGATCTTCATGGCGCCCTCGCTGGCCAAGGGTGGGGCGATTTCCACGATCGTGCCCCAGGTCAGCCATGTCGACCATATCGACCAGGACGTGCAGGTGATCGTCACCGACCAGGGCCTGGCCGATCTGCGCGGCCTATCGCCCAAGCAGCGGGCGCAGCAGGTCATCGCCAACTGCGTGCACCCCACGTATCGCGACCAGTTGAGCGACTACTACGCCCGCGCCTTGCGCGATTCCTATGGCAAGCATTCGCCCTCGCTGCTGGACGAGGCGCTTTCCTGGCACCAGCGCTTTGTGCAGACCGGTACGATGCGGGCGGGGTGATCAAGCACCCCTCCACCACCGCTTCGCGGCGGTCCCCCCCCCCCCACCCCGGTGGGGGTGGGGGGGCCCGGCGGCCCACGGAGGGGCTGCCGCTTAAAGCCCCGCCTTCAGCATCCAGTCGTGGAACAGGCGCACCGGCCGCGATTGCAGAGCGCGGGGGCGGCAGACGAACCAATAGGAATAGGGGCTGTCCACCTCGATGTCATAGACGCGCGCCAGGCGGGGATCGTGGCTGCGGCTGAAATGGTCATCGTGCATGATGGCAATGCCCAGGCCCTGCGCGGCGGCTTCCAGGATCAGCTGGCCGGAATCGAAATGGTCGATCGCGGCCGGCTCCAGCGCTTCCAGATGCAGCGTGCGCTTCCATGCTTCAAAGCTGGCGGGCAGATCGTTGTGGACCAGGAACGTCTGCTTGGCGAGCTTGGCCATGTCGGGCCGGTTACCCAGCTCTTCGGCCAACTGCTTGCTGGCGATGGCATAGACGCGGTTGTGGTCGAGCCGCACGGCATGCAGCGCGGCGTCCGGCCCTTCCGACAGGATGATCGCCGCGTCGATCGTGTCACCCAGCTTGGTTTCCGCCGCGGTCGAGCTGTCGATATCGATATGCAGCTGCGGGTGCAGCTTGCGCAACTCGCCCAGGCGCGGGAACAGGCGCTGGCTGCCGAACAGCGGCAGCACGCCCAGGCGCAGGCGCATGACCTTGCCGGTATCGATCATGCGGTCGATCCGGTCGGCCATCTCGTCGATCAGCGGGGCCACCGCATCATACAGCGTCTGCCCGTCTTCGGTCAGCTTGAGCGCCTGGTGCTTGCGCTCGAATAGCGGCTTGCCCACGAACTCTTCCAGCGCCGCCAGCCGGCGCGACAGGGCCGACGGGCTGAGTGCCAGTTCGGCCGCCGCCGTCTTGGCAGAGCCGGCGCGCACCACGCGAATGAAAGCTTCCAGCGAGCGCAGTGGTGGCAGGCGGCGGATCATCAGGCGTCTTCTTCTTCGGCAAGGGCGGTGGAGGGGGCATGCAGGCGCAGGCGGGTCAACCGGCGTTCGTCGCCCCCGGTCACTTCCAGGCGCCAGCCGGACTCGTGCTCCAGCACGCGGCCGACCGGCGGCACTTCGCCGGCCAGGACAACTGCCAGGCCGCCCAGCGTATCGACGTCTTCTTCCACCTCGGCCAGGCGCGGATCGACGATGCGGGCCACGTCTTCCAGTTCGGCGCGGGCATCGGCATCCCAGGTATCGGGATCGAGCCGGTTGAGCAGCACTTCGGGGGCGTCATCGTGCTCGTCTTCGACGTCGCCGACGATTTCCTCGACCAGGTCCTCGAAAGTGATGATCCCGTCGGTGCCGGAATATTCGTCCACCACCACGGCCAGGTGGGTGCGGCTGCCGCGCATGTCGGCCAGCACGTCGATCGCGCCGCGTGCCTGGGGCACGAACAGCGGCTGGCGCAGCAGCACGGTCCAGTCATCGGGGGCAGGCGCGCCTTTGAGCGCCATGTCCGCCAGGAACGGGAACACGTCCTTGATGTGCATCATGCCCTGCACTTCATCGAGCGATTCGCCATAGACCGGCAGGCGGCTGTGGCCATGCTCGGCAAAGGCAGCAACGACCTCGGCAAACGTGGAGGAGGCCGGAATGGCGATGATCTGGCCACGCGGGATGGCCACGTCATCGGCATCGCGCTCGCTGAAATGGAGCAGGTTCTTGAGCATCTGGCGTTCCACCGGCACCAGGTCGCCATCGGCGCCCAGATCGTGGCCGGGTTCATGCTCGTGCTCTTCGATCGCTTCCTCGATCTGCGCCCGCAAGGACTGGTCATGGTCAGGCCCCTTGAAAAAGGCCTTTATCACGCGCCAAAGCGCCCCATTACTGTCGCCTTCGCCCGAGCGATTTTCACCGCCGGACCCATTGCCCTCGGGCACTGACCTTGCTCCTTAGCCTGTTACTGTCGATATTCATGCATATGGGTCGGCCAGGCCCAGCAAGGCAAGCGCCTTCCGCTCCAGGTCTTCCATTTCCTCGGCCTGGGCGTCGCCCTCCTCGTGGTCATAGCCGGCCAGGTGCAGCAGGCCGTGGACGACCAGGTGGGTGGCGTGGTTCTCTACCGAGATGCCCTTTTCCGCCGCTTCGCGGGCGCAGACGCCCTGGGCCAGGATCAGATCGCCCAGCATGCCGGGCGCGCCCTCGTCAGCCGCGGCGCGCAGCACGTCTTCGCGGGCAAGCATCGGAAAAGACAGCACATTGGTGGGCTTGTCCTTGGCCCGCCACTGCTTGTTGAGGGCGTGCACCTCGTCATCGTCGGCCAGGACCAGGCTGACCAGCAGATTGGGATGGGCCAGTTCGGTGGCAACCTGCGCGGTCGCTTCGGCGGCGCGGTTGGCCAGTGCCTCCCAATCGGTTGAATCTCCCCAGATGGGATCGATGTCGATTTCCAGAATCGGCGCGGTCATGCAGGGGGCCTGTGCAATTGGGGGACGAATCGCTTTGGCATGGCGCAGGATGTGGCGCTAGCCCGTGATGTGCAAAAAATGCAATCTCGCCGATGCGGTCAGGTTCCACCACCCTCCGTCCGCCTCTACTTCAGAAACGGGGGAGGGGGTGGTGGAAACCCAATGCAACTCAGGCGTCGTTCCCCTCGTACGCTTCGACGATACGGCCCACGATGGGATGGCGGACCACGTCGGCGCGGCTGAAATGCACCACGCCGATGCCGTCCACGCCTTCCAGGCGGCCGACCGCATCGGCGAGGCCACTGGCAGCCACGCCGCCGGGAAGGTCAACCTGCTTGGGATCGCCGCACACCACCATGCGGCTGTTCTGGCCAAAGCGGGTGAGGAACATCTTCATCTGCGCCGGCGTGGTGTTCTGCGCTTCGTCGAGGATGACAAAGGCATCGGCCAGGGTGCGCCCGCGCATGAAGGCGATCGGGGCGATCTCGATTTCGCCGCTGGCGATGCGCCGCTCCACCTGTTCGGGCGGCATGCAGTCATAGAGCGCATCGTACAGCGGGCGCAGATAGGGATCGACCTTTTCCTTCATGTCCCCGGGCAGAAAGCCCAGGCGCTCACCGGCTTCCACCGCCGGGCGCGACAGGATCAGCCGCTGAACCGAACCGGTCATCAGCTGGGCCACGGCCTGGGCCACGGCGAGATAGGTCTTGCCGGTGCCGGCCGGCCCCAGGGCAAAGATCACGTCGTTCTGCACCAGCGCCTGCATATAGGCGATCTGCGTGGCCGAACGCGGCACGATGGTCTTGCGCCGGGTGCGGATCATGATCGGCGGGGCATTGCCCGGGGTGCCGGTGATGATCCCTTCGAGCGTGGGTTCCGCGCTCATCGCGATCAGCGATTCGAGCGCGCCGCTGTCTATCTCGTGCCCGGTGTTGAGCCGCTGGTACAGGCCCTTGAGCACGTCGCGGGCGCGCGCCACGGCGTCTTCGGGCCCTTCGATCAAGACCTTGTTGCCGCGTGCGGAAATGAACACGCCGAGGCGGTTTTCGATCTGCACCAGGTTGGTGTCGAACTGTCCGAACAGCGCGCCCAGCATGGTCTGCTCTTCAAATTCCACTTCCACGCGGGCGCGACGAGGTTGGTCGGGCCTCGGCCCGGTCCTGACCCCGCCATCGCCCTGTATTCCGGCACGGTGCCCGGGGCGGTCGAAGGTCATGTCGCGATGTGCCTCGTCGTGGGCACGGGGGAATTTGCGAGCCATGGGATGGGGTTTTCGCGCTCCTTTCATCGAACCACTTTATCCAAGTGTAAGGCGTGATTGCCCTTGTGCAAGGGACACTGGCGGCAAAATGCACAACGCAGGTAACAATTGCGCGACACTTTGCTGCCAAGGCACGACAAACCTGAGCGGTTTCTTGCAAGGTGCTTCGGCAGGCATTCAGCCGGGCAGGGCCATAACCGCTTCATGGCCGAACGAGACCTCGGGCAAAACGCCAAGGTCCGGCCGGAACAAGGAGTTATCCCCATGCGCAAGTTCGTCCTCGCCCTCGTCGCCGCCGCCCTGGTTGCCCCCGTCATGGCGCCGGCCATCGCCAATGCCCAGCCGGTCAACACCCCGGCCGTCGCCGCCGCCCGCCACGAAGTGCGCCGCGACCGTGCCGAAGTGCGCCATGATCGCCGCGAAGTGGCCGTGGCCCGCGCCCATGGCAACGAACGCGCGGTGCGCATCGCCAAGCACGAACTGCGCCACGACCGCCGTGACCTGCGCCACGATCGCAAGGTGATGCACCACAAGATCCGCCACGCCTATCGCCATCACCACGGCTAAGGCCAGGCGCCCAAACGAAAAGGCCCCCGTCGCATGGTAGCGGCGGGGGCCTTTTCCTGTCTGCGCCGTGCCTTGGCCTGGTTCAGCCGACCAGGCGGCCGGCCAGCGAGTTGGGTCCGGCTTCGACCAGGTCGACCGTCACCAGATCGCCGATCGCCACATCGCCGGTGAAGTGAACCGATTGCAGCCACGGCGATTTGCCCAGCCATTGGCCGGCATGGCGCCCGCGCCGCTCGACCAGCACCTGGCAACGCCGGCCCACGCTCGCCTGGTTGAACGCGGTGGCATCGCGCACCAGCGCGGCCTGAAGCCGCTTGAGCCGTTCGTCCATCACCTCGGGCGCGATCTGGTTGTCCATCGTGGCCGCCGGCGTGCCGGGGCGGGGCGAATACTTGAAGCTGAACGCCTGAGCATGGCGCACCGCGCCCACCAGATCGAGCGTATCCTGGAATTCGGCCTCGGTCTCTCCGGGGAAACCGACGATGAAATCGCCCGACAGGGCGATATCGGGCCGGGCGGCGCGCACGCGATCGAGGATCTTGAGATAGCTTTCCACCGTGTGGCTGCGGTTCATCGCCTTGAGCACGCGGTCGTTGCCGGCCTGCACGGGCAGGTGCAGGAACGGCATCAGCTTGTCGATCTCGCCATGGGCGGCGATCAGCCCGTCGCTCATGTCGTTGGGGTGGCTGGTGGTATAGCGGATGCGGGCCAGATCAGGCTCTGCCGCCAGCACGCGGATCAGGCCATCGAGGCCGATGGCGCGGCCCTTGTCGTCCTGTCCCGACCAGGCATTCACGTTCTGCCCGAGCAGGGTGATTTCGCGTGCGCCGCCGGCGACCAGCAGCTTGGCCTCTTCCACCAGATCGGCAAACGGGCGCGAGATTTCCGCGCCACGCGTATAGGGCACCACGCAATAGGTGCAGAACTTGTCGCACCCTTCCTGCACCGTCAGGAACGCGCTGGGGCCTGACCGGCGGCGCTTGGGCAGCGCGGCAAACTTGGCCTCGGCCGGCATGTCCGTCTCGGTGCCGCGCTTGCCGGCGGCGGCGTCAGCCACCATTTCGGGCAGGCGGTGATAGGCCTGCGGCCCGACCACCACCTTGACCGACGGCGCGCGCGCCATGATTTCCTCGCCCTCGGCCTGGGCCACGCAACCGGCCACCGCGATCAGCGGCGTGGTGCCATCGGCGCGGCGCAGGCGGCCAATATCGGAATAGACCTTTTCCGTGGCCTTTTCGCGGATATGGCAGGTGTTGAGCACGACCAGATCGGCGCCATCGCGCTCGTCGGTGGCGGTCATGCCTTGGGCGGCAAGCAACTCGGCCATGCGCTCGCCGTCATAGACGTTCATCTGGCAGCCGAAGCTCTTGACGTGAAACGTCCGGGGGGGATTCTCTGCGGGCATAAGCCGCGCCCCATAAGGCAATCGGGCGCGGATGGAAACCGCCTTGCGCACCGCTGCCGCGCTGTCTCCGCCGGCGAAAAGGCCCCCCCCCCCGCGGAATAGCGGC
>CAYXUN010000003.1:59128-67269 GCA_964468165.1 uncultured Novosphingobium sp. | reverse complement strand
GGGGGGTTGGTTTGGGGGGGGGGGCCCTTGCCATCGCAGGCAGCCTTGGTTCAGGCCAGGATCTGGCTCAGGAACCACACGCGCTGCTGGGCCTGGTCGGTCCAGTCGTCGGCCGCGCCTTCGGTGGCGTTGTCGCCTGCTTGCGTTGCGGCGGCCTTTACCTTGCGGATGGTTTCGACCAGCGCGGCATTGTCGTCGCGCAGTGCCTTGACCATGTCCATCGCATCGACCTTGGCGCGGTCATCGTCCTTGACGCTGCTCTTTGCGCCGATGGCGCCGATCGAGGTGAGCGTGGCGCCGCCGTTCTTGCGCACGCGCTCGGCCACGATGTCGGTCAGCGCGAAAAGCTCGGTGGCCTGCTCGTCGAACAGCAGGTGCAGATCGCGGAACTGCGGCCCGGCCACGTGCCAGTGGTAGTTCTTGGTCTTGATATAGAGCGCGAAGTAATCCGCGAGCAGCCCGTTCAGGCTATCGATCAGCGCCTTGTTTGCGTTGTCGCCCGGCATGGTAAACCCCTTTCCTTTGCTTGGCTTTGCGCTTTCATACGCCACAACGGCGCCAAAGTTTCACGCAAATGGTGGCTTGGATAAATCGATTTTGTCGATCAATCGGCGGGCTTGGGCGCCAGCCGCAAGACGAGCGCGCCGCCCAGGGCTGACAGCAGCGATCCGCCCAGGATGCCGATCTTGGCCTGCTCGACCAGCTCTGGCTGGGCCGGAAATGCCAGCGCGGCAATGAACAGGCTCATGGTAAAGCCGATGCCGCACAGCAGCGCCATGCCCCACAGATGCATCAGCCGCGCACCGGCCGGCCGTGGCGCCAGGCCCAGCCGTTCGGCACCCAGCACCGCGCCCAGCACGCCAACCTGCTTGCCCAGCAACAGCCCGGCCGCGATGGCCAGGGGCAGCGGCGCCAGGATGCCGGCCAGGCCGGTGGCGCGCAGATCGACCCCGGCATTGGCCAGGCCGAACAGTGGCACGATCACGAAGCCATTGATCGGCACGAGACGATGTTCCAGCCGCAGCAGCGGGCTGTCACCCCGGGCATCGAGCTTCATCGGCACGGTCAGCGCCGCCAGCACCCCGGCCACGGTGGCGTGGACGCCCGATTGCAGCACGCAGGCCCACAGCGCCACGGCAAAGACTGCATACGTCGATGCCCGAGTCGCACCGGCGCGGTTGATCAGAATCATCGCGCCAAACACCGCGGCGGCCGCCGCCAGCCAGGCCCAGGCCACCCCGCTGGTGTAAAAAATGGCGATCACCACCACCGCGCCAAGGTCATCGACCACGGCCACGGTCAGCAGGAACAACCGGATCGAGCGGGGGGCGCGGCGCCCGATCAGGGCCAGCACGCCCATGGCAAAGGCGATGTCGGTGGCGGCAGGAATCGCCCACCCGCGATGCAGCATGGGAAAATCGCGGCTGACGGCGAGGAACACCAGCGCGGGCACGGCCATGCCGGCCAGCGCGGCGAGCACCGGCAGGCGCCGCCGCCGGGCATCGGCCAACGCACCGCTGATGATTTCGCGTTTGATCTCAAGCCCCACGACAAAGAAGAACACGGCCATCAGGCCATCGTTGATCCAGGCATGCAGGCTGTCGAGCTGGGGCGCCACGACCACCGGAAGGACATGGTGCAATGCGGCGTGGTAGGCATGGTGCAAGGGCGAATTGGCCAGCGCAATGGCCAGTGCCGCGCAGACCAGCAACAGCACGCCCGGTGCCGCCTCGTGGCGCATCACCCGGCGCAATGCCGATCGCGGCTGATGAGAGGGCCCGCGCATTTCCGCCATATTCGATTCATTCCTGAAGGTTGCAAGCGTTGCCACGTGCCCCGGCCAGCCGTAATTTGCCAGTGGGGTTGTTTGCCGTCAAACGGGGGTGAGGGCAAATTGGGAACGATGTCGCTGTCCACAGTCTGGCTGTGGCTGGCCATGTTGCAGCGCGAGCTTATGCTTCTCGCGGCAACATGCCTGGCCGTGGGCGCCTGCCACATGAGGCGGATGGACGGGCTCTTGGCCTGGCTCCGCATCAATGGCCGGGCCTGCGCGCTGCATCTGGCCTCGGGCTTTGCCGCAACGCCCGATTGGCCCACGTGCGTCGACCATGCTGCGGGTGGACAGCCGGGTGCGGCAGCGGTGCTGGTGCCGGTCTGGTCGGAAGCGCCGGTCGTGGCTGCCGTGATCGAGCATTGCCTGGCGGCCTGGCCAAACGCAGATTTGCGGCTCTATGTCGGGTGCCATCGCAACGATCCCGCCACGCTGGCGGCGGTCATGCGCTGCGCCACCGATCCGCGCCTGCGCATCGTGGTGGATGATCGCGATGGCCCGACGACCAAGGCCGATTGCCTCAATCGCCTCTATCTCGCGCTGCAGGCCGACGAACTGCGCAGCGGCAGGATCGTGCGAAGCGTCATCGTGCACGATGCCGCAAAACCGCGCGACGATGACCAGGGACCCCCGCCGCTTCCGGCGCTGTGGGCGTAGCTTTCGCAGGTATTGCCGATCGCTAGCGTGCTGCCACGGCGGCGCCGCGCGGGGCAACCGTGGCATTGCGGAAATGGCCTGCGCCGCCTAGGACACGTGGCGATGGATGTGTACCTTCCCATCGCCAATCTGGCGGTCAACGGCTTGGTGATCGTGGGGCTTGGCGCCTTGACCGGGCTCTTGTCTGGCATGTTCGGCGTGGGCGGTGGTTTTCTCACGACGCCGTTGCTGATCTTCTATGGAGTGCCGCCGACGGTGGCCGCGGCATCGGCCGCCAGCCAGGTGACCGGGGCCAGCGTTTCGGGCGCCTTTGCTCACGCCCGGCGCGGCGGCATCGATTATCACATGGGTGCCGTGCTGGTCGCTGGCGGTGTGCTGGGCACCGGGGTGGGGGCGCTGCTGTTCCGCCTGCTCCAGGCGCTGGGCCAGATCGATACGGTGATCAACATCCTCTATGTCGTGCTGCTGGGCGGCATCGGCGGGCTGATGGCGCATGAAAGCATCACCGCCCTGCGTGCGCAGCGGCTTGGCCGCGCCCAGCCGGCGCGGCGCCGGCGCCACCATCCCTTGGTGGCCAGCCTGCCGCTGCGCTGGCGGTTCTATCGCTCGGGCCTCTATATCTCGCCGCTGGCGCCGCTCTTGCTGGGCATGGCCACGGGCATCCTGACCATGCTGATGGGCATCGGCGGCGGCTTCATCCTGGTGCCGGCGATGCTCTATATCCTGGGCATGAGCACCAACGTGGTGGTGGGCACCTCGCTGTTCCAGATCCTGTTCGTGACCATGGCCACCACGATGATGCACGCGCTGACCACCCACGCGGTGGATATCGTGCTCGCCGGGTTGTTGCTGGTGGGATCGGTTTCGGGCGCACAGATCGGCGCGCAGTTCGCCCAAAAGGCCAAGCCCGAGCAGTTGCGCCTGATCCTGGCGGTGATCGTGCTGGGCGTGGCGCTGCGCATGGCGCTGGGCCTGGGCTATCGGCCCGACGAGATTTTCACCGTGGTGCCGCTATGACGCGGCGCCGGGTGCTGGCGGTGTTGGCGCCGGTGGCCATGCTGCTCGGCGGGGCACGCGCGCCGATCCTGGTGCCCGAGATATCGCAGCACCGGGTGGAGGTACGCCAGGGCTTTACCGGGGCCGACCTCTTGCTGTTTGGCGCGATCCTCGATCCGGGTGGCACCCGCGCTGCGCAGGATTATGATATCGTCGTCGTGCTCAAGGGCCCGGTGCAATCCATCGTGCTGCGGGAAAAGCGCAAGGTGGCAGGCATCTGGGTCAATGCCGCCAGCAGCGAATTGCGCTCTGCACCCAGCTTCTTTGCCATTGCCTCGTCCCGCCCGGTGCGCGAGATCGTGGATGACAAGACCGCCGCGATCTATGAACTCGGTCTCGATCGCCTGCAGCTTTCCCCGATCGGTGCGATCGAACCGGCGCGGCAACGCCACTTCGCCGATGGCCTGGTGGATCTGATGCAGCGCCAGGGCCTCTATCGCGAAGACGGCCACGGCGTGACGATCAGCGGGCAGGTGCTCTATCAGGCGCGCATCACGCTGCCCTCGCAAGTGCGCACCGGCACCTATACCGCCGAAACCTTTGCCATCCGCCAGGGCCGCGTGATCACCTCGGCCGTGACGCGGGTCGATGTATCGAAGCAGGGTTTCGAGCGCTTTGTCGCCGATCAGGCCGATGGCAACGGCCTGCTCTATGGCCTGTTTGCAGTGCTGGTGTCGGTGGGCATGGGCTGGATCGCCGGGCGCCTGTTTGCCCTGGTGTGAGGCGGGCGACTGCTTAGCCCAAAATTAACCCTGTAGGTTCTAGCGTTTGGCCCGACAACGGGTTGGGGCAAGAACAGGCATGACGGACATGAGCAGGCAGGTATTCATTTCGGCAGACGCTGCCCAGCCTGCAGACCTTGCCCCGCACGGGCCGATGCCAATGGCTGCCGCGCTTCCCCATGCCGCGGCGCAGCCGTGCGATCCGCCGCCGTCCGATTGTGCGCTCAGCCCGATCGGCGTGGTGGTCGACGTGGCCGGATCGGGCAGCGCGATCGCGCTCGATCTCCATCGCCTGGAAGACTGCATGGACGATGCCGATCCCACTGTGGCGCTGTCGGGCCAGGTCGGCAGCCAGATCAAGGTGCGCGTGGGGCGCGGCTGGCTGCTCGGCTCGGTGCGCAACCAGCGCCGCGATGGCAAGGTGGATGGTGGCGCGCTGGCCCAGCTCGATTTCCTGGGGGAGGGCGAGGAAGATCCCGCCACTGGTCGCATCCATGGCTTTCGCCGCGGGGTTACCCGGTTTCCCGTGCCCGGCGCGCTGGTCTATCCGGCAACCAGCGCCGACCTGCGCCAGATCTATGCCAGCGACGGCCGCGCGCACGTGACCGTAGGCACCGTGTTCCCGACCCAGGATATCAGCGCCGGCCTCTATATCGATCCGCTGCTGGGCAAGCATTTCGCGCTGCTGGGATCGACCGGCACCGGCAAATCGACGGCAGCGGCGCTGATCCTGCACCGCATCTGCGACATGGCGCCCGAAGGCCATATCGTGATGATCGATCCCCACGGCGAATATCTCTCGGCATTTCGCCACACCGGGCAGCTGTTCGACGTATCGAACCTGCAGATGCCCTATTGGCTGATGAACTTTGAAGAACACTGCGAGGTGTTCCTCACCGCCACGGGCGCGGAACGGCAGATCGACGCCGATATCCTGGCCAAGTGCCTGCTGATGGCGCGGCAGAAGAACCGCCTGGCCGAGCAGGTGGGCCGCATCACCCAGGATTCGCCGATCCCCTACCTGCTGTCTGACCTGTGCAACATCCTGCAGAACGAGATGGGCAAGCTCGACAAGGGGCACAGCTCGATCCCCTACATGCGGGTGAAGAGCAAGATCGAGGAAATCCGCAACGATCCGCGCTACCAGTTCATGTTCTCGGGCATGCTGGTCAGCGATACCATGGCCGAATTCGTCGGGCGGCTGTTCCGCCTGCCGGCGCATGGCAAGCCGATCTCGATCATCGACGTTTCGGGCGTGCCGTCCGAAATCACCTCCACCGTGGTCGCCGTGCTCAGCCGCCTGGTGTTCGACTATGCCATCTGGTCGCGCCAGGAAACCACGCGGCCGATCCTGCTGGTCTGCGAAGAGGCGCACCGCTATGTGCCCAACGAGCGCAATTCCAACGGATCGTCGGTCGGGCGCATCCTCTCGCGCATTGCCAAGGAAGGGCGCAAGTATGGCGTCTCGCTGGGCCTGATCACGCAGCGCCCGTCTGACCTTGCCGAAGGCGTGCTGTCGCAATGCGGCACGATCATCTCGATGCGCCTGAACAACGATCGCGACCAGCAGTTCGTGCGCGCGGCGATGCCCGAAGGCGCGCGCGGCTTCCTCGATTCGATCCCCGCGCTGCGCAACCGCGAATGCATCATCTGCGGCGAAGGCGTGGCGATCCCCATCCGCGTGGCGTTCGACGACCTCGATGAAGCGCGCCGCCCGGCATCGGCCGATCCCTCGTTCAGCCAGCTATGGGGCAAGAGCGGCGGCGAGGAAGAAAGCGTCGCGCGCACGGTGCACCGCTGGCGCGCGCAAAGCCGGTTTTGATGTCGCGGGCTTGGCGCCTGGCTGCCTGGGGGCTTCGACAGGCTCAGCCCGAACGGTTTGACAGTCCGGAATTCCGTTCGCCCTGAGCGTGTCGAAGGGCGGCTTGCATGACGCTCAATCCGCCTTGAGCGCGTCCTTAAGCCAGTGCGGGACATGGGGGATGGCCTCCACCCGCAGGTGGTCCACCGCCAGGCCGAGATCGGGATAGGCAACGCGTTGGCGGGCCGGGTCTGACTGGGCGAGGGGGACGACCGCCAGGCGGCGGTTGACCTTTTGCCGCCAGTTCATCCGCGCGGTGTTTTCCTGGCCGATGTAGCAGCCCTTGGTAAAGCTCACGCCGTTGAGCTCGGCCGCGTTGGTTTCCAGCCATAGCGTCTGGTCGCTGCCGAGTTCGGCCTGTCCTTCGGGCACGCCCAGCTTGAGGCGGTGTTCGCGCCATGGCGCATCGACCGCCACGTCATCGTCAGACACGGCGGCGATCCAGCGTTGGCCCAGCGCGGCGAGGCGCGGATCGGCCGCGCCGCCGTCGCCCATGTGGCCTTCCCAATAGACGCCCAGTTCGGGCGCGATGGCGATCGCGATCTTGCGGCGCAGGCGATAGAGCGAGAGGCGCTTGACCAGCGCCTCGGCCACGGTGGCCTCGCAATCGATCAGCAGCGCGTCCGTGCCATCGGGCCAGACCAGGAAATCGAACAGCGCCTTGCCCTGCGGGGTCAGCAGCCCGGCCCATACCGGCAGCGGCCCTTGCACGTCGTTGGTGACAAGGCCCTGGAGGAATGCGGCCACGTCTTCTCCCGGCGCGGTGGGGGAAAGGCGGACCAGGGCACGATCGAACAGGCGGGGATTGCTCATGGGTGACAGATAGGATCGCTTGGGCTTAAGGGGAAGCCATGAGCACGCAAACGACTCTCACGATCCGCCGCCCGGATGACTGGCACGTTCACCTGCGCGATGGCGCGATGCTGGAAGGCGTTGCGCCCTATACCGCGCGCCAGTTTGCCCGCGCGATCGTGATGCCCAATCTCTCGCCGCCGATGACCGACGTGGCCGGCGTTGCAGCCTATCGCGACCGCATTCTCGCGGCCTTGCCGGCGGGCAGCGACTTTACCCCGCTGATGACGCTGTACCTGACCGACCACACCGATCCTGACGAGGTCGAGCGTGGCCACCGCGCCGGCGTGTTCACGGCGGCCAAGCTCTATCCCGCCCATGCCACCACCGGCTCGGCCCACGGGGTGACCAGCGTGGCCACGATCTATCCCGTGCTCGAACGCATGCAGAAGATCGGCATGCCGCTGTTGATCCATGGCGAAGTGACCGATTCCCACGTCGACATCTTCGATCGCGAGGCGGTGTTCATCGAGCGCACGCTGGGCCGCCTGGTGGCCGATTTCCCGGCGCTGAAAATCGTGTTCGAACACATCACCACGCAGGAAGCCGCGCAGTTCGTGGAAAGCGGCGGGCCGAACGTGGGGGCGACGATCACGCCGCAGCACCTGCACATCAACCGCAACGCCATGTTGGTGGGCGGCATGCGCCCGCACGCCTATTGCCTGCCGGTGGCCAAGCGCGAAAAGCACCGCCTGGCGCTGCGCAAGCTTGCCACCTCGGGCCATGACCGCGTGTTCCTGGGCACAGACACAGCGCCGCACGCGCGCCACCTCAAGGAAAGCGCCTGCGGTTGCGCCGGACTGTTCAACGCGCCCTATGCGCTGGAAAGCTATATCGCCGTGTTCGATGAAGAAGGCGCGCTCGACAAGTTCGAGGCCTTTGCCAGCGAAAACGGCCCGCGCTTTTATGGTCTGCCGCTCAACCAGGGCACGGTGACCCTGGAAAAGACCGGCGTTGCCGTGCCGGCCGAAATCGCGGCGGGCGGCACGGTGCTGGTGCCGTTCCACGCCGGTGAAACCCTCGCCTGGCGCCTGGTCTGAGATTTTCGACGAGAGATTGCTGTGAGACGCGCGATTTGTTCGCACAATAGCGGGACCCCCCCGCAAAAAAAAGGGGGAGAAAAAAAAAAAAAAAAAAAAAAACAAAAAAAACCCCCCAAAAA
>CAYXUN010000003.1:53126-59118 GCA_964468165.1 uncultured Novosphingobium sp. | reverse complement strand
GATCAAGTCCGGGGTGACAAAATCATAAATAGTCTATCCACCTGACGTCACCCCGGACTTGATCCGGGGTCCCGCTTGCTGTTGCAATTCCCGCTGATCATTTGGCGCCTTACCGCCGGCGCAGCAGGTCATAGCTGAACAGGGCGATCGCCGCCCAGATCAGCATGAAGCAGGTGACCCGCGCCGGATCGAGCGGCTCGCCATAGAGCAGTGCGCCAAGCACGAAGAGGATGGTCGGCGCGATGAACTGGGCAAAGCCCAGCGTCGACAGATCGAGCTTGCGCGCGGCGACGGCAAACAGCAGCAGCGGCACGGCGGTGACCACGCCCGATCCGGCCAGCAGCCAGGGCACCACGCCGCCTTGCGCCAGGGCGGAGCCGGCCGGGCCGGACGCGGCATGGAGCACGGCGAGCAGCGCGGGCACGAACAGCACCGCGGTTTCCACCGTCAGCCCGATGACCGAAGGCACCACCACGAACTTGCGCACCAGGCCATAGAGGGCAAAGCTGCCGGCCATCGCCATGGCCACGCCCAGCATCGACAGAGCGCCGGCCATCAGCACGGCAATGCCACCGGCGGCCAGCGCCACGGCCGCCCATTGCAGGCGGTTCAAGCGCTCCTTGAGGAAAAGCACCCCGATCAGCACATTGAGCAGCGGGTTGATGTAATAGCCCAGGCTAGCCGCCAGCACCTGGTGCGTTTCGATCGCTACCAGATACATCAGCCAGTTGCAGCCGATCGCCGCTGCGCTGAGCACCAGCCGGCCGAGCACCGCCGGGGTGGTAAGCGCAGCGCGCAGGGCGGGCCCCTGGCCGCTGAGCAGGACCACGGCGAGGCACACCGGCAGCGTGAACACCACGCGCCAACTCACCAGCTCGATCGCCGGAACGCCAAGCAGCGGATGGAAGTAAAGCGGGAAGAATCCCCACAGCACATAGGCCAGCACCGCCGCCCCTAGGCCGCCCGCGGCCTTGGAGGTGCCAGGCTTGTTCAGGTTGCTCGCCGTCGCGCTGTCTGTCCTCTCGCTCATGGCCGGGCCTGTGGCAGGCACATCGCCTTGCGCCAAGGCCCTTTTCCGCGCGCAGGCCGAGCCAGTCCGAACTTTTTTCGTTTCTGACCAATTCTGACAGTCGCGTTGCATGTCGTTCAGCTTAAAGCCTGTAAACATGAACCAACACGACGGATCAGGAGACCAAACATGATCGCACTGCGCAAGACTATGCTGGGCCTGGCCGCAACGGCCGCTCTGGCTTCCGGCATCGCCCCGGCTTCGGCGGCGATTGAAGTTGCCCCCCAGCCCACGCTCGTTGCCCCGGTGGCGCACGATGGCTGGGACCAGGGGTGGAATCACAACCGTGGCGGCTGGCGTGATCGTGACGATTGGCGCGGTGGCTATGGCCGCGGCGACAACGATTATCGCGGCTACGATCGCCAGGACTATCGCGGCTATGACCGTGGCTATTACGGCGATGTGGCCTATCGCGGCCAGAGCTGGCGCGGCAACGATGGCCGCTATTACTGCCGCCGCAACGACGGCACCACCGGCCTGCTGGTGGGTGGCGTGGCCGGCGCGCTGATTGGCCGGGGCATTGCCGGCAACGGCGATCGCACGCTTGGCGCCCTGCTGGGTGCCGCCGGTGGCGCGCTGCTGGGCAAGTCGATCGACCAGAGCAACGCCCGCTGCCGCTAAGGCGAATACGCTAGATCCTGCCCGGCCGGAGGGACCAGTCGGGGATCGGGCGGGACCGGGGCCTGCATGCGTGGTGGCGTGCAGGCCCCCTTTTGCGTCTGGCTTTCGCGGGGCGTTAACACGGCGCTAACCACGGCCGGTTCAGGGTTGGCCATGGCCAAGCCGTTTGCCTCATGTCTTTTTGCGCTGGTTGCGAGCGCGGCGCTGATCGCGTGTTCGCGGGAAGAGGCGCCCAAGGCCCAGGTCGATCACGATCCGGCGATGAGCGCTGCGCTGCAAGGGCAACTGCTGGTCGACCCCGATTTGTCGCAGCAGAACATGCGCAACGCGGCTGTGGTGCCCGGCGGCCCGGTCGATCCCGCCACGCCGCCCTCCGATTCGCCGTAAAGTTAGGCAGACAGCCCGATGCCGATGGAGGCGCGGGGTTGTTCCATTTCTGCCGAGGCGACGGGATAGGCACAAAAATCTGCCGCATAGAACGCGCCTGGCCGCTGGTTGCCCGACAGGCCGACGCCGCCCAGCGGCGCTGCGGGTGATATCCCGTTGGTCGGGCGATTCCAGTTGACCGCGCCGGCCCGCACCTGGGCCCAGAACCGGTTATAATCCTGCGGGCTGCCGCCGATCAGTGCCGCGCACAGGCCAAAGCGGGTGGCATTGGCCTCGGCCACGGCTTGGTCGAAATCGTCCACCTTGATCACCTGCAGGATCGGGCCGAACAGTTCCACGTCCGGGCGCTGGGCCATGGCGGTCACGTCGATCATCGCCGGAGCCAGAAAGGGCAGATCGCCGCGCGGCCGGGTGAGGTGGCGGATCGGCCGCCCGCCGTTCGACAGCAGGTAGACGAAACTCTCGGTCAGGCCATCGGCGGCGGCATTGTCGATCACCGGGCCCATGAACGGCGCGGGATCATCCAGCGGCGCGCCCACGATCAGACGATCGGCCAGGGCCTTTACCTCGCCAACCACGGCATCATAGAGATCGGCCTTGACGATCAACCGGCGCGCGGCGGTGGCGCGCTGCCCGGCGGTGGTAAACGCTGATTGCACCACTAGCGCGGCGGCATCGGCGATCTTGGGCGTATCCCACACCACGATCGGGTTGTTGCCACCCAGGTCCAGCGCCACGATCTTGCCCGGCTGGGCCGCGAGGCGGCGGTTGAGCGCCAGCCCGGTGTGGCTCGATCCGGTAAACAGCACGCCATCCACGCCTTCATGGGTGGCCAGCGCCTTGCCTTCCTCGGCCGCGCCGACCAGCATCTGCGCCAGCGCCGCCGGTACCCCGGCGCGGTGCAGGCATTGCAGCAGGGCCTGGCCGGTGGCTGGCGCCTTTTCCGATGGCTTGAACACCACGGCGTTGCCCGCGATCAACGCGGGAATGATGTGGCCCATCGGCGCCTGGGCGGGCAGGTTGAACGGGCCGATCACGGCCATCACGCCGTGCGGCTTGTGGCGCAGCGCTGCCGTCCCCTGCAGCGCGCTGTCGAGCCGGCGTTGCGCCGTGCGCTCGGCATAGCTGCGCACCGCAATTTCCACCTTGGCCAGCACGGTGTCGACCTCGCCCTTGGCTTCCCACAGCGGCTTGCCGGTTTCGCGGGCGATCAGGATGGCAAGGCTTTCAGCATCCTTGCGCACTTCATTGGCAAAGCGGCGCATCAGTTCGATGCGGGTGGAGAGCGGCTGCGCAGCCCAGGCCGGCCATGCGCGCCGCGCACGCGCCACTGCGGCATCGACATCGCCCACGGCGCCCCGCCAGAGTTCAGTGCCGGTGGCCGGCTCTGTGGAAATGATCTCTCCGGCTGCCACGGGGTGGGCGTCGATCCTTTGGGTGAGGCTTGCTGTCACAGGGCGGGATAAACCAAAAGCGTTACGAATGGGTCAGCGATCGGCTCTGCAGCCTGTCGGGTTGCTTAATGACCATGACCAGCAGGCTCGGGCGGCTGGCCGAGCGCGTCGCCGAGGCGACGGATCGCCGCGATCTTGGCGTGCAGCGTACTCCAGTCATCGTGTTCGGCGATCGGTGCCCAGATGCTTTCCACTTCATCGATCAGCAGGCTGGGCGGGGCGCTTTCCTGCCACAGCGGATGATCGTTGCCGACCGGGTCACAGCCGGCCAGTTCGGGCAGGGCATCGGCGCCGCGCCCGCCGCGATGAGCGTGGAAAAACGCGTCCGGTCCGGTCCCGCTGGCGCGCATCGCTGCCTCGCATGCCGCGATCAGGGCGCTATCTCGCTCCAGCCCTTGCGATGCCACGCCCAGGCGCCAGCACCAGCGGCGCGCCATGGCGGCCTGGTAGAGCGGGCCAAAGCGTTCGAGCGCGGCGATCAGCGGCGGCGCTTCTTCCACCAGGCGCAGCGCCACGGCCAACTGGCCGCAGTTCCAGCCAATCACCTCGGGCTGGCGGCCAAAGGCATAGCGGCCCGCCTCGTCGAAATAGGCCGCGACAAAGCCCGCGTCCCAGCGCGGCAGCCAGCGCCACGGGCCATAGTCGAAGCTTTCGCCCGTCACGTTCATGTTGTCGGTGTTGAGCACGCCGTGGACAAAGCCCGCCACCATATAGCTTGCCGCCATATCGGCCATGCGCGCCACGACTTGGTGCAGCAGCGTCGCCGCGGGGCTGGACCCGGCCGGCGCGGCATCGGGCGCACCGGGAAACTGCGCCAGGCAATAGGCGATCAACGCGTGCATCTCGGCCGGCTTGTCGAGCGCGAGCAGGCGCTGGAACGTGCCGATGCGGATGTGCCCATGGCTGAGCCGCACCAGCACGGCCGAGCGGGTGGGCGAGGGTTCATCGCCGCGCCACAGGTTCTCGCCGGTCTCGATCACCGAAAAGGTGCGGCTGGTGTTGACGCCCAGCGCTTCGAGCAGTTCGGTCGCCAGGATTTCGCGCACCGCGCCTTTGAGCGTCAGGCGTCCGTCGCCCCGCCGGCTCCACGGCGTCTGCCCCGAACCCTTGGTGCCCAGGTCGAGCAGGCGGCCGGCGCCATCGCGCAGTTGGGCAAAGGTAAAGCCGCGCCCGTCGCCAAGCTCGGGATTGTAGCCCCCGAATTGGTGCCCGTGATAGCGCAGCGCCAGCGGCCCGGGCAGATTGCCGGGCAGCGGTGCGAACCGGCCGAAATGGGCGATCCATTCGTCATCGCCAAGGCCATCGAGACCCACCTGCGCGGCGGCGCGATCGTTGCGCCAGCGTAGCACGGTCTGTGGAAAATCGGCCGCCGTCACGCTATCGCCCAGCCAGGGCGCCAGCGCCGCCAATTGCGGATCGGGGCGATAGGGAATGGCTTGACCCGGCAGCGGGCGATCCGACACGGCTTGCGGGACAGGCTCCATTCTTCCATTAGTGGGGTGCTTGAACGTCGCAGGCAAGGCGCCTTGTGGCTTAACAGTGATACAAGACACGGGAAAACGCGTTTGGCCACCGCCACATTCGAGATTCGCAGTTGGGCCAGCACCGATGGTTTGCGCCTGGCCTATCGCGCCTATCCCGGCGATGCGGCGCGTCTTCCGGTGATCTGCCTGCCCGGCCTGACACGCAATGGCCGCGATTTCGAGGATCTGGCCCCGCACATTGCCGCCAGCGGCCGCCGCGTGCTGTGCCCCGATCTGCGCGGGCGCGGCGAAAGCGACTATGCCCGCGATCCGATGACCTACCAGCCGCCGGTCTATGCCCAGGATCTGGCCGGCCTGCTCGCCGCGGAAAAGATCACCCGCTTCATCGCGATCGGCACCTCGCTTGGCGGGATTCTCACCATGGCGCTGGCGGCCGGGCAACCCGGCCTGGTGGCAGGCGCCGTGCTCAACGATATCGGTCCGGTGATCGATCCGGCCGGTCTGGCGCGGATCACCGACTATGTCGGCCAGGGGCGCAGCTATCTCACCTGGATGCACGCCGCACGCGGCCTGCGCGAGACGATGGGCGATATCTACCCGGATTTCAGCATCGAAGACTGGCTGCGCCTGGCCAAGCGGCTGATGGCGCTGGGCACGGGCGGGCGCATCGCCTTTGACTATGACATGAAGATCGCCGCGCCGATCGAGGCGGCAGAGCAAGCGCGCGACGATGCCGCGGCCAAGGCGCGGGCAGAAGGCACCGCGCCGCCGCCCGAAGCCGATCTGTGGCCGCTGTTCACTGCGTTGACGCCGGTGCCGCTGGTGGTGGTCCATGGCGCCACATCGGACATTCTCTCCGCCGATACCGCCGCCGCGATGGCGCCGCCCCCCCCCGCCGGGCCCCGGGGGGGCCCGCCCCGGGGGGGGGCCGCGCCCCCCCCCCGCCCCCCCGCCCCCCCCCCCCCCCCCCCCCCCCC
>CAYXUN010000003.1:26607-53116 GCA_964468165.1 uncultured Novosphingobium sp. | reverse complement strand
GGGGATGGCGCTGGGACTTCCGTTTTGCAGGCTGGGGACCCGGCCGCGCGTGGGCCAGGGGGCGACGCTGGTGGAACCGGACGTCGGCGCGGCGATCGACGCGCTGCTGGCGCGGCTGGACTGACGGCAGCTGGCGCAGGAACCTTGACCATGGATCGCCAAGCCGGCCCGGCCCGCCGCCTGCATGTGCTGCACCTGCATTCCACTTTCGATGCTGGGGGCAAGGAACGCCGCAGCGTGGCGCTGATGAACCGCTTCGGCAATGCGCTCGATCATTCGGTGGTTTCGGCGCAGCCCGGGGCCCTGGGCGCGCGCAGCCTCTTGGCGCGTGGGCTTTCGGTCCATTTCCCGCTGGGCTTTCCGCCGCTTGCCGGAAAGCTTGGCGTGCGGCGGTTGCAGACCCTGGCGCGCGGGATGCAGGGGTTCGACCTGATCTGCACCTACAACTGGGGGGCGATGGACGCGGTCATGGCGCATGCGCTGTTTGCCCCGCTTTATGGCCTGGCGCCGCTGGTGCATCCCGACGCCGGCTTCACTGCCGAGGGGGCGGAGCGGCTCAAGCCCCGGCGCATGTGGGGCGGGGGGGGGGGGGGGGCCCGGGCCAGCGCGCTGGTCGTGCCCTCGCGCCGGCTGGAGGCCGTGGCCCGCGATGTCTGGCACCAGCCTGCTGGCAAGGTGCACCGCATCGCCAATGGTATCGACACTGCGGCCTATGCCCGCAAGGCCCGCCCCGATGCGCTGCCGCGCGTGATCAAGCGGCCGGGCGAAAAGTGGGTGGGCACGCTTGCCGGCCTGCGCCCGGTCAAGAACCTGCCCCGGCTGGTGCGCGCCTTTCGCGCGCTGCCCGAAGAATGGCATCTGGTGATCCTGGGCGAAGGGCCAGAGCGCGAGGCGATCCTGACCCAGGCGATGGACCTCAACATCGGCCATCGCGTGCACCTGCCTGGCCACGTGCCCGACCCCGCGCTGGCGGTCGGACTGTTCGATTTCTTCGCGCTGTCGAGCGACAGCGAGCAGTTCCCGCTGTCGGTGGTGGAGGCGATGGCCGCTGGCCTCGCCGTGGCCAGCCCAGCCGTGGGCGACGTGGCCGAGATCGTGGCGGCAGACAATGCGCGTTTCATCGTGCCGCCCGGTGACGAAGCGGCGCTGGCCCAGGCCATGCTGGACCTGGCGAGCGACGAACTGGCGCGCCGCCGCGCCGGGGCGGCCAACCGCGTTCTGGCCACGCGCGAGTATGATGAAAGCGTGATGGCCGGCCACTATGCCCGCATATATGCCGATGCGCTGGGACTGCCCCAATTCCCGTGAAGCGTCGTTCGTTGTCGCGATGTTGCAGGCGGTTGCCTGCTTAACCATCGGTTCAGCGGGGGACAGCCAGCATCATAGGCGTTGAAAAGGTGGCTCCATCCGCTAAACACCGCGCCCATTCCGTGCAATTCTTGCCCATCCCTTGCTCTCAATCGCCGAAAGCTTAGCCTTGGCCCTTAGACCGAACCGTCCGCAAAACCCATCCGATCCGCGTGCCGTGGCGCGCGCCGCCGAAGGCAATGTCTTCGCCCGCGAGGTGGACGATGCCCTGCGCCAGGACGAGGCGCTCTATGCGCTGCGCAAATGGGGCAAGCCGGTTGGCGCTGCCGTGGTGCTGGGCCTGGCTGCGCTGGGTGGCTGGCTGTGGTACAGCAACCACCAGGATACGCTGCGCGGCCAGCAGGGTGAACAGCTGACCCAGGCGCTCGACAATTTCGAAGCCAAGAACGACAAGGCCGCGCAAGCCCTGCTCGATCCGCTGGCCAAGGACGGGACCCCGGGCAACCGCGCCGCCGCGCAGCTGCTGCTGGCCGGCAAGGCGCAGGACGATGGCAAGGCCGATCAGGCTGCCAAGGGCTTTGCTGCCGTGGCTGCCGACAGCAACGCGCCGCAGGCCTATCGCGATGCCGCCACCGTGCGCGAAGTGGCCATCACGTTTGACAAGCTGCCCCCGCAGCAGGTGATCGACCGGCTCAAGCCGCTGGCCGTGCCGGGCAACCCGTGGTTCGGCAGCGCCGGCGAACTGGTTGGCCTGGCCTACCTCAAGCAGGGGCACAACGATCTCGCCGGGCCGCTGTTTGCCGCCATCGCCAAGGACAAGGACGTGCCCGACACGATCAAGCGCCGGGCGCGCCAGGTTGCCGGCAGCCTGGGTGTCGACGCGGTTGACGATGTTTCGGCGGTTATCGGGCAGGCCCAGTAAGGCTGCCACGGTTTCCCGATCGATCGGGTTTGCATGCATTGCGCGCCGCCGCCCGCCATGGGCCGCCGGGGCATGACAGGACAAGGAAGACAGGCATGATCCGCATTCCCAGCCAGGGCCACATAGCCCGCCAGCCAGGCGCCGGCACCGATCGCCGCCGGATTGCGACGCTGGCCCCCGCGGCAGTGCTGGGCCTGGCCCTGGTCCTGGGCGGCTGCGCCGGGCACAAGGGCAAGGTCAAGGCCACGCCCACCGTGGGTGAACGCATTCCCGTGCTCTCACGGATCGAGGCCGGCACCAAGGTCGATCCCACGCTTGCCAGCATGGATGTGGTCGTGCCCGCGCCGGTGGTGAACAGCGAATGGGCCCAGGGCGGCGGCACTGCCAGCAAGGCATCGGGCCACCTCGCGCTGGCCGATGCCCCGCAAAAGCTGTGGTCCACCCGCATTGCCGGCTCCTCGCCCAAGCAGCGCCTGGCCGCATCCCCCGTGGTCGGCAATGGCACTGTCTTCGTGATGGATACCGAAGGCGTGGTGCGCGCGTTCGACGAAAACAACGGCCACGAAAAGTGGAAGCAAGGCTTCCGTCTGCCTGAAAAGAACGATTCGATCTTTGGCGGCGGTGTCAGCTTTGATTCGGGCAACGTCTACATCACCACCGGTCTTGGCGAAGTGGCCGCCCTCGATGCCGCCGATGGCAAGATCAAGTGGCGGGTAAAGCCGGCCGGCCCGCTGCGCGGCGCGCCCACCGTGGCGTTCGGCGCGGTCTATGTGATGACGCAGGACAACCAGATCTTTGCGCTCAATACCGCAGATGGGACCAATCTGTGGAACCAGTCCGCCTCGGTCACGCAAAGCGGCGTGTTCGGCGTGGCGGCCCCGGCCGCCGGCCAGGGCACGGTGATCGCCGGCTACAGCTCGGGCGAGCTGGTGGCCTATCGCTATGAAAACGGGCGGCAGCTGTGGTCCGACGCGCTGGCGCGCACCTCGATCGCCACCAGCGTTTCAACGTTGACCGATATCGACGCCGATCCGATCATCGAACGCGGCCGGGTCTATGCCCTGGGCCAGGGCGGGCGCATGGCCGCCTATGAACTGGTCACCGGACAGCGCATCTGGGAGCTTAACCTGGCGGGCATTTCCACCCCGGCGGTGGCCGGCGAGTGGATCTTCACCCTTACCGATGAAGACAAGCTGCTGTGCATTGCCAAGTCCACCGGCAAGGTCCGCTGGATGAGCCAGCTGCCCCGCTATCTCAAGCCCAAGAAGAAGGAGAGCCCGATCTTCTGGACCGGGCCGGTGCTGGCAGGCAACAAGCTGTGGGTGGCCAATTCGCGTGGCGAGATTTCCACCATCACCGTGGGCGATGGCACGCTGACCCGCGTGACCAAGGTGGCTGCGCCCGTCACCCTGCCGCCGATCGTGGCCGACAAGACCCTGATCGTGCTGGATGACAGCGGCGAAATCACCGCCTGGCGTTAACCTTCTTCACCGAATTTCCACTTCTGCGCGTATAAGCGGGCGGGTATGACCAAGTCACCCGCCCACGCCGCTTCGTCCCGCCCTGCCAGCGATGTGTCCGCCTGGGTCGGCCTGGTGGGCCTGGCCGGCCTGCTGGCATGGGTGGCGGTGTGCCGCGCCTGGCCGCAGATCGTCGATGCGCTGGGCCTGCCTGGCCCACGCGCGCGGCTGGCCGGATCGAGTGCGGCCGTGCTGGCGCTGGTCTTTTCCGGCACGCCGATGGTGGCTTGGTCGCTGCTGGTCGACAAGGTGCATCGCCGCGCCTCTACCGGCATCGATTGGTCGGCGCCGCGCCCCTTGCGCAGCGTACTCGATACCTCGATCACCAAGCTGGCCGGGCTCTGGGCCACCTGGGCGCTGATCGCCTTCGTCTATTGCCTGGGCCGCTGGTACTGGCGCGGGCAGTACCTGTTTGCCATGGACCTTTTGGAACAGGCCGCGCCGTTCCTGTTCCTGGGCGCCATTCCCTATGTGCTGTGGCTCGATCGCGTGCTGGTCAACCCGCGCGACGGGGCCTGGCATTTCGGCGCCATGCTGATCGGGCGCGAAGCCTATGACGTGGATCAGGTGTGGCACCACTTGCGCGCCTGGACGGTGAAGGGCTATTTCTGCGCGTTCATGATCTCGATCCTGCCCGGCGGTTTTGCCGCCGTGGTCGAGGCCGACTGGACCGGGCTGTGGGCCGATCCGGTGCGCTGGTCGAACACGGCGATCGAGGCGATGTTCATGATCGACGTGCAGATCGCCATGGTCGGCTATCTGCTGACGATGAAGCCGCTCGATGCCCACATCCGCACCGCCAATCCCTATCTGGCGGGCTGGGTCGCTGCGCTGATGTGCTATCCGCCCTTCGTGCTGATGGGCGGTGGCGGCGTGCTGGACTATCACCAGAACACCGCCGAATGGGCCTATTGGTTCGATGGCCATCCGGCGCTGCTGTGGGCCTGGGGCCTGGCGCAGGTGGTGCTGACGGCGATCTATGCCTGGGCAACGATCGCTTTCGGCCTGCGCTTTTCCAACCTGACCTATCGCGGCGTGCTGACCAACGGGCCTTATGCCTTTACCCGGCATCCCGCCTATCTGTCGAAGAACCTGTTCTGGTGGCTGGTGACGATGCCGTTTCTGGCAACCACCCATTCCAAGGTCGATGCCGTGCGCAACACGGTCACGCTCGCGCTGGTCAGCGCGGTCTATTTCTGGCGCGCCAAGACCGAGGAAAAGCACCTGCTGGGCGAAGACGCCAAGTATCGCGCATACCATGCCTGGATGGCCCGGCATGGGCTGATCACGCGGCGGTTGGGGCGGCTTGCCAGCGTTTTGGCAGGCAGGTCAGAGCCGAGCCGCCACCACCCCCCGACCCCCTCCTCTCAAGAAGAGGGGGAGAAGAAGGTGTTGAATTAAAAGGCCTCTAGTCTTCAGGCGGTGATGCGAAACCTAGCGCCAAGCGCTCAGACCGCGACGCCTTCATCGCTTTCGAACACGCGGATATCGCGTTCCGACAGGCCCAGCCCGGCGCGTTCCTGCGCCCAGGTGGCCATGTGGGCGGTTTTGAAGTGCGCATCGAGCGCAGCGCGGTCACGCCACTTTTCGCTGACGTGGATCACTTCGGGATCAAGCGCATCGTGCGAATAGGCATAGGCCAGGCACCCGTCTTCGGCGCGGGTAGCCTCGATCACCGCGCGCATCATCGGGGCGGCGGTGGCGAAGGCGGCAGTCGGCAGGCGAAACGTGCCCATTACCAGGATCATCGGGTGCTATCCTCTCAAAAGCTCTTGGCGGCATAGACCTTGGACAGGTCACCACCCCAGGCGCCGTGGTAGAGATCGAGCAGGCGCTCTGCCGGGGTCTTGCCCGAGGCAACGATCTCGTCGAGCGGCAGGAGATAGCCGGTCTCGTTGTCACCTGCCGCATTGAGGCGCCCGCGTGCGGCAAGGCCTCCGCGCGCGATGTCGAGCACGCGGCCCGCGATGTCGCGCAGGGTGCCGCCACCGGGCAGCGGCGCATCGAGGCCCAGCTTGGGCACGCTGGCGCGCAGGATCTCGCGGCCTTCCATGTCCCAGTCCTTGACCAGGTCCCACGCCGCATCGAGCGCGCCCTGGTCATAGAGCAGGCCCACCCACAGCGCGGGCAGGGCGCAGATCCGGCTCCACGGGCCACCATCGGCGCCGCGCATTTCCAGGAACGATTTCAGCCGCACTTCAGGAAAGGCGGTGGAAAGATGGTCGATCCAGTCAGACTTGCGGGGCTTTTCGCCGGGCAGGGCGGGCAGCTTGCCATCGAGGAAATCGCGGAACGACTGGCCCGCCGCATCGATATACTTGCCGTCGCGGAACACGAAATACATCGGCACGTCGAGCATGTAGTCGACATAGCGTTCATAGCCAAAGCCGTCTTCGAACACGAAAGGCAGCATGCCGGTGCGCGCCGGATCGGTGTCTGACCAGATATGGCTGCGATAGGACAGGAAGCCGTTGGGCTTGCCTTCGAGAAACGGCGAATTGGCAAACAGCGCGGTGGCCAGCGGCTGAAGCGCCAGGCTGACGCGGAATTTCTGCGCCATGTCTGCTTCGCTGGCATAGTCCAGGTTGGTCTGGATGGTGCAGGTGCGCAGCATCATGTCCAGCCCCATCGTGCCCACGCGGGGCATATGGCGCAGCATGATTTCATAGCGGCCCTTGGGCATGATCGGCAGATCGCCGCGGGCCTTGTCGGGCCACAGGCCCAGGCCGAGGTACGCCAAGCCAAAGCGGTCGCCGATGGTCTTGACCTGGGCAAGGTGGCGGCCGGTTTCGGCGCAGGTATCGTGCAGGTTTTCGAGCGGCGCGCCCGACAGTTCGAGCTGGCCCGCCGGCTCCAGGCTGACCGCGCCATCCGGGCCGGACATGGCTATGACCTTGCCGCCTTCGAACACCGGCTCCCAACCGAATTCGGTCAGCGCCATCAGCAGATCGCGGATGCCACCCTGCTCGTCATACGAAGGGGCGGCATGGTCGGCGGTGCGATAGACGAACTTCTCGTGCTCGGTGCCGATTCGCCACGCCTCACGCGGCTTTTCGCCCTTCTGCATGGGGGCGACAAGCTGGTCCCGGCTCTCGATGAGAGGATCGTTGCTATCTGAAACCTGTCTCGTGCTCATGCCCGCATCCGTTAGTGGCCAAACGGCGTTTGCGCCAGCGATAAACGTGGGATGAATGATTGCAGGGCGGCAATAATCCAAGGGGCGTGCGCGCAGCGCAAAGCCTCACGCAAGGGCCCAGTCCCCTGCAACCCCCATCCACAATCCCAGGCCCGCCACGGCTGCCGTTTCGCCCCGCAGGATGCGCGGGCCCAGCGTGATCGCGCGGGCCGCAGGGTGCGCGCGGATCGCGGCGCGCTCGGCTTCGTCAAAGCCGCCTTCCGGCCCGATCAGCAGGGCAGCAGGCCCTTGGTGCGCGGCAAAGGCCGCGGCAGCCGGCGCGCCGCCTTGCTCGTCGGCAAAGAACAGCGCGCGCCCGGCAGGCCAGTCGCGCAGCATGGCATCAAGCTTTACCGGATCGAACAGTGCGGGCAGGGCCGTGCGCGCGCATTGCTCGGCCGCCTCGGTCACGATCATGGCGGCGCGCTCGGCATTGAGCTTGTCAGCCACGCAGCGCCGCGTGATCACCGGGCGGATCTGGCCGGCGCCCAGTTCGGTGGCCTTTTCCAGCACCCAGTCGAACGCCTGCTTCTTGAGCAAGGCCGGGCACAGCCACAGATCGGGCACGGCCTCAAGCGGGCGCAACTGCCGCTCCAGGCTCAGCATCATGTCGCGCTTGCCGGCATGGGCCACGCGGGCCAGCCATTCGCCGGTCTGGTTGTCGCACAAGATCACCGCGTCGCCCGGCCCCGCGCGCATTACCTTGCCCAGATAGTGCGCCTGCGCCCCCTCGATCGCCAGGCTGGCGCCGTCTTCCAGCCGTTGTGCCACGAACAGGCGCGGGGCAGAGCGGGGCGGCCAGGCAGGCGTGGCGGGCAGGTGATCGGTCATGGGCAGCGTTCATAGGCAGCGCCGGGCGTGGCGGCAACCTGCGGGCGATCTGTCCCCTTGCGGGCCCGATCAAACCGGCGCAGGAGCGTGGCAACATGACCACGGCAACCGATCAGATCGTCCCTGACAGCGAACATCGCGGGCTGGTGGCCCGCCTGCCGCAGCCCTTGCGCGATTATGCGCTGCTCGCCCGGCTGGACCGGCCGATCGGCTGGTGGCTGCTGTTCTGGCCCTGCGCCTGGGGCGTGTTCCTGGCCGGCGGTGCGCGGCAGTGGCACCTGGTGGCGTGGATGCTCCTCGGCTCCATCGCCATGCGCGGGGCGGGCTGCGTCTATAACGATATCGTCGACGCTGATCTCGATGCGCGCGTCGCCCGCACCGCGCAGCGCCCGGTGGCGAGTGGCCGCGTGGGCAAGAAGGCGGCCTGGGCCTGGCTCATGGTGCTGGCGCTGGTCGGGTTGGTCGTGCTGCTCCAGTTGCGCTGGCAGGCGCAGATCGTGGCGCTGGGCAGCCTGGCGCTGGTGGCCGCCTATCCGTTCATGAAGCGCATCACCTGGTGGCCGCAGGCCTGGCTCGGCCTGGTGTTCACCTGGGGCGCGCCAACCGGCTGGGTGGCAGTGCACGATGGCGATCTGGGCGCACTTGCCGCGCTCTATGCCGGGGCGATGTGCTGGTGCATCGGCTATGACACGATCTATGCGCTGCAAGACCGCGAGGATGACGCCATGGTCGGCATCCGCTCCAGCGCCCGCGCGCTGGGCAGCAGGGTAAAGCCCGGCGTCAGCGCATTCTACGCCGCCGCCGTGGCGCTGTGGGCGCTGGCGTTCTGGCTGATCCATCCCGATCCCCTGGCCCTGCTCGCCTTGCTGCCAGTGGCGCTGCACCTGGCGTGGCAGGCGCTGAGCCTCAACGTCGACGATGGCGACAACGCCCTGGCACGGTTTCGTTCAAACCGGACGGCGGGTTTCCTGATGGCGCTGGCGTGCCTGGTGGTGGGGAGTGTGGGCTAGCGGCGCGAGAGCGCTTTGTCAGCGAGCCTGAGGATATACGGCTGACGCCGTTCAAATCCCCAAGGCCTTGCGCAACTCGGCATTGACGCGGGACTGCCATCCCTTGCCGCTGGCGCGGAATGCGTCGAGTACGTCTGGGTCGAGACGCAGGGTTACCTGCTTCTTGGGCGCCGGTGAAACGGGGCGCCCCGGCGACTTGAGCGTACCAATGGCAGGGCGCACCAGCGTATCGCCTTGGTGGACGGCTGCCATGCGGAACATGTCTTCGGTCCACTCTGGGCTGTCGTCGGGGTCAGTCCAAGGCTCTTTTGCGGGCTTCGTGTTCTTTTGCATGAACATGCCTCATCGAAATGATCCGGCGCCCTCCGTCGCGTGGCGTCCATACCAGCGACACCGCGCGGCCATCGAGCCAGCCGAAAGTGAGGAAGCGCGCTTCCCCATAGTCAACGCGTTCGTCGGCGACATCGAAATGTTCGCCGGAAAATACCTTGGCCGCGTCGGCGAAATCCAATCCGCGTTCCTCCAGGGTCTTTTGCCGTTTGGCGGGATCGAACGTGATCTCCATCACAGCGTGATGTCACGACGAAACCTGTTGCGTCCAACCCGGATGCCACCATCTTGGCTTCAAACATTAATGTAGTTACAAAAATTGTCAAGCTCTGGGCAAACCTGCCCTCCCCAACCCCTCCCGTAAACGTAAGGGGCTTTTGGGCGCCGTTCTCCCCTCCCGCGTGCGGGAGGGGCTGGGGGAGGGCAGGTTATCGCTTGCCCCAATCAGTTCGGCCGTGGTTCCACCGGATAGACGATGAAGTCCGGCCGCACGGCCTTGGCCGGGGTGTCGCCCATGGCATCCACGGTCTGGACCAGGTCGGCAATCGCGGCGGGCGGCAGCGCCAGGCCATGTTCGGCCGGGTGCGTGGGCGCTTCCATCGGATAGTCCTGGCCCGGTGTGGTGGTCATCTCGATATGGGCGCCGAGCAAGGCGCGGATCGGGTGCGTCTGGGCGAAGGCAGCCAGGCGATGGGCGCTGGCACGGAATTCGGCGAAGTGGTTGCTCGGCACGTAAAGGCGGCCGGGATAGAGCATGTCACCCGACAAGAGCAGGCGGGTTTGCGGGTCATAGATCATCACGTGGGCGCTTTGGTGCCCTGGCGTGGGAATGGCGCGCAGCACGCGTCCGCCCAGGTCCAGCGAGCCCAGGCCATTGGGCCAGTCAGCCACGTGAAACGCGCTGGCGACATCGGCCGGGGCCAGGCCCACCACGGTGGTATCGGGCCGGCCAGCAAATTCGCTGTCGCCGGCATGATGATCACCGTGGCTGTGCGAATGGGCCACCGTCAGGTGCAGCGGGCGGTTGCCGTGGGCCTGGCGCCATTGCGCGATCACGTGCTCCACCGTGGGCCGCACCATAAGGCCGCCAGCCCCGGTATCGACCAGCAGCGCGCCGCTTTGCCCGAACAGGAGATAGAGGAACGGCGCCTCGAAATTGGTCTTCACCGATTGGCGGATGACAAAGGTGTCGGCATCAACCTGCTGCACCTGCATCTCTGGTTCGCTGGCGGTGGTGCCATCGATCCAGTGCGCAAACGGCGGAGGATCGAACGGCGCGGCCGCGCCGATCAGCACGGGCGATCCCGCCATGAGGGCCAGGGGCAGGGCGAGGCGAAAGCGGTGTGGCGCGGTCATCCTGCCCGAATGGCACGCGCGGGCGCGCGCGACCATGACCGGGCGCGCCCGCGTTCTTGATCCTGCGCGCCTAAACCCCCGAAGCCAGCAGTTCTTCGGCGCCGCCCAGGTCCACGCTGACCAGGCGCGACACGCCGCGCTCCACCATGGTCACGCCGAACAGGCGGTGCATGCGGCTCATCGTCACGGCGTTGTGCGTGACGATGAGATAGCGGGTCTGCGTTTCGGCGACCATGGCATCGAGCAGATCGCAGAAACGCTCGATGTTGGCATCGTCGAGCGGCGCGTCCACTTCGTCGAGCACGCAGATCGGTGCCGGATTGGTGAGGAACAGGCCAAAGATCAGCGCCACCGCCGTCAAGGCCTGTTCGCCGCCCGACAGCAGCGTCAGCGATTGCAGCCGCTTGCCCGGCGGCTGGGCCATGATTTCCAGCCCCGCTTCCAGGGGATCGTCGCTGTCGACCAGCGCCAGGTGCGCTTCGCCGCCGCCGAACAGGCGGGTGAACAGGCGGCGGAAATGGCCGTCCACCGCTTCGAACGCGGCGCGCAGGCGCTCGCGCCCCTCGCGGTTGAGGTTGCCGATCGAGCCGCGCAGGCGGTTGACCGCTTCGGCGAGTTCGGCCTGTTCGGCCAGGCTTTCGGCCTGGCGCGCTTCGGCCTGCGCAAGTTCGTCTGCCGCCACCAGGTTGACCGGGCCGATCCGCTCCCGCTCGGCCAAGAGCCGCTCGTGCGTGGCGCTTTCGCTGGCTGCATCGCCCACCTCGGCCGCGGCGAAGGCAAAGCGTTCGGGCAGGAGTGGCGGCGGGCACTGAAAGCGTTCGCCGGAAATGCCGGCCATTTCCTGGCGGCGCTGGTCTTCGTGGCTGGCCTGGGCGCTGGCCGTGGCGCGCGCCTCACGCGCGGTGGCGAGCGCTTCGTTGGCCTGGGCCAGCGCAGTATCGGCAGCCTTGCCGGTGGTTTCGGCCTGGGCCAGTGCGGCTTCGGCCTGGGCAAGATCGGTGGAAAGGCGGTTGCGGATCGCCTCGCCCTGTTCGATTTCGGTGATCAGGCCGGCCGGCTTTGCCGCGCTGATGGCGCGTTCGGCGGCCAGATCCTGGGCGCGCGTTGCCATTTGCGCCAGGCGCTTGGCCGCGTCGCCGGCGCGGGCCTGCCAGTTGCGCATGTCGGCCTTCATCCCGCCCAACCGCTCGCGGCCGACGGCCAGGGCCTGTTCCAGAGCGGCATGGGCCGCCATCGCCTGTTGCAGCGTGGTGCGGGCGGCCTGGTGCTGGGCCTGGGCCGCGGCCACGGCGGCGCGGCCCTGCGCCGGATCAGGCAGCGCGGCGTGGCGCGCTTGCGCGGCGTCAGCCTCCACGCGGGCGGCGGCGATCTGTTCGGCAAGGGCGGTGTCCTGCCGGGCAAGGTCGGCGGCGCGGGCATCCTGCTGGGCGCGTGCCGCTTCGGCCTGGTCCACCGCGCGCAGGGCGCTGCGCTCGGCTTCGGCGGCCTGGCCGATCAGGCGCTCCACGCCGCTCCACTCCGCCTGGGCCTGGGCCAATCCGTCGCGCGCCGCGTCGTGGGCCGCCTGGGCCGCGGCTACCGCTGCATCGAGCGCGGGGCGGCGCGCTTCCAGATCGGCCAGGCGGTTGTCGGCTTCCAGGGCGGCGGCCTCGGCCGCGCCTTCGCCCCGCGCGACAAAGCCATCCCAGCGGCGCAAGTGGCCGGCGCGGGTGACCAGCCATTCTCCGGGGTTGAGCGCCTCGCCGCTGTCGGCCTCGACCGCACGGACCAAGGCAAGCCGCGCCGCCAGTTCCGCAGGGCAGGCGGGCAGGTGGTGCAACAGGGCATCGGCCAGGGGGGCGGGCGGCGTCGCCCCGGTCCAGAACCGTCCTTCGCCGGCCTCTGGCGCCGGGCCGAGCGGCGCGGTGGCATCGCGGCCCAGCACGGCGGCGAGCGCGCGTTCCCAGCCCGGCGCCACGCGACAGCCCGACAGCGCCGATGGCCCGCGTCCGCGCGCCGCGGCGGCCTTGGCCCGCGCCGCCTTGTCGCGCGCCAGGGCTTCTGCCTCGCGCGCGCCGCCGGCCAGCTCGGCGCGCGCGGTCGCGAGGGCATTGGCGGCAGCGTCGCGGTCCTGGGTCAGAGCCTCGCGCGTGGTGGCCAATTCCTCGCGCCGGGCACGCTGCGCCGCCAGGGTTGCCGCAGCCTCTTCCCGGCGGCGTTCCGCCTCGGCCAGGGCAAGCGCGGGATCGGGCTCGGCAGCCAGGGCCGCGCGACGCCCGGCGAGGCGCTGGGCCTCGCCATCCAGCCGGGTCAGCGCGGTTTGCGCGGCTGCCAGCGCGGCCTTGGCCACGCGCCACTCGGCCTCAACGCCGGCTTGTTGCGCCTGGGCCTGGGCCTGGGCCAGTTCGGCGGCGCGGGCGGCGCGTTCTGCCTCGTCCAGGGCGCCCGCCAGGATCGGGCGGCGCGCCTCGTCTGCCAGCAGCGTGGCTTCGGCGCTGGCCAGGTCGCTTTCCAGCTGGGCCAGGGCTTGGGCCGCCTGGGCGGTCAATTGGTCCGCCTGGGCGCGGTCTTCCTCGATTGCGCGCAATTGCCGGTCGATGTCTGCCAGCCGCTGTTCGGCCGCCTCGAGCTGCGCGGAAAGGGCGGCCATGCGCTGGCCGTGGGCCGAGGCATCCTGGCGGCGATCGAACAGTTCTTCGCGCGCCTGGGCGAGGGCGGTGGCGGCACTGTGCTGCGCGCCTTGCGCGGTGACGGTGGCAGCCTGGGCGCCGGCCACGGCGGCATCGGCGCGGGCGGCCGCCTCGCGCGCGGCCTGGGCTGCTGCGGCGGCATCGCGCCAGCGGGCAAAGACCAGCCGCGCCTCGGCCATGCGGATCTTGTCGGATACGGCGCGATAGCGCTCGGCAGCGCGGGCCTGGCGGCGCAGCGCGGCGATTTGGCCGTCGAGCCCGGCCATCAGGTCTTCCAGTCGGGCCAGATTGGCCTCGGTCGCGCGCAGCTTCTGTTCGGCATCGCGGCGGCGCACGTGCAGGCCGGCAATACCCGCCGCCTCTTCCAGCATCATGCGCCGCTCGGCCGGCTTGGCGGCGATGACCGCGGCAATGCGCCCTTGGCTGACCAGCGCCGGGCTGTGCGCGCCGGTGGCGGCGTCGGCAAAGATCAGCCCCACGTCCTTGGCGCGCACATCGCGGCCGTTGACGCGATAGGCAGACCCTGCGCCGCGTTCGATCCGCCGCACCACTTCCAGTTCGCCGCCCCACTGGTCGTCAGGGTCGGTCTGGGCGGTCAGGGCAACTTCGGCAAAGGCGCGGGCCGGGCGGCTGGTGCTGCCGGCAAAGATCACGTCGTCCATGCCCGCGCCGCGCATGGCCTTGGCCGAAGCTTCACCCATGACCCAGCGCAACGCTTCGAGCAGGTTCGACTTGCCGCAGCCGTTGGGGCCGACCACGCCGGTCAGCCCCGGTTCGATGCGCAGTTCGGCCGGCTCGACAAAGCTCTTGAAGCCCGAAAGCTTCAACCGCTGGAAATGCATCGCCCCGGCCCCCCTGGCCCCCGCCCCGGAACGGGGATCAGCGCGCGCCGGCGCGCTGCAGGATCGGCTCGAGCTGTTCCCAGGTGGCCACGTCCACGTTCTTGCCGTTGACGATGAAAGTGGGCGTGCCGCTGATGTTGTACTTGTCACCGGCGGTCTGGGTGTCGCTGGCCAGGGCCTCGGCGGTCTTGGAATTGGCGAGGCAGGCCATCGCCTGATCCCGCGCGATGCCGCGTGCGCCGAAGAAATCGATGAGGCCGCCCTTGTCGGCCATCACGCCGAACATCTGCGCCGGTGGCAGGTTCATCGCCTGGATTTCCTTGGCGGCGGGCTGCAGCTTGGCAAAGATGTCCTTCTGGTTGGCATAGACCTGCTGGGTCAGCGCAAAGAAGCTTTCCGGCGAGCCGCAATGGGTCAGCATGGCCATCGTCGTGTCGAACGGATCGCGCACGAAATTGCGGAATTCCAGGCTGACGCGGCCGCTGTTGACATAAGTGTCACGCAGCTTGGGGAAGCCCTTTTCCTCGAACTCGGCGCAGTGCGGGCAGGTGAGCGAGCCGAACTCGATCAGCTTGATCGGCGCGTCGGGGTTGCCCATCACATAGCCGCCATCGGCATTCTTGCTGACCACATCGCTCCATGCCTTGCCGGCGGGCGGGGCCACGGTGGGCAGGGCAGCGGCAGACTGGGCGGCAGGGCCGCCGGCATCGTCCTTCTTGCCGCAGGCGGCAAGACCCAGGGCGAGCGGCAGGGCCAGAAGCGCAAGGCGAGTGGTGGCAAGTTTCATCACAGGTTTTCCCGTTGCATGGGGCGATAAAGAGGGAGGCGTGCCGATCAGTTGATGCGGGCTTCGAGCTGCGGCTTGAGCGCGGCCCAGCTGGCCGTGCCGGCAAGCGGCAAGCCGTTGATCATGAAGGCCGGCGTTCCTTCGACATAGTCCTTGTCGGCCGCTTCCTTGGTGTTGGCGGCGAGGCGATTGGCAAGGCCTTCGTCAGCGAGGCAGCGATCGGCTGCGGCGCGGCTGACCCCGCGCGAGGCCATCATGTCGTAGAACTTGAAATCGTTGGCGATGGCGCGGGTGCGGCCGGCCAGTGGGCCGGTGATCCAGCGCTGGCGCTGGGCCTGGCTCGCGGTCATTTCCAGGCCGATCCAGTCTTCCTGGCGCGTCAGGAACATCAGGTGCGTCTGCCAGAACTGCGCGGGCGGCACGCAGTGGGTGAGCAGGGCCACGGTCAGGTCGATCGGATCGCGCACGAAATTGCGCACCTCGATCGAACCCTTGCCCGGGGCGATGAAGCCCAGGCGCAACTGGGCATCGGCTTCCTGGGTGAAATGGGCGCAGTGCGGGCAGGTATAGCTGATGTATTCCACCAGCTTGACAGGGGCATTGGGATTGCCGAGCAGGAAACTGTCGCGCGCGGTGCGCACCACGGTCTGGTTCCAGTTGCGGCCGGCCGGTGCGGCGGGCGCCTTTTTCGGCGGGGCAGCCTGGGCCGGATTGGCCACCAGCGTGGCCAGCGTGGCGGCAAGCGAAAGGGCCATGGCCCTGGCAGCGGAACGAAGTGTCATGGTCACGTTCGGAATGGTCACTTGCGGATATCCCTGTTGTCCCGGTTTGGCTTGGATTCTGGTGTCGCGCTGGCTTCGCCCAGCGAGCGGGCGAGCGATTCCAGCACTGCCCGCAGTTCCGGGTCGCCCACGGCGCGCAGGCTGTCGCCCAAGTCCATCGGCACCGGTTTCAAGGCCGGCGGCGCCAATGGCGCAGGGCCTGTCGGGCGCGGCGCCTGAACCACGCCTTGACGCAGCTTGACCTTGGCCACGGCGCGATAGCCGAAGAAGCGGTTCACCCGCTCGATGATCTCGGGCACCACGTGCTGGATCAGCGGGGCATGGGCCGGCGTCACCACCAGTTGCAGAATGCCGTCGGCCTTTTCGCCCGGGGCAAAGCGGATCGATTCGGGCATGCAATGGCGGGCATGGGCGGTGCCGACGATTTCGGGCCAGCGGGTCACGACCGAGCTTTGCACAAAGCCGAAGCGACGAAATGCGGTGCGGCCGATCGCCGGCATCAGATCGGCAATCTGCCGGGCCTCTCCGCCGCGCTTGCGCTCAAAGCCCTTGGGCGCGGCCTTGCTCGCTGCCGCGCTGGCTGGCTTGGCGGCCGGCTTGGCGGCACCCTTTCGGGCAGGGCGGGGTTTGGCCTGATCGCTTTCCATGATGGCGCCTGCCATGCCATAGCGGCGCCATGCAAGCCAGTGGCCATCCTGACGATTTCCCCGCCCAACGTGATGAAACCGCAGGCGCGCCCGCCAACCATGGCGTGGCCGCGGCGCTGCTGGCCTGGTACGATGCCCATGCGCGGGCGTTGCCCTGGCGCAGCCGGCCGGGGACGCCGGCGCCCGATCCCTATCGCGTGTGGTTGTCGGAAGTGATGCTGCAGCAGACCACGGTGGCAGCGGTTGGCCCCTATTTCGAGAAATTCACCCGCACCTGGCCTACCGTGCACGATCTCGCCGCCGCCGACGACGCCGCGGTCATGGCGGCCTGGGCGGGGCTGGGCTATTATGCCCGCGCGCGCAATCTGCTGGCCTGTGCCCGCGCAGTTTCCGCGCTGGGCGCCTTTCCCGATAGCGAAGATGGCCTGCGCGCGCTGCCGGGCCTTGGCGCCTATACCGCAGCGGCAGTGGCGGCGATCGCGTTTGGGCGGCATGCCGTGGTGGTCGACGCCAATGTCGAACGGGTGGTGGCGCGGCTGTTTGCCATCGATGTGCCGCTGCCCGCAGCCCGCCCGGCCATTCGCGCGGCGACCGCCACGATCACCCCCACGGCGCGCGCGGGCGATTTCGCCCAGGCGATGATGGACCTGGGCGCCACGATCTGCACGGTCAAGGCGCCGCGCTGCCTGCTGTGCCCGCTGCGCGGCGCCTGCCGGGCCGAGGCGGAAGGCCGGGCCGAGGCGTTGCCGGTCAAGGCACCCAAAAAGGCCAAGCCGCAGCGCCAGGGGCACGCCTACTGGATCGAGCGACACGATGCCGACGGGCAGGCGCAGGTGCTGGTGGTGACGCGGCCGGGCAAGGGCATGCTGGGGGACATGCGCGCGCTGCCCGACGATGGCTGGAGCGCGCGGGCCGATGGCGATGGCCAGCCGCCACTGGCCGGCACCTGGCGATCCGCCGGGGTTGTCCGCCATGCCTTTACCCATTTCGATCTCGATCTGCATTTGCTGGTAGGCGCAGGATTTTCTCCCGCTAATATCCCCGGCGCCGACATTCCCGGCGCGCAGTGGTGGCCCCGTAGCGACATGGAAAATGCCGGGTTGCCAACGGTTTTCGCCAAGGCGGCGCGCCTCGCGCTGGCGGGCGTGCACGAAGGGTAATGCGCCGTAGAGCGCGAGCATGAGCACATGGACAGGCGTCTAGGAAAGGTTTGGCTGCAATGCATGATGGCATGACACTTCCGCAAACCCCGGCGCTCAGCCGCCGCACCCTGCTGGGCGGGGCAGGGCTGCTTGGCGGGGGCCTGCTGTTGCAGCGCTGGGCCCATGCCGCGCCGACAGACCCGCGCCTGCCGGCCATTGCCGGCCTGCTCGATGACTATGTCAGCAGCGGCAAGCTGGCCGGTGCGGTTGCTACGCTCGGTTGGGGCGATGCCGCGCCCGAGGTTGTCGCCCGGGGCAATGGCACGCGTGGCGACGCTCGGCCGCTCGATGAGAATGCCCTCTTCCGCATCTATTCGATGACCAAGCCGATCACCGGCATGGCGGCGATGATGCTGATCGATGAAGGCAAGCTTGGCCTTGACCAGCCGATCGCCGATTTCCTGCCGGCCTATGCCCGCATGAACGTGCTGGTCGATCCTGCCGGCCCGGTGGACAAGGTGGTGCCGGCAACCGCGCCGATCACCGTGCGCCAATTGCTGACCCACACCGCCGGGCTTGGCTATACCATCGTCCAGACCGGCCCGATCCGCGATGCCTATGCCGCCGCCGGCATCATGCCCTATCGCGCCACCCGCGTGCCGTTGCCGGGCTTTGGCGAAGTGCATACCGCGCCCAGCATGGCCGCCTTTGCCGACAATCTCGCCCGTTTGCCCCTGGTCTATCAGCCCGGCACCCGCTGGTCCTATTCGGTGGCGCTCGATCTCATGGGCCGGATCATCGAACTGGCTTCGGGGCAGGAGTTCAGCGCGTTCCTCAAGGCGCGTTTCTTCGATCCGCTGGGCATGGACAGCACCACGTTCCAGCTGGCCCCGGCCGATGTGCCGCGTTTCACCACCAACTACGTCGTGGCCGATGGCCGGCTGCTGCCGATCGATGGCGCGACCAATTCGGTCTATCTCGATCCGCCGGCATTCCCGTTTGGCGGGGCCGGGCTGATCAGTTCGCCCCGCGATTATGACCGCTTCTTGGCCATGCTGCTGGGCGGCGGGGTATTCGCCGGCAAGCGGGTGATGAGCCAGCGCGCGGTCGACATGGGCACGAGCAACCTGTTGCCGCCCGGCGCCAGCACTGCCGGCACCTGGATCGCCGGCCATGGCTTTGGCGCCGGTGGCCGTGTTGGCCTTGGCGATTCGGCGGGCACCTATGGCTGGTCGGGCGCGGCTGGCACGATTGGCTTCATCAGCAAGGTGGGCGGCGTGCGCGCCGGGTTCTTTGCCCAGTTCATGCCCAGCACCGCCTATCCGTTCGATACTGCATTCCCCCAGGCCGTGCGCAGCGATGTGCGCGCGCGGCTGCTGGCCCAGCACAAGGTTGCCGCATGACCCCTACCGACACGCTGGCCCGCGCGCTGCCGCCGATTGCCTATGCCGGCAATCCGCTGGACCGGGCCGATGCGGTGCGCACCGATCCGGTGCGGCTCGCGGCGGTGCAGGCCGCGCCCGACGCGCAGTTGCTGGTGCTCGATGGCCTGGCGCCGGAATTTGGTGCCGATGGCGGGCTGACCTGGGCGTCGCTGCAATCCGCGCCGGATGGGGCGGATCTGGTGTTCCTGGGGTTGGATGAAGCGGGCCGGGGCTGCTTTGCCGCCGCCGCGCCTGGCCTTGGCGGCAGCACGGCGCCGGCCGCGCCCAATCTGCGCGCCCTGCTCGATGCCATGCCCGCCCGCGATCTGGCGATCTATGGCGGGGCGCGCAGCCTGGTCGATTGGCATGCGCGCCATCGCTTTTGCGCGCGCTGTGGCCATGCCACCCAGGCTGCCAAGGGCGGCTGGCAACGGTCTTGCACCAATGCAGACTGCGGCGCCGATCACTTTCCCCGCGTCGATCCGGTCACGATCATGCTTGTCGAACATGACGGGCGCCTGCTGCTGGGGCGCCAGCCGCGCTTTCCTGCCGGGCGCTATTCCGCGCTGGCCGGCTTTGTCGAGCCGGGCGAAACGGTGGAAGAAGCCGTGGCGCGCGAAGTGCTGGAGGAAGCCGGCGTGCGCGTGCGCGACGTGCGCTATGTCGCCAGCCAGCCCTGGCCCTATCCCTCGTCGCTGATGATCGCCTGCCATGCCCTGGCCGATGATCCCACCATCACCATTGACCAGAACGAGTTGGAAGACGCGCGCTGGTTCACCCGCGCGCAGGTGGCCGCGGCGCTGGAGGGCAGGGCCGATGCGCTGTTCGGCGCGCCGACCCACACCGCCGTGGCGCGGCACCTGCTGGAATGGTGGATGGCGCACCGCACCTGACCGGCGTTGGCGGAAACGGCGTTGCGAATGCCCGACGCGCTCGGGTTTCCAACACCGTTCAAATTCGCTATCGGCCCGTGCCATGACGACCGATAGCCCCGTTGCCGCCCAGACGCTGTTCGCTGCCTACGCCGGCGTGATCGATGCCGCGCTCGATGCCCTTGTCGCCAAGGGGGCGCTGCCCGCTGGCCTGCCGCGCGGCGCTGTCACGTGCGAGCCGCCGCGCGATGCTGCGCATGGCGATCTGGCCACCAACGCGGCGATGGTCCTGGCCAAGCCGGCCGGCACCAACCCGCGCGCCCTGGCCGCGCTGCTGGTAGAGGAACTGGCCGCCCATCCGCGCGTCGCCAGTGCCGAAATCGCGGGCCCTGGTTTCATCAACCTGCGCCTGGTCGATGCCGCATGGACCGACGAACTGGCGCTGATCGGCCAGGCGGCGGGCGGCTATGGCCGCTCTACCCTGGGCGGTGGCAGCACGGTTAACGTCGAATATGTCTCGGCCAATCCCACAGGGCCGATGCACATGGGCCATTGCCGCGGCGCGGTGGTGGGCGATGCCCTTGCTGCCCTGCTCGAATTCGCCGGGCACAAGGTGATCAAGGAATACTATGTCAACGATGCCGGCGCGCAGGTCGATGTGCTCGCCCGCTCGGCGCACGTGCGCTATCGCGAGGCGCTGGGCGAAGATGTTGGCGGCATTCCCGACGGCCTCTATCCGGGTGAATACCTGATCCCGCTGGGCCAGGCCCTCGCGGCCGAATTCGGCGATCGCTATGTCGCTGCGCCCGAAAGCGAATGGCTGGTGCTGTTCCGCCAAAAGGCAGTGGCCGCGATGCTCGTCATGATCAAGGAAGACCTCGCCAAGCTGGGCATCGTCCACGATCTCTTCTCGTCCGAGGCAGAGCTGCAGGCCGCCGGCAAGCCCGAGGCGGCCGAAGCCTGGCTGCGCGCGCACGATCTGGTCTATGACGGCCATCTCGAAGCGCCCAAGGGCAAGACGCCCGAAGACTGGGAACCGGTCGAACTGCCGCTGTTCCGCTCCACCCGCTTTGGCGATGACCAGGATCGCCCGATCAAGAAGTCTGACGGTAGCTGGACCTATTTCGGCGCAGACCTTGCCTATCACTTCCAGAAGGCGGAAACCGCCGACGCGCTCGTCGACATCTGGGGTGCCGACCATGCCGGCACCGTCAAGCGGATCAAGGCCGCCGTTGCCGCGCTGACCGGGGCAGAGGGCGCGCGCCCCAAGCCGTTCGAGGTCAAGCTGGTGCAGATGGTGCAGCTGCTGCGCGATGGCCAGCCGGTCAAGATGTCAAAGCGCGCGGGCAATTTCGTGACGCTGGCCGATGTCGTCGAGGAAGTGGGCAAGGACGTGGTCCGCTTCACCATGCTGACCCGCAAGCCCGATGCGCAGATGGACTTCGACTTTGCCAAGGTGGTGGAAGCGTCCAAGGACAACCCGGTGTTCTATGTGCAATATGCCCATGCCCGGATTTCCTCCACCCTGCGCAAGGGCGCCGAACTCGGCTGGGCGCCGAGCGCTGCCCATCTCGCGCTGCTGGGCCAGGAAGAACTCGCCGTGGTCAAGCTGGCTGCGCAGTTCCCGCGCATTGTCGAAGGCGCGGCAGTTGCGCGCGAGCCGCACCGCATTGCGTTTTTCCTCTATGATCTCGCCGCCGCGTTCCACGCCTATTGGAACGTGGGCAACGACAAGCCTGAAAAGCGCTTCATTGTGGCACAGGATCAGGCGCTGACCGAGGCGCGCCTTTTCCTCGCCGCGCAAATCGGGCAGGTTGTGAAGAACGGGCTGGCCATCTTGGGGGTTGAGGCCGCGCAGGAGCTTTGAAGGCAATGGTGAACGGGGATCAGCACGACAACGCCGCATTGGGCGAAACTGGCCAGGGCGCCGGCGCGCAGGCGCTGGACCTGGGCAGCGAAGAACGCCTGCCCTGGCTGGAAAGCGCCGACGACGTCGATCTGGAAGAGGAAGGCCCCGACAATGGGCGCCTGATCGGCTTTGTCGTGCTGGCGGTGATCCTGCTCTTCGCGATCGTCGGGGCGATCTATTGGGCCACGCATCGCAATGCCGCTCCGGCGGCGGCCGATGGCAGCCTGATCGAGGCGAGCAAGGAACCCTACAAGGTTGCGCCCAAGGATCCGGGCGGCAAGACCTTCCAGGGCACCGGCGATTCCAGCTTCAAGGTCAGCGAGGGTGAACGCCCGACCGCCGCCCTTGCTGCCAAGGATGCGCCAGCGCCCGCGCCCAGCGCATCCGCCACGGCCAAGGCGGCAGACAAGCCTGCTGAAAAGGCCGCGCCCGCCCCGGCGCCGGTCAGCGGCGTGGGCGTGCAGGTTGGCGCGTTTTCGAGCCAGGCCCTGGCCGAAGCCGGGTGGAACAAGCTGGTTGTCGCGCACGAGAGCCTCAAGGGCGTCAGCCACCGCATCATCGCCGGCAAGGCCGATATCGGTACAGTCTACCGCCTCCAGGCCGTGCCCGGCGACGCGGGCGCTGCCAATTCGCTGTGCAACAAGCTGCAGGGCGAAGGGGTGAAGTGCCAGGTCAAGCATTGATCGGCCGATCAGACTGACCCCGGATGGCGTCATCCGGGGAATGCGAAGCAGTGGATGGGGCGGCACGGCCTGCGTGGCTTGTCAAAGGCACCGAATTGCGGGAAAGCTGCCCCAATGCTTCCAGCCATTTTCGGCCTTTCCGGCCCCGTTCTCACCGCCGACGAGCGCGCCTTTTTCCAGGACGCCGATCCTGCCGGCTACATCCTGTTCGGTCGCAATGTGGAATCGCGCGAACAGCTGCGCGCCTTGACCGATTCGCTGCGTGACCTGCACGGCCGCGACCGGTTGCTGATCTCGATCGACCAGGAAGGCGGCCGGGTCGCGCGGATGAAGCCGCCGGTCTGGGCACCCTATCCCGCTGGCGAGGCGTTCGACCGGCTCTATGACGTGGCGCCCGCCAGCGCGATCGAGGCGGCGCGCGCCAATGCGCAAGCCTTGGGCATCGATCTGGCCGAAGCGGGGATCAACGTGGATTGCCTGCCGCTGCTCGATGTGCGCCAGCCCGGCGCGCACGACGTGATCGGCGATCGCGCCCTGGGCAAGGAACCGCAGCGCGTGGCAGCGCTGGGCCGTGCCACGCTCGATGGTCTGGCGCGGGCCGGGGTGATGGGCGTGATCAAGCACATGCCCGGGCACGGCCGCGCCATGGCCGACAGCCACAAGGAACTGCCCACGGTCACCGCCGGGGAAGACGAACTGGCGGCCGATCTTGCCCCGTTCCAGGCCTTGTCTGGCGCCGCCATCGGCATGACCGGCCACATCCGCTTCACTGCCTGGGATGCCGATCTGCCGGCCACGCTCTCGCCCTTCGTCATTGCCGAGGTGATCCGCCGCCGCATCGGCTTTGACGGGCTGCTGCTGACCGACGATCTCGATATGGCCGCCCTTGCCGGCAGCGTGCCGGAACGTGCGGCCCGCGCGCAGGCCGCCGGGTGCGACATCGCGCTCAACTGCTGGGCCAGGATGCCCGACATGATCGGCATCGCGCAATCCCTGGCGCCGATGAGCGCGCAGACCGCCGCGCGGCTTGACCGTGCCCTGGCGCCTACCGCTGCTGCCGCCGTCCCGCGTGACACGGCCTTGCAGGCAGAGCTTACCGCCCGGCGCGACACGCTGCTGGCCCTGGCCTGATCCGGCATGGCCGAGGGGGCAGAGCCGCAGGACGACGCGCTGTGGGACGGGCTGCCCCCGCCCGTGGCGACGGGCGATGCGCTCTATCTCGATCTCGATGGCTGGGAAGGCCCGCTCGATCTGCTGCTCGATCTGGCGCGGCGGCAAAAGGTTGACCTGCGGCGCATTTCCATCCTCGAACTGGTCGATCAATACCTGGAATACATCCACCAGGCCGAAGCGCTGAAGCTGGAACTGGCCGCCGATTACCTGGTGATGGCAGCCTGGCTGGCCTATCTCAAATCGCTGCTGCTGCTGCCGCGCGATCCCGATATGCAGCCGAGCCCCGAAGAAATGGCGTTGCGCCTGCAACTGCGCCTGCAACGGCTGGGCGCCATGCGCGAGGCCGGCGCTCGGCTGATGGCGCGCGACCGGCTGGGGCGCGACGTGTTCACGCGCGGCGCGCCTGAGGGCATCACGCTGGCTCGCCGGTCGCTGTGGCAGGCCGATCTGTTTGGCCTGATCCAGGCCTATGGCCAGATCCAGCACCGCAATCGCCCGGTGGTGCACATGGTGCGCGAACGCCCGGTCATGACGCTCGACGCGGCGCTGGCGCGCATCTCCGCGCTGCTCGGCACCAGCCTGGAATGGCGCGATCTGCGCGCCTTCCTGCCTCCCATGGCGATCAACGGCGCCAGCGATCGGCAACTGGCGCGATCGGCCCTGGCATCGAGTTTTCTGGCAGCGCTCGAACTGGCCAAGCAGGGGCGGGTGGAACTGGTGCAGGACGAATGCTTTGGCCCGCTGCTGATCCGGCCGCTGCAGGGCGCCGCGTCATGACCACGCCCGATGATCTGCTGCGCGCGGTGGAAGCCACGCTGTTTGCCGCGCATGAACCGCTGCGTGCCGACGAGATTTCGCGCCATCTGGGCGGGGCAGACGTGCGCGCCGCGCTGGCCCTGCTGGCAGAGCACTATGCCCCGCGCGGGGTGCATCTGGTGGAGCGCGGCGGGCGCTGGCATTTCCAGACCGCGCCTGATCTGGCGCATCTGCTGCGGCGGGAAAAGGAAGAGGTGCGCCGCCTGTCTCGGGCCGCGACGGAGGCCCTGGCGATCATTGCCTATCACGAGCCGGTCAGCCGGGCCGAGATCGAGGCGATCCGCGGGGTGCAGACCGCCAAGGGCACGCTCGACGTGCTGATGGAGGCGGGCTGGGTGCGCATCGCCGGGCGGCGCGAAGTGCCGGGCCGGCCGACCGTCTATGCCACGACGCCGCAGTTCCTCAGCCATTTCGGCCTTGCCAGCCGGGCAGACCTGCCCGGCATCGGCGAGTTGCGCGCCGCCGGCCTGCTTGATCCGGTGGACGAAGCCTATGCCGTGCTCACCGGCAACCGCGAGGATGCCGGGCCAGAGCCGGCGGATGCGCCAGACGAACCGGGCGAGGCGGACTAAACGACAAGAATCGGCTTTGCCCGCTGGCGAAGTGCGGGAACATCCCCTATCTGGGCAGGCAAAGGAGAATTTGAAATGGGTGGCCTTTCTCTACCGCACCTGATCATTCTGGCGCTGGTCGTGCTGATTTTGTTCGGGCGTGGCCGCATTTCCGAAATGATGGGCGATTTCGGCAAGGGTATCAAAAGCTTCAAGCAGGGCATGAACGAGGAAGCCAATCCTCCCGTTACCCCGCCGCCGGCCCAGATCCAGCAGACCCCGCCGGTTCCCCCCGTTGCGCCGCAAGCGCCGGTTCACCCCGCGCCGGTCCAGCAGCCGGGCGAACACCCGCAGGGGCCGCAGGCCTGATCGGCCCGATAACGCAGGGCTGACCATCGATGTTCGATATTGCGCCGTCCGAATTGCTGCTGGTCGTCATCGTGGCGATCGTGGTGATCGGGCCCAAGGATCTGCCGCTCGCACTGCGCACCGCCGGCCGTTGGATCGGCAAGATGCGCCGTGTTTCCAACCACTTTCGTGCCGGCATCGAAACCATGATCCGCGAGGCGGAACTGGCCGACATGGAAAAGAAGTGGCAGGAGCAGAACGCCCAGATCATGGCGCAAAGCGCGGCGGCGAGCGCTGCCGAGACGCCGCATGCGGCCACGGCCGAAGCGCCGGCTCATCCGGTCGATCCGGTGCTGGCGCCGCATGCGCCGACCGATCCCGCGCCGCTCCCCCCGCCGCCTGAAAAGCTGCTGCCGGTGGAGAGCCGGGGCGAGCGTCCGCGCGGTCCGCAGCCGGCCGACGATGGCCATGCGGCAGCTGCGCCTGTCGTTCACACCCACACCGAGCCGGGCCAACCGTGATCCAGATTCGCGATATCGATGAAACCCAGGCCCCGCTGCTCGATCACCTGATCGAGTTGCGCACCCGCCTGTTGCGCTGTGTCTATGCCTTGGCGCTGACCTCGGCGATCAGCTATTACTTTGTCGACACCATCCTGGCGATCCTGGTGCATCCGCTCAGCCTGGCATTCCCGGCCGGGCATGGGCGGCTGATCTATACCAAGCTCTATTCGGCGTTCTTCGTGAACCTGAAAGTGGCGCTGTTCTCCGGTTTCCTGCTCAGCTTCCCGGTGATCGCCAACCAGTTGTGGGCGTTTGTCGCGCCGGGGCTCTATGCCCGGGAAAAGCGCGCGTTCCTGCCGTTCCTGATCGCCACGCCGATCCTGTTCGGCATGGGCGCCAGCCTTGCCTATTTCGTGGTGATGCCCACGGCGTTCAAATGGTTCGTCGGGTTCCAGGGCAACAAGGGTGGCCTGCAACTCGAAGCGCTGCCGGGGATCGAGGAATATCTCGCGCTGGTGATGCAGTTCATCCTGGCGTTCGGCGTTTCGTTCCTGCTGCCGGTGCTGCTGATGCTGCTCAACCGCGCCGGGATCGTCAGCCGCGAGGCGCTGGTCAAGGCGCGGCGTTATGTGATCGTGGGCATCGTCGCGCTGGCTGCGCTGATCACCCCGCCTGACGTGGTCTCGCAGCTGATGCTGGCGATTCCGCTGCTGATCCTGTTCGAAGGCACGCTGATCGTCATGCGCTTTGCCGAAAAGGCCGATGCCGAGGAAAAGGCCCGCCTGGCGGCAGAAGAAGCCGCGGCCGAAGCGGCCCAGGCAGCGGCGGATGCCGCTGCGGCGGCCCAGCAGGCCAGCGGGAACCCCACGCAATTGCTGCCCTGATCGGCGATGCGGTGGGGGGGCGCCC
>CAYXUN010000003.1:0-26593 GCA_964468165.1 uncultured Novosphingobium sp. | reverse complement strand
TTGGGGGTGCGAAATCTTTCCCCCCCCACCGCCTGCGCAGTCTTGAGGGAAATTGCATGCGCGGCCGGATTTTTCCGCTGCCCGCATGGCCGTGCCCGGGTGCGAGGGGAGAACACCATCAGGGCTTGGCAACGCAGCGCCGGGGTGAGGGGGGGAACCCAGCGCCTTCCGCGTCGGGCCATCTAACGGCTCTCAGCCTTTTTGGTTTCCATCCTTTTTGACGGAACCATTGTCCGCATCGGCCGGCCACACTTTGCCGCCACCCACCCAGGTTTCCCGCACGCGGGTGTTGCGGATGGCATCGGGCGTGGCGGTCAGCGGATCGGTATCGACCAGGATGAAATCGGCGCGCATGCCCGGTGCGAGGCGGCCAAACCGGGTCTCGGCAAAGCCGGCATAGGCGCCCCCGGTGGTATAGGCGGCGAGCGCTTGCACGGGTGAGACCTTTTCCTGCGGCTGCCAGCCACCGGCTGGCTGGCCATCGGGCCCTTCGCGACTGATCGCCGCGGCGATCCCGGCAAAGGGATCGGGCGCTTCCACCGGTGCATCCGATCCGAAAGCCAGCGTGGCCCCGGCCTTGGCGATCGATTGCCAGGCATAGGCACCGGCCAGCCGCTGCGGGCCAAGCCGCGCTTCGGCCATCACCCGATCGGAGGTTTCGTGAACCGGCTGCATCGAGGCGATCACGCCATTGCGGCCAAACCGGGCGATATCGGCCGGATCGACGATCTGGGCATGTTCCACCCGCCAGCGGCGATCGCCCTTGTAGGTGGCGGAGAGATCCTCGATGCTCGACAGCACGGCGGCATTGGCCGCGTCGCCGATGGCATGCACCGCCACCTGGAACCCGTCCATCGCCGCGCGGCTCATCAGGTTGCCAAGCTGGGTATCGGTCATGCGCGGCAATCCGCGCGTATTGGGCGCATCGGCATAGGGCGCCTTGAGCCACGCCCCGCGCGAACCCAGCGCGCCATCCATGAACAGCTTGACCCCGCCCAGGCGCAGCCTGTCGGCATAGAGCCAAGGCGTCGGCTCACCCCCGGCGATCAGGGCCATCTGCTCGGTGCCCATGGCATAGGCCATGATCCGCACATAGAGCTGGTTCTTGTCACCGGCGCGGCGGAAGGCCTGCCAATCTTCGATGCTGGTGCCCATGTCGGCCACGGCGGTCACGCCGCGCTGGAACAGGATCGACTGCGCCTTGGCCAGCGCGGCATCGCGATCGGCGGCGCGCGGCGCGGGCAGGCGCGGCGTCAACAGGCTCATCGCCGCATCGACCAGCACCCCGGCGGGCGTGCCATCGGGGCGGCGGTCGATCGCGCCGCCATCGGGTGCCTTGGTTGTGGCGGTGATCCCGGCGGCCTTGAGCGCAGCGCTGTTGGCCCAGCCGGCATGGCCATCGACCCGCTCAAGCCAGACCGGGCGATCGCCCACCACCGAATCGAGTTCGGCCGCGGTGGGATAGCGGCTGTGCCCGCTGCTGTCTTTCAGGCCCCATTGCTCCTGGTTCCAGCCGCGCCCGGTGATCCAGGTGCGATCGGGATGCGCGGCGGCATAGGTGCGGATCGCATCCAACGCTTCGGCCAGGGTATGGGTTGACGAGAGGTCGAGCGTCAGGGCGGCCAGGCCCAGTTCCATCACATGGACATGCGCGTCGATCAGCCCGGGCAGGATCACCTGCCCCTGGCCATCGATGTGATAGCCAAAGCCCTTCTTGGGCAGCTTGTCGCCGGGATGATAGACCTGGCGGATCACGCCGGAACGATCGAACAGCAGGCCGATGACCTGCTCGGCCTGGCCATTGGCACCGATGGTCTCGCCATGGACATTGTCCACCAGCGTATCGGTGGACGGCGCCTGGGCGGCAAGCGCGCCCGTCGGCAGGGCAGCGGCTGCCAGCAGCGCCGCGATCAGGGCGGGGCGGCCCGCCAAAGGCAAGCCGATCATGCCGGCTTCTGCCCGCGCAGGGGCAGGCGGCGAATCAGCGCGCTGGTATCCTGGCGGCCTGCGCCCAAGGCCTGCACTTCGGCATAGAACTGGTCGATCAGCGCGGTGGTCGGCACGCTGGCACCCAGGCCGCGTGCTTCCTCGATCGCCAGGCCCAGGTCCTTGCGCATCCAGTCGACGGCAAAGCCGAAATCAAACGAATCGGCGGCCATGGTGTCCCAGCGGTTGTCCATCTGCCACGATTGCGCGGCGCCGCCCGAAATCGCCTCGAACACCTTGGCAAGGTCAAGATGCGCGGCCTGGGCAAAGCGCATGGCTTCGGAAAGACCGGCGATCGTGGCGGCCAGGCACATCTGGTTGACCATCTTGGTGGTCTGCCCCGCGCCCGATTTGCCGACGTGGACCACGCGCTTGGCATAGGCCGACAGGATCGGCCGGGCCGCCGCGATCGCCTTGTCGCTGCCGCCGCACATGATCGACAGGGTGCCGCTTTCCGCGCCAGACTGGCCGCCGGTAACCGGTGCGTCGACGCACAGGATCTCCTTGTCGCGGCCCTCCACGGCAATCTGCCGGGCGATGCGCGCCGAAACCGTGGTGTGATCGATCAGCACTGCGCCCGGGCGCAGCGTGGCAAAGGCGCCCTGCGGGCTGAGCACCACATCAGCGAGATCATCATCGTTGCCCACGCAAGTGATCACCGCATCGGCGCCTTCGGCCGCTTCGGCCGGGCTGGCGGCAACGCGCGTGGCCAGGCCCGGATTGGCGGCCATCCAGGCCTCGCGCCGGGCATCGCTGCGGTTGAAGATGGTCAGGCGGTGGCCGGCCTGGCCCAGATGGCGGGCAATCGGCCCGCCCATGGTGCCAAGGCCGATGCATGCGATGGTGAGTGGTTCGGTCATGCCCCCGTGTTTAGCCGCTTTGCGCACCTGCGCCAGCCCTCCCTTGGGGCGCATCGCGGGATGCGGAAACGGTTTCTTTGCGCGGCCCTTTGCATTAGGGGGTGGCGCACTATGGAAAACCTTGTCCACAAGCTCGCCCAACAGCCGGCGCATGCCCTGCTGTCCCTTGCCGACGTGCACGCGGCGGCCGGGCGAATTATGGGCAAGGTGGTGCGCACCCCCACGCTGCATAGCCAGACGCTGAGCCGGATCACCGGCGCAGAAATCTATCTCAAGTTCGAAAACCTGCAATTTACCGCCGCCTACAAGGAACGCGGCGCGCTCAATGCCCTTCTGCTGCTTTCCGAAGAACAGCGCGCACGCGGGGTGATCGCGGCTTCTGCCGGCAACCATGCCCAGGGCCTGTCGTATCATGGCACCCGGCTGGGCGTTCCGGTCACGATCGTGATGCCGCGCACCACGCCGGCGGTAAAGATCATGCAGACCGAAAGCGTGGGCGGCAATGTCGTGCTGGAAGGCGAAACGTTCGACGAAGCCTATGCCCATGCCCGCCTGCTCGAGGCAGAGCGCGGGCTGACTTTCGTGCACCCGTTCGATGATCCCGCCGTTGCGGCCGGGCAGGGCACGGTGGCACTGGAAATGCTTACCGACGTGCCTGAGATCGACATGCTGGCCGTGCCGATCGGCGGGGGCGGGCTGCTCACCGGCATGGGCACTGCCGCGCGCGCGATGAAGCCGGGGATCGGCCTGGTCGGCGTCCAGGCAAAGCTGTTCCCCTCGATGTACGACAAGCTCAAGCATCAGAGCCTGCCGTGCGGCGGGGACACTCTGGCCGAAGGCATCGCCGTCAAGGAACCGGGCGCGTTCACCTCGGCTGTGCTGGCGACGCTGGTGGACGATATTGTGCTCGTCGATGAAGCCGCGCTCGAATCCGCCGTGGCGTTGCTGCTGCAGATCGAAAAGACCGTGGTTGAAGGGGCGGGCGCTGCTGGCCTCGCCGCCGTGATTGCCAACCGCGCCATGTTCGAAGGGCGCAAGGTGGGCATCGTGCTGACCGGGGGCAACATCGATACGCGCCTGCTCGCCAACGTGCTGCTGCGTGACCTTGCGCGCTCGGGCCGGCTCGGCCGTCTGCGCATCGTGCTGCAGGATCGGCCCGGCGCGCTCTACAGCGTGGTGGAGGAATTCAACCGCCACCAGGTCAACATCCTGGAAGTGTGGCACCAGCGCATCTTCACCTCGCTGCCGGCCAAGGGCCTGACCGCCGAGATCGAGTGCGAGGCACGCAACCGCGAGCAGATCGACCTCTTGGTGCGCGCGCTGCGCAACCGCGGCTATGACGTGACCCAGGTGGAACTGGCGTGACGCGCTGATCCGTTAACCCGTGCCGGGCAGGGTGTCCTGCCTTGGCACGGGATCGCGCAGGGGGCAGGAAATACGCTCCAAAATGACAAGGCAGGCTTGTCGGCCGATCGGATTTCGTGGTTAACATGGTTTAACCCAGGGCCATGCCGGGGCACGGTGATGGGCACGACGCGCGCCGGATGGGCCGGCCAGCGACAAGGAACTGCTCTGGCTGTGACTGCGCCTGTCCGTTTTCCCCGCTTTTTCGTCACCAGCCCGGCGCCTTGCCCCTATCTGCCCGGCCGGCAGGAGCGGAAGGTGTTTACCGAGCTGAAAGGCCCGGGGGCCGAGGAGCTCAACGACGCGTTGAGCCGGATCGGTTTCCGCCGCAGCCAGACCGTGGCCTATCGCCCTTCGTGCATCGATTGCACCGCGTGCGTTTCGGTGCGGGTGGTGGCCGGCGCATTCCGCCCTTCGGCCACGCAACGCCGCGATTTGCGCCGCAATGGCGATCTTGTTGTTACCGCCTGCAAACCGTGGTCGACTGTGGAACAATTCGACCTCTTGCGGCGTTACCTAGCTGCCCGGCATCCGGGCGGCGGCATGGCGACCATGGACGAAATCGATTTCGCGGACATGGTGGAACATACGTCGGTGAAAAGTTATGTGATCGAATACAGGGAGCCCACTGCCGATGGCAGCCCGGGCAAACTGGTGGGGGCCTGCCTGACTGATCAACAGGGTGATGGGCTCTCGATGGTCTACAGTTTTTACGATCCACATCACGAAACGCGCGGCGGGCTTGGAAACTTCATCATTCTCGATCACATCCTCCACGCACAGAGGATCGGCCTGCCCTACGTCTACCTCGGCTATTGGGTCGAGGGATCGGCCCGGATGCAGTACAAGGTTCGCTATCGCCCGATGGAGCGATTGGGCCGCGATGGCTGGCACGCGTTCGAACCCGATGCCCAGGCCGACGCGATCGATCGCCTTGGGCGCGGCGATGCTGGCGATGCCATGCCGGCCAAGCCTGAACTGGCCGCGCAGCCTGTGGGCCGTGGCGCGGCCGGGATTGGCCGCGGGATCGCCGGCACTGGCCTGGCCGAAGGTTTCCCTCCGCTCTGACATCTTCCGCCGCTCGGGCCTGGCGCGGGCGCTGGCCACGCTGGGCCTGGGGCTGGGCGCCACGCTGGGGCCGCTGCCGGCGCTCGGCCAGTCGCGCAATGCCGATCCCGCGCTCGAAGCCCTGATCCCGGATTCGGCGATCGACAATCCGCAGGCCTGGGCGCGCGATACCGACGCCGCGCGCGCCACCGTGCCAGACGTCTCCACGCTGATCAGCCCCGATCCCCTGCCGGCCCTGCCAGCGATGCCGGGCATCACGCTGGAATGGCCGGACAAGGCCGATCTGCCTGCGATCGAGCCGCTGAGCCCCGATCCCGATATCGCCGATGCGCAGCAACAGGCCAAGGCGGCCGGTGCCGCGCTGGAAAACGATGATTCGGCGCAAGGCGCACAGATCGCCAATGCCACGCTGGTACATGTGGCCAACCAGGTGGAACTGGCGTTCCCGCCCGACGTCACGCTGCCCGATCGCGATGCCATCGTGGCGCGCTTCAAGGGGCTGTCGGCGCTCGCCACGCTCAAGGACGATGAAGACAACCTGGCGCAGTTGACCCGCCGCGCCAAGAGCGACGCTGACCTGCTGCAACAGGTGCTGCGCGTCTATGGCTATTACGATCCCGACGTGGTCCAGACGATCGAACGCCCGCAGACCACGCCAGCGGCCACGGGCACGGGCACGGCCGGCAGCGGTGCTGCGACTGTCGCCGCCAAGGCGGAAACCGCTGAAGAGGTGCGCGCGCGGCGCCAGGCGAGCCTGGCCAAGTCGGTCGTGCGGTTCGATATCCAGCCCGGCCCGCAATACCACTTTGCCCACATCGCCCTGGGCGACGTGATGGCCGCCAGCGATGCCCAGGATCTGCGTGCCGCGTTCCACCTCAATGTTGGCGACCCGATCAATACCGACAAGATCCTGGCCGAAAAGGACAGCCTCAACAAGGAAATGGGCGAGCGCGGCTATGCCTTTGCCACCGTGGGCGAACCCGATCTGGTGATCGACCACGAGCCGCGCACCGGCGATCTCAACCTGCCGGTCACCACCGGCGGCAAGTATCGCTTTGGCCACGTCAACAGCAACCTGCCGGCCTATCTCAGCTCGCGCCATCTCGAACGCATCGCCCGCTTCCGCCCGGGTGACATGTACCAGCGCAGCGACATGGACGACCTGCGCGAGGGCATTCTCGCCACCAGCCTGGTGTCCACCGCCACGGTCAAGGCCCGCGAAGTCACTCCGCCCACCAATGGCCAGCCTGGCGTGGTCGACGTGGATGTTGACCTGACCAAGGCGCCGCAGCGCACCCTCGCAGGCCTGATCGGCTATTCCAGCGGCGAAGGCGCCCGTCTGGAAGGCAGTTGGGAACACCGCAACTTCTTCCCGCCCGAAGGGATGATCCGCTTCCGTGGCGTGCTCGGCACGCAGGAGCAGCTTGCCGGCGTGACGTTCCGCCGCAACAATTTCCATGAGCGCGACCAGGTTCTCACCGCCGATCTCTATGCCCAGACGATCCAGGTTCGCGCCTATGACGCCAACACCGTGTCGGCCACGGCCAGCCTGGAAAAGCAATCCACGCTGATCTTCCAGAAACCGTGGACCTATTCGTTCGGCATCCAGTTGATCGGCACGCAGGAAACCACCAGCACCACGCCGCGCACCACCTATTTCATCGCCGCGCTGCCGTTGCGCGGTGCTTATGACGCCAGCGACAACCTGCTCGATCCCACCAAGGGCTGGCGCCTGTCGCTGCGGGTTTCGCCGGAAATTTCCACGACCGACGGCACCAAGTCCAGCTATGTCAAAACCCAGGTCGATGCGAGCGTGTACCAGCACATCAGCAGCCGGGTGATCCTGGCGGCGCGCACCCGGCTTGGCGCGATCGTCGGCACGCAGGTTGACAATATCGCGCCGTCGCGGCGGTTCTATGCCGGTGGTGGCGCCTCGGTGCGCGGCTACTCCTATCAGCGGGTCGGGCCGCTCGACGCCACCGGAGAGCCGACCGGCGGCCGCTCGCTGACCGAATTCTCGCTGGAAGCGCGGGTCAAGACCGGGCTGTTCGGCGGGGCCGTGGGCCTGGTGCCGTTCGTCGACGCCGGCACCGTGGGCACCAATGCCACGCCCACGCTCAACGGAATGCGCCTGGGGGCCGGGCTTGGCCTGCGCTACCAGACGAACTTCGGCCCGATCCGCATCGACGTGGGCACGCCCATCAATCCACGCCCGGGCGACAGCCGCCTGGGGGTCTATATCGCGTTGGGACAGGCTTTCTGATGGTGCAGGAAACGGAAGATACCGGCGCGGCCGGCGCCCCCGCGCCTGCCCCTGTTCCGCCCCGCGCCACGCCGCCTGGGCCTGGCTTTGCCGCGCGCTGGGCCAGGCGCCTGGCCACCGGCCTGCTGCTGCTGGCGGCGGGCCTTGGCGTGCTGTTCCTGATCCTCGATTCCGCGATCGGGCATCGCTTCGTCATCGATCGCATTGCCCAGGTCACGCCCGGATCGGGCCTTCGCGTCAAGATCGGGCGGATCGACGGCTCGCTGTTCGGCGCATCCACCTTGCGCGATGTGGTGATCAGCGATCCCCACGGCCGCTTCATGACCGTGCCCGAGGTAGAGCTGGACTGGCGCCCGCTGTCGTGGCTGCACAGTGGCCTCGATATTCGCACGCTGGTGTTCCATCACGGCACCTTGTGGCGCACGCCCAAGATGAACCCTGGCGATCCCAACGCGCCGATTCTGCCCGATTTCAACATCCGCATCGATCGCTTTGCGCTGGACGACCTGACCATCGCCAAGGGCATCGTCGGTGATCGCCGCCATATCGACGTGCAGGCCCGCGCCGATATCCGCAATGGCCGCGCGCTGGTTGACGTGACGGGCAAGCTTGGCGGCCGCGATCGCCTGGTGCTGCATCTCGACAGCCAGCCCGATCGCGATCGCTTCGAACTGGGCGGCATCTATGATGCGCCGCGCGATGGCCTGCTTGCCGGGCTGTCCGGCCTGCGCCGCGATGTCCACCTGCGCGTTGCCGGGCGTGGCCGCTTTGCCGATTGGCACGGCTTTGGCTGGGCACAGCAGGATGGCAAGACCATGGCCGCCTTCCTGCTCGACAATCGCAGCGGCGCCTATCGCCTGGCCGGCCAGCTGTTTCCTGCCGACCTGCTCAAGGGCACCGCGGCGGCTGCGGCCGGCGGCAAGGTCTCGCTGGTCTATCAGGGCACCTTTGCACAAAGCCGGGCGCAGGGAACGGCCTTTGCCATTACGCCCACCTTGCGCGCGATGGCGCAGGGCGGCCTGGACCTGGCCAACAATCGCGCGGAAGCTATCGCGGTGAAGGCGCAGGTGCTGCGCCCGGACAAGCTGCTGGCCAATCCGCAGGCAGATGGCGTGGCGCTGAACGGCACGCTCGATGGCGCGTTCAACGATCTCTCGTTCCAGCACGTCCTGACGATCCGCAACCTGCGGTCGGGCCAGATCAATGCCCAGGGCCTGCGCACCGCCGGTACCGCGCGCTGGGATGGCAAGGCGCTGGTCCTGCCGCTCGATGTCACGGCGCAGGTTCTGCGCAGCGGCCAGGCGATGGTCGATCAGCATCTGTCGGGCGCGCGCCTGCAGGGCAGCCTCGTCCTGCGCGGCAATGCGCTCTCGGCCGATCCACTGGCGCTGCATCTCAAGGGGTTGGACGCACGGTTGACGCTGCGCGGCGATATCGCCCGCGGTGGCTATGCCCTGGCGGGGCCGATCGTGGCGCGCGGCTTTGCCGTGCCCGATGTCGGCACGCTCGATGGCACGGCCAAGGTCTTGATCAAGGTGGGCGACAACCTGCCTTGGTCGATCCAGGCCAATGCCGCCGGACGCCTTTCGCGCCTCAGCAATGCTACGCTGGCCAATCTCGCCGGCGGTGACGTGCGCTTTACCGGCAGCGCGCGCATGGGTGGCAATATCCCGCTCACGCTGCGCAAGGTGGCGGTCAACGCGCCCAAGCTGACCCTGACGATGGATGGCCAGGTTGGCCAGGATGGCACCGCCAGCGTGGTCGGCCAGGGCCGCTCCACCGATTATGGCCCGTTCACCGTCGATGCGCGCATGGCCAAGGATGGACCGCATGCGGAACTGGTCTTTGCCAGCCCGCTGCCGGCGGCCGGCCTCAAGGACGTGCGCGTGGGCATCAGCCCGATCGCCGATGGCCTGGGCATTACCGCGCAAGGGCAATCGCGCCTGGGGCCGTTCAACGGTTCGATGGGACTGTTCTCGCCAAAGGGCGGGCCAACCCGGTTGCAGATTCAGTTCCTGCGCGTGTGGCAAACCGATGTAAGCGGCGGCGTGACGCTGGGCAGCGGTGGGGTCACCGGCGATCTCGCGCTCAAGGGCGGCGGGCTTGACGGCACGATCCACCTTGCGCCACAGGATGGTGGGCAGATGGTCAAGGCGCTGATCCTGGCGCGCAATGCCAGGTTCGGTGGCGATGTGCCGCTGGCCATCGGCAATGCCAAGATCGATGTGGATGGCCTGTTTGCCAAGGGCAACAGCACGCTGACCGCCAATGTCACGGCGCAGGGGCTTTCGGCGGGCAAGGTGTTCATCGGCCGGATGGCAGCCAGCGCCGCGCTGGTCAACGGCTCGGGCAGCGTCACCGCGTCCATCGCCGGGCGCCGGGGCACCCAGTTCGCCTTGCAGGGCACCGCCGCTTTCGAGCCGGACAAGATCGTCGCCTATGTCGCGGGCAACTATGCCGGCCGCACGGTCGACATGCCGCGGCGCATGGTGATGGAGCGCGAGGGCGAGGGCTGGAAGCTCAATCCCACGCAAGTCACCTTTGGTCGCGGCATCGTCATTGCCGAAGGCCACGTGCTGGGCGGTCCTACCAAGATCGACCTCAAGGTCGCGCGGATGCCGCTGTCGGTGCTGGATATCGCCGTGGCCGATCTTGGCCTGGGCGGCCTGGCATCGGGCCTCATCGATTACAGCGACGATGGCACCGGCGCGCCGCAGGGCCATGTCGCGATCCAGGTGCGCAACTTCTCGCGCTCGGGCTTGGTGCTGACCTCGCAACCGGTGGATCTCTATCTGGTTGGCCAGCTTGATGCGGCCTCGTTGCAGACGCGCGCGGTGGTCAAGGACCAGGGCGCGGTGCGCGGGCGCTTGCAGGCGGCGATTGCCGATCTGCCGCGCGGCGGCACGCTGGCCGAACGCCTGCGCGGCGGCAGGCTCAATGCGCAAGTGCGCTACAGCGGCCCGGCCGAATCGCTCTGGCGCCTGGCGGCGGTGGAGGCGTTCGACTTTACCGGGCCGCTGGGCGCGGTGGCCAATATCACCGGCACGATCGATGCCCCGGTGCTGACCGGCGCCTTGGCGGCCAAGGGCTTGCGCGTGCGTTCATCACTGATCGGCGCCGATATCCAGAATGTCGAGGCGGCAGGCAGCTTCGATGCCTCGCACCTGGCGTTGCAGCACTTTGCCGGCACCACCGGCAACGGCGGCAAGGTGGAAGGCAGTGGCACGATCGACCTGTCGGCCATCGCCACCAAGGGCGTGGGCATCGACCTGCGCCTGGCGGCGAGCAATGCCCAGTTGATCCGGCGCGATGACATGTCGGCCACGGTCACCGGCCCGCTGCGGGTGATCAGCACCGGCAACGGCGGCACCATTGCCGGGCGCGTGCGTATCGACCAGGCTAGCTGGGCGCTGGGCAAGGCCAGTGCCGCAGCCGATCTGCCGACGATCAAGACGCGCGAAATCAACGCCCCGGCCGATGCCGCCCCGGCCAAGGTGCCTTCGGCGCCCTGGCAATTCATGATCGATGCCGTGGCGGCCAATCGCGTGGCCGTGCGCGGCATGGGCCTCGACAGCGAATGGGGGGCCGACATTCACCTGCGCGGCACCACCGCCGCGCCCGAGATTACCGGCACGGCCGAAGTGATCCGCGGCGCCTATGAATTTGCCGGCAAGCGCTTTGACCTGACGCGCGGCAAAATCCGCTTCACCGGCTCGACCCCGATCGACCCGCAGCTCGATATCGTGGCCACGGGCGATGCCAACGGGGTGACGGCGACCATCAGCATCACCGGCACGGCGGCGCACACTTCCATCGCGTTCAGTTCCACCCCGGCGCTGCCCGAGGAAGAACTGCTCAGCCGCCTGCTGTTCGGCACGTCGATCACCCAGATTTCCGCGCCAGAGGCAGTGCAATTGGCTTCGGCGCTGGCCAGCCTGCGCGGCGGCGGCGGGGGCGATCCGATCAACAAGGTGCGCAGCGCCATCGGGCTCGATCGCCTGCGCATCGTCGGCGCCGATGCCACCACCGGTCGCGGCACGTCGATCGCGGTGGGCAAGTACCTGGGCCGCCGCTTCTATCTGGAGCTGGTGACCGACGGGCGCGGCTACAACGCAACCTCGATCGAATTCCGCATCACCCGCTGGCTTGCCCTGCTCGCCACGATCTCCACGATCGGGGACGAACAGATCAGCGTCAAAGCCAGCAAGGACTATTGAGGCCAAGGTCCGGCGCCCGCGTGGTTGGGCGCCGGACCGCCGGCTTCAGGGGATGAAGCGATCAGCGCGTAAGCGCGGCAGGGCGCAGGCGCCGGGTGGCAATGCCCTGGGCCCAGGCCAGCAAGGCCAGGCGCTTGCGCACCAGCACATAGGCCACCCCGGCAACGGCAGCGCCCACCACCATGTCGACCAGGTAATGCGATCCCTCGATCGGGGTGGCGGCCAGCAGCACAAGGTTGAGCGGCACGATCAGCGGGCGCAGATGCGCGATGCGCCAGGAAAAGGTGATGAACAGCAGGCCGCACACGGTGTGGAAGCTGGGCGCGGAAACCAGGCCGGTCACGGTCGACAGCTCGATTCCGGCCAGACGATGGGCGCGCAGCGCGGCGATCACCGTGCCTTGGTCCAGTCCGTTGCTGGGGGCATAGGGCACCACGCCATGCCACAGGTGCGAGAGCGCGCCACGTGCCGGAAACAGCGGAAACAGCGCCAGGGTGATGACCGCAGCGAGCCAGAACGTGAGCAGGAACTCGCGCGCCTTGTCACGCTCCCCTTTCCAGCTGTGCCAGATCAGAATGGCCCAGGGATAGAGGAATACGGCATTATAGGCCGCAGATCCGGTATATTGCAGCACCGGATGGCGCACCACCAGGGCATAGAGGCCGAGCCAGTCGAAATGCAGCGCCTCGTCCCAGCGTTGCAGGGCATCGTCACAGAACCCGCGCGAAATCGCCGCCACCTGATAGCTGGCCACCGCGCCAAGCACGCCGATCGCGATCAGGATCAGGCCATATTCGCTGAGGTTACGCAGCCGCGCCTGCAACGGCGTGGTGGCGCGGGCACAGCGGCGCCAGGTTACGGCGAACAGCGCGACGGCCAGAGCAAGCACGGCAAACGATGGGCTCGCCACCACGACCGGCAGGCGGTTGCCCACCATCATGGCCATGACCACCAGCCCTGATCCGCCGACCAGTGCCCACAGGCAGCGATCGACCGGCGGCGCGGCGCGCACCGGCGCCAACGATGGCTCGGGCGTCATCGGCTGGAAGGGGTGGGCCGTGCCGCTGGGCGGTGGAACGGGCATCGGGCGCGGCCGCGAGGGACCAGGGTGCGGCGGCGGCGCAAGAGGCCGGGGCTGGACAGCATCATCGCAAAGTTCTCGTTCGATCTGCGGGCGCATCAGGCCTGGTCCCTTGTGGTCTGTCGCGCCGCAGGTGAGAGAAACGCGATGGGCGCTGTCGCCAAGCTGAACCGGGCGGGCGTCTGCCCCAGAATGTCGCCGTCGGCCTGGATCGGCACGGCGTCCTGCCCCGTTACCGTGACGGTCTGCGCCGAGCATCGCCGCCAGGCCGGATCGGCAAAACGCGGGCTGACCATGGCCGCCAGGGCCAACCGCGCAATGTCGCGCCGGCGCGCACGCGGCAGCAGCAGCACGCGAAATTCGCGGCGGCGCAGATCTGCCTGCGGATCGAGCGTCCACGGCCCGGCATAGAAGCGGCCCTTGAGCACGAAAACCGCTTCGGCGCGGTGGGCGGCACCATCGATCGAAACGTCCAGCGCCGGGCGAGGCCAGCGCCAGAGCTGGGCAATCAACGCCAGGCCATAGGCGGCACGGCCCCACCGCCGCTTGGCCGCTGGCGTCACCCGCGCCACCACGGCGCTGTCCGGCCCCACCGAGGCGCAGCACAGGAAGGCCGCGCCATCAAGCAGCCCATGGTATTGCAGGGCAGGGGCGGCGTCTTGCGCCAGGGCATCCACCAGCCCGGCCGGATCGGTGCCGCAACCGGTTTCGCGGGCGATAAGGTTCACTGTCCCGGCCGGCAGCAAGGCGTGGCGCAGGGCGGGCGCGGGGGTGATGCGAGGTGTCTGCAACTCGGCTTCCACCACCAGCCGCGCGGTGCCATCGCCGCCAACGATGCATACGACATCGGCGCGGTGGCGCTGCGGCGCGCGCGCATAGTCAAGGCTGTCGACCAGGCGCGTGGCGTGGCCGGCGGCAGTCAACGCGGCGCGCCACCTTTCCAGCGTGCGCGCGCAAAAATTCCCGGCATGGGGATTGTAGACCAGCGCGACAGACGGCGCTGGAGCAGGAGAAGGGGCAACAGGCAGGGCGGAAAGCAACGGCGCCGGGGCTTGTCTTGCCAGGGCGCAATCAGCCATCGGCCATCCCGCCGTCCCGGCCAAGCCATCGATTCACGCGCAACAACCCCAACCTCCAATCGTCCCCGGCGCGGGGCAATAGCTGTTTGACGCTGGTATAACAACGCCGATTGCGCCCGCATTGGGCCAGGTCGGTCCCGGTTCCGCACGAACCGGGTGGCCCGCGCGCTCACGGGCAGGCTGCCGGAGACAGGCAGGGCGCCGTGCGGGGAAGCAATATCTGGTGGATGTGGTGGGTGTCGCGCCCGCGCCGACGGGCGTCAGGGACAGCAAATCTGGCTGGGGCGGCAGGATTCGAACCTGCGAATGCCGGTACCAAAAACCGGTGCCTTACCACTTGGCGACGCCCCAGCAGAGCGCGCGCTTATAGCGGGCCAATCGTGAATGGGAAGGGGGTAGCTGGGGATAACTTGGCGATGCCTGCGCCCCTCCCGAAGGGGAGGGGGCAGGTGCCTTGGGCCAGTATCAGGGCGGTCAGAAACCCTTGACGATGCCCTTGAGCTTTTCGGGCGGAAGGCTGTCGAAATCGGCGGCGCTGTGGCGTTCGGCGATTCCCTTGGCGCTGTTCACCAGGCGGCCGCGCAGCACCGCAGGGCGCTGGTCGATCTCTCCCACCCAGCGGCCGACGTGCTCGTATTCGTGCATCGACAGGAACGTGGCCGCCTCGCCATAAGCTTCGCCGCGATAGAGATTGCCCATCCAGGTATAGGCGGCAATGTCGGCGATGGTGTAGTCCTCGCCGCCCAGGTAGCGGCTTTCCGCCAGGCGGCGGTTGGCCACGTCGAACAGGCGCTTGGTTTCCATGGCATAGCGATCGATCGCATATTCGATCTTGACCGGGGCATAGTTGTAGAAGTGGCCAAAGCCGCCGCCCATGAACGGGGCAGAGCCGATCTGCCAGAACAGCCACGACAGGCATTCCGCCCGCGCCGGATTTTCGGTCGGCAGGAACATGCCGAACTTTTCGGCCAGATGCATCAGGATCGCGCCGGATTCGAACACGCGGAACGGGGTGGGGCCGCTGTGATCCACCAGCGCGGGGATCTTGGAATTGGGATTGATGTCGACAAAGCCCGATGAAAACTGGTCGCCTTCAAAGATCTTGATCAGCCAGGCATCGTATTCCGCTTCGGCAATGCCGGCTTCCAGCAGTTCTTCCAGCATGATCGTGGCCTTCTGGCCGTTGGGCGTGCCCAGCGAATAGAGCTGGAACGGGTGCGCGCCTACCGGCAGATCCTTGTCGTGCGTGGGGCCGGCAATGGGGCGGTTGACGCTGGCAAATGCACCACCGTTGGCCTTGTCCCAGGTCCAGACCTTGGGCGGCGTATATTCTTCGGACATGGTCGTTCCTCTGCAACGGAAGTTTGTTAGGTTGCCTATCATTCTGACGAGGCGCCGGGGGAACTGCAAGACATGTTGTGGCGTTGGCCCGTCGGAGGGCAAGCGTTGAACAGGAAAGCCGTTTTGCAGGAATCGGGCAAGAGCCGACTGGTCTATGTAGACGATAGTGCACCGGGCATCTCGCGGCGGCGCGCGGGGCGGGGATGGTGCTATCGCGATCATGCCGGGCAGCGCATCGCCGATCGCGCAGAGATCGACCGCCTCAATGCCGTGGCACTGCCGCCGGCCTATCGCGACGCCTGGTTCTGCCCGATGCCGCATGGTCATATCCTGGCGACCGGCATCGATGCGCGCGGGCGCAAGCAATACCGTTATCACCCCGATTTCCGCGCCGCGCGCGAGGCGGAGAAGTTTGATGGCTGCGCGGCCTTCGGCGCGCTGCTGCCGAAAATCCGCGCCCGCGTCGAAGCGGCGCTGGCGGGCCGGGGGCTGAGCGAGGAACGCTGCATCGCCTCGGTGGTGCGGCTGCTCGATACCGGCGCGATTCGCGTCGGGAACGAGGCCTATGCCCGCGCCAATGCCAGCTTTGGCGCCACGACGCTGCGCATGAAGCATGTCGAACTGCGCGGGCAAAGCCTGCGGCTGCGCTTTCGCGCCAAGTCAGGCGTGGAGCGGGACATGCGCCTGACCGACCGCGCCCTCGTGCGTTTCGTGCGGCGGATGCAGGATCTGCCCGGCCAGCACTTGTTCCAGTACCTGGGCGAGGATGGCGCGCCATGTCCGGTCGGCTCGGCCGATATCAACGCCTGGCTGCGCAGCGTGACCGGCGCGGAATTCACCGCCAAGCATTTCCGCACCTGGCATGCCAGCGTCCTGGCATTTGGCGTGCTGGCCCATGCCGAACAGAACGTGCCGCTCAAGGAACTGCTGGGGCAAGTGTCCGATCGGCTGGGCAATACGCCCACGATCGCCCGCAAGAGCTACATCCATCCCGCCGTGCTGGCCCTTGTCCCCGACCAGGCAGAATGGCGCGCGGGGACTCGATTGCCCCGCGCCACGCAATGGCTCTCGCGCGACGAGCGCGGGCTGCTCGCCCTGCTCGACGCTCAGCCCAGCGTCGTCAGCGTCGGCACCAGCGCATCGAAGTGATCGATCACGGCGTCGGCGCCCAATTGGTCGGGCGGCAGATCGTGAAAGCCAAAGCTGACCGCCACGACCGGCAGGCCCGCCGCGCGCGCCGCGCCAATGTCGAACCTGGTGTCACCCACGAATGCGGCCCGCCCGCCACCGCAGCGCGCGATCATTTCCTCGAGCATGTCGGGCGCCGGCTTGGCCTTGCCCGGGCCCAGCGTGTCGCCGCCGATTACCGTGGCAAAGCGCGGTGACAGGCCGAGTTCATCCAGCAACTGCCGGGCAAATTCCTCGCGCTTGTTGGTCGCCACCGCGACGGTCACGCCGCGGGCGGCCAGCGCGTCGAGCATTTCTGCCCCGCCGGGATAGAGCCGCGAATGCACCGCGATCGCCTCGCCGTAATAGGCAAACAGGCGATCCTGCAGCGGCTTGAACTCGGCCTCGTCATAGCCGCCGCTTTCGGCCAGGGCATTGCGCAGCATCTGCCCCGATCCCCCACCGATGAAGCGGCGCACCACATCGAGCGGGAAGGTCTGCCGCCCGGCATATTCCAGCGTGCGGTTGAGCGCGTTGCCCAGGTCAGCTGCGGTATCGCACAGGGTGCCGTCCAGATCGAACCCGACGATGGAAAATGGAAAATCGGTCATGTTGCAAGCCAGTGCCCACCCGTTCTGGAAACTGCAAGCATAAGCTGGCAAGGATGCAGCCATGACCACGCAAACCCAGTCGCCCTCGGCCACCGCTCCCCTCGCTCTTGTCATCCTTGCTGCCGGCAAGGGCACCCGCATGAAAAGCGATCTGCACAAGGTGCTGCATCCGGTTGCCGGGCGGCCGATGCTGCTGCACCTCATGGCCAGCGCGGCGCAACTGGCGCCAGCGCGGCAGGTAGTGGTGGCCGGCCATGGTCGCGACCAGCTGGAAAAGGCGCTGGGCGGCAGCGCCACGATCGCGGTGCAGGAACCGCAGCTGGGCACCGGCCACGCCGTGCAGCAGGCCCAAGATGCGCTGGCCGGTTTCGCTGGCGATGTGCTGATCCTCTATGGTGACGTGCCCTTCGTGCGCGCGCAGACGATGCAGGCCATGCTCGATCGGCTGCATGCGGCCGACGCACCGGCCGTGGTCGTGCTCGGCTTCCGCCCCGACGATGCCCTGCAATATGGTCGCATCATCGCCGAGGGTGACCGCGTGGTGAAGATGGTGGAACACAAGGACGCAAGCGAGGCCGAGCGCGCCTGCACGCTGTGCAATTCCGGGCTGATGGCGGTGAAGGGCAGCGACCTGTTCGCGCTGCTGGCGCAAGTGGGCAACGACAATGCCCAGGGCGAATATTACCTCACCGATATCGTCAACGTCGCCAATGCGGCGGGCAAGACCTGCGCCGTGGTCGTGACCGACGATCCAGACGAAGTGGCCGGAATCAACAGCCGGGCAGAACTGGCCCAGGCCGAAGGCCGCTGGCAGCAGCGCCGCCGCCTGGCCGCGATGGCCGATGGCGCCAGCCTGGTCGCACCCGAAACCGTGTGGTTCTCGCACGATACCGTGCTTGGCCGCGATGTGACGGTGGAACAGAACGTGGTGTTCGGCCCGGGTGTTACCGTGGCAGACAACGTGGTGATCCACGCGTTCTGCCATCTCGAAGGCTGCACGGTGGAAAGCGGGGTTTCGGTGGGGCCGTTTGCCCGCCTGCGCCCTGGTGCCACGCTGGAGCAGAACAGCCGCGTCGGCAATTTCGTGGAAGTGAAGAATGCCCGCCTGGGCGTGGGGGCCAAGGCCAACCACCTGACTTATCTGGGCGATGCCGACGTGGGCGCGGGCGCCAACATCGGCGCGGGCACGATCACCTGCAACTATGACGGCTATTTCAAGTATCGCACGGTGATTGGCGAGCGCGCCTTCATCGGCTCCAACTCTGCCCTGATCGCACCGGTGCGCATCGGCGCCGATGCCATCGTGGCGGCAGGCAGCGCGGTATCGCGCGATGTGTCTGATGGAGAGCTGCGCCTGGTGCGGGCCGAGCAGCTGGTCAAGCCGGGCTGGGCCGATCGCTTTCACGATGCGATGAAGAAGAAAAAGGCCGAAGCCAAGAAGTAGGCCCCTTTGCGCCGCCTGGCCGCGATCATGTCCGCGAATTCATCTGCCGGTTCACCTGGTCGAAAGCAAGCGGATCGCAAGAGGCGGGGCAGACACGAAATGCCAAGAATTACCCGGCCATGATGCCGGCCATTCGCGTTATCTCCCAATCCTGAAGAAAGTGTGGGTCTCAATCCATGTGCGGAATTATCGGAATCGTCGGCAAGGAAGAAGTCGCGGACCGGCTGGTCGATGGCCTGCGCCGCATGGAATATCGCGGCTATGACAGCGCCGGGGTCTGCACCGTGTTCGACGGGCAACTCGTGCGCCGCCGCGCCGAGGGCAAGCTCAACAACCTGGTCAAGGAACTGGCGGTCAATCCCGCGCCGGGCCTGATCGGCATTGCCCACACCCGCTGGGCCACGCACGGCGCCCCCACCACCAGCAACGCGCACCCGCATGCGACCGGCGAGGTGGCGCTGGTCCACAACGGCATCATCGAGAATTTCCGCCCCTTGCGCGAGGCGCTGATCGCGCGCGGCCGCAAGTTTGAAAGCGAGACCGACACCGAAGTGGTGGCGCACATGGTTTCGGAACTGGTGGAGGCGGGCAAGAGTCCGGCCGAGGCGGTCAAGGCGGTGCTGCCGCAGCTGCGCGGCGCCTTTGCCCTGGCCATCGCGTTCCGCCAGCATCCCGATCTGCTGATCGGCGCGCGCCTGGGCTCGCCGCTGGTAGTCGGCTATGGCGACGGTGAAACCTTCCTGGGCTCTGACGCCCTGGCGCTCGCGCCGCTGACGCAGAAGGTATCGTACCTGGAAGAAGGCGATTGGGTGATCGTGCGCCGCGATGGCGTCGAGGTGTTCGATGTGGACAACCAGCCTGTCACCCGGCCAATCGTCGCTTCGGGCGCCACCGCTGCCGCGATCGAGAAGGGCAACTATCGCCACTTCATGCAGAAGGAGATCTTCGAGCAGCCGATCGTGGTGGCGCAGACCCTGCGTTCCTATCTGCGCCGGGTGGAACAGACCGTGTCGCTGCCCCAGATCGACTTCGACCTGGCCAGCATCAACCGCGTCACCATCGTCGCCTGCGGCACCAGCTATTATGCCGGGATGGTGGCGAAATACTGGTTCGAGCAGTTTGCCCGCCTGCCTGTGGACATCGATGTGGCGAGCGAGTTCCGCTATCGCGACCCGGTGCTGGAGCCGGGCGGCCTGGCGCTGTTCATTTCGCAGTCGGGCGAAACCGCCGATACCCTGGCGGCGCTGCGCCACTGCAAGGCGGCCGGCCAGACCATCGCCGTGGTCGTCAACGTGCCGACCAGCTCGATGGCGCGCGAGGCGGACCTGCTGCTGCCCACCCATGCCGGGCCCGAAATCGGCGTCGCCTCGACCAAGGCATTCTCGTGCCAGCTTGCCGTGCTTGCCGCGCTGGCGGCGCACCTGGCGGTCAAGCGCGGGCGCCTGTCGCGCGAGGAGGAAGCGCTGATCGTCAACCAGCTGGCCGAAACGCCGGCCGCGCTCAACGCGGCGCTCTCGCATGACGAGGAAATCGCCGCGATGGCCCCGCTGATCGCGCCGGCGCGCGACGTGCTTTATCTCGGCCGTGGCCCGGACTATCCGCTGGCCCTGGAAGGCGCGCTCAAGCTCAAGGAAATCAGCTATATCCACGCCGAAGGCTACGCCTCGGGCGAAATGAAGCACGGGCCGATCGCCCTGATCGACGAAGCCGTGCCGGTGATCGTGCTGGCGCCGTCAGGGCCGCTGTTCGAAAAGACCGTGTCCAACATGCAGGAAGTGCGCGCGCGCGGCGGCAAGATCGTGCTGATCTCTGACGCGGAAGGCCTGGCTGAAGCGGGCGAGGGCTGCCTCGCCACGATCGAGATGCCCAAGGTCCACCCGCTGATCGCGCCGCTGGTCTATGCCGTGCCGGTGCAGCTGCTGGCCTATCACGTCGCCGTGGCCAAGGGCACCGACGTGGACCAGCCGCGCAACCTGGCCAAGAGCGTGACGGTGGAGTGAGCATCTAACACGCCCTCCCCCAGCCCCTCCCGCACGCGGGAGGGGAGTTTGTAGGGAAGCCCCACCCGCACCCCGGAGGGGCGGCCAAAAAAAAAACCCCAAAAGCCCGGGCGTCTGTTAAAAAACCCTCCCGCTAGCGGGAGGGGTTAGGGGAGGGCATGTTCCCCCCCGATCAAGCCGAAACGTTCAACCCGGCCAGCACGCCTTCGAACAGCTTGCGCCCGTCGCTGCCGCCCTGCGCGGCCTCGATCATGCGTTCGGGGTGGGGCATCATGCCCAGCACGTTGCCCGCGGCGTTGAGCACGCCGGCGATATCGCGCTGCGAGCCGTTGACCGGCTCGGCATAGCGGAACGCCACGCGGCCTTCGCCTTCCAGCCGATCCAGGGTTTCGGCGTCGGCGAAATAGTTGCCGTCATGGTGCGCCACGGGAATGGTGATCACCTGGTCCTTGAAATAGCGCTGGGTGAACAGCGACTGGCTGTTCTCCACCTTGAGCGGCACTTCGCGGCAGACAAAGCGGATGCCGGCATTGCGCATCAGCGCGCCGGGCAGCAGGCCCGCTTCGGTCAGGATCTGGAAGCCGTTGCACACGCCCAGCACGGGCACGCCGCGCCCGGCAGCCTCGACCACCGCCTGCATGATCGGCGAACGGGCTGCCATGGCGCCCGAGCGCAAATAGTCGCCATAGGAAAACCCGCCGGGAACGGCGATGAAATCAAGGCCTTCGGGCAGGGTGGCATCGCCGTGCCACACGCGATGCACCGTGCCGCCGCAGACCTCTTCCACCGCCACCGCCATGTCGCGGTCGCAGTTCGATCCGGGGAAGGTGATGACGGCAGAGGTGAACGGCATCAGGCGGCAACCTTTTCGATGCGATAGTTTTCGATGACCATGTTGGCCAGGAGCTTGCGGCACATATCGTCCAGCGCGTCGTCGCTGGTGTCATCGGCCACGTCCAGTTCGAACAGGCGCCCGGCGCGCACGTCCTTGACGCCGGCAAAGCCCAGCCCTTCCAGCGCATGGTGGATGGCGCGACCCTGGGGATCGAGCACACCGTTCTTGAGGCTGACGTGGACACGGACCTTCATCGGCGTTTGGCCTTTCACTTAAACAGGCAGATCGTGGGATACGGGACTCGGCGCCGCCTATGCCCCCGTCTGGCTTCAAGGGCAAGTCTTGCGCGCATGACGCGCCCTGATCGCCGGGTCATGATTGCGGCGCGGGCACGCCATCGGGCAGGACCAGCACGGTCACGGCCTTGGCCGGGGCAAGCCAGGCCTTGGCGGCGGCCTGGACATCGGCCGCAGTCAGCGCCGTCAGGCGGGCGCGGGCGGCCTGGAACCGCGCGATGCGATCGGGCCGCGATTGCGCGCGCGCGGCCAGCGCCAGCCACCCGCCATTGCCTTTGAGCGCATTGTCCAGCCGCTCCAGCATCGGCGCGCGGGCACGTTCCAGCACGTCGGCATCGATCGGATGGGCAGCAAGATCGCCGATCGTCTGCACCAGCGCGGCCCGCGTCGCCGCCACATCGGCCACGTTGACCGAGGCCTGCACCGTAAACGTGCCCCAGCCAGTCCACACGCTCGACATGTCGCTCGACACCCCGGGGGAATAGGCCTTGCCCAGCTTTTCGCGCACGGTATCAAGCACCTCGATCCCCGCCACCTGCTCCAGCAGTTCCATCGTCAGCGTCTGGACCGGATCATGATCATCGGTGGTGGGCCAGGTCATCCGCACGATCGCCTGGTTGGCCGGCCCATGGTGGCGCACGATCTGCACGCCAGGCATGGCGGCAAAGCGGCGCTCGCGCGCCTGGGTCCAGGCGCCGAACGCTGCTTCGCGCGGGGGCAGGGCGCCAAACGTGCTCGCCACATCGGCAATCGCAGCCGCTTCGTCCACATCACCGACCAGCGCGATTTCCAGCGCGCCGTGGGCCAGTCGGTCGGCCAGCACCGGCTTCAACTGGGCAAAGCCCAGCTTCTGGTAGGCCTGCGGTGATTGCAGGGTAAAGCGCGGATCGTTGCCCGACAGGATGCCGCCCAGCGCGGCCGACAGGGCAGAGGCGGGCGTGGCGTTGAGCTGGGCAAAATAGTTGGCCATGCCCTGGTGAAACAGCTGTTCCGCCTCCGGGCGATAGCCGGGATCGGTGAGATAGGCGGCCATGACCTGCAACTGCAGCAACAGGTCGCGCGGTGTCGTGGTGCTGCCCGCGCCAAAGGTATCGCCGCTGGCGGCAAAGCTGGTGCCCACGGCATGGCCGGCCAGCATGGTCTGCAACTGGTCCAGGCTATAGCGGCCCAGGCCCCCTGCCGGCACGCTCGACGCCATGTCCACCGCCATCGGGTTGTCGTGGGTTTCCAGCATCTCGCCCCCGTCCAGCGCCAGGCGCACGTGGATGCGATCGGTTTCCAGCGGTGTGCGCTTGATATTGAGCATCACGCCATTGGCAAAGCGGATGCGGCGAATGCCCAGCGTGGCATCGGTGCTGTCGGCCACCACCGTGCCCGGCGTGCCGAAATCGGTATAGCCGAAGGGCGCGGCCGTCGCTGTTTTGGCCGCGTCCAGCGGCGCTGCCATCGCGGCCTGCCAGGCGCGGCGCAGCGCCTGTGCGCCGCCTGCCGGAGCCTTGCGGCCCTGGAAGCGGATCAGCGGCTTGTCCAGCGGCACCGCCTCGCGCCGCAGGGCGGCCATCACGCTGGCGGGCGTGATCGTGGGGGCAAACGCGTTGAAGCGTTCCAGGCCGCTTGATGGGGTGGTCGGCACCATGTCGTCATGCAGCAGCGACAGCGCCAGGCTGACCAGCGTGGCATTGTTGCGCGTCTGCTCGCCGGCGGCCGCATTCTCGATCGCGGTGCGCAGGTTCGCCACCTGCTCGTCCACCTCGGCCTGGGTAAAGCCCTGGGCCATCGCCTCGCGCCAGACCCTGCCTGCTGCCGTCAGGCCCTTGGCCCAGCCGCCATCGACGGTATCGATGATGAGGTTGGTGGTGCGGCCGATCTTGAACACGTCGCCCGTGCCAAAGCCCGCGCCGCGGAACGGCGCATCGACCTGGCGCGACAGGGTCTGGAAGCGGCGATTGATGATGCCATAGCCGATCTGGCGCAGCAGGTTCTCGCGCCGGCTGGCGATGGTGTCGGGCTCGTCCAGCCAGGGACCGTGGCGCGCCACGGTGACGCGTTCGGCCAGCGCCGGGTTGGTCCACAGGTCGGTCTTGCCGTGCTGGCCGGGCAAGACCTTGCCCTGGTCGGGCCGGGCCGGCGCCGGGGCGGCCTGCCAATCGGCAAAGCGTGCGGCGATCGCCTGCTCCACCTTGGCCGGATCGACATCACCGATCACCACCAGCGTGGTCTTGGCCGGCACATAGTGGCGGTGCCAGAAATCCTTGAGCGTCTGGGCCGTTGCGGCATCGATGGTGGGGACAGTGCCGATCGGCAGCCGCTGGGGATAGGTGGCGCGGGGATAGAAGAACGCCAGCTGGTCGTGGAAATTGTCCAGCGCATAGCCTTGCCCGTCGCGCAGTTCAGACAGCACCACGCCGCGCTCGCGGTTCACCGCCCCGGGCGAAAAGGTCAATTCGCTGGCCGTCTCGCGCATCAGCATCAGTGCGGTATCGATCAGGTCGGGATCGTTGCGCGGCAAGTCGAGCATATAGGTGGTCTGCTCGAAGCTGGTCTGGGCGTTGGTATCGGCGCCAAAGGCCAGCCCCTTGCGTTCGAGCAGGCGGACCATTTCCCCCTCGGGCACATGGGTGCTGCCGTTGAAGGCCATGTGTTCCACGAAATGGGCAAAGCCGCGCTGGGTGGGCGTTTCGTCAAGCGATCCCGTCGCCACGTCCAGCCGCACCTGCACGGTGCCCTTGGGCATGGTATTGGCCACGATGATCGTGCGCATGCCATTGGCCAACTGGCCAAAGTGAAAGCGCGGATCGGGCGGCAGGTCAGACTTCTGGAACACCCAGGTGGGCGCCGCTGCGGTTTGGGGCAGGCTGGCGACCGGGCCATGGCCCAGACCAGCGCTGGTGCACGCCCCCAGCAAGAGCGCCACGGCAAGCGGCAGGGTGCGGTGGGGGCGAAACGAGACAGGCAGCATCATTGCCGCCGGTTTGCCGCTCCTGCCGTGCCGCCGCAAGGACTTATCTGGTAACGAATTGGCCGCTCCACCCCGTCAGCGCAGCGCGCGGCGCGCGCGGCCAGCCTCCTGCGCGGCAAGTAGGGCCGCCACCTCGGCCGCGGGCAGCGGCGGGCTGATCGCATAGCCTTGCGCCAGATCGCAGCCCTGCTGCGCCAGCAGGTCAAGGTCTTCGGCCTGCTCCACGCCTTCGGCCAGCGTGGCGATGCCCAGGGCGCCGGCCAGCGTCGTGATCGACCGCACGATCGCTTGCGCTTCCACCTGTCCGCGCAGGTTGCGCACAAAGCTGCCGTCGATCTTGAAGGTATCCACCGGAAAGCTGCGCAGGTGGTGCAGCGAGGAATAGCCCATGCCGAAATCATCCAGCGCCACCCGCACGCCCAGTTGGCGCAGCGCGGCCAGCGTCGTCTGGTTGCGATCGGCATTGGCCGCCAGCACGCGCTCGGTCATCTCCAGTTCCAGCCGGCCGGCGGGCAGGTTGGCACTGGCCAGCGCCTGGACCAGCGTGGGCAGCAGCGCGGGATGCGCCAGTTGCCGCCCCGAAAGGTTGACCGAAACCGCCACCTCTCCCGGCCAGCGCGCCGCCTGCTGGCACGCCTCGCGAATCACCCATTCGCCGATCGGGATGATCAGGCCGCATTCCTCGGCAATCGGCACGAAGCTGGCGGGCGACAGCGCGCCGCGCGTGCGGTGGTTCCAGCGCAGCAGCGCCTCGCACGCCACGATCCGCCGCTGCGCCAGGCTGAAGGTGGGAAGGAACGCCAGGGTGAATTCCCCCTGGTGCAAGGCCTGGGCAAGGTCTTCCTCCATTTCCCGGCGCTGGCGCACGCGTTCGTCGAGGCTCGCTTCGAAGAAGTGGTAGGTGCCCTTGCCATCGTCCTTGGCGCGATAGAGCGCGAGGTCTGCCGCGCGCAGCAGGGTGTGGCTGTCCGCCCCGTCGCCCGGGCCGATGGCGATGCCAAAGCTGGCCGTCAGCGGCACCAGGCGTTCTCCCAGGCACACCTGGCAGTTGATCTGGCCGTGCAGCTTGCGGGCCAAGCCGGCGCAATCGGCATCAGGTGGCAGCGCGGGCAGCAGCATGCCGAACTCGTCCCCGCCAAAGCGCGCGATCATCCCATCGGGAAAGGCCGATTGCAGCCTGCGTCCCACTTCGCGCAGCAGTGCATCGCCGGTCGGGTGGCCCAGGGTATCGTTGATCAGCTTGAAATCATCGAGATCGATGAACGCCACCAGCGTGCGGTGCCCGTCGTTCTGGCGTGCCACCGCCCGTTCCAGCTTTTCGGCAAAGAAGCTGCGGTTGGGCAGGCCGGTCAGGCCATCGTGCAGCGCGGCATGCACGATGCGGCGCTCGCGTTCGTCCACCGCGGCAACCATGGCATTGAACTGGCGGGCCAAGGCGGCCAGTTCGGCATCGCCATCTTCGCCCACGCGCGTGGCCTCACCCTTGGCATAGCGCTCGCTGGCTTCCGACAGGGCGTTGAGCGGGCCGGCGATCGCCAGCAGCAGGTCGCGGGTGAACCACAGCGAAAACGACAGGGCGACGAGGATCAGCAGCGCCAGCGGCAGGGTGATGCCATCGATCGCCACCACCGCCATCACCACGGCCAGCGGCACGAGCACCCCGGTCAGCGCGATGCGTCCGCGCAGGCTGCGGCTGCGCGCGATCAGGCCCAGCGCGGCAGCGCACAAGCGGGGCAGGCGGGCCATCGCGCGTTAGCGCGCCCGATAGCCGCAGGGGCGGCGGAAACAGGGGCGTGGCGTTTCCATGGCCCAACCTTGGGATGTTGAGGCTAAGATATGTTCAAGCCGCGCTGCGCAGTGCACCGCACCCCGCATCAGGCCGTAAACTCATAAATAGCACCCCCGAGGCGCCAAAATGGCGAACATATCGGGCCAAAGTGACCGCCGCGAAGGCTGGTGGCCTTTGCAAGGGCACTTTGGGC
>CAYXUN010000002.1:106332-155452 GCA_964468165.1 uncultured Novosphingobium sp. | reverse complement strand
CTTACGCCACTCCCGCCAACCCTCTCACCCGCCGCGGTGAATAAGACAGGCTAGGACATTAGCTTGTTGGACCTCGTACTCCAACGGCGGATTTCCGTTCGCAGCAAGCGCCCGCCTGGCCTCCGCGATCCCGAAACCGAAACGTTGGACGAAGCCGAGGGTCTTCAGTACGCCAGCGATTACCGGGTTGCGATAATCGTTGATCCCTGGGCGCCCAAAATTTTCCACAGTAACAGAGCCATAAGGGCCGCCGGGATTGCTGATTTCAATTCTATCGTTGAACCAATAGACACGGACGGGTGCATTCGTGCCGTTGTAGCTTCGATGCATAATGGCATTGCGAACAAGCTGTTGCAGCGCGCTAAGCGGATAGTTCGATTTGCGAACTTCCGTCGTGGTCCCCGAGGTGAAGTCAACGGAAACCACAGTGTGCGCTTTCAGCTTGTCGTCAAGGCGGCGCAGCAATGTATCGAAGTTTCCGTCGATCTCCTGCTCGTCAATCACCGGGTCACCCCATTCCATGCCATCAATTCTCAGAAACTGGACGTAGAAGGATGGGATCCAAGTCCGAGGCGAAGAGCCCAAGGTCATCAGCCCAGCAACGGAAGGGAGAGATTCGTCGACATCAACGATCATGCCTAGCGAAGCTAATCGCTGCTCATAACTGCGACCATTCAATTCAAGGACATCGCGGGCAACGGCTTGCGGAAGATATTCGTTCTCAAAGTAAGACTTGTTCAACTCGGAAAGCGATGCGCCGGCGATCGGATGGGCATCGAATGAGCGATCCTTGTAGCGACGCTTCTCGACGAGAATGCGCTCGTCCTGAGCCGTAGCCTGGTCACGTCGCGGGCCCGTGCGGATCCAGACCCGGCCTTCTAGCCTAACGGGAGGCGCGTCAGATGGCCAGACGGTCACTACCGCGACGTCCCGACCGCGCAGATTCCGCTTGGCGACAGTCAAAGTGGGGGGCGGAGTAATCTTGCCATCTGTCTTTATGTCCGCAAGAGTTTGAAGCAGCTGGTCAGTGACTTCGAAATTGGCGTCAGCGAACGAGCCGTCGTCTTTTACACCGATGAACAGAACTCCTGGCTGGTTATGGTTGGGGAGATCGTTGGCGAAAGCGCACACGGCCTGACGCCCTTTTTCGGGAGCACTTCCCGCCCAAGCAGCCTTCCGCTCAGCTCGATCGCTTTCCACATCGTCGATCAGTGCGATTAGGGCATCGTCCGTAAGCGGGGTCATCCTAAATCTTCCTCTTAGCTCAAGCGCGCCGCCATGTCATTAATCTGACGCCCCCGGCTATCCCAGTGGAAGCAGGACTGCAACCGGACAGTGCCCCCGCCACCTGGCCGGGCTGCTAGGAGTGGGTCTAATCTGCACTCGACCTTCCGCTGCCCCCCCTCAAGCTTTTATTGAAAGCGGCGTTTAGCAGGCGGACGTGAACGGCCGGGCCTGGTCGATAACTGCCAAAGTTGCCACCCTCACCCCACCGCCCCCGCCGCCCGCTTGAGCGCACTCCGCACCCGCGCCGCCAGCGCGGTGTCAAATCGCACTTCCGGCACGGCCACGCTCAGCACGCCGACCACCTGGCCGCCGAACCACACCGGCACGGCGGTACCGCAGATGCCCAGGGTGGCTTCGTGGCAGGCGGTGCTGATGCCCTCTTCGCGGATGCGGGCGAGGTCGGCGCGCAGGTCTTCGTCGCGCACGCGGGTGTGTTCGGTCATCGCGAGGCGCGTGCTTTCCGCAAAGTAGCGGTGCAGGTCTGCGTCGGGCAGCCAGGCGAGGATCACTTTGCCGGCCGCCAGGCAGTGCAGCGGGCGGCGCGCGCCCGGTTCGATGGCATAGCGCAGGGTCTGGTCGCTCGCTTCGGTAACCACGGCTTCCACTTCCCAGCCGACGCGGACCATGAAGCTGGCGGTTTCGTTGAGCTCTACCTTGAGCGCGCGGACCAGCGGGGCCATGCGGTCAGCCAAGGGCAGTGCCGCCGGGGCGACGCGCAGCCGCTCCAGCCCGGGGCCGGGCAGATAGCGCCGCCCTTCCCGCGCCAGGTATTGCCGCTCTACCAGCGTGGCGAGCAGGTAGGACAGGCTGGAGACCGGAATGCCCAGCGCCTGCGCCACGTCCTGCGCCACCACGCCGCCGGCATGGGCCACGACGAATTCGATCACGTCGAGCGTGCGCAGCGCCGATTTGACCGGGGCAGTGGTGGAAGGGGCAGAGGCCATGGGCGGGTTGGTCCTTGTGGGCGGGTGGCTGGGGGTGTTGCTTTAGGTTTCTCACCACCCCCAACCCCCTCCTCTGAAGAGGAGGGGGCTTTTTTGTTTGTGGTTAGGGTTGGAAGAGGAGGGTGCCGCGCCTTTCGGCGAAGCGCCAGCCTTGCGGGGTGCGCACGAAGCGATCGTGGAACGAGCCGACCAGCGGCGCCGGCCCGCCCGTGAACAGCAGCATGGCGCTGGTGCCGCGCGCGCTGTCGGCGCTTTCCACGTCGATCACCACGTTGCTGCACACGTGCCGCGTGGTGCGCGGCGGGCGGGCGCGGAAGGCGGCGAGGATCGCGTCTTGGCCAACGATCGGCGCATCGGGCGCGGTCGGCCGCGTCATCAGCCCATCGGGGGCATAGAGCGCGGCGGCCTCTTCCCAGCGCGCCTCGTCGTTGAGATTGGCGTAGAGGGCGATGAGGCGGGCGCAATCGGCCTCGATCGCGCGGCGCTCGTCTTCGCTCACAGCCCCGCTCACAGGCGCGCTCCGGCGATATCGGCGCCGTCGCGCAGGGACTTGAGCTTGCGCCAGGTGACGATCGGATCGATCTTGCCATAGCCGGCAAAGGTGCCAAAGCCGCAATCGGTGCTGGCCACTACGCGATCCGGGCCGACGATAGCGGCAAAGCGCTCGATCCGCTGCGCCACCAGTTCGGGATGCTCGATATAGTTGGAGCAGGTGTCGATCAGGCCGGGCGCGAGCACCTTGGTATCGGGCACCTTGGCATCGGCCCAGACTTTCCACTCATGCTAGTGCCGGGGATTGGCCGCCTCGAACAGCACGGTGGAGGGCCGCGCCTTGAGGACGATATCGATCACCCGTTCGAGCGGGATATCGTGATCGTGCGGGCCTTCGTAATTACCCCAGCACACGTGCATGCGCATCTTTTCGGGCGGGATGTTGGCCGTGGCGGCATTGAGCGCCTCGACATTGGCGGCGGCCACTTTCAGGAACTCGGCCTCGCTCATGTCCTGATAGCCGGTGTGGCGCGACATGGCGAGATCGGGGCAATCGAGTTGCAGGAAGAAGCCGGCGTTGACGATCGTCTCATATTCCTCGCGCATGGCATCGGCGAGATCGGCCAGATAGGCTTCGTGGCTGGGATAGTGGCGGTTGACCTGGAACGCGGTGATCAGGCCCGGCGAGGCCGCGTTCATGAAGCCCTGCGTCTCGGGCGCGCCATGGGCGTCGAGCGCGGCGCGGAAGCGGCGGATATCGTCGTGCAGCGGCTCGAGCGTGACCAGCTTGACCGGCCCGATGCACGAGGCGCGCACGAACTCCTGGGAGCCCATGATCGCCGAAAGCTTCTTGGCCAGGCCCGGCACTTCGGCAAGGTCAGCCGCCGGCTTGCGATCGATATGCCCGCCAAAGCCCGACAGCCGCTCGATCATGTAGGTGGAATAGCCCACCTTGCCCAGTTCACCGTCGCTGACGATCGACACGCCCGCGTCCACCTGATGGCGCACGGCATCCTTTACCGCCGCGCCGACCTTGGCGTCGAAATCGGCAGCGTCATACGGCTTGCCGGCGTCACGGGCGAGCAGCAGCGGCGTAAGTTCCTCGCCCCGCGGCAGGCTGCCGACATGGGTGGTCTTGATATGGGCCACGGGGCCTCTCCCTTGCGCAAATTTCACGGTTGTGAAGATTTCATAGCGGCTCACCCACGCCTTGCAAGGCCGATTGCGTGGCGCCGGCGCGATCCTGCGCCGGGCGGCGGCCGGTGAGGCGCAAGTAGAAGCGCGAGAAATACGAGGGGTCTTCAAAGCCGAGTTCGGCGGCAACCTGCGCGGCGGTGGCGTTGGTATAGCGCAGCAGGCGATGCGCCTCGCGCGCCAGGCGGCGGTGGACCACGTCCATCGGCGAACAGCCCAGCTGCGCCGCGGTGAGGCGCGAAAGCGTGCGCGGCGTGGTGCCGAGCGCGCCGGCATAGAACGCCAGGTCGCGATGGCTGCGAAAGTGCACCTCTACCAATTGGCGAAAGCGATCGAGCCGCGTGTCGGGCGCAGGGCCAGCGTCGGGCGCGGCTTGCGCCACGCAGCGCGCCAGGGTTTACGCCAAGGCCAGGAGCAGGGGATCGCCGGCGGTGCGATCGGCCTGCAGCGCCAGCATTTCCGCCGCCAGCCAGGCCGCGCGGCGCGCTGGCGCGGCTTCGAGCGGGGCGGTCTGCCCCTGGGTCAGCGCGCGGCGCAGTGGATCGGCCGGAGCCGGCGCCCGGGCGAGGAAATCGGCGCCGAGCGTGACGACATGGCCCACCACATCGGCGGCAAAGCGAAAGCCATGGACCACGCCCGCCGGCACGATCACCGCCAAAGGGCCGGCCAGCGCCTGCTCGACTCCGTCAAAGGTGATCCGCGCCTGTCCGCTGTGCACCAGCAGCACTTGCACGAAATCGGCATGGCGATGCGGCCGGATTTCCCAATCGTGCAGGGAAGAGCGTGCAGCAATGGTCTCGATATGAGCAAATCCGGCGGCAATCCCGCCCTGCTCGCCACCCTGTTCTTCGCCATAGAGGGCATAGCTGGGAATGCGCGGCCGGTTCATCGCCTGTCCTGAAAGTGCCATCTTATGTCAGGCCCATGCATTCCCGCATGGCCCCGCCGATGTCAAGAAAGCCGGGCACGGCAGCCCCGCCCGATGGGCCGCCTCGGGAGAGACACGCGCGATGAAAACCCAAGTTGCGATCATTGGTGCCGGCCCCGCCGGGCTGTTGCTGGGCCACCTGCTGCGCGCCGAAGGCATCGAATGCGTGGTGGTGGAACGCCAGACCGGTGACTATGTGCTGGGCCGCATTCGCGCCGGCGTGCTGGAAGCGATCACCGTCAACCTGATGGAGCGGCTGGGCCTGGATGCCCGCCTCAAGGCCGAGGGCCTGGTGGAAGAAGGCTTCAACCTGGCCGATGGCGAGCGCCTGATCCGCATCGACGTGGCCAACCTCACCGGCCAGACCGTGACCGTCTATGGCCAGACCGAAGTGACGCGCGACCTGATGGATGCCGCGCCCGAACGCGGCTTGCCGGTGCTCTATGGCGCAAGCGACGTGGCGGTGCACGCGATCGAGAGCGACGCGCCCTACCTCACCTTCACCCACGACGGCCGCGAAGAACGCCTCGACGCGCGCTTCATCGTTGGCTGCGATGGTTTCCATGGCCCCTCGCGCAAGGCCATTCCCGCCAGCGTGGCGCGCGAATACGAGCGGGTCTATCCGTTCGGCTGGCTGGGCATCCTGGCCGATGTGCCGCCGTGCAACCACGAACTGATCTATGCCAACCACGCGCGCGGCTTTGCCCTGGCCTCGATGCGCAGCCACACCCGCAGCCGCTATTACGTCGACGTACCGCTGACCGAAAAGATCGAGGACTGGAGCGACGAACGCATCTGGGACGAACTCGCCATTCGCCTGGGCCCCGATGCCGCCGCGCAGATGACGCGCGGCCCCTCGATCGAAAAGTCGATCGCGCCGCTGCGCTCCTATGTGTTCGAACCGATGCGCCATGGCAGCCTGCTGCTGTGTGGCGATGCCGCGCACATCGTGCCGCCGACCGGCGCCAAGGGCCTGAACCTGGCGGCGAGCGACGTGCACTATGCCGCCCAAGCGCTGAGCGGCTTTTTCAAGCACAACGATGCCGATGCGATCGCCGGCTATTCAGCCAAGGCGCTGGCACGGGTGTGGAAATCGGAACGCTTCAGCTGGTCACTGACCAAGCTGATGCACCGCTTCCCCGAAGACGGCCCGTTCGAGCGGGCAATGCAGGTGGCCGAGCTGGACTATATCTCCACCAGCCGCGCCGCGCAGACCAGCATTGCCGAAAACTATGTAGGCCTGCCGGTCTGACCGAGGTTCCGGTGCGGGGTGGCTGGCCTCTCTCCGCCACCGCGCACCGGACAAACATGACCATCGCGACACGAATTTTCCCCGGAATGTGACAGATCACCGCCTATCGTCACAAGGCCGTCACATAGCATCGACACAAGGCCACTGTTGTTTCCCCCCAACAGGCAGGCCCATGCGCCAGATCGACATTCTGCTGACCAATCCGCTGGAAGGCGGACTTGACCCCTTTGCCCACGGCGATCTGAAGGTGGTGTTTCACCCCTGGCACGGGTCGGGCCCCCTGCCCCTGCTCGACGGGCGGCCCTGGGCGTTTGTCGACTGGCTGCTGCCCGAGCTTTCCGGCCTGGAACTGTGCCGCCGCCTGCGCGCCGACATGCAGACCGAAGCCGCGCATGTGACCATGGTGCTGGAGGAAGACGATGCCGAGGCCAAGCGCCGCGCACTGCGCGCCGGGGCGGATGACTATATCCTCGGCCCGATCGACCGCGGCACCGTGCTGGATCGCGTGCTGTCGGTGCAGTTGCCCGAACGCGAGGCGGTGGCCCGCACGCTGCGCCTGGGCGAGTTGAGCCTTGACCTGACGGCGCTTCAGGCGCGGTGGAAGGACAAGGCAATTGCCCTGATGCCCAACGAATTGCGCCTGCTGCGCTATCTGATGGAGCAGCCGGGCCAGGTGTTTTCGCGCCAGCAGCTGATCGCCGCGCTGGGCAAGCAGGGCCAGCCGATCGACGAGCGCACCGTCGATGCCTGGGTCAGCCGCCTGCGCCGGGCGCTGCGCGATGCCGGCGCGGGCTATCCGCTGCGCACCGTGCGCGCATTGGGGTATGTGCTGGACAAGCCGTGATCATCGCAAGGGTTGCCGCCGGCGAGCCGGTGCGGGTTATGGGATTTCGATCCCGTTTGGGCTGAGCTTGGCGAAGCCCTTTGCAGGCGGGCTCAGGGCTGGTGGCCTTCGACAGGCTCAGGCCGAACGGAGGATGGGGCACCTTCCCCGCACCCCGTTCAGGCTGAGCTTGGCGAAGTCCCTTCCAGGCAGGCGCAGGGCTGGTGGCCTTCGGCAGGCTCGGGCAGAACGGAGGATTGGGGCACTTTCCCCGCAACCCGTTCGGGCTGAGCTTGGCGAAGCCCGGCGCCGTATGGCGCTTGGCCTCCACCACCCCCAAACCCCCTCCTCTGAAGAGGAGGGGGCTTTTTTGCGGGGCTTGGCTTAGAACTTCGCGCCGGCGCGGATGCCGATCGTGCGCGGCTGGTTGGGCACGACATATGTGCGCTGGGTGCACGAACCACACTCAGCAAACCGCGCCAGATCACCGCGCTTGTCGAACACGTTGGTGGCGAAGAGTTCGAGCGAATACTTGTCCCAATCGCTACCCAGCGCGAGATTGACTTGCGTGAACGCATTGATCCGGCCGAGTGATGCGGCAGGGCTATAGGTGTCCGTGGTGCCACCGATGTAGGACAAGCTGCGAATATCAGCGGCAGACGAGCTTTGGTAGGTTGCGTTGGCTTGTCCGTAAACCTTCACCGCACCAACTGGTACGGTGTAGCGCAAGGTGCTGACCAGCTTCCACTGCGGCGTGATCGGCAAGCGGGTACCGGCAGTAGCCGAAACCGCATCGGGCCGGCCGTCAGGCAAGACATCCTTGCACTGGTACGTGGGATCATCGCCCAAGCACAGGTTCTTGCGCGTCTTGGCGTCGGTATAAGCGCCGCCGAAGTTGAACGAGAAGCCGCCCTTGACCACGTTGGCATCGAATTCCACGCCGCGAATGCGGGCATCGGGGCCGTTGTGGATTTCGGTGAAGCTGTTGGCGCCCAGGTACGAGAACTGGAAGTTCTTCCAGTTCTGCTGATAGATCGCCATATTGAAGCGCAGCAGGCCATCGAACAGCGTGGTCTTGAGACCCAGTTCGAAGTTGGTGAGATAATCGGGCTTGTAGGCTGCCACGTCGGCGCGGCGGTTGATGCCGCCCGGGCGGAACCCGCGCGAAACCGTGGCATAGGCGGTAATGTCGCGATCGGGCTTCCACGTCAGGTTGAAGCGATAGGTGCCGCCATCGCCCTTGGCGCGCTTGGGCACGACCGAGCCGTTCACGTAATCACCCAGGTTGGTGCAGGGGCTGTCACCCACCGCCGGCGGCAGCAGGGTGATGTTGGTTTCGCCCGCCAGCTGCGCATTGCGCAGGGTGAGGCCGTCGGAAGTGTAGCAGCCCGCCACGCCCGTGCGGGTCGAGCCGGCAGCGTTGGGCGGCGGATTGCCATTAGCGCCCTGATAGAACGCCGGATTGCGACCGAAACCGAAGAAGCCGATCAGCGAGTTGTCATACTTGAAATAGCGGCCACCGGCCGTCGCCGTCAGGTTGGGCAGGATATCATAGCTGACTTCGCCGAACGCGGCATAGTCCTTGTCGACGCGGTGCTGCTGCGTCAGCCACAGCGTGCCGGGCTTGCCATTGACCGAGAGCAGGTCTGCCAGGCCGGCGACCTGGTAATCCTGGTGGATCAGGTTCGACTGGCGCTGATAGAACAGGCCGCCCACGAAGCGCAGCGGCTCGCTGCTGGGCGAGGCAATGCGCAGTTCCTGGCTCATCTTCTTGAAGTGATCCTGGCCGATCACCTGCTGGATCGGCTTGATCTGGTTGCCGGCGTTGTCCTTGTAATAGAAATAGCCGGCCAGGCCGCCGACGCCGGAATAGAGCGAGTCATAGGCTTCGGCGTAGTCGGTATAGTCGCTGGACGAGAACGTCTTGCGATCGAGATAGGCGCCGGCATAGGTGAGATCCCAGCTGCCGATCTTGCCTTCGATGGTGAGCGAGGCCTGGGCAAAGATATCGCGGCGGTATTCGGGCAGGAAGTGCTGCACCTGAAGATCGCCCAGCGAGGTATCATAGCCATAGGAACCGTGGCTGCGCGTATCCTGGTACATCAGGCCGGGCGTGACCGTCCAGTTGTCGTCCAGATCGACCTTGAGCAGGGCGCGGCCGCCCGAAATCTCGGTGTCGTTGTAGTTCTTCTTGACGAACTGGTTGTTGTTGATGGTGATGCCGCCGGGCTGCGGCAGGAAGCTGCGCGTGCCGGGCACGTTGTCGATATAGCCGGCATCCTTTTCATAGAAGCCGACGATGCGCAGCGCGGCCTTCTGCGACAGCGGGATGTTGACCATCCCTTCCACCTTGCCGCCGGTGCCACCCTTGTGGACCTTGTTCAGCTCCACATCCATGCGGCCGTAATAGCCCGAGGTATCGGGCTTGTTGGTGATGATGCGGATCGTGCCGGCTTCCGACGAGGCGCCATAGAGCGTGCCCTGCGGGCCGGCGAGGCTTTCGATGCGGGCGATGTCGTAGACGTGCACGTCAAGGTTGCCGCCGATCGTGGTGACCGGCTGTTCATCGAGATAGACGCCAACCGAGGGCAGCGAACCGGAGTGGTTGCCATCCCCGCCCGAGGCGACGCCGCGCATGTAGATGATGTTGGTGCCCGGCGTGCCCGAGCTTTGCGCGACGACGGTCGGCAGCTGCTGGGTATAGCCGTTGAAGTTCGAAACATTGAGCTGGTCAAGCTTTTGCGTGCCCAGCGCCTGGATCGAAATCGGCACGTTCTGGAGGTTTTCCGAACGCTTCTGCGCGGTCACGATGATCACGTTGCCACCGCCGGCATCGGCCGGCGCCTGGGGCGCTGCATCCTGCGCCATCGCAATGCTGGCCGGAGCCAGGAGCGCGGTGCTGGTCATCAGCAGAAAACGCGGGAGACCCGCCGTGGCAATACGCATGCTTAACCCACCCTGTTGCAATTCTTGTGCGTTGGGTGTGCGCTGCGACACGATCGTGCGTCAAGCGGTTACAAACTCCACCAATCGATCACAGATGACCGTGGCAGTTTTGCAACGCATTGCCGGTTTCAGACAGAGCTTTGCGGCGCGTCCGGATAGGCGTCGAGCACCGGCCCCAGCGCGGCCTTGAGCGGATCGAGCCACGGCTCGAACGGCTGCCAGGCCTGGGTGCCTTCGCGGAATATCGGCTGGCGCACCTGTTCCGAACTGGCGGTGCGCACGGCGCGTTCGGTCTGGTAGAACGCGAGGCACGCCGGCTCGAACGGCAGGCCGCAGGCATCGAGCAGCGCCCGCACCTGCGCCTCGGTATCATCGACCATGCGTTCATAGATCACGCGGTGCACGGTGCCGGGCTGCACCGCATCGACATGGGCCATGAGGCGCACATAATCGGCATAATAGCGGCCCATGTCCGCCAGATCATACGAGAAGCCCTGCCCCCGCGCGAAATGCTGCTTGAAGTTGGAAAAGCAGCAACCGAGCGGATGGCGGCGCGCATCGATGATCCGCGCCCGCGGCAGGATCAGGCGGATCAGCGGCACATGCACCCAGTTGTTGGGCATCTTGTCGATGAACAGGGGCCGGTCGGTGTGGCGCTGGATGCGCGTGGTGTGGAGATAGCTTTCCCCCATCGCGCGCAGTTCCTCGGGCGCCAGCGTGGCAAGCCCGGCGGGATAATCGGGCACCTTGCGTGCCAGCTGCGCGATATCGGGTAGCTCGCTGGTGCCCTCCACCTGGCTGTGGCTGGCCAGGATCTGCTCGACCAGAGTCGAGCCGGCGCGCGGCATACCCAGGATGAAGATCGGATCGGGCGCCTCGCACCCCGCCCCGGCGCGCGCGGCAAACAGCGCGGGCGTGGCCGTGGCGATCATCGCATCGACGGTCGCGGTGGTTTCATCGGCCTTGTAGGGAATGCGGCGGCGGCGCAGCGCATTGCCCGCAGCATAGTGGCCAAAGGCATCCTGTGCCTGCTTGCGATCCTCGAACGCCTTGCCCAGTGCGAAATCGAGGTGCCAGCGATCTTCGGCATCGAGCGCGGGATCGGCGAGCGCCTGCTGCATCGCGGCAATATCGCCATCGGCAAAGCGCACGGTCTTGAGATTGGCAAGGCTCCACCACGCCTCGCCCAGCCCCGGCATCAGCGCCAGCGCGCGGCGATAGGCGGCAATGCCATCGGCCTGGCGGCCCACGGTCTTGAGCATGTGGCCATAGCTCATCCACACGCGCGGCTGGTCGGGCGCTTCGGCAAGCACGCGTTCGTAGAGGGCAAGCGCGGCATCGAACGCCCCGATGCGGCCATTGGCAGCGGCGGCAAGATTGGCGTGACCAAGGTTTTCGGGGTCTTCCTGCGTCACCTGGGCCAGCTGGTCCAGCGCCTCTGCCGCGCGGTTGGTGCGATAGAGCACCAGCGCGAGATTGGCGCGCGCCGGGGTAAACCCCGGGTCCAGCTCGATCGCGCGGCGCAGCAGGTTCTCCGCGTCGCCATAGCGGCCGATGCGGCCAGCCAGTTCGGCAAAGAGACGGATCGCGCGCACATCGAACGGATCATCCTTGAGCAGGGCGCGCAGCAGCGGCTCTGCCCGGGGCAGGTCGTTGGCGTTCATCGCGGCGGCGGCAGCCACAAGGCGCGGATCATAGGCGGGGCGCGGGGCCAGGGTCACGGTGCTCATCAGACCGCACAACAAACATGGTGACGCCGCGCGATCAAGCGTTAGTCTTTGGCGATGGCCAGCCCCAGAGGATTTAGAATGTGAACGAGAAAGCAAAACGCGGGCTGGGTTTCTGGATGACGCTGGCCCTGGTGGTGGGCAACCTGATCGGTTCGGGGATCTATCTGCTGCCGGCAACGCTCGCCCCGCTGGGCGCCAACCAGCTGGCCGGATGGATGGTGACGATCGGCGGATCGCTGTGCATGGCCACGGTCTTTGCCCGCCTTTCTGCGCGCCAGCCGCTGCCGGGCGGGCCGTTTGCCTATGTCATGCAGCAATTCGGGCCGGGCGCGGGTTTTGCGGCGGCCTGGGCCTATTGGACGATGCTGTGGGCGGGCAATGGCGCGGTGGCCGTGGCCGTGGTGTCGAACCTCAGCCTGCTGGTGCCGTGGTTGAGCCACACCCCTGGCGCGCCAGCCGCCGTGGCGGTGGGCGCGGTATGGCTGCTGACGGCAGTCAACATTCGCGGCGTGCGCGGCGCGGGCGATGTCCAGGTGATTACCACGGTGCTCAAGCTGGTGCCGCTGGTCGGGCTGATCGGCCTGGCGCTATGGCTGTTTGCCACCGGCACGCCGCATGTGGCGCAGCCGCCCGTGCCGCTCTCGCCCACGCTCATCGCCAGCGCGGCGGGCCTGACGTTCTGGGGGTTCCTCGGGCTGGAATCGGCCACCGTGCCGTCGGACAAAGTGGAGAACGCCGGCAGCGTGGTGCCGCGGGCGACGCTGTGGGGCGTGGCGCTGGCCGGCGCTGTGTACCTGGGCATCGCATTGGCATTCCAGGCCTATATGCCACAGGGCGCAGCGGCCGCCTCCCCTTCGCCGGTGGCGGAATTCCTGGGCCGGCGGCTGGGCGGCGACATTTCGGGCGTGGTGGCGATCTTTGCCGCGATCAGCGCGTTCGGCACGCTTAACGGCTTTATCCTGGTCCAGGGCGAAGTGCCCTGGGCCATGGCGCGCGACGGGCTGTTTCCCGCCTGGTTCGGCAAAGAAACCAAGGCCGGCACGCCGATCAACGCGCACCTGGTGTCGTCAGGCCTGCTGACGGTGATCACGCTGCTCAACTATGGCCGTGACATGGGCAACCTGTTCACCTTCATCGCTTCGATCAGCCTGGCGGCGGGCATGCTGACCTATATCGCCACGATGGCCTCGGCGATGCGCCTGCTGCGCGATGAACCCTGGGTGGTGGCGCTCGCCGTGCTGGCGGCGCTGTTCAATGCCTGGGCGCTGTGGGGCCTGGGGCTGGAAGCGATCGCCTATGGCCTGGTGCTGGTGGCACTGGGGCTGCCGGTTTACCTGGCGGTGCGGTGGCGGAAGGCTGTAGCGGCTTGATCTTTGCCTTTCAGTTCCACCACCCCCCTCCTTGCGACAAGGAGGGGGCTCTTGTGTTGCGCATTCAGCGGTGCAGCATTTTCCACAGCAGCGAGCGGTCGCGGATGATTTCCGCCGCAGCATTGTGGCCCGGTGCGCCGGTCACGCCGCCGCCCGGGTGCGTGCCCGATCCACACATGTAGAGGCCCTTGATCGGGGCGCGATAATCGCCGTGGCCCAGCACCGGGCGCGCGGCCCACAGCTGTTCCAGGCTCATGCGGCCGTGGAAGATATCGCCGCCGATCAGGCCGAACTTGCGTTCCAGGTCGAGCGGCGAGTGAATCTGGCGGGCGATGACGGCGTTCTTGAAGTTGGGCGCATGCTCGGTGATCGTGTCGATCACGAGATCGGCCACTTCCTCGCGCACATCGTCCCAGCTGCGACCATCGGGCAGTTCCGGGCTGAACTGCTGACAGAACAGGCTGGCGACATGCGCGCCTTCGGGGGCCAGCGTCTTGTCCACCGTGCTCGGGATCTTGATTTCCACGATCGGCTTTTTCGACCAGCCATGCACTCGCGCATCGTCATAGGCCTGGTCCATATAGTCCATGCCCGGCGCGATGATGATGCCGGCAGTGTGGTGTTCGGCCTGCTGCTTGCCCGGCAGCACGGTGAAATCGGGCAGTTCCGACAGCGCAACGTTCATGCGGAACGTGCCCGAGCCGGTCTTGTAGCCATCCATGGCGCGGGCAAAATCGGGCGCCAGGTCGCTGCGATCGACCAGCTGGCGATAGAGCAACGCCGGCCCGACATTGGCGGCGACGATCGGCGCATAGAGTTCCTCGCCGCCCGCCAGCTTGACCCCGGCAGCCTTGCCATTGTTGATCAGAACCTTGTCCACCGGGCTTTCCAGGCTGATTTCCACCCCGGCAAGCGCGCAGGCCTTGGCCATGGCCTGGGTGATCGCGCCCATGCCGCCCACCGAATGGCCCCAGGCACCGAGCTTGCCGTTCACTTCGCCAAACACGTGGTGGAGCAGGACATAGGCCGAGCCGGGCGTGGACACGCCAGCAAAGTTGCCGACCACCGCGTCAAAACCGAAGGCGGACTTGACGTGATCGTCCTCGAACCAGCTGTCGAGGAATTCGCGCGCGGAGCGCGTGAAGATGTTGAGCAGGTCACGCTGTGCCGCCACGTCCATCTTGGCCAGCGGCCAGCCCTGCTTGGCTGCCGCCGCCAGGGCGTGCAGCCCGCCACCGACATTGGGCGGGCATTGCAGCGACAGATCGCGCAGCACCTGCGCGACCTTTTCCAGCGCGGCATCATACTGCGGATAGGCCGCGGCATCCTTTTGCGAAAAGCGCGCGAACTCCGCCTGGGTGCGCTCGGCACCGCCGCCCAGCTTGAGATAGGTATCGGCAAACGGGAAGAAGTTGCTGATCTGGCGCTCGAGCACGCGATAGCCGTGATCGGCCAGCTTCATGTCGGCAATCACCTGCGGGCGCAGCAGACTGACGGTGTAGCTGGCGGTGGAATTGCGGAAGCCGGGGTGAAATTCCTCGGTCACGCAGGCGCCGCCGACGATGTCGCGCCGCTCCAGCACGCGCACCTTCATGCCGGCCTTGGCGAGGTAGAATGCACAGACCAGGCCATTGTGGCCGCCGCCGATGATCAGGGCGTCGTAGCGGTTGCTCATCGTGTGGGTTCCTTCGTGGGATCAAAAGATGCTGTAGTTGATATCATCGTCACCCAGGGCTTGATCCGGGGTCCAGCTTTCTTCAAGCACTGCGCAAGAGATCAAGCGGGACCCCGGATCAAGTCCGGGGTGACGGGTGTTAGGTGTGGCTCCACCCTGCGGCTGGCTGGTGATGCAGCCGTGCCTCAGGGATCAAGGTGCGGATCTTGCGGGCAAAGCTGCGCAGGCACACTTCGCTGCGGCCGATCGGGCCGGCGCCATAGCGGGCCGATTGCATGCCCTGCTGCACATTGGTGATCAGCCAGGTATCCTCGGCATTGACCACGCGGTTGATCCGCCAGTTGGCATAGCGCACCAGCTTCATCGTGCGCTGCTGTGCGGGCGCCGTGTCGCTGTCGGGCAAGGCGAAGACCATTTCGCGCAAGGTGCAGGTGGTGGGCGATGTGGGCAGCCACTGCATGAAATCGACCTGATCGGCATAGATGTCGAACGCCATGTTGGGCCACAGCTTGTAATAGAGCCAGCGCCGCTGCGCGACATCGGGCAGGTGCGGCACGCGCGGCAGGTGCGTCTGGTAGAACCGTTCCCAGAAATGCGGACTGGGCGCGTCGACCAGATCGCCCTTCATGCGATCGACCCAGGGCTCTGCCGAAATCTCGTAGGACTTGCCGAAGATGCGCGACAGGCCGCCGTGGGCCACGGGAATGTGCAGGTTGTCCGAATAGTTGTCGCCCACGTTCTTCCAGTTCACGGCGCGGCTGCGCTCGCGCACATCGCCCATGCGGCGCATCTCCGCCAGGCGATAGGGCGCCACTTCCGCCTCATAGGGCGCCATCATCTCGGCCACCGTGGGGAAGCCGCGATCCTCCAGCCGCACGAAGACAAAGCCGTGCCACACTTCCAGATCGACCGGCACCAGGCCGTTTTCCGCCAGATCGAGCGCGGGATAATCGCGCTTCATCGGCACGCCGGTCAGCCGTCCATCGGTTTCATAGGTCCAGGCGTGATAGGGGCACACCAGCTTGCGCGCGCAGCCTGATGCGCCATCGACCAGGCGCATGGCGCGGTGGCGGCACAAGTTGTGGAACGCGCGCAAGGCCCCATCCTCGCCGCGCACGACGATGACGTTCTCGCCACAATAGGCGATGCTGCGCCAGGCCCCAGGCTGGTCCAGGTCGCTGGCGTGGCACACGATCTGCCACGAGGGGCGGATGATGCGCTCCATCTCCAGCGCGGCAAATTCAGGATCGCGGTAGATCCAGCCCGGCAGGCTCCAATCGGCATCGGGATCGGGCGCGGCACCGTCACCGGCGCATTGCGCCATGGTCAAATGGCGGTGTTCATCAAGGGCAAGATCGGCCATGGGTGACTCCCCGCGTGATTTCTTATTGAACGATCGTACAACAACCATCGGGAAGTGCAAGATGCAAGGTGCCGATCCCCGGCCTGGGCGCGCCCCCCGCCCCCCCGCCCCCCCCCGGGCCCCCGCCCCGCAGGCTAGCGCGCGGCCCCCCCCCCCCGCCCCCCCCGCGCCCCCCCCCCCCCCGGGGGCCCCCCGGGCGGGGCCCCCCCCGCCCCCCCCACCGCCCCCACCCGTGCCGCCGCCACGCAGGATCGCGCGCTGCCACGCCGCGCCGAACCCGACGCGCGCCGCCACAGCCTGATCGCGGCGGCGATGCGCGTGCTGGCCCGCGCCGGCGCCAATGGCGCCAGCGTGCGCGCGATCGCCCAGGAGGCCGGCGTATCGCCTGGCCTGGTCGGCCACTATTTCAGCGGGATCGATGCGCTGATCGCGGAAACCTATACCCACGTTGATGCCATGGTGACGCAGGCGCTCAATGCGGCGGTTGACGCCGCGCCCGGCGATCCGCGCGCACGGCTCGAGGCGTTCGTCACTGCCAGCTTTGCCGCGCCGATCGCCCAGCCAGCGTTGCTGGCCACGTGGATCGCGTTCTGGAGCCTGGTGACCAGCCAGCCGCAGATCGCCCGCCAGCACGACGAGCAATACGCCGGCTATCGCGCCCGGCTGGAGCACTTGCTGCGCGAAGCCGGCGTGGCGGAGGCCGACCTGCGCCACGCCGCGATCGCGGTGACCGCGCTGGTTGACGGGCTGTGGCTGGAACTGTGCCTGTCGCCGCAGTGCTTCTCGAGCGAGGAAGCCGGCGCGATTGCGCGGCGGTTTCTGGGGACTGTGTGCGGGGATGGGGCAGGCGAACGGCGCCAGCCAGCCAGCGATCAAGCGGGACCCCGGGTTTAGCCCGGGGTGACCATGTGGTTCAAAGGAGCCTGATCTCGCTCAGTCGATCAGGCGGTGCACTTCGCGCACAAAGGCCTTGGCGGCCTTGGCCACGTCTTCCGCGCTGCGCCCGGCCTTGTAGAGCGCCGAGCCCAAGCCGCCACCGGCCGCGCCTGCCGCCATCCAGTCTGACAGGTTTTCCGGCGTGACGCCGCCCACCGCCAGCACCGGCACATGGCGCGGGATCACCGCGAGTTGCGCCTTGAGCACGGCCGGGCTGGCTGCCTCGGCCGGGAACAGCTTGAGGCCGTGGGCACCGGCGTCGAGCGCAGCAAAGGCCTCTGTCGGCGTGGCATAGCCAGGCAGCGACACCATGTCGTGCGCCACGCTGCGTGCGATCACCGCCGGGTTGACGTTGGGCGAAACCACCAGCGTGCCGCCGGCATCGCGCACCGCGTCCACCTGGTCGACAGTGAGCACGGTGCCCGCCCCGATCAGCAGGTTGCTGCCATAGCGGTGGGCGATCTTTTCGATCGACACCAGCGGATCGGGCGAATTGAGCGGCACTTCGATCATGGCAAAGCCCGCTTCGACCAGAACGTCGGCCATGGCCTCGATCTCGTCAGGGCGCACCCCGCGCAGGATCGCCACGAGCGGGCAATGGCGCATGGCCTGGGCGAAACGATCGGCGGCGGTGTGGTCAGCGGTCACGAACAAGGCTCCAGATCTGGGCGATGCCGGCAACGAACGCGGCATGGCTGTCAACAAGGTGGGCGCGGCCGCCGCATTGGGCAATGGCTGCGGTATAAAGCGCGCCGAGCATCGGATCGGCAAGGAGATGGACATCGCTGCCCGCGGTCACGCCTGCGCCGCGCACATCGCTGCCGATGAGCAGGCCCGAGGCGTGCGCGGCGCTGTCTTCCACCGCGCGCAGGCCCAGCAGGGCTGCGGCCCGCACGCCGAACAGCGCCGTCAGCAAGGCCGGGTCGGCGCTGGCTGCCACCCCGGCGCGGAAAGCGGGGCCATCTGCCACCGGCCCACCGAGGAATTCGGCAAGGAGGCTGTGCTGCTTTAGCAGGGCAAACATTTCGCCGGTCATGCTGGTGGAAAAGCTGGCCACCGCGCCATCGGCCATGCGTGCCCACTTGCAGTGCGTGCCGGGCTGGCACAGCAGCGCATCGGCGGGCGCGAGCCCGGCATGCACGGCGCCGAGCAGTTGCACTTCCTCGCCGCGCATCACGTCGCCGCGCGGGTCTGACAGGCCCGGCACGATCCACGTGCGCGGCGCCACTTCATGCAGCGCGGCGGCAATCTGCGCCGCACCCGCCGGGCACGGCAGATAGGGCACCAGCGTCCAGCCGCGCTGCGAGCCGACCATGCCGGCGGCAATCACCGGCCAATCGCCCATCCGCGCGCGGATCGCGGCCACTTCATCGGCAAAGCCGCCCGGCCCAACCGCCAGCACGCCGCGATCGTCGCGAAACGTCTCGAACACGGTGCCTGCGCGGTCGAGCAGATAGACACGGCGATTGGTGGTGCCCCAATCGATGGCAAGGAAACGGTCGTTCACGGTCAAATCACCACCAATAGGTATAGAGGGCCACCAGGATCGCCAGGATCGCCACGGCGGCGGCGTTGAAGCCGGCGCTGGTGCGGAACAGGTGCGCTTCCTTGCGGATGCCCTCACCTTGTTGCACCTGCGGGCGTGCGAGCGAAACCCCCATGGCCAGCAGCAGCGAAATCACGAAGATGATCGCCATGCGGTTCATGAACGGCACCGCCTCGAGCGCAGCAATCCCGCCAAAGCGGAACACCAGGCTGAGCAGCACCGAAGCGATCGCCCCGGTCAGGGCGCCGGCCTCTGTCGCGCGCGGCCAGAACAGGCCGAGCAGGAAGATCACCGTGATGCCCGGCGTGACGAAGCCCGAGAACTCCTGGATGTACTGGAACGCCTGGTCGAGCCCGCCGAGCAGCGGCCGCGCGGTGAGAATGGCGATCACCACCGCGAGCGCCGCCGCGACGCGGCCCACCATCACCAGCTTCTTCTCGCTCTGCTGCCCCTTGGCAAAGCGGGCATAGATATCGAGCGTGAAGATCGTGGCGATCGAATTGATCTTGCTGGCGGTAGAGGCGATGATCGCGGCCACCAGCGCGGCGAACACCAGGCCGAGCAGGCCGTGGGGCAACATGCGCATCATCGCCGGATAGGCTTCGTCGGGCTTGGCGAGATTGGGCGCAAGCAGCACCGCGGCAATGCCGGGCAGCACGATGATGATCGGCATGATCAGCTTGAGGAAACCGGCAAAGACCATGCCACGCTGCGCCTCGGGCAGGCTCTTGGCGGCCAGCGCGCGCTGGATGATGTACTGGTTGCACCCCCAGTAAGACAGGTTGGCGATCCACATCCCGCCGATGATCACCGACAGGCCCGGCAGGTCCTTGTAGTGCGGATCACTGGCCGAGAGGATCATGTGGAAATGATCGGGCGCCTGCTGCACCAGCGCCTTGAAACCCGAGAAGATGCCCGGCCCATCGCCATAAAGCTGGCCGATCTGCCCCAGGGTGAGCCAGGCGATGACCAGCCCGCCCAGCACCAGCAGCGTCACCTGGACGATATCGGTCAGCGCCACGGCCTTGAGCCCGCCGCGCAGCTGATAGAGCAGCGCAAAGATGCCCAGCCCCGCCAGTGCCACGTCCTGGTTGACGCCGGCGACCTGCATCACTGCCACCGAGCCGAGCCAGATGATCGAGGTGAGGTTCACGAAGACATAGAGCACCAGCCAGAACACCGCCATGACCGTGCGGATCGTCGGGCCAAAGCGCTGCTCCAGGAACTGCGGCATGGTGTAGATGCCGTTGGCCAGGAAGATCGGCAGGAAATACTTGGCCACCAGCAACAGCGTGGCCGCCGCCATCCATTCGTACGAGGCAATCGCCAGGCCGATGGCATAGCCCGACCCGGCCATGCCCACGATCTGTTCGGCCGAGATATTGGCCGCGATCAGCGAGGCGCCGATCGCCCACCAGGGCAGCGATTTGGACGCAAGGAAGTAGTCGGTCGTGTCGGTTTCGTGCCCGGCCTTCTTGCGGCTGACCCATTGGGCCAGCGCGAAGATGAACACGGCATAGGCCGCCACCACGGTGGCATCGAGTGTCGATAGGCTCATTTCCCGCCCTCTCTGGTCGTTTGCGCGGGATTTGGCCTTGCCAATCGTGATCCGCGTCTATTTATATGATTAAAAAAGCACCCCATCGTGAAGGGATATCCGTGGCATTCCAACCGCTCGAAGCACGCGACGCGCTCGGCCGCAATCTCACCTACGGTCTGCTTGATCGCCTGGGCCTGCTGATCGTGGGTGGCGCCTATGCCGATCGGCCGTTTCCGACCGAGGCGGAACTGTCCGACGCGCACGGTGTCAGCCGCTCTGTGACGCGTGAGGCGGTCAAGATGCTGACGGCCAAGGGCCTGGTCAGCGCGCGCCCGCGCCAGGGCACGATCATCCAGCCCGACAGCCAGTGGAACCTGTTCGATCCCGATGTGCTGCGCTGGATGCTGGAGCGACGCTTTTCGATCGACCTGCTCACCCATTTCGGCCAGCTGCGCGTGGCGATCGAGCCGGCTGCGGCAGCGCTGGCCGCGCGCGAGGCGACCGAGGACGGCCTCGCGCTGATCCGCGCCGGCTTTGCCCGCATGCGCGCGGCCGATGCCGGGCAGGATGATGTGCTGGAAGCCGACGTTGCCTTCCACGTCGCCATTCTCAAGGCGTCGGGCAATCCGTTCTTTGGCCAGTTCCGCGACGTGGTGTCCACCGCGCTCAAGACCTCGATCCGCTATACCAACCGCATTGTCGGGCGCAGCGCCGATCTGGCCGCGCATGAGGCGGTGATGGAAGCGATCCTGGCGCGCGATGGGCAGACCGCGCAGGCCCGCATGCGCGTGATCATCGAGGACGCGCTCGATGCCATTCGCCTGAACGAGGAAGCGCTGGCCTGACACCCCCATCGCCGCCGCTCAGCCCCCGAACCGGGGCGTGGGGCACCCGCGAAAGCCGCTGCCGACGATCTCAAACAGGGCGCCGCCGGCCGGCTCGTCCACGCCATCGGCGGCAGAGGTGACGAACAGGCGATCGCGGCTTGGCCCGGCAAAGGCCAGGTTCGTGATCTGGCTGGCGGGCAGTTCGTAACAATGGGTGCGCGTGCCATCAGGCAGGAAGCGGCTGACGCTGCCGGCGCCCCACTGCGCGATCCACAGGCCGCCCTCGCTGTCGATCGTCATGCCATCGGGCGAACCCCAGGCATCGGGAAAATCGAGGAACACCTCGCGCGGGCCCAGCGTGCCGTTGCCGTGGAAGGCAAAGCGATAGACGCGCCCGCGCGCGCTGTCGGTGTGATAGAGCCACTGCCCATCGGCCGACAGCACCGGCCCGTTGGCGATGCGATAGCCGCTGTCCACCCGCGTCCACGACAGATCGTGATCGAGCCGGTAGAAATTGCCGGTCGGGGTTTCCCCGTCCATGTTCATCGTGCCAGCCCAGATGCAGCCCTGCGGGCAGACCATGGCGTCGTTCATGCGGTTGCGCGGCAGGTCGGGCTCGGGCGCGCCGATCGGCACGCATGAAAACGGTTCGAGCGTGATCGTGGCAAAGCCGCTGCGCAGCCCGGCGATGAAGCCAGGGCCGCCTTCGCGTTCCAGCACCCAGCCGATCATGTCGGGCACGTCCCATTCGGCCACGATCCCGCTGGCCAGATCGAGCCGGTTGATCCGCTGGCCGATGATATCGACCCAGAACAGCGCCTGCTGGCGATCGGACCACATCAGCCCCTCGCCCAGCAGGTCGTGCCCATGCAGCGCGCCAGGGCGGGCGACCGGCACGACCTGGATGGTGGCCTGGCCAGTGCCTTGATCAGTGCCTTGCTCAGTGGCTGTCACGCGGCACTCCATAGACCTGGGCCACCTTCTGGAACCGCACGGCATCCTCGATCACCGCGCCACCGGCAAACTGCCCGGTGATCTTGCGGCTCAGCGCCTGCCACGGCGTCTGGTCTTCGGGGAAGCGGAACGGCTCTGCCGCCAGCGCAGCGCGGCGCGCGGCCAGTTCGGCATCGCTGACCAGCAGGTTGACAGTGCGGGTGTTGAGATCGACGCGGATGCGATCGCCATCGCGCAGCAGCGCCAGGCCGCCACCCACCGCCGCCTCTGGGCTGGCGTTGAGGATGGAAGGACTGCCGCTGGTGCCGGACTGGCGCCCGTCGCCCAGGCAGGGCAGCGCATCGATCCCGGCGCGGATCAGCGCGGCAGGCGGGCGCATGTTGACCACTTCTGCCCCGCCGGGATAGCCGATCGGGCCGGCGCCGCGGATGACCAGGATCGAACGCTCGTCGATGCCCAGCGCGGGATCATCGATCCGCGCGTGATAGTCTTCCGGCCCGTCGAACACGAAGACCTGGCCTTCGAACGCCTCGGGATCATCGGGGTTGGAAAGATAGCGCGCGCGAAACTGGTCGCTGATCACGCTTTTCTTCATGACCGCGGCATCGAACAGATTGCCGCCCAGCACGGTGAGCCCGGCCGCCGGCTTGAGCGGGCGAGCGAGCGGGCGGATCACCTCTTCATCGGCAATCGTCACATGGCCGACATTCTCCGCGACGCTCTTGCCGTTGGCGGTCAACGCCGCGCCATCGAGCAAGCCGGCGCGGGCCAGTTCGCCCATCACCGCCGGTACCCCGCCGGCGCGGAAATAGTCTTCGCCCAGATACTCGCCCGAGGGTTGCAGGTTCACCAGCAGGGGAATGTCGGCGCCATGGCTTTCCCAGTCTTCCAGCGTCAACTCTACGCCCATGTGCCGGGCAATGGCGTTGAGATGGATCGGCGCGTTGGTCGATCCGCCGATCGCGGAATTGACGCGGATGGCGTTGAGAAAGGCACTGCGGGTGAGAATGTCGGATGGCTTGCGATCGGCCGCCACCATCTCCACGATCTGCTTGCCGGTGTAATAGGCGCATTCCTGGCGATCGCGATGCGGCGCGGGGATCGCGGCCGAGCCGGGCAGGCTCATGCCCAGCGCCTCGGCCAGCGAATTCATCGTGGTGGCCGTGCCCATGGTGTTGCAATAGCCGGTCGAGGGCGCCGAACTTGCCACCAGTTCGATGAAGCCCTTGAAATCGATCTCACCCTTGGAAAGCATTTCGCGCGCTTTCCACACGATCGTGCCGCTGCCCGTCCGCTTGCCCTCGTGCCAGCCATTGAGCATCGGCCCGACCGATAGCGCAATCGCCGGAATGTTGACCGTGGCCGCCGCCATCAAGGCCGCCGGGGTGGTCTTGTCGCAGCCGATGGTCAGCACCACGCCATCGAGCGGATAGCCGAACAGCACTTCCACCAGGCCAAGATAGGCCAGGTTGCGATCGAGGCCGGCGGTGGGCCGCTTGCCGGTTTCCTGGATCGGGTGCAGCGGAAATTCGATGGGAATGCCGCCCGCCTCGCGAATGCCGTCGCGCACGCGGCTGGCGAGCACGAGGTGGTGGCGGTTGCACGGGGAAAGATCGCTGCCGGTCTGGGCAATGCCGATGATCGGCCGATCGGATTGCAGTTCCTCGATGGTGAGGCCGTAGTTGAGATAGCGTTCGAGGTAGAGCGCGGTCATGTCGGCCGATTCGGGATTGTTGAACCACGCCCGCGAACGCAAGGCGGGAAAGCCGCTCTTCCCGGCCGCGCTGCCTGCGGCGTTGCCCTGTTCCGTCTGCTCGATGCCCACTTGAAGCCGCTCCTTTTCGTGCCTTCGGCCGGGGCAGGATGCAGGCTTTTGTTCTGCCATCCCCGCCCATTGACCTCTCTAACCATATATATATGATAAATGTAAAGAGCCACCCCATAAGCTTGCGAGGAACCTGGAATGTCACACCCTCCGATCCGCCTTGGCCTGGTGGGCCTGGGCAAGATCGCCTGCGACCAGCATCTCCCCGCGATTGCGGGCAATTCCCGGTTCGATCTGGTGGCGGTGGCCGATCCGGTGCACCGGCTTGACGGGGTGCGCGGCTATGCTGGCCTGGCGGAAATGCTGGCCGGCGAGGCGGGCAAGCTGGATGCCGTGGCGCTGTGCACGCCGCCTGCGGTGCGCGTGCCGCTGGCGCGCGCGGCGATCGCCGCCGGGCTTGACGTGCTGCTGGAAAAGCCGCCGGCGGCCGCCCCCACCCAGGCCCAGGCGCTGGAGCAACTGGCTGCCCGCGCCGGCGTCACGCTCTATGCCGCGTGGCATTCGCGCGAGAGCGAGGTGGTCGAGGCGGCGCGCGCCTGGCTCGCCACCCGCAGCATCAGCGCGGTGCACATCACCTGGCGCGAAGACGTGCGCAAATGGCACCCCGGGCAGGACTGGCTGCTCGCCAAGGGCGGCTTTGGCGTGTTCGATCCGGCGATCAACGCCTTTTCGATCCTGACCGAGATCCTGCCTTCGGGCATCTGCGTGGAAGGCGCGCGGATGGACGTGCCGGCCAATCGCGGCGCGCCCACCGATGCCCAGGTGGACATGCGCTGCAGCACCGGCGCGCCGATCATTGCCGATCTGTCGATCCTCCACCCCGGCCATCAGCAGTGGGATATCGTGGTCAGCACGCCCGATGGCGAACTGGTGCTGCGCGATGGCGGGCATCGCCTGGAAATCGATGGCGCGCTGCGCCAGGAATCCGCCAACGATGAATATGCCCGGATCTATCGCCGCTTTGCCGACCTGATCGCGCGGCGGGAAAGCGATGCCGACGCCCGGCCGCTCTCCCTGGTGGCCGATGCCCTGCTGCTCGGCACCGTGACCACCGGCCCTGATTTCGAGTTCTAAGCCATGACCATCTCGCCTTCGACCGACCGCCGCACGGCCCTTGCCCTGGGCCTCGCCGGCCTTGCCACCAGCGCCGCGCCCGCACTGGCCGCCACGGCCAAGACAGCGCTCACCACGCCGGCTGCTGGCGCGCCCGCCTCGCCCCGGCGACGGGTGCGCCTGGCCGATGGCTGGCGCTTTGCCCTGGGCCATGCCGCTGACATGGACCGCGATTTCGATTTCGGCCGCTATCAGCGCACTTATGCCAAGCCCGGCTTCGATGTTTCGCCCGCCACCCAGCCCGATTTCGATGACAGCGCCTGGGCCAGCGTGCGCGTGCCGCACGATTGGGCGGTGGAACTGCCCTATGCCCCGCCCAAGGCGCCGGTGCCAAAGGACAAGGAAGACATGGCCGCCGCCCATGGCTTTCGCGCCATCGGCCGCGATTTTCCGCAGAACAGCGTGGGCTGGTACCGCTGCAAGCTGCCGGTTGGCGCAGGCGGCGGGCTAGTCGAGCGGGGCCGCGCCATATGGCTCGAATTCGATGGCGTGTTTCGTGCCTGCAAGGTCTTCGTCAATGGCTATGAAGCGGGCGGCAGCGCCTCGGGCTATGCCCCGTTCCGCGTCGATATCGCCGATTTCCTCGATTACGATGGCGGCCCCAACCAGTTGACGCTGCGCGTCGATGCCAGCCTGGGTGAAGGCTGGTTCTATGAAGGCGCGGGCATCTACCGCCATGTCGACCTGGTCAGCGCCGCGCCGATCCACGTGCCGCAATGGGGCACTTGCGTGCGCAGCACCGTTGACGGCACTGGCGCACAAGTGACCATCGCCACCACGCTTGCCAACGCGGCCGAAGTGGCAGGCGCTGCCCAACTGCGCCACCGCGTGCTTGGCCCCGATGGCCGCGAGGTGGCAACGATCGCCGCGCAACCGGCCGTGACGCTGGCGCCAGGCACGAAGACCACGCTCGACCACGCGGTGGCCCTGCCCGCGCCGCACCTGTGGTCACCCACAACGCCCCAGCTCTACACCCTGGAAACCAGCGTGCTGGTCGATGGCCAGGAGGTTGACCGCACCCAGACCCGCTTCGGCATTCGCACGCTGTCGTTCGATGGCACGCGCGGCTTTGCGGTCAATGGCCAGCCGGTCAAGCTGCTGGGGGTGTGCAACCACCAGGATCATGCCGGCGTGGGCACGGCCATTCCCGATGCGCTGCATGCCTGGCGCGTGGCGCAGACGCAAAGCATGGGCGCCAACGCCTGGCGCAGCGCGCACAATCCGCCGGCGCAGGCGCTGCTCGATATCTGCGATGCCACCGGCATGATGATGGTCGCCGAAACCCGCCTCAACACCACCAATCCCGAGGCGCTGGACGAACTCGATCGCATGATCCTGTCCTCGCGCAACCACCCCGCGATCATCCTGTGGTCGGTGGGCAACGAGGAAGGCCACCAGGGCACCGAGCGGGGCCGCCGCATTTCCGCGCAGCTGGTGGCGCGCTGCAAGCAGCTCGATCCTACGCGGCTGACCACCCAGGCGATGGACAAGGGCTGGGACGGCGGCGCGGCCGATGCCGTCGATGTGGTGGGTTTCAACTATCGCACCGACAAGATCCAGGCGTGGCGCCAGCGCCATCCGGGCAAGCCGGTGATCGGCACCGAGACCGCGAGCACCGTGGCCACGCGCGGCGCCTATGCCAACGATGCCGCCGCCCACGTGGTGCGCGCCTATGATACCGAGCACCCATGGTGGGCCAGCACGGCCGAGGAATGGTGGCAGATCGTGGCGGCCCAGCCCGGCATTGCCGGCGGCTTTATCTGGACCGGCTTCGACTATCGCGGCGAGCCCACGCCCTATGCCCAGTTCCCCAGCGTTTCGAGCTATTTCGGGGCGATGGACCTGTGCGGGTTTCCCAAGGACAACTATTACTATTACCGCGCCTGGTGGCGCCGGGACGAACCGCTGGTGCACCTCTTGCCGCACTGGAACTGGGCCGGCCGCGAAGGGCAGCCGGTCGAGGTGTGGGTCCACGGCAACTGCGCCGAGGTGGAACTGCTGCTCAATGGCCGATCGCTGGGCCGCAAGGCGATGCCGCAGAACGGCCACCTCGCCTGGATGGTGCCCTATGCCCCCGGCCGGATCGAGGCGCGCGGCTATAACCAGGGCCGGCTGGCGGCGCGCGACAGCCGGGTGACGGCAGGGCGCCCCGCCGCGCTGCGCCTTTCGGCCGATCGCACGCGCCTTGCCGCCGATGGCGGGGATACTGCCGCCGTGCAGGTCGAGGTGATCGATGCGGCTGGAAACCTCGTGCCCACGTCCGATACCGCGCTTGGCTTTTCGCTGAGTGGCGCGGCCCGGATCATTGGGCTGGGCAACGGCAATCCCACCTCGACCGAACCCGACAAGGGCCATGCGCGGCGCGCGTTCAATGGCCTGGCGCAGGCCGTGGTGCAAAGCGCCGGCACCGCCGGTGCGGCGCGGCTGACCGTCACGGCCGCGGGCCTTGCACCGGCCAGCCTCGACCTGTTCTTTCACGCCTGATGCGAAAGGCCCCTTTTCCCATGACCCTCCTGCGCCACGCCCGCAGCGCCGCGATGACCGCCCTTGCCCTTGCCCTGACCACCCCGGCGCTGGCCGCGCCCACGCCCCCGCTCTATCTCGGGGCAGACCTGTCCTTCACCAACGAGATGGAAGCCTGCGGCGCCCGCTTCCTCGAGCACGGCAAGCCGGCCGATCCCTTCGTGGTGCTCAAGCAGCATGGCGGCAACGTCATGCGCGTGCGGCTGTGGCACACGCCGACATGGACGCAATACAGCACCTATGACGATGTGCTCAAGACGATCACGCGCGCGCACGCCGCGGGCCTCAACGTGCTGCTAGATTTCCACTATTCCGACGATTGGGCCGATGGCGACAAGCAGCCCGCCCCGGCCGCCTGGGCGAACCTGCCCACCGATGCCCAGGTCAAGGCGCTGCACGACTATACCCGCGACGTGCTGGACAAGCTGGCGACCGCCGGGCAACTGCCGGAAATGGTCCAGGTGGGCAACGAAACCAACGCGGCCATGCAAGGGGGCGTCAAGGACCAGCCGATCGACTGGACGCGCAACGCCCGCCTGCTCAACGCCGGGATCAGCGCCGTGCGCGAAAGCGCCAAGGCCCATGGCAAGCCGATCCAGGTGATGCTGCACATCGCGCAGCCCGAAAACGTCATCCCCTGGTTCGACGCGGCCACCGCGGCCGGCGTGCTGGACTATGACATCATCGGCATCAGCTATTATTCCAAGTGGTCGACCTACAACCTTTCCGGCCTGGGCAAGGTGATCGACGCCGCCCACCGCCGCTATGGCGCGCAAGTGTGGGTGGTGGAAACCGCCTATGCCTTTTCCGACGATCATGCCGACGACACGACCAACCTGCTCGGCTCGGACAGCGCCATCCCGGGCTATCCGGTCAGCCCCAAGGGCCAGCTCAAGTATCTGCAGGACCTGACGCAGACCGTGGTGGACAATGGCGGCAACGGCGTTGTCTATTGGGCGCCCGACTGGGTTTCCACGCGCTGCAAGACGCGCTGGGGCACGGGATCGAGCTGGGAAAATGCCGCGATGTTCGACATTCGCCACCACGAGGCGCTGCCCGCGTTCGACTGGCTGGGGAAGACGTACAAGCCGCAGCGCTAAGCCTCGCACCACCCCCAACCCCCTCCTCTGAAGAGGAGGGGGCATTTTTGTCAGCGCTTTGCAGGAGTTTCGCGGCGGCCCAGCGCCCCGCTGGCCCACAGCGCTGCCCAGATCAGCAAGGGCTGCGCCAGCATGCGCGGGATGTGATACGCCAGGCCCAGGCCATGATCGGGCCGCGCCAGGTCCATCATCATGTGGTTCACATTGGCCGGCCACACGCACAGCGCATAGGCCGCAAGGCCCCAGCCCGCGGCGCGGCGCAAGGCGGGGCTATGGCCCTGCACCAGCGCCACGCTGCCGGCCAGTTCGGCAAGCCCCGTCAGCGTGATCACCAGCGGCGCGAGCGGCACCCAGGCCGGCGTGATCTTGAGGAACGGCGCGGGCAGCGCCAGGTGCAGCACGCCCGCAGCAAAATAGAGCAGGCCAAGCAGGATACGCACGATGCGACGAGTCATGCGCGCTTGTTGCATGGCACCGGCGCAGTGCCAAGAAAAAGGGCGCCGCATCGCTGCGGCGCCCTGGCAGGTTGAGGGTCGGTCCGGGGAGAGGATCGAACCGCCCTGAAACGATCAATAGCGCACGGTCACGTCAGCGAGATAGCTGCGGCCATACTTTTCATAGCGGGCGATCTGGTTGGGATCGTTGTTCCAGTAGAAGCGCGCCACCTGGTTGGTCAGGTTGTTGGCCTGCACCCGCACCGAGATGTTCTTGGTGATGCTGTAGCCAATGCTGGCGCCCAGCGTGGTTTCGCTGTCCAGGCGCGTCAGCTGCGAGGCATCCCAGCCATAGATCACCGTGAACGGGCTATGATGCTTGAGCGCCAGGCGGGCGTCGATGCCGTGATCGGAATACCACAGGTCAAACTCGCCGGTGAAATCGGCCAGCCCCACCGCCGGGAACGGATTGGCCTTGGGCGCGAGTTCCTTGAGATCGGACTTCACGAAGGCCGCGTTGGCATAGATGCCGAACTTGTCGAGGCCGGGGATGAAGTAGAACGGCATCTGCAACGTGGTTTCCACGCCGGCGATATAGCCGCCCTTGCCGTTGGCCGGGCCGGTGATCAGGTAATCGGCGCCACCGATGTTCTGGGTGGTCTGGGTATAGCCGATGTTGGTATCGACATCCTTGTAATAGCCGGCCACGGCCAGCATGGCATCCTTGTGGAAATACCATTCTGCCGAGACGTCACCCTGCGTTGCCATGAAGGGGCGCAGATTGGGATTGCCGGCGCTGCCGGTCAGCTGCGGCGGATAAACCGACAGGATGCGGTTGGCGCGCAGTTCATCGAGCGGCGGACGCGAGATGACGCGCGCGGCGGCAACGCGCAGCTTGAGCGTGTCGGTCAGTTCGAAGTTCAGGTTGATGCTGGGCAGCGCGCGGAAATAGTGGCTGCTGCCCTGAATCGGGAAAATCGTGGTGACATTGGCGCCACTGCCGTTGTTGGCAGTGGGGTCCCACGACGTGCTCGAACCGGCCGCCGTGCTGTGCGTGACCACATCGACGAAACGCACGCCGACATTGCCCGAAAAGCCATTGCCGCCAAGGTCGGCCATGACATAGCCTTCCATGTCATCCTCGCGCACGCGCCAGCCCTTGGTGGGATCATCGGCACCGGGGGTGAACACCACCGACTGCGCGGCAATCGTATCGAAATTGCCATAGACCATGGTCGGCACGCTGAAATTGCGCACGTTGAACGCGGTCAGGTCAGCGGCGTTGAGCGTGACGTTGCCACCCCCGATCATGCCCACGCTGCCGCTGCCATAGGCCAGGCTCTTGACGCGGTTGGAATAGCGCAGGCCAACGCCGACGCCGGCAAGCCAGCCGCTGTTGACGGCGCGGCGAATGTCGATCTGCCCGGCGCCCAGGTCATCGTGCAGGCGCTGCGGCCCGTCATACAGACCCGGATAATAGCTCTGGACCGTCTGGGCCGATGTGTCGCCGACATTGGCACCGCTGACCGAGACCGACGGCACCTGGCCCGCGCCGGTGGCAAAGGTCGTGCTCGACGGATAGAATTCGGTCGCGACCGAGCGATAGAGGTTGTTGCGCTTGGCGCTGGAATAGGAAACGTCGGTCTTCACCGACCACGTGCCATCGTCGTACTTGGCGTTGAGGCCAGAGACGAACAGGGTCTTGTCTTCGGTGTACTTGCCAAAGACATTGGTGACCGAGGAATAGTTGTTGAGCGTGGCGCCCGTCACGGTGTTGCCGGCCAGGGTATAGTTGCCCGGCTGGTAGATATCGCCCGGCTGGCCGAAATTGCCGCCCCAGTCGCCCCAGCCGTTGGACCGGCCGTACCACTGCTGCGCCTGGTTTTCGTTGATCTTGATGTTGGAATAGAGCCCGTCGAGGGTGATGTCCCAATAGGAACCAGGCTTCCACTGCAACGCGGCGGTGGTGCTCCAGCGAGTTTCGGTCAGGCCCTTGACTTCGGACTGCGCACCCCAGGGGGCGTTGATCTTGTTGCCGCTGGCGTCGGTGGGCGGCGTGCCGGTGTCGGGGGTGTTGTAGCCCCAGCCCTGGAAGCTTTCGAAGCCGTTCTTCTGCCGCTGGTAGGTGCCACCCAGCACCAGGCCGAGATTGTCGGTCAGCTTGCCGACATATTGCGCGCTGCCACGCGCGCCGAGGCCCGAATAGCCGGGGATGTCCTTGCCGCCGTCGTTATAGATCGCCCCACCGCGCACGGTCAGCGCCGGGCCGCGATAGTCGAGCGGCTTGATCGTCTGGATGTCGATCGTCGCGGCGACGCCACCGGCGATGAAGTTGGCGCTCTGGCCCTTGTAGACCGCGACCGACGAGACGATTTCGGACGGGTAGATTTCCCAGCGCACATTGCGGTCGGGCTCTGACGAGGCCACTTCGCGCCCGTTGATCAGGCCCAGCACCAGGCGCGGGCCAAGGCCGCGCACCGCCGCCTGGCTGGCATTGCCGCGATCGCGCGTGGCGGTCACGCCCGGCAGGCGGCCAAGGGAATCGGCGATGGTCACATCGGGCAGAACGCCGATGTCCTTGGAACTGATGGTTTCGGCCACCACGGCGGTGTTGCGCTTGGCATTGAGCGCGTCGCGCAGCGAGGCGCGCAGGCCGGTGACGATGATTGCCTGGTCTGGCGCGGCCTCGGCAGCCGCTTGCGGCGCGGCAGCGCTGTCAGCCGATTGCGCGAACGCAGCGTTGGAACCCACGGCCAGCGCCAGCACGCTGGTTGCACACAGAACACGACGGAAATCGAGATGCATGAAAGCCCCTCCCGGAAAACAGTGAAGTCTTATTTATACGATAAATAGGATTCGTATGCGCAGGCTGTCAAGGCATGTTGCGCAGGGCGCGCGGCCCAGCGGGCAATGGCCGCGCAGTGTGGCCTGTCGGCAACAGCTGCGAATGCTTCGAAATCGTTGGGAAAGCCGCGATTTTCCGTGGATCAGCCGCCGCGCAGCAACTGCACGCCCCAATCTCGCTCGAACAGGTAGAGCAGCACCCGCGCTGCTTCGCCGCGTGGGGAAGACAGCCCGCCGTCACGCTCCATCAGCAGGCGCGCATCGTCGTGCGCGATCGGCAGCAGGTTGGCGATCTGCTCGAAATCGGCGACGCGAAACGGCGTATCGCCCGATTGCCGGGTGCCAAGCAGTTCGCCGCCACCGCGCAGGCGCAAGTCTTCCTCGGCCAGCAGGAACCCGTCCTGCGTTTCGCGCATCAGCGCCAGCCGCTCGCGCCCGACCTTGCTCACCATGTCGCCGCGCAGCAGCAGGCAGGTGGATTTCTGGCTGCCCCGCCCCACGCGGCCGCGCAACTGGTGCAGCTGCGCCAGGCCAAAGCGTTCGGCCTGCTCGATCACCATCAGCGTGGCATTGGGCACGTCCACGCCCACCTCGATCACCGTCGTTGCCACCAAGAGGCTCGCCTCGCCACTGGCGAAACGCTCCATCGCCGCGTCCTTGGCCTCGGGCCGCATCTGGCCGTGGACCATGACCACGCGCTCGCCAAAGCGCTCGGCCAGCATGGCGTGGCGCGCCTCGGCGGCGGCGAGATCCTCGTTCTCTGCCTCGCGCACCATGGGGCACACCCAGTAGGCCTGGCGCCCGGCGGCAATGTGGCGGCCGATCCCGTCGATCACGTCGGCCAGCCGCTCCTGCGCCACCACCCGCGTATCGATCGCCTGCCGGCCGGGCGGCATCTCGTCCAGCCGCGACACTTCCATCTCGCCATACTGCGCCAGGGTCAGCGTGCGCGGGATCGGCGTGGCGGTCATCGCCAGGCAGTGCGGCGTGCGCCGCGCCTTTTGTGTGAGCATCAGGCGCTGCCCCACGCCAAAGCGGTGCTGCTCGTCGATCACCACCAGCGCCAGGTTGCGATAGGCGACGCTGTCCTGGAAGATCGCATGGGTGCCGACCAGAATGTCGATCCCGCCATCGAGCAGGTTCATCAGCAGCGCTTCGCGCGCGCGGCCCTTGTCGCGGCCGGTGAGCAGCGCGATGTTCACGCCGGTGCCCCGCGCCATCTTGGCCAGCGTATCGGCATGCTGCCGCGCCAGGATTTCGGTCGGCGCCAGCAGGGCCGCCTGTCCGCCCGCCTCCACCGCCACCAGCATGGCGTGCAGCGCCACCGCCGTCTTGCCCGAACCGACATCGCCTTGCAGCAGGCGCAGCATCGGGCTGCCCTGGGCCATGTCGCTTTCGATTTCGGCAATCGCCCGGCTTTGCGCGCCGGTCAGCTTGAACGGCAGGTTGAGCTTGGCCCGCAAGTGCCCATCGCCGTGCAGGGGCTGGCCAACGCGGTTGCGGTTGGCCGCCCGCACCAGCATCAGCGCCAGGGCATTGGCAAAAAGCTCGTCATAGGCCAGCCGGTCCTTGGCGCGCTTGTCGGGCGCCTGGTGCGTGCGGGCCAGTGCTTCGTGCCAGGCCGGCCATTCCTCGCGCGCCAGCAAGCCCGGCTCGATCCATTCGGGCAGGCGCGGCGCCTGGCCCAGCGCCTGGTGCACCAGGCTGGCAATGCGCCCCTGCGTGAGCCCTTCCGACAGCGGATAGACCGCCTCGGTCAGATGGCCTTGCAGGCCGGCGCTGTCTTCGCTGACATGATCGGGGTGCACGATCTGCCAGGTCTGGCCATATTGGTCGAGCCGCCCGGCCACCCAGCGCTTCTCGCCCACCGGCAGCGCCTTTTTCGCGGTATAAGCGGCGCGGCCGAAATAGGTGATCGACACATGGTTGCCCACGCTGTCTTCGGCGATCACCCGGAACGGCCCGCGCCCGGCCGGCTGGCGATGCTCGCGCACGGTCAGCGCCACGATGATCTGCTCGCCCAGCGCGGCCTCGTCGAGCGTCTGGACCGCACGCCGCTGCACGAACCGATCGGGCAAGTGATAGAGAAAGTCGCGCACCCGCGTCAGGCCCAGCTTGTCGAGCGGGCGGGCTAGGCCGGCACCCACGCCCTTCAGGCTGGTGGCCTCGGCAAACAGGGGATTGAGCAGATCAGGGCGCATGGCGGCTCCATAATCACCATCGGGCCGTTGCGCCATGGGGCAAGCTGGCTTACCCGCAGCCGTCATGACCGAAACGACCGCGACTCCCGACTCCCCCAAGCTGGACGAGGCGCGCCTGCGCCGCATGAAATTCCGTGCCTGGCACCGCGGCACGCGCGAGGCCGATTACATGATCGGCTGCTTCTTCGACCGCTTCCACGCCACCTGGGGCGAGGCCGAGGCCGTGTGGTTCGAAACGCTGATGGACGAAGAAGACGTCGATATCCTCGGCTGGGCGCTGGGCACGCTGTCGGTGCCGGAAGAATATGCCGGACCATTGATGGACCGCATGCGCCTGCTGGACTACGTCGAAATTCCGCGCTGAGGGGTTGCGTTTCCCGCCCTTCGACAAGCTCAGGGCGAACGGAACGTTATTGCAATGTTTCGTGTTTTGTCCGTTCGGGCTGAGCTTGTCCCCGCCCCGCATACCAATCTCCGTTCGCCCTGAGCCTGTCGAAGGGCGCGCACGCAACGCACGCTTTAAAGAACCGCCCATGCCCGACCTGTCCCGCATCCTTTCCGCCCGCAGCCCGCTGACGCTTGCCAGCGTGGCGCGCGGTGCCCAGCCGCTGGTCATGGCCGACCTCGCCCGCGCGGCGGCCGCAGCCAAGGCGCAGGGCCGCTGCGTGTTCATCACGCCCGACGATGCCGCGCTGCGGGCCGTGGTCGAAAGCGCCGGTTTCTTTGCGCCCGAGCTGGACGTGATCGATTTCCCGGCCTGGGATTGCCTGCCGTTCGATCGTGCCTCCCCTGCCCTGTCGATCAGCGCGCGCCGGCTGGCGGCGCTGCAAAAGCTGCAGCACAAGCGCGATGCGCGGCCGCAACTGCTGGTCACCACGATCAATGCCGTGCTCCAGCGCACGCTTTCCCCGTTCCGCATTCGCGAATCCACGCGGCTGTTGACGCCGGGCGTGGAAATCGGGCGTGAGAGCCTGATCGCCCTGCTGCAACGCCAGGGCTATTCGCGCACCGACACCGTGGTCGATGCCGGCGAATATGCCGTGCGCGGTTCGGTCTTCGATATCTATCCCACCGGGCTCGATCACGGGCTGCGCCTCGATTTCTTTGGCGACGAGCTGGAAACGCTGCGCCTGTTCGACCCCAGCACGCAGCGTTCGGTGCAGCCGGTGGAAACCCACCTGCTGCTGCCCGCCAGCGAGGCGCTGCTCGATGAAACCTCGATCAAGCGGTTCCGGAGCCGCTATCGCGAAATCTTTGGCGCCAATGCCACCAGCGATGCGCTGTACCAGGCCGTCAGCGAAGGCCGGCGCCTGGCCGGCATGGAGCATTGGCTGCCGCTGTTCGAAGAGCGCATGGTCACGCTGTTCGATCACCTGGGCGAAGGCGATCTCGTCGTCCTCGATGCCGGCGCGGCCAAGGCCGCCGAAAGCCGCCTTGCCGATATCGCCGATTACTATGCCGCCCGCACCGAGGCGGCGGCCCGCCAGGCGGGCACCTATCGCCCACTGAAGCCCGACGCGCTCTATCTGACGCGCGACGAACTCGATCGCGCGCTGGCCGGCTGGCCGGTGCACCGCGCCACCATCTTTGCCGAGCCGGAAAGCGCCAGCGTCATCGACTTCGGCTTTTCCAGCGCGCGCGATTTCACCCCCGATCGCGCCCAGGGCGTCAACATCTATGAAGCCGCGGCCAAGCACCTGGCCGCACTCGGCACGCGCGGGTTGAAGCCGATTGTCGCGGCCTATACCACCGGTTCGCGCGCGCGGTTGGCGTCCCTGCTGGCCGAAGCGGGCAAGCAGGCCCCGGCCCTCGCGGACACCTGGCAGGAAGCGCTGGGCCTGGCTGCCAGCGGCCGCCCGGTGGCCGTGGTCCTGCCGCTCGAGCAGGGCTTTGCCAACGATACCCTGGAACTGCTGACCGAGCAGGACATCCTGGGCGACCGCCTGGTGCGCCGCAAGAAGAAGCGCAAGGACGCCGACGCCTTCCTGGCCGAGCTTTCCGCGCTGACCCCGGGCGATCTGGTCGTCCACATGGATCACGGCATCGGCCGCTATGAAGGGCTGGAAGCGATCACCGTGGGCAAGAGCCCGCACGATTGCGTGCAACTGACCTATGCCGGCGGCGACAAGCTCTACATCCCGGTCGAAAACCTCGACGTGTTGTCGCGCTATGGCGCCGAAAGCGAGAACGTCGCGCTCGACAAGTTGGGCGGCGAAGGCTGGCAGCGGCGCAAGGCGCGCATGCGCGAGCGCATCCTGGAAATGGCCGGGCAACTCATGGCAACAGCGGCGCTGCGCGCGCTGCGCCAGGCCGATGTGCTGGCAGTCGATCCCGCCAGCTATGGCCCGTTCGTCGACCGCTTCCCCTGGGACGAGACCGAGGACCAGGACCGCGCCATCGACGACGTGCTGGGCGACATGGCCGAAGGCAAGCCGATGGACCGCCTGGTGTGTGGCGACGTTGGCTTTGGCAAGACCGAGGTGGCGCTGCGTGCCGCGTTCGTCGCGGCCATGGCCGGGCACCAGGTGGCGGTCATCGCGCCAACCACCCTGCTGGCGCGCCAGCACTATGCCAACTTCGTCGAGCGCTTTTCCGGCTTTCCCATCCAGATCGGCCGCCTCTCGCGGCTGGTGCCGGCCAAGGAAGCCGCCGAAACCCGCGCCGGCCTCTCCGCCGGGACGGTCGATATCGTGGTCGGCACCCACGCGCTCCTGTCCAAGTCGGTGGAATTCAAGCGCCTGGGCCTGGTGATCGTCGACGAAGAACAGCGCTTTGGCGTGACGCACAAGGAAAAGCTCAAGGAGCTCAAGACCGACGTCCACGTCCTCACGCTTACCGCCACGCCGATCCCGCGCACCCTGCAGATGGCGATGTCGGGCCTGCGCGAACTCTCCACCATCCAGACTCCACCGGTCGATCGCCTGGCAGTGCGCACCTATGTCATGCCATGGGACGACGTGACCATGCGCGAGGCACTGCTGCGCGAACACCAGCGCGGCGGGCAAAGCTTCATCGTCGTGCCGCGCATTGCCGACATGGCCGAAGTGGAAGACTGGCTCCGCCTCAACGTGCCGGAAATCCGCTTTGTCACCGCGCACGGGCAGATGAGCCCGACCGAGGTGGAAGACCGCATGAGCGCCTTCTACGAAAAGAAGTACGAAGTGCTGCTGTCGACCACGATCATCGAAAGCGGGATCGACATTCCAAGCGCCAATACCATCGTGCTGCACCGCGCCGATCGTTTTGGCCTGGCGCAGCTCTACCAGCTGCGCGGCCGTGTCGGCCGGGGCAAGCTGCGCGCCTATGCCTATCTCACCTATCCCGAAGACCAGGCCCTGTCGGAAGTGGCGGAAAAGCGCCTGAAAGTGCTGGGCGATCTGGATTCGCTGGGCGCCGGGTTCCAGCTTGCCAGCCACGATCTCGACCTGCGCGGCGCCGGCAACCTCTTGGGCGACGAGCAATCGGGCCATATCAAGGAAGTGGGCTTCGAACTCTACCAGTCGATGCTGGAAGACGCGATCATGGCGGCCAAGGCGGGCGATATCGGCATGGCGCGCGAACGCGATGCGCTCAGCCCGCAGATCACGCTCGATGCGCCGATCATGATCCCGGAAGACTATGTGCCCGATCTGGCCGTGCGCATGGCGCTCTATCGCCGCATGAACGATGCCGAAGGCGCCGATGCGGTCGAAGCGCTGGCCGCCGAGATGATCGACCGCTTTGGCCCGCTGCCCCCGCCCACGCAGAACCTCTTGAAGCTGATCGAGGTCAAGCGCCAGGCGATCGAGGCGCGCATCGCCAAGATCGACGTCGGGCCAAAGGGCGTGCTCGTCTCGTTCCACAACGACGATTTCCCCGATCCCATGGGGCTGATCGCCTATGTCGAGCGGCTCAAGGGCACGGCCAAGCTGCGGCCTGACAACAAGCTGGTGATCCAGCGCGCCTGGGGCGATCCGCAAGGGCGCTTGAACGGCCTGGTGCTGTTGACCATGGGGCTGTCCACCATCGCGCGGCGGGCGGCAAAGACGGCCGCCTGACCGCAGCGCCAGTTCCGTTCGCTGCCCCCTCCACTGCCACGCCTGCGGCAGCGGACGAAAAGTGCCGATTTTTCAGGCGCCCAGCCAGAAGGCGGCCGGCAATCGTGTTCATGCGGCTATTTTGCCACACCTTTTGTTACAAATCCATGCGCTTCATGACCATGCGTTGACCATCCTGCCGAACAAAAACTATCGGCACGGGGCGATCACATCCCGGTGATGTTGTCAGCACCAAAAAATCATATTGCAGGACTTTACCATAATGAAGAAGATCTTTGCCCTTGGCGCCGCCACGGTGGCTTTTGCTTGCGCCGCTCCCGCCATGGCCCAGGAAGTTGCCAATCACAGCGGCTTCACCGTTGGCGTTGTTGGTGGTTACGATCACGTGACGCTGGCGGTTCAGGGCGACAAGGGCAGCAAGGACGGCTTCGTCTATGGCGTCGTCGCCGGCTATGACTATGCCATGGGCCAGGGCAGCGTGGGCGTCGAACTGGAAGCCGATGGTTCGACCGTCAAGGAAAGCGATGGCACCGTGGCGCTCAAGGCCGGCCGTGACCTCTATGCCGGCGTGCGTGCGGCCTATGCCGTCAACCCGCAGGTTTCGGTCTATGCCAAGGGCGGCTACACCAACGCCCGCCTGCACCTTGACTATGGCAATACCGGCTATGGCTTCAACAACGGCGGCTTCCGCCTGGGCGGCGGCGTGGAAGTGGCCGTGAGCCAGCCGATCGTGGCCCGCGTGGAATATCGCTATTCCGACTATGGCCACACCTACATCGAAGGTCAGAACACCGGCATTTCGGTGCGTCGCCACCAGGTGGTCGCCGCGCTCGTCACGCGCTTCTGATCGGTTGTGCCGGGGCGCTGTTACGGCGCCCCGGACGCCAGGCGCGCCATTGCCGCGCCATCCAGCGGCCCGGCGCGCAGGAAGCCCTGGAACAGATCCACCCCTTCCTGCGCCAGCACGGCCAGCTGCGCATCGTTTTCCACGCCTTCGGCCACGACACTGAGGGACAGCGCGCGCGCCATGGCCACCATCGCGGCCAGGATCGCCCGATCGCGCCCGTCGTGCGCCACATCGCGCACCAACGAGCGATCGAGCTTGAGCGTATCGAGCGGCAGTGCCTTGAGCGTGCGGAAGTTGGAAAAGCCGGTGCCGAAATCATCGAGCGCCACCGCCACGCCGCGTGCCGCCAGCGTGCGCAGCGCCGCCGCACAGGCATCGAAATCGGCAATCAGGGTCTGTTCGGTAATCTCGATCGTCAGGCGTTCGGGGGCAAAGCCGGCATCGGCGGCCCGCGCCAGCAGGGCCGGCGCAAAATCGGGCAGCGCAAAATCCTCGGCCGTCACGTTGAGCGACAGGCGCAGCGGCGCCGGCCAGGCCTGGGCGCCGGCCAGCGCGGTGCTGGCAATCGCATGCGACAGCGGCGCCATCTGGTCCGCCCGCTCGGCCACGGCAAACAGCGTTTCCGCGCCGATCCGGCCGAGGCCAGGATGCTCCCACCGCGCCAGTGCCTCGGCCCCCGCCAGCATGCCATCGCCCACGCGGAACTGCGGCTGATAGAGCACGGCGATCTCTTGCCGGTGCAGCGCGCCAATCAGGTCAGCCTCCAGCCGGGCGACGCTGCGGCGGCCGGCACGATGGCGGCCATCGGCCCAAGCCAGGCGGCGCGCGCCACCCACCATGAGCTGCGCCAAGGCCTGGTCCAGCCTATCGAGCAGCGCGCTGCCACCCTCAAGCGCCTGGCCGCGCAACAACGCGATGCGCGGCAACAGCCGCACGGCATCGCCGCCCAGCGCCAGCGGCCGGGCAATGCTGCGCCCCAGCCCCTGGGCCAGAACCTGCCAGCGTTCGCGGCTGAGGCGGCTGGCCGAGGCAACGAGAAACTCCCCACCCGAAACCCGCGCCACCAGCGGCGGTCCATCGCCGCCCTCGCCCGGCGCCAGTTCCTCGGCGGCGAAATGGGCAATCCGCCGCGCCACTTCGGCCAGCACACGATCGCCGCCGCCATGGCCGAATGCCAGGTTCACCGCCTGGAACCGGTTGAGGCCGATCAGCATGGCCTGCACCGTTCCCTGCGCGCCCGCCCGATCGAGCCAGTCGCGCGCCTGAGCGGCCGTGGCCAGTCCAGTTAGGCCATCCTGCGGCAAACCGTCCTTTTCAGGGGCGATCGCAGAGAGAACGGGCGGCACATCGGGGCTGGCAGGCATGGTCATCTTCCCCCCGCCCTAGCAGAGCCGCGCGCTGGCTGTCTGCCCCCGGGCACACCTGGGACATTTTCGCGTTGCGCCATTATGGGGCGCCCCATATCACGCCCCCCACCTTTGCCGCGTCATCGCGGCGAAAGCGACATGCGCCGCGATTCCTGCGGCCGGGAATGGATGACAATGGCTGCGATCGGTTCGGCAAACAGTGCCACATATGACAAGCTCGCGCTGCTGGCGTCTCCCACCGATCGGGCGCAGGCAGAGGCAGCCGTGCTCAAGAAAAGCCGCGACTGGGTGCCATTTGCCGAAGCAGAGGCGGTCGTCGTGCTGGGCGGCGATGGCTACATGCTGCAGGTGCTGCACTACATGCTCGACAACGATCGCGTGTTGCCCGCCTATGGCCTGAACCTTGGCACAGTCGGCTTTCTGATGAACAAGCACAAGAGCAGCCGCACCCTGGAAGAGCGCATCGCCCGCGCCCGCCCGGTGGCGATCAGCCCGCTGCGCATGGAGGCGATCACCGCCAGCGGCGAAACGCAAAGCTGCTATGCCATCAATGAAGTGTCATTGCTGCGCGAAACCCGCCAGACCGCCAAGCTGGAAGTGGTGGTTAACGGCAAGACCCGCATTCCCGAGCTGTCGTGCGATGGCGTGCTGGTGGCAACGCCGGCCGGGTCCACCGCCTACAACCTTTCGGCCAATGGCCCGATCCTGCCGCTGGGCGCCAATATCCTGGCGCTCACCCCGATCAGCCCGTTCCGCCCCCGTCGCTGGCGCGGGGCGATTCTGCCCGATACCGCCGAAATCGTGTTTCGCGTGCTCGAATCGGTCAAGCGGCCGGTATTGGTCGTGGCCGACCAGAAAGAGGTGCGCGATATCAGCGAAGTGCGCGTGAGCGCCTGGCGCGAGCACCAGCTGACGCTGCTGTTCGACCGCGGCCGCAGCCTGGACGAACGCATCTTTGCCGAACAGTTCATGAGCTGATCGCCAACCCGCGCGCTGTGGAAAAATTTGCCCGGCGGCGGGTTGCCATGCACGAAATGAGTGCTATTAGCGCGCACCTGTCCTGGGCAACCGGGACTGATCCCTGATAGCTCAGCGGTAGAGCTCTCGACTGTTAATCGAGCGGCCGTAGGTTCGAATCCTACTCAGGGAGCCATCTTCTTCTGCCGATGGGCAGAACACCGCCTTGCCCCGGCCACGCCGGGCCTGTTCCCTGATAGCTCAGCGGTAGAGCTCTCGACTGTTAATCGAGCGGCCGTAGGTTCGAATCCTACTCAGGGAGCCACCCTTTTCAGCACGACATATTGCGGCCAGGCCCGGATCGCAGCATGCTGCGGCAATCATTGCCATTGCCGGACACCATTGCCGCCATGTTCCTTCGCCCCGCCGCCATCGTGCTTGCTGTGCTGGCCGCAGCGCCCATTGCCGCGCAGGCTCAGCCGAGCAGTGCTGCACAGCCAGCCTATGCGGTGTTTGCCGGCACGGGCCGCGATGGCCGGCCGATTCGCTTTGAAGATCACGGCACGCGCTATCGGCTGCGCCTGAACGGCCATGTGCGCGAGGGCGATCTCAATACCGAACGCGGCTGGAAAAATGATCCCGATGCCACGCTCTACGTGCTCGATTGGCAGGGGCCGGCCGATCGGCAGACGCGGCTGGTGCGCCGCACCGGCAAGCGCGACGTGCTGTTCCTCGATCAACACGACAACGTGGCGCGCCCGGTCATCCGGCTGGCGCGCATCGCCGCCCACGCGCCGCGCTGAACCGGCTTAGCCGCGCAACAGCGCCGTCATCGTGGCACGATAGCGCGCGGCGACAGCATCACGGGCGATGTGGCGCCCGCCCTGCACCACCTGCCGCCCCCGGCGCCACACACCATCGACCAGGCCACTGCCGCCGGCAAAGATCCAGGCGTCGATCGCGCTGTCCGGCCCATGCCCCGCCAGCGCGGGATGGGCGGGATCGAGCGTGACGAAATCGGCCGGTGCGCCCACCGCCAGGCCCGCATATGCTTGCCCCAGCGCTTGCGCCCCACCAGCAAGGCAGGCCCGCAACAGCGTTTCCCCGGTCGATGCCCCCGGCCCTTGCGCCAGCACGGCCCGGCCGCGCTGGTCCAGGCGCTGGCCATATTCCAGCAGGCGCAATTCCTCGGCCGCATCGATGCGCACGTTGGAATCGCTGCCCACGCCGATGCGGCCACCAGCGGCGAGAAAGGCGCCAGCGGGAAACAGCCCATCGCCCAGGTTCGCCTCGGTAATCGGGCACAGGCCGGCGACCGCGCCACTGCGCGCAAGCGCCTGGGTTTCTGCCGGCGTCATGTGCGTGGCATGGACCAGGCACCACTGCGCATCCACTTGGGCGCGGTCGAGCAGCAGTTCCACCGGGCGCTGCCCGCTCCACGCCAGGCAATCGTCCACTTCCTTCACCTGTTCGGCAATGTGGATATGGATCGGCGCGCCCTGCGCCAGCGCCGGCACCTGCGCCAACTGGCCAAGCGTGACCGCGCGCAGGCTGTGCGGCGCCACCCCCACCACCGCATCGGGCAAGGCCGCAGCATGGCCGCGCGCCGCCTCCATCAGCCGGGCAAAGCCATCAAGATCGGTGATGAAGCGCGCCTGCCCGGCGCTGGGCGCTTGCCCGCCAAACCCGGCATGGCTGTAGAGCACGGGCAGCAGCGTCAGGCCGATGCCAGTTTCCTGCGCAGCAGCAACCACGGCCGCGGCCATCTGCGCCCGATCGGCATAGGGCTGCCCCGCCGCATCGTGGTGCAGATAGTGAAACTCACCTACGCGGGTAAAGCCGGTTTCCAGCATTTCCACCTGCGCCTGCGCGGCAATGGCCAGCAGGTCTTCGGGCGTAACCTGCCCGACAAAGCGATACATCGCCTCGCGCCAGGTCCAGAAACTATCAGCGCCTGGCCCGGCGCGTTCAGCCAGGCCAGCCATGGCACGCTGAAAGGCGTGGCTGTGCAGATTGGGCAGGCCCGGCATGGCCCAACCGTGCCGCGTCTCTCCGGCGATAGGGGCTTGATCAGCCGTGATCGTGGCAATCTGCCCGTCGGCCACGGTGATCCGCACGTGGCGCGCCCAGCCCCCGGCCAGCCAGGCCGCATCGAAGAACAGGGTTTGAGAATCCGCTTGCATCGCCACGCTCCTTGCGTGATTATGTATATACATTATTGCACCCCCGGCAAGGACCAACCCAGCATGCGCTGCGACACGATCTGGACCAATGCGCACCTTGCCACCATGGCAAGGCAAGGTGCCGACGCTGACGCGCTGGGACGCATTGAGAACGGCCTGATCGCCGCGCGTGACGGGGTTATCGTCTACGCCGGGCCGGCCGCGGCGGCGCCGGCGCTGGAGGCGGCCACAACGGTCGATTGCCAGGGCCGCTGGATCACCCCGGGCCTGATCGATGCGCACACCCACCTGGTGTTCGCCGGCAACCGATCCGACGAGTGGGAAGCACGCCTGGCCGGCGCCACCTACCAGGACATCGCCCGCGCTGGCGGCGGGATCATGGCCACCGTGCGCGCCACGCGCGGCGCCAGTGTCGATGATCTGGTGCGGGCCGCGCTGCCGCGCCTCGACGCGCTGCTGGCACAAGGCGTTACCAGCGTCGAAATCAAATCGGGCTATGGCCTGACACTGGAGGCCGAACGCACGATGCTGCTGGCCGCACGGCACCTCGGCCAGGTGCGCCCCGTGCGCATCATCACCACGTTCCTGGGTGCCCACGCGCTGCCGCCCGAATGGGCCGGCAATGCCGATGGCTATATCGCGCAACTGGCCGACGGTTGGTTGCCCACGCTGGCGGCAGAGGAGCTGGTCGATGCGGTCGATGCCTTTTGCGAAGGCATTGCCTTTTCGCCGGCACAGGTCGATCGCCTGTTCCGCGCCGCCCGCGCGCTGGGCCTGCCGGTGCGGCTGCATGCCGAACAGCTGTCCAACCTTGGCGGCGCGGCGCTGGCCGCCAGCCACGGCGCGCTCTGCGCCGATCATCTCGAACATCTCGACGAGGCGGGCATCGCGGCGATGGCCCAGGCCGGCACCGTGGCGATGCTGCTGCCCGGCGCGTTCTATTTCATGCGCGAAACCATGAAGCCGCCGATTGCCGCGCTGCGCGCTGCCGGCGTGCCCATGGCCATTGCCACCGACTGCAATCCCGGCACTGCCCCGCTCACCGACCTGCTGCTGGCCATGAACATGGGCGCCACGCTGTTCGGCCTGACGGTGGACGAATGCCTGGCCGGCGCCACGGTCCACGCTGCCCGCGCGCTGGGCCTGGCCGGCACGCTGGGCCAGCTCGTGCCAGGCCAGCGCGCCGACCTGGCGATCTGGAATATCGCGCGCCCGGCCGATCTTGTTCACGGGATGGGCGCTGCGCCGCTCCATGCCCGCATCTGGAGTGGAAAATGACCCAAATCGTCCTCACCCCTGGCGCGGCCACGCTGGCCGATTGGCGCGCGATCCATGGTGGCGCCGATGTCGTGCTACATGCCGACGCATGGGGCGCGATCGCGGCCAGCGCGGCTGCCGTGGCACGCATCCTGGCCAAGGGCGAGGCGGTCTATGGCATCAACACCGGCTTTGGCAAACTTGCCAGCGTGCGCATCGCCGATGAAGACCTTGCCGCCCTGCAACGCAATATCGTGCTCAGCCATGCCGCCGGCACTGGCGCCCCCTCCCCCGTCCCTGTGGTGCGGCTGATGATGGCGCTCAAGCTCGCCAGCCTGGCGCAGGGCGCCTCGGGCGTGCAGGTCGCCACCGTGCGCCTGCTCGAAGCCATGCTGGCGCGCGGCCTGGTGCCGGTGGTGCCGTGCCAAGGTTCGGTGGGCGCCAGCGGCGATCTTGCCCCGCTTGCGCACATGACTGCCACGATGCTGGGCGTGGGCGAGATTTTCGTGGATGGCATTGCCGTGCCTGCGGCCCAGGCCCTCGCTGACCATGGCCTGGCGCCGATCGCGCTGGGCCCCAAGGAAGGCCTGGCGCTGCTCAACGGCACGCAGTTTTCCACGGCCAACGCGCTGGCCGGGCTGTTTGCCGCCGAACGCCTGCTCGCCACCGGGCTTGTCACCGGCGCGCTGTCAACCGAGGCGGCGCGCGGCACCGATACCCCGTTCGATCATCGCATCCATGCCCTGCGCGGCCATGGCGGGCAGATCGAAACCGCCGCGAGCTTGCGCGCGCTGATGGCCGGCAGCGCCATCCGCGCCAGCCACGCGGTGGATGATCCGCGCGTGCAAGACCCCTATTGCCTGCGCTGCCAGCCCCAGGTGATGGGCGCCGCGCTCGATGTCTTGCGCCAGGCCGCGCGTACGCTCGAAATCGAGGCCAATGGCGTGACCGACAATCCCTTGATCTTCCCCGATGCCGATGAAGCCCTGTCGGGCGGGAATTTCCATGCCGAGCCTGTGGCCTTTGCCGCCGACATGATCGCCCTGGCGCTGGCCGAAATCGGCTCGCTGTCGGAACGGCGCCTTGCCATGCTGGTCGATCCCGCGCTGTCGGGCCTGCCCGCGTTCCTCACCCCGCTGCCGGGGCTGCATTCCGGCTTCATGATCCCGCAGGTGACGGCCGCGGCGCTGGTTTCGGAAAACAAGCAGCGCGCCGCGCCGTGCAGCGTCGATTCCATTCCCACCTCGGCCAACCAGGAAGACCACGTGTCGATGGCCGCGCACGGCGCGCGCCGCCTGCTCGACATGGCGGGCAACCTTGACGCCATCCTCGGCCTCGAACTGCTCGCCGCCGTGCAGGGCATCGAGTTTCACGCCCCCCTGCGATCGAGCGACGCGCTGGAGGCCGTGCGCGCGATGTTGCGCGGCGTCGTTCCCGCGCTGGTCGAAGACCGCCACTTCGCGCCCGACATCGCCATCGCGCGCGGCATGGTCGAACGCGGGGCCGTGCTTGCGGCGTGCCCGCTGCCCCTGCCGGTGCTGGGCTGATGGACTGGCTCACCGTCCAGCGCGGCACCGCGCCGCTGATCGTGGCCTTTCCCCACGGCGGCACCGATCTTGCCGGCTGCGCCTTTGGATCGGAATGGCTCGCCCGGCGCGATACCGATTGGTGGATCGAAGAGGTTTATGACTTTGCCCGCGATCTTGGCGCCACGCTGGTGTCCACGCGCATCTCGCGCAGCGTAATCGATGCCAACCGCGATCCTTCGGGCGCCTCGCTCTACCCCGGCATGGCCACCACCGGCCTGTGCCCTGAAACCACGTTCGACGGCGAACCACTGATCGCTGCCCCGCTGGCAGAGGATGAAATCGCCCGCCGCCGTGCAACCTGGCACGCGCCCTATCACGCGGCATTGGCCGCAGAAATGGAACGGCTTCGTTCCATTCACCCGCGCGTCGTGCTCTATGATGCGCATTCGATCCGCAGCCACGTGCCGCGCCTGTTCGATGGGGAACTGCCGCTGTTCAACATCGGCACCAACGATGGCCGCTCTTGCGCGCCAGAGCTGGAGACCGCGATTGCCACCGTCTGCGCCGCCAGCGGCGAAAGCCATGTCGTCAACGGCCGCTTCAAGGGCGGCTGGACCACGCGCCACCATGGCGATCCCGCGCGCGGCATCCATGCCGTGCAGATGGAACTGGCGATGCGCGGCTATCTGGCGGAACCGGCCGAGCCGACCGCGGAAAACTGGCCGCCCCGCCCCGATCCACAGCGCCTTGCCCACCTGCAACCGATCCTGAAGCGCGTGCTCAGCGCCTGCCTTGCCTTTGCTGGAGAATGACGATGACCCGTTTGGACAACAGCCGCGTGATCCGCCCCGCCACGGGCACGGACCTGACCGCCAAGTCATGGCTGACCGAAGCGCCGCTGCGCATGCTGATGAACAACCTGCACCCCGATGTGGCCGAACGGCCCGAGGAACTGGTGGTCTATGGCGGGATCGGCCGCGCCGCGCGCGATTGGGAAAGCTATGACAAGATTGTCGAAACCCTGCGCCGCCTGGAAGACGATCAGACGCTGCTGGTGCAATCGGGCAAGCCGGTGGGCGTGTTCCGCACCCACGCCGATGCCCCGCGCGTGCTGATCGCCAACTCAAACCTGGTGCCGGAATGGGCCAATTGGGAGCATTTCAACGAGCTCGATCGCAAGGGCCTGGCGATGTACGGCCAGATGACTGCCGGCTCGTGGATCTACATCGGCACCCAGGGCATCGTTCAGGGAACGTATGAAACCTTCGTCGAGATGGGCCGCCAGCACCATGGTGGCGATCTTTCCGGCAAGTGGCTGCTGACCGCGGGCCTGGGTGGCATGGGCGGCGCGCAGCCGCTGGCCGCCGTGATGGCCGGCGCATCGTGCCTGGCGATCGAATGCCAGCGCAGCCGGATCGAGATGCGCCTGCGCACCGGCTACCTCGATCACGCTGCCGAAAACCTGGACGAAGCGATGGCCATCATCCGCCAGTCCTGCGCCGACAAGAAGCCGGTGTCGGTGGGCCTGATCGGCAATGCTGCCGAAATCCTGCCGCAGATGCTCGATGCCGGCATCCTGCCCGACCTCTTGACCGACCAGACCAGCGCGCACGATCCCATCAATGGCTATCTGCCCGCCGGATGGACCGTGGCGGAATGGATCGAAAAGCGCGAGCGCGAGCCGGAAAGCGTTGCCAAGGCCGCCCGCGCCAGCATGGCCACGCACGTGCGCGCCCTGCTCGATTTTCAGGCGCGCGGTGTGCCCACCACCGACTATGGCAACAACATCCGCCAGGTCGCCTTTGATGAAGGCGTTGAAAACGCCTTTGATTTTCCCGGATTCGTGCCGGCCTACATCCGCCCGCTGTTCTGCCGCGGCATCGGCCCGTTCCGCTGGGCGGCGCTGTCCGGCGATCCCGAAGACATCTACAAGACCGACCAGAAGGTGAAGGAGCTGCTGCCCGACAATGCCCATCTCCACAACTGGCTGGACATGGCGCGCGAGCGTATTCACTTCCAGGGCCTGCCGGCGCGCATCTGCTGGGTGGGCCTGGGTGACCGCCACCGCCTGGGCCTGGCGTTCAACGAGATGGTCGCCAAGGGCGAACTCAAGGCGCCGGTGGTGATCGGGCGCGATCACCTCGACAGCGGTTCGGTCGCCAGCCCCAACCGCGAGACCGAGGCCATGCAGGATGGATCGGATGCGGTATCGGACTGGCCGCTGCTCAATGCCCTGCTCAACACCGCCAGCGGCGCCACCTGGGTGTCACTGCACCACGGCGGCGGCGTGGGCATGGGCTATTCCCAGCATTCGGGCATGGTGATCGTGGCCGACGGCACGCCAGAGGCAGCGCGCCGCCTGGAACGCGTGCTGTGGAACGACCCGGCCACCGGCGTGATGCGCCACGCCGATGCCGGCTATACCATCGCCCAGGATTGCGCCCGCGAAAAGGGGTTGGACCTGCCCGGCATCCTGGGGTGACCGCATCGCGTTGGATCGTCTGCCCTGGCGCAAATGCCGGCAAGACGATCCGGCTGCGGTGGCAAGACGTTGCCGACAGTTGACCCCGCTTCAGAAATAGCGCTCGCCCACGCGGATCGTGTCGCCGGGCAAGACCGCCACTGGCGCGCCGCTGCGCAGCGACACGCTGTGTTCGGCCGAGGTGGTCTGCCGGCGCAGGAATACCGTCTTTTCGTTGGCGCGATAGGTAAATCCGCCGGCCTTGGCGATCGCCTGCTCCACCGTCATGCCCGAGGCATAGGGATATTCTCCCGGCTTGTTGACCTCACCCAGAATGTAGAACGGGCGATAGTTGAGCACTTCCACACTGACGCGCGGATCGTTGACATAAGCCCCCGACAGGCGGCCGGTAATCTCGCGCGTGACGTCATCGATCGTGTGGTTTCCGGCCTGGACCACGCCGATGAGGGGAAAGGCCACCGCTCCGGTGGAGGTGACGTTGTATTCCCCGGTCAGCGTCGGCTCGTTGAACACGGTGATGCGCAACTTGTCACCCGCGCCCACGCGATAGCCCGCGAGGCCAGTGGCGCGGTCCACCGCCGATAGTGGCTGCGCGGGGGTGCCCGCGCAGCCCG
>CAYXUN010000002.1:98510-106322 GCA_964468165.1 uncultured Novosphingobium sp. | reverse complement strand
CCTGGGGGGGGGCCCCCCGGTTTTCGGGGGGGGGGGGGGGTGCCCGCCCCCCCCGGCAGCAACAGGGCAAAGCCCAGCACGGCCGCCAGCATGGCCGGCCGGGCCGTCCGGGCCATGGCAGAATGGCGCGAGAGGCCATGATCGATATGGGGAATCACGTTACACCCTCCGTGTGCGTTCGTTTCCCGGTTGTTCTATGCCGCGCCCTTGCGAAGACAATGCAGCGGCCTGGGATGAAAACTCCGACTTGGAGGCTTTCCGGAACGATCGGAATCGCCGGCCAGGCCGGGCGGAAGGCTTGGCCATGACTGATCGCGTGTCGTCCGGCGGCGCCGCTCCACGCGCCACCCATGCGGGCAAATGCTACGCATTTTTCCGGTGCCATACGCGGATTTACCGATAGCCGGCGGGGCGATTGCCACCCGGCCTGCGCCACCCGCCGCCCCCCTCTCCCCGGCCCGGATCATTGGGCAACGAGGCATGCCAAGCGGCCCCGCGCTATTGCTCCGCTGCGGATATGCTTGGCCTTCCTTGCGCGGGCGAACCGCCACAGGCTGAGGTCATACCGGGAGCGGGCAAGGCCGGGGACGCCAATGGCGCCGCCATCCTGCACGCCGGGTGCAGAGCTTGACTTGGCCGAAGGGGGCAATGGTGAACACCGCAATCGACTTTTATCGCGCGCCAGCCGGTATCGTGCCGGCCACGCCGGCCGAGCCGCGGGCCAACAGCGCAGCGGCAAGTGACCGCATCGATCTGCGGCGGCTGATGGCCATGTTCCGCCGGCGCGTCGGCGTGTTCCTGGGCGTATTGCTAGGCGTCCTGGCGATTGGCGTGGTGATCACGGCGTTGCAGCCGCGCACCTACCAGGCCCGCGCCGAAGTCACGCTCAACAGCAAGTTGCAACCCGTTGCCCCGACCAGCACCAACGACCGGACGGACCAGCCGGCCATCCCCAGCGAGAGCTTTGTCGATACGCAGGTTTCGGTAATCACCTCGGAAGCCAACACGGCCGCCGTTGCCGATGCCCTTGGCCTGGCGCGCGATCCGCGTTTTGCCCCATCGCCCGACGATGGGAAAGCCGCCAAGACCAACGCTGCCGGCGCCCAGCCAAGCGCGCGCGAGGCGGCCATTGCCTACCTCGCCAAGAACGTGGCGGCGCAGCGCATCGGCACGACCTATGGCATCGCCATCACGTTCGAAAGCAGCGACCCGCAGGAGGCGGCGCGCATCGCCAACGCCTTTGCCGAGCAATACACGCTGGGCGCGCTGGCAAACAAGCGCAGCGGCGCACGCGAAACCACTGCGGTGATCGCCAACCGGCTGGAACAGCTGCGCCAGCAGGCCCTGGCCGATAGCGCCGCGGTGCAACGCTATCGCATTGCCCACAACCTGCTCAGCACCACGCAAGGGACGCTGACCGAGCAGGAAATCTCGTCCTACAACCAGGAAGTGACGTCGGCCCGCGCGCAGGCGAGCGAGGATGCCGCGCGCCTGGAAGCGGCCCAGCGCCAGTTGCAGGCCGGTGGCAGCGGCGGCGTGGGCGAAGCCTCGCTTTCGCCGGTAATCGGCCAGATGCGCGCGCAGCAGGCCGGCCTTGCCGCCGAATTTGCCGCGATGTCGTCCCGCTATGGCCCGCAGCATCCCGAAGTGCTGCGTTCCAAGGCGCAACTCGATGCCGTGAACCGGCAGATCGCGGCGGAAACCCAGCGCGTGCTTGCCAGCCTTGAAGCCAAGGCGCGGGTATCGCAGCAGCGGCTGTCCTCGCTTGCCGGTTCGCTCGATGCCTCACGCGGGGCACTGGCGCAGAACAATGCCGCGCAAGTCGGGCTGGATGACCTGCAGAAGCGCGCCGAAACCTCCAACGCGCTCTATGAAAGCTATCTCAACCGCTTCAAGGAACTGACCGCGCGCGAAGGCACCGAGCAGGCCGACGCCGACATGCTGCACCGCGCCGATATTCCGCGCCACCCCAACAGCCCGCACATCCTGATCAATGGCGTGCTGGCCCTGGCGCTGGGCACCGGCCTTGGCATCGCCGCCGCGTTCCTGGCCGAAATGACCTTCACTGGCCTGACCACGGGCGAGGACATCGAAGAGCGCATGGGCGTGCGCTATCTTTGCGCCATTCCCACGCTGCAATCCGTGGCGCGGCGCGGCGAGCGGGTGCCGGCCAGCGCCCTGCTGGAAGATCCCCGCTCGGTCTTTGCCGAAAGCTTCCGCTCGCTGCGCGCCTCGATCGCGATGAACACCACCGAGGCGCGGATCATTGCCATCACCTCTGCCCTGCCAGAGGAAGGCAAGACCACCACGTCGATCTGCCTGGCGCGCTCGATGGCGGCAGCGGGAGACCGCATCCTGCTGATCGATGGCGATCTGCGCCACCAGGGTGTCAGCCGGTTCCTGCGCGGGGGCGAAGGGCGCCCCGGCCTGATGGAAGTGCTGCATGGCACGGCCAGCCTCGACGATGCGCTGGTTGTCGATCCTGGCACCGGCCTGTCGATCCTGCCGCTCTGCGCCGAAGCGGGGGACCGCGCCGAATTGATGACCGGGATGGAAATGGACCGCCTGCTCGCCACCGCGCGCGAACGGTTCGATGCGGTGATCATCGATACGGCGCCCGTCCTGCCGATCGCCGACGCGCGGCTCTTGCTGGGCAAGGCCGATGCTTCGGTCTTCGTGGTGCGCTGGCGCAAGACGCCCGAGCAAGCGCTGCGCGCCGCGCTGCGCCTGCTGCCGATTGACCGCGTGCAGCTGGCCGGCGTCGCCCTCACCCGGGTGGACATGCGCAAGCAGCCGCGCTTCGACTATGGCGAAACCGCATTCTACCGCAGCTATGAGAGCTATTATGCCTGAGCGGCGGCGGCGCCTGGCGGGAAAATCCAACGCGGCCCTTGTCGAGCCGGCGGTGGCGGGGGATGATCTCGCGCTTTCCCCGGCGCCTGATGGCGATGCTCTGCTCGCGGCGAACGCGCCGGCGCTGCCACTGCACCCTGCGGAAACGGGGCGGTTGCGCCAGGACCCTGCGGCAGCGCTGGTGCGGCCGGCCAAGCCAGACCGCGTGGCGATGCCAGCCACCTATCCCAATGCGGACCCGCGCCGGCGCTATTCTCGGGTGGCCATCGTGCACTATTGGCTGGTGACGATGCGCGGCGGCGAACGCGTGCTGGAGCGGCTGCTGCGCCTGTTTCCGCAGGCCGATATCTTTACCCATGTCTATGACCCGGCAGCCGTTTCGGACACTATCCGCCGCCACAAGGTAACAACCAGCTTCATCCAGCACCTGCCCGGCGCGCGGCGCCATTATCAAAGCTATCTGCCGCTCATGCCCATGGCGCTCGAGCAGTTGGACCTGCGCGGCTATGACCTGGTGATCAGCAGCGAAAGCGGCCCGGCCAAGGGCGTGATCACCGCGCCCGATGCCCTGCATCTCAGCTATGTGCACTCGCCCATGCGCTATCTGTGGGACCATTATCACGATTATCGCGATGCCGCCGGGATGGTCAGCCGCACGGTGATGCCGCTGCTGTGCCACCGCCTGCGCGCCTGGGATGCCAGCTCTGCCGCGCGGGTGGACCGGATCGTTGCGAATTCGCGCTTTATCCAGCGGCGCATTGCCAAGGCCTGGCGGCGCGAGGCCGATGTGGTGCACCCGCCGGTGGAGATCGATCTGTTCGATCGCGCCGATGCGGTGGGCCCGGCCTATCTGTGGGTGGGCCAGATGGTGCCCTACAAGCGGCCCGACCTGGCGATCGACGCGTTCAATGCGCTGGGCATGCCGCTGGTGATGGTGGGCGATGGGCCACTGGCCGCCGCCATGCGCCGCCGCGCCGGGCCCAACATTACGATCCTGCCTCGCCTGCCCTTCCCCGCGCTGCGCCGCGCCTATGCGCAGTGCCGTGCGCTGGTGTTTCCGGCGGAGGAGGATTTCGGCATCGTGCCGGTGGAGGTGATCGCCTCGGGCCGGCCGGTGCTGGCCTATGCCGGGGGCGGCGCGCTCGACAGCGTGACGCAAGACCTGACGGGCCAGTTCTTTGCCAGCCAGACTGTCGAACCGCTCATCGCCGGAGTTGAAGCGATGGAGGCATGGCTGCCGCATTTCGATCCCGCCGCGGCCATGGCCGATGCTCGCCGCTTTGCGCCCGACCAGTTCGACAAGGGGCTGTTGCATGCGCTGGAATAGGGCGCCGCGGCCCACTGCCATCGTACTGGCAAAATCGTCTGCCACTTTCTGACCAGGGGATACCCATGGCCACGTATCTTGCCCCTGCTTCGACCGATCATGATGCCCCCGCCGTGCCACTGCACCCCGCGGCGGGCCCGCAAGACGGGCAAGCCGCACCGCGCGCTACGGCCGATGCGCCGCCTGTTCATGGCTCCAGCGGGCGGCTGGCCCGCTGGCTCGCCGCGCTCCAGCCGCGCAACCGGCTCGCCACGCTGGCCACCCGCATCGCGCTGCGGCGGTGTGGCACCGTGCCCGGGCCGCGCTTTTTCGTGCACGGCCATCGTCCGCGCCTTATCGGCCAAGGCCAGATCCGCATCGGGGCGCGGGTCAACCTGCGCGGAGACGTGGCGCCGGTGCGCATCGAGGTGGCGCCGGGCGCGGTGGTCACGCTGGCCGATCGCGCGTTCCTCAACACCGGGGTGCAGGTAATCTGCCACAGCGCGATCGAGATCGGCCCGCATTGCCGGATCGGCCCCGATTGCGTGCTGTGCGACACCAACCACCACCCGGTGCATCAGGGCGATAGCGTTCGCGTGGCGCCGATCCGCCTGGGCCGCAATGTGTGGCTGGGGCGCGGGGTCATCGTGCTGCCCGGCGTGACCATCGGCGATCATGCCGTGGTTGCCGCGGGCGCCGTGGTCACCCAGGATATTCCCGCCGCGCAGGTATGGCGCGGCAATCCGGCCAGCTTTGCCAAGGCGGTGCGCTGCGCGGCCGATTTCGTCAGGCCATGAAGCCGTCACCCTATTTCCTTCCTGTCGTCCTGCTTGTGCGGAGCCCGCGATGCAATTGACCTTCATCGGCGCGGTCCAGGTGCTGTTTGGGCTGGGCCTGTTTCTCGCCGGTTCGATCGAGGCGATGTTTGCGTTCCTGCTGGTTTCGGCGCTGTTTGGCGGCTCGGCCGCGATCATGCTGCCGATGCTGGGCGGATCGTCGATCCCGCCGGTGCAGTTTGCCCTGGTGTTCATGGCACTGCGCCTGCTGGTGCCCGGCGCCGGCCATGGCGGAGCCGTGGGCCAGGCCGCGCGGGCCAATATCTGGTTGGCGACGTTCATCCTTTATGGCGCGGCGCTGGCGTTTATCGGGCCGCGCCTGTTTGCCGGGCAGATCGACGTAACGCCGATGCGCGGCAAGGTGGAGGCACGCTACATCTCAATGCGCGCCTATATCTATTCCACCCGGCCATTGAGCTTTTCCACCCAGAACATCACCACGACCGTCTATCTCGTCGGCACATTGCTGACCGCGATGGCCGCGCACGTGGTGTGCAGCAAGGAGCGCGGGCGCCGTGTGTTCGTGCGCACCATGGCGATCGCCGGCCTGGTCCACGGCCTGATCGGCTTTCTCAGCGTGGCGGCCAAGGGTACGCCGGTGGACAGCCTGCTCGCCGTGTTCCGCAACGGGTCTTATGCCCAGCTCGATCACAGCTACCGCGGGTTCGTGCGCATGGCCGGGCTTTGGCCCGAGGCATCGGGCTTTGCCTGGTTCGGGATCAACTGGTTCGTGTTCCTGTTCGAATGCTGGCTGCGCCGGGTGGACAGCCGCTATACCGGACCGGCGGCCTTCGTACTGGCGGCGGCGCTGCTGTGTAGCACGGCAACCACGGCCTATGTCGGCCTGGGCATCTATGGCGCGCTGGTTCTGGGGCGCAGCCTGCTGCTGCCGGGCGCCATGCCGGCCGATCGCGCCCTGATCATTGCCGGCGCCGGTCTTGCCATGACCGTCTTGATCACCGGGCTGATGATCGCCCACCCCGTGCTGGTCAACGATGCCACGGAACTGCTGCGCCACATGACGGTGGACAAGGGCCAGTCGCTGTCTGGCGAGCAGCGCGGGTTCTGGGCCTGGCAAGGCTGGCATGCCTTTGTCGCAACGCATGGCATCGGCATCGGCCCGGGCAGCTTCCGCTCCTCCAGCCTGGCGACGGCAATCCTGGGCTGCACCGGCCTGATCGGCGCAACCGCGATGATCGTGCACGTGACCAGCGCGTTCAAACCCACGCGGCTATCGACCTATGTCCCCTCGCCCGACATGGCGCTGTCGACCGGCGCGGCCTGCGCCTGGGCAGCGGTGGTCGACGCGGTGGTCGCCTCGCTATCGTCTCCCACCTGCGATCCGGGAACGGACTTTGCCATCCTGACCGGCGCCGCACTGGCCCTGCGCCCGATCGTACCGCGCCTGACGCCATGGCGCGGCCCAGTGCGTCGCTTGCCGCCGTTGCAGCTCTCCCCCGCGATGGCACTGGGCAGCGCCATGCCCGAGCCGGCGTTTTCGACACAGCCGGCAGAGTGAGGGTATCGGTTTGGACGACGGGATTAACGGCGCGGCCGGTGGAGCGCTGCGTCCGCCGGTGGCCACCAAATGCGCATAAGGCGGCACGGTCAACTGACCGATTTGGCAGACCCGTCGCAACACACCATCTCGCGCGTTAAATCGGCCGACGGATTCAAAGAACAGCTAGCGCCCCAGATGCCGACGTTAGCGGCAGGGCGGCGGCCCAAATCGCCGATTTGGGGGCTCGCTAGAAGGCCATTGCCCCGGAGATTCTTTTTCAAGCAGAACTTCCAGTTCTGTGGGAACAGCGGCATGAACGTCCAGCTAATAGTTATGGTAGGCAGATATTCGTCCGCTACAGTAACCAATCCAAAGCGAACCGTCCGGGAGCCAACGGACGTTGACGGGACCGAATCCACGGCCATTCACGTCGCCTCCACGAAAGACAAGATCAGCCTCTTTGTCTAGTTCTCGATTTACAGGCTTAACCAACACCAGTGTGTCGGTCGATACGAGCGGGAACGGATCCTCCTCCAACACATAAGCTATCTTTTGACGATCGGGGGAAAGCGTTTTGGCTAGCACGTGCATCTTTGGCGGTTGACAGCCTTGCAGGGCCAGAAACGTCACCAGGACACCGAGAGCAGAGCGTAACTGAAAGTGTCCCATCCCCGAACTCTGCCTTATTTGGACGCCAAGCGTCAACTTCTGCTCCCCACCTGCTCCAGCCCATTCGTTCGTCATTCCCGCGCAGGCGGGAGTCCAGTTGTGGGGCGGCGGCAAAACTCGGGGGCTGTCCTTCTCGCGCAGCAGTCGCTGGCTTCCCGCCTTCGCGGGAATGACGATGTCGGAGATGGCATAGGCCTCTTTCCAGCCGTCTCAGCCGATCCGGATACGGGTGCGGTTGAGCGATTTGCACGTGATAGGCGCCGTAGCTTGGGCTGCTCGACGTCTTTAAAATTCACACGAAGCCACGAAGACACAAAGGTAAATGGCAAGAGGCTTCTTTGTGGCTTCGTGGCTTCGTGTGAGATCGTTTCGAAACCGAGACAATCAAACGCTTAAGTGCAGCTTTGGCTGTGTTCGTCGGATCAGCGGGTTGGCCGTGACGATCGCCTGAAGGGATCAGCAATGACGAAGCGGATCTGATACTCTCTGGTACATCTGCCAGGCATCATTGAAAGAACAGGGCAGCGTGGAGTTCGTGGATTTTATCTGGTTTGACGCCAGATACGTAAGCTTGCATGGTCAAGCTGGACCCCGGGCGGCAAACGGCCGGGGGGGGGGGAAAATATTGTTGTGGAGAAAAAGCAAAC
>CAYXUN010000002.1:25672-98500 GCA_964468165.1 uncultured Novosphingobium sp. | reverse complement strand
ACGGTAATTAAATGTATGTCTTGAAATCTACGTCACCCCGGACTTGATCCGGGGTCCAGCTATCTTGCTTGCGCGATGTGGCTACGTCTGATCGTTAAACCTCTGACGTAGTAATTTCTTGCTGATACGCTTTGACTTCAACGCGCCGCAAACAGCCCCTTCGCCGTCCCAAACACTTCCCGCCCCCTCAGGCACCAACCGCCTTTGCAGAAACCGGCTGCGCTTGCGCCGAGCCCATGCCACCGGGCGCTGCCTCTGCCGCGGGATCGGGCACTTCGGCGCGGCCGACGCGCATGGTGCGGGCGGGGACGCGGAACAGGCCGCGCCGGGCGGCGGCTTCGCCCAAGTCCTCGCGCGAGGTCAGGCTGACCAGCCACGGCGCAGTCAACAGGCCCAGCGTGATCGGCGAGAGCCACAACGCCGTGACGGGATCGAGCCACACCGTGGCGGCAAACGCCAGGCCGAGCAGGATATGGTCGCGCATCGCCGGCAGGATTGCGCGCACGGCAATGGCCTGGGCATCGCGGTTCTGCGCGTTCCACTGCGACGGAATGCCGAGCAGCAGGCCGAGCAATGCCTTGATCTGCAAGACCATCGACACCGGCGCAAACAGGGTGGAGAGCACAAGCTCGACCAGAACGGAGCCGAGCGCGCGCCACGGCCCGCCAAAGGCAGCGCAGCGCCGGGCGTCGGCCAGAATCCACACCAGGCCCATCACCTTTGGCCCGAACAGCAGCAGCACGGTCAGCGCCAGAACGCCCGGCGGCACGGTCATCAGGACATTGCCTTCGATGCCGCCACCGATGCGCGCCATGGCCACCTGGGCAATCGTGGCGAGCAGCAGCAGCAGCCAGCCCGGCGAAGTGAGATAGGCAGACGCGCCGATCAGCAGGTGCAGGCGGCTGGTGCTGGCGAGGCCAGAGGCACCGATCAGGCGCAAGTGCTGGAGGTTGCCCTGCATCCAGCGACGATCGCGCAGCGCGTGATCGACGATGGTGGGGGGATATTCTTCATAGCTGCCGCCGATCATCACCATGTGCACGGCCCAGCCGCGCCGCCGCAAAAGCGCGGATTCGACCATGTCGTGGCTGAGGATATGCCCACCGAACGGAGGCTTGCCCGGCAGATCGGGCAGGCCGCAGCTTTCGGCAAAGGCGCGGGTGCGCACGATGGCGTTGTGGCCCCAGAAATTGGCCTCTGCCCCACTCCACCACAGCAGCCCGGCCGATGCGATCGGGCCATAGGCTTCGCTGGCAAACTGCATCCAGCGCTGAAACAGCGTGCGCGCGTTGGTGATCATCGGCACGGTCTGGAGCAGGCCGATCGAGGGCCTGGCCTCCATCAGCGAGGCCAGGCCGACGATGGCCGCGCCGGTCATCACGCTGTCGGCATCGAGCACCAGCATGTTTTCATAAGCGGCGCCAAAGCGGCGCACCCACTCGGCAATATTGCCAGGCTTGCGCGCGGTGTTTTCCTCGCGCCGGCGGTAATAGATGGCGATCGGCGCCCGCGCGGCCAGTTCGGCCCAGGCAGCCTCCTCGCGCTTGCCATGGAGGGCGCTGGAATCACTGAGCACGAAGAAATCGATCCACGGTGCCCCGCCCGACCGATCGATGGCATAGGCCATGGCTTCCACCCGGGCGAATACCGCGTCGACATCTTCGTTATAGACCGGCATCAGCACGGCGGTGCGATGCGCCAGGCTGGCGGCGGGCGATGGCACCGGCACGAAGCCGGGATGCGCGCCGCTGATCAACTGGACGAAGCCGATCGTCGAACTGACGAAGCCGAATGCCACCCAGCTGAACAGCGGCACGAAGAACACGAGCAGCGCCACCTCGATGGCATTGAGGCCATCGCGCGAAAAGGCGACGCGCACTTCGCTCGATGCGGCGAGGCCCAGCACCGCCGTCAGCGCGATCAACAGCCAGCGCTTGACCAAGAGGCCGTGGGGGCGTGTTTCCACCTCGCGCCGCGCCGGCGCATTGCCGAATAGGCGCTGCACCGGCATGTCGAGCGGCGCCGGCGCCGGCAGCATCGGCGGCGGGGTGCCGGGGGAACCGCCGGGGGTCATGGCTGGATGGCCTTGATCACGGTTTCGCTCAGCGCGCCGCCGCCACGCTTGAGGAACAGGCGGAATTCACGGGCGGCGAGACCTTGCGTCTTGATATCGAGCGTGACGCGCCATTGCTTGTCGCGCCCGGCCACGGGGCCAACCGCCTTGTGCAGCACGGCCTCTGGCGGCAGGTCGAGTTCGGCGGTGACGCCGCTGCTGCGGTTCAATCCGGCGAGCGAATCCCCCTGGAAATCGAGGACGTAGCGCGTGGCACCAGGGATCGGATCGCCGCCGGGCACGCCGCCCGGCCCGGCAAAGACCTTGATGCAGCGGGCATTGGCGTTGGCGGCCAGATCGCGGTTGGTCCAGGTCAGCCGATAAGCAAAGTCCTGGCGCTGGCCTGCCTTGGCCGGCCGATCGCTGAGCCAGAAAGCCGCCACATTGTCGACGTTTTCGGAGATCGTCGAAAAGGCATAGAGCACGACCGCGCCCGCGCCCCAATCGCCCTGTGGCTCTACCCACAGCGAGGGCCGGCGATCGTAGAAAGCCAGGTCATCCTGATAGTGATCGAACACCTGATCGCGCTGCACCAGGGCAAAGCCGCGCAGCGAATTGGCGCGGAAGGTGTTGGTGCGCGGCTCGGGCGGGTTTTCCAGCGGGCGCCAGATCCGCTCGCCATCGGCCATCCAGATCGCCAGGCCATCGGAATCGTGCACTTCGGGCCGCCAATCGCGGCGATCCATCTTGGTCGCCTCGTCAAAGCAGAACATGCTGGTCATCGGCGCGATGCCGAGCCGGGCGACGTCCTTGCGCAGGAACAGGGTTGATTTCACCTCTTGCACCACGCCCGCCTCGGTCTGGCGCGTATCGAAGGCATAGGCACCGGTGAGCGAAGGCCCTTCGAGCAGGGCATGGATCACCAGGCGCTGGCGCCCTTCCGGTCCCCCCAGATCCTCGATCCAGAACGCGGTGAATTCGGGAAATTCCTCCGCCCCAGGCATCGTGCCGGTATCGACGGCAATGCCCCGCGCGGAAAGGCCGAACTGGTCTTTCTCGCCCGCCGCACGGAAATAGGATGCGCCCAGGAACGCCAGCCAATCGCCATGGCCGTCGGCGTGCATCACGCGAAAGCCGGCCGGATCGACATTCTGCGCCGCGCCGAACAGCCCCTGGGTGTTGACCAACGGGCGCGCCTGCCCGGCCGAGACCACGTTGATGCCCACGGCAAAGGGGGCGGTTTCCAGCCGGGTGGGAAACAGCCGTACGTGGCCCGGCAGGCTTTGCGCCTCGCCATAGGTCAGCCGGGCAGCATCGTCGAAGGTCGGCGCGGCCCGGCGCGAGGCGGTGCGGGCCGCATAGGGCCGGTGCGCAGATGCCTGGGCGCGGGCCACCAGGATATCCCATGAAAATGGCTGGGCCGGGCCGAAATTGCCCGCCGCGCCCTGGGCAACAAGCCGCGCCGGCAGCGCCGCCATGCCTGCCAGGGTGAGCGCCATCGCGGCAAAACCGCGGCGCGACACGGCCGCGCCAGCGGCGGCATCGGAAGGGTTGGAAGGATCGATCATGCCTGCCTAACGCAGCCCCCGTCGTTCGGTTTCGGCGGACAGCCGGCGCGTTCCACGGCCTGCCCCGCCTGGGTTTCGTCCTGTCACGGCTTGGACGGGCCGGCGCGCCGCCCGATGATCACCTGCACGCCGGGCTCCAGCCCGCTCGCCAGGATCTCGGTCCGCTTGCCATCGCTGGCGCCCGTGGCCACCGCCACCTGGCGCGGTTCATTGTCGTCTGACAGGATATAGATCGCGCTGCGGCGCGGCGGCACGCCATCGGGCGTAAAGCCCAGCGCCGCATTGGGCACGAGCAGCACCTTTTCGCGCGCGGGCAGATCGATTTCCACGGTGGCGGCCATGCCGGGGCGCAATTGCACCATGGCACCATCGCCCGCGGCCGGCGGATCGAGCGCGAAGACGGCCAGGCGATCGAGGCCGCGCGTATCGTCGGTGGGATCGATCCGCACCAGCCGCGCGGTGCGCACCTTGTCGGCCATGCCGGCCAGCAGCACGTGGGCGCGGGCATTGGTGGCCAGCCGCTGGGCATCGGCCGTGGGCAGCGGCACCGTCACCACCAGGCGATCGAGCCCGGTGGCGAGCGACAGCAGCGGCGTGCCCGGCGCCACCAATTGCCCCGGCGCCACCGCGCGCGAAACCACCACGCCATTAAACGGCGCGCGAATCGTGCCATCGGCGAGTTGGCGCCGGGCCAGAACTTCATCGTTGCGCGCCTTGGCCAGGGCCGCCGTGGCGCTGGCCAAGGCAGCGGCCGTGCGCGAAAGTTCGGCGCGCGCGCCGTCCATTTCGTTGACCGATGGCACCCGGCCGCCAGACTTGCGCCACACGCCCTCATAGCGATCGAGCCGCGCGCGGGCGCCATCGAGATCGGACTGGGCCGCCAGCAGCGTGCCTTCGGCCGCAGCGCGCGTGGCCTCGGCACTGGCGAGCGCGGCCTGAAGCGGCGCGGTATCGAGCACGGCGATGGGCTGGCCGGTGCGGACCACGCCATCGCCCGGCCCGAGCAGGCTGTGCACCACGCCGCCTTCGGGCGCGCGCAGGATCACTTCGTCTTCGGCGTGCAGGGTTCCGCTCGCGCTCATCACCGGGGTCAGGCTGCCGCGTTCCAGCGGCACGCTGTAATAGGGCATGTCGGGCCCATCGACAAAGCGCAGCAGCAGCCAGAACGCCGCCACGCCAGCCACCACCAGCGCCAGGATCATGGCCCAGCGCGTCAACCCGGCGCGCGGGCGGGCGCCAAGAAAGGCATCGAGATCGCCATCGGTCATGGCGTTGCCGGGCATTGCGATGGTGCCTGGGCAGGCGCCGCCGGGGCGAGATCGGCGGCAGTCCAGCCCAGGCCATGGGCGGTCCACAGCCGCACTTGCGCGCGCGCCAGCCCGGCCCGCGCCGTGGCATCGGCCTCACCCGCAGCCAGCGCCGAGGCTTCGGCCACATAGAGCGTGGCGAACGGTTCAGCGCCGGCGCGATAGCCGGCACGGGCATCGCGCACGGTGCGATCGGCCTGCGCCAGGGTGCGCGCACTCGCCTGGGCAAGCTGGCGCGCCGCCTCCAGCGCCTTGGCCGCGCTATCCATGTCTTCAGCATTGGCTGCCGCGGCACTGGCCAGGGCAGCGCGGGCTTGATCGACCGACGCGGTGCCGGCAACCACGGCCTGGCCCTGTTCCTGGCGCACCAGCATCACGCCAGCACGGCGGGTGTCGGGCGCGGCGATATCGTTGAGCGCGGGCACGGTGCCGCCCTGCCCCATCAGGGCAACCAGCGCATCGCCGGCAAGGCCGGTTTCCTCGGCCAGGTGCGCCATGGCCTGCGATACGTCGGTTTCGGCCTGGGTCACGGCATCGGCATCGAGATCGACCATCACGCCGCCCAGCGCGCCGTCGATCGCCGAAACCAGCCCGGCCTCGCGGCGGAAGCGGGCGATTTCGGTGTTGTCCTGCCAAGGCGCGGCGGCACTGCGCCGGGCGGCAAGGCGCGCCTGGGCGAGGCGCACAGCGAGGTAAGCCTCGGCCATGGCAGCGGCGCGGCGATTGACCAGCGCGGCATGGGCATAGGCGCCGGGCGCCATGCCATCGGCCACGCGCTCTCCTGCCATCAAGCCGTTCAGCCGGCCGCCAAGGTGCCGGCGCCGCGCCGCGAGGCGATCGGCCTGCGCCTGCAACTGCCAGGCATCGCAAGCCAGACGCGCATCATGCGCCAGGCCCTGGGCAATGACCTGGGCCAACGCCGGGTCACCGGCCTGCGTCCACCATGGCATGGCATCGGCGCGCACGTCGTCTGCCGGGGCCAGGCCGGGATCGACCACGCGCGGCGCGGGCGCGGCGCAGGCCGCGCAAGCCAGCGCAAGGGCCAGGGCGGCTCCCCCGCGGCCAGGATGGAATGGTTTCACGCAGAACACCGGCTGGCGATTAGCAAAATATCACCGTGTGGCAATCGAATGACGGGCGAAGGGCGGAGCGCCGCAGCCGTATCCCGCATTTCGGCGCAAGGATGGGGCGGTTGGGCTCCTGTGCGAACGCATCATCGCCCCGGCTTGTTCCCCACGGTGTTTGCGATAGAGCGGCAGGCATATTTCCGAACACAGTGGTGGGGCCAACCAAGACCCTGCCCCGGCACAAGGAACAGGCGATGGATCTGGGCATCAACGGACGCAAGGCAGTGGTTTGCGCGTCATCCAAGGGGCTGGGCCTGGCCTGCGCCACGGCCCTGGCCCGCGAAGGCGCGCAAGTGTGGATCAATGGACGTGACGCCGCGCGGCTAGAGGCGGCGCAAGCGCGGATCGCCCGCGAAACCGGCGCCAGCGTTACGGCGGTGGTGGGCGATCTCGACACGGCAGAAGGGCGCGCCGCGCTGCTCGCCGCCTGCCCCGATCCCGATATCCTGGTCAACAACAACCACGGCCCGCGCCCGGGCAAGCTCGACACGCTGGACGAGGCCGATTTCCTGGCAGCGCTGCATGCCAACATGTTGAGCCCGCTGGCGCTGATCAAGGCGGTGGTGGGCGGCATGCGCGCGCGCAAGTTTGGCCGCATCGTCAACATCACGTCGGCCCAGGTGCTGATGCCGGCGCCGGAAATGGGCCTGTCGGTTTCGGCGCGCGCCGGGCTGATGGCTATGGCCAAGGTCTTGCAGTTCGATTGCGTGGCCGACAACGTGACGGTCAACAACCTGTTGCCCGGCCCGTTCGACACCGATCGCCTGGCCTCACTGGCGCAGCAGCAAGTGGCGCAGGAGGGCATCACGCTGGAACAGGCCTATGCCCGCATCGGTGCGCGCGGACCCTCGGGCCGGGTGGGCCAGCCGCATGAATTTGGCGATGCCTGCGCCTTTCTCTGTGCGGCACAGGCCGGCTATATCTCTGGCCAATGCCTGACGCTGGATGGCGGGGCCTATCGCGGCTTGTTCTGACGGGCGCAGCCGGCTAGGCGCACGGGCATGCTCACCATTTCCGGCATCACCGTGCGCCTGGGCGGCCGCACCATCATCGATCGCGCCTCGGCCACCGTTCCCACCGGCGCCCGCGTCGGCCTGATCGGGCGCAACGGCGCGGGCAAGTCCACGCTGATGAAAGTGCTGATCGGCGAGATCGAGCCCGATGAAGGCAGCGTGGACATGCCGCGCCGCGCCCGCCTGGGCTATATCGCGCAGGAAGCGCCCAACGGCACGGCCACGCCGTTTGACACCGTGCTGGCCGCCGATACCGAACGCGCGGCGTTGCTGGTCGAGGCCGACACCTGCACCGATCCTGATCGCCTGGCCGATGTGCACGAGCGGCTGATCGCCATCGATGCCTACACCGCCCCGGCGCGTGCGGCACGCATCCTCATCGGCCTGGGTTTTGACGAAGCGATGCAGGCGAGCCCGCTCGACAGCTTTTCGGGTGGCTGGAAAATGCGCGTGGCCCTGGCCTCGCTGCTGTTTTCCCAGCCCGACGTGCTGCTGCTCGACGAACCGTCCAACCACCTCGACCTGGAAGCGACGCTGTGGCTGGAGAATTTCCTGCGCAGCTATCCCGGCACGCAGATCGTGATCAGCCACGAGCGCGACCTGCTCAACAACGTGGTGGACAATATCCTGCACCTGCAGGGCGGCAAGGTCACGCTCTATCCCGGCGGCTATGACAGTTTCGAGCGGCAGCGCGCCGAACGCGCAGCGCAGGCCGCTGCGGCCCAAGCCGCCCAGGCCAGCCAGCGCGCCAAGCTGGAAGACTATGTCCGCCGCAACAGCGCCCGCGCCTCTACCGCGAAGCAGGCCCAATCGCGCGCCAAGATGCTGGCCAAGATGCAGCCGGTGGTGGCCATGCTGGAAGATCCCAGCCTGACGTTCGATTTCCCCAGCCCCGATGAACTGCGCCCGCCGCTCATCACGCTGGACATGGCGGCAGTGGGCTATGCGCCCGGCCAGCCGATCCTCAAGCGGCTGAACCTGCGCATCGATCCCGATGACCGCATCGCCCTGCTGGGCCGCAACGGCAACGGCAAGACCACGCTCGCGCGGCTGCTGGCCGGGCAGTTGCCGGCGATGGAAGGCGGCATGACCACCTCGGGCAAACTCGCCATCGGCTATTTCACGCAGTACCAGGTGGAAGAATTGGCCGGCAGCGATACGCCGCTGCTGCACATGACCCGCGCCATGGAGGGCAAGACCCAGGCCGCCGTGCGCGCGCAGTTGGGCCGGTTCGGCTTTTCCGGCAACAAGGCGACGACCGAGGTTTCGCGCCTGTCGGGCGGGGAACGCGCGCGGCTTGCGCTGGCGCTGGTCACCCGCGATGCGCCGCACCTCCTCATCCTCGACGAACCGACCAACCACCTCGATGTCGATGCGCGCGAGGCGCTGGTCCAGGCGCTCAACGCCTATCAGGGCGCGGTCATCCTGATCAGCCACGATCGCCACATGGTGGAATTGACCGCCGACCGCCTGGTGCTCGTCGATGACGGCGCAGCCGTGCCCTATGACGGCAGCATGGAGGATTACATCGACTTCGTGCTGGGCCGCAACCAGCCCAAGGCCGATGCCCCCGCCAAGCCGGCCGCGAGCCCCAAGACCGAGGCGGAGAAAGCGGCCACCCAGGCGGCGTGGCAGGCGCGCCGCGAACTGGGCAAGCAGATTGCCAAGGCCGAAAAGGACATGGCCAAGCTCCAGGCCCGCATGGCCGACATCGACGCCGCCCTCGCCGATCCGGCCAAGGCGACCGGGCCGCTCAAGGGCATGAACCTGGGCGCGATGGGCAAGCTGCGCGACGACCTGGAAGCCGAACTCGCCCGCGTGGAAGCGCAGTGGCTGGCGTGGAGCGAACAGGTCGACGGGTGAGGCCCGCCGGCCGCCTCACCCCGGCGTTGCGGCAGATCCAGCGAGCAGCCCGCCATCGATGTTGAATTCAGCGCCGGTCACATAGGTGGCCTCGTCGCTGGCGAGCATCACGGCGAGCGCCGCCACTTCCGCGGGCATGCCAAAGCGCTTGAGCGGGGTATCGGCGACCAGCGCCCGCATGCGCGCTTCGCGATCGGGGCCGGTGCCCAGCATCGGCTCCCACAGCGGGGTCAGGATTGCACCGGGATGGATCGAATTGCAGCGGATCTGCCAGCCGGCCTGCGCGCAATAGAGCGCGACCGACTTGGTGTGGTTGCGCACCGCCGCCTTTGACGCGGCATAGGCTGCGGCAAAGGGGATGCCGACCAGGCCCGAGCGCGAGGAGATATTGATGATCGAGCCCGTGCCCTGCTCTTTCATCGCGCCAATCGCATAGCGGCAGCCCAGGAACGTGCCATCAAGGTTGACGGCATGGACCGCCCGCCAATCGGCCAGGCTGGCGTGTTCGGGATCATGCGCCACGGCGCCATGCTCGAACCCGGTGACGCCGGCATTGTTGACCAGCACATCGATCACGGGCGCCTGCGCGGCGAGCGCGGCCCAATCGCCCTCTTCCCGCACGTCGAGCACCGCAAACCGGCAACCGATCGTGGCGGCCGCAGCGACACCTGCGCCACTGTCGCAATCGGTCAGGATCACCTGTGCCCCCTCGGCATGGAACTGCCTGGCGATGGCCAGGCCAATGCCGCTGGCAGCGCCGGTGACCACGCATGTCTTGTCCTGCAACCGTGCCATGATCGCCGTGCCCTTTCTCTACCCATGGGGGGCGCCGGTCTGGGCGGGAAACGCCGTGGAGGCAAGTTCATTTCCTGTCGCGAATCGGGCGGCCTTGTCGCGAATACCGGTGCGGCGGAGCGCACCCTGACGGTGCATCGCACCATCGCATTGCCGGCAAATCGGCCAAAATGCCGGTTTTACCGGGCGATTTAGGCAATAAGCAGGTGCAATATGGTATAGACGAAGCATTCGATCCGTATTACCATGTCTTCAATTAGTATTACTAGACCGGGTACCCAAGTATTACGAGGTCAGGCTTATGGAAGGCGTTCTGGTCGGCAAGCGGCGGATAGGCACCCAGGCACCGGTGACGGTGGGCTGGGAAAACGTCCCGCGGGTGGAAGGTGGGCCTTTCAAGCGCCTGTTCTTCACCTGGTTTCAGCCCACCGTGCTCTTCGCGATGATCCTGTTCTGGTACTATGCGCCGAACTCGATCGCCAAGGCATCCACCGCGATCGGCATCGGCATCGGCTTCCGTGTCTTGTTGATGGCGATGGAGTTCTTCTTTCCGCGCCACGAAAGCTGGCAGTTGACGTGGAAGGAAGTGACCACCGACTTGTTCTATGTTGGCCTGGGATATACTGTATTGCGCCTGGTCGATGGCTTCATCGGTTCGGATGTCATGGTCGGCGCGATCCAGGATACCTTGCACTGGGACAAGTTCAACTGGTTCATCACGCTGCCGATATTGGTCCAGGCCTTCCTGATTTCGTTCATTTTCGATTTCGGGCAATACTGGATGCACCGCGGCATGCACAACTGGTATCCGCTGTGGCTGCCCCATTCGGTGCACCACTACATCACCCAGCTCAACATCAACAAGGGCGCCGTCGGCAATCCGGTGGAGCTGTTCCTGATCGGTTTGGGCGTGGGTGGCTTCTTCGATTTCGTGCCGCGCGCGTTCCTTTTGGCCGGGGCAATCGGCATGGCGGTGGGCAGCTATCAGCACATCAACGTGCGGTTCAATTCGCCGCGCTGGTGGCGTTTCCTGTTCCATACCACGGAACATCACAGCCTGCACCATTCTCAAGACTTTGAAGCCAGCCGCAGCAACTTCACCAATACTTACATCTTCATCGATCGCATGTTCGGCACCTGCGTCGATGGCGAAGCCGAACTGCTGGGCATGGAAGGTGGCCGCCGCATGAGCATCCGCGAACAGATGACCTATCCGTTCACCGATGGCTGGCGCACGATCAAGGCGAAGTTCGCCCGCCCCGCCGCCACCACCGCCGTTCCGGCCGAGTGATCCGGGAATGAGCAGCAGCATCGCCTCCCTCGCCGGCCACGCGCCCCACCACACCCATCGGAAATCGCCCGTGAACCTGCGCTTCATCGATTGGATCTGGCACGTGCGCGGCAGCCTGGACCTGCCCGCCGGCCAGACCGGCGAGGAAGCCTTTGCCCGGCTGCAACCGCTGTTGCGCCAACCCGGCACGAGCCAGCAACGCGCCGCCGATGCCCTGCGCTTCACCAAGATCGACCCAGCCGCGCAAGACAAGCTGGCGGTATTCGAAAACGGCGTGCTGCAGGTGGAACAGGGCAGCGCCGGCCTGGTGCTGCGTTATCACCTGATCAGCCGCGCGCTCTTGCTGTGCTTCCTGGCGCCGCTGCTGTTCCTGGCCTTTGCCCAACTGACGATCGCCGTGGGCCACTGGCAGAAGCCGGCGGCAGAGGCGGCGGAAAAGGCCAAGGCCGACAAGAAGAAAGACGCCAGCAAGGACCACGCCCTGCCGATGAACCCCATCGACAAGGCCCTGGGCGCCCCCGCGCCTGACAAGGACGGCAAGAAGCCCGACCGCAAGGGCGATCGCTATTCCCCGACATCGGCCTATGTCTTTGCCAGCTTCTTTGCCGTGCTTTACGTGATCGGCCGCATCCTTGAGGCGAAACTGGTGAAAACCCGCCTGCGCAAGCAATTGCTGGGCGAATAGGCGCAGTTGGCAAGGGCGCCATAACGGCATAACACTGGGCATGGTCCGGTGGAGAGCGTGAATGCCCGTGTTGATTGCTGCACTTGCGCTTGGCCTTGCCGCGCCAGATCTCCTGCACGGCGAAAGAGTTGTCACGGCCGACGATTATCCGAGCCGCATGACACAGACCCTGCAAAGCGCGATGGTCAACGTAGAGGTGGTGGTCAACCCCGCTGGGCTAACCGAATCCTGCCGCATGATCGGCTTTGTGCATGGGCCTGGCTTTGCCGAGAAGCCCCCCGCGGCCATGACATGCGCGTTGATCAAACGGCGCGCGCATTTTGAACCAGCGCGGGACGTCGAAGGTCAGCCAGTCTATGGGGTCTATCGCACCTGGATCAGCTTTACGATCGAGAACTTGGTCAACGCCAAGAGCCCAGACCAGGTCGATCTGGACGTTTACGTCGCCGGCCTGCCAGCCGGCATAGCAGACCGCGCGCGTGTGGCGGTCGCCCAGTTCGTGGCGGCAGACGGTACGCCCGGCGCATGCGTGGCCGCCCCCAAGACACAGCCGCTGGCAACCGAGATCCTTTCTGCGCCACTCACCAGGGCCGCTTGCAAGACCTTGGCCGGAAGCGGGAAATTGGCGGTCGTTACCGATAAGGCAGGCGTTCCGGTCGCCACCACGCGCCGTCTGGTCGCGCGCTTCATCGTGGGGCAGTCGTCTGCGCCCGCAAAACCAGCGGTGCCGTGATCGCGCCTGCCCAAATGGGCGTGCCGCATGCCAAGGCAGACGCCGGCACAGACAGCCCCGTAAAAATCCGATACACCCGACGCAGGACGATGGCTGGCTGAGGGGGAAGCATATGATGGAGCGCCGCAGCGTGCTGGCGGGCTTGGCGGCCCTGCCCCTGTGCCCCGCACCATCGACCCACGCGGCGCAGGCCCCGCTGGAGGCCGATCTGGCCGTGTTGCGTGCGGCATTGGCGATCCATCCGGGCCGCGACCGCTATCTTTCGCCCGCAGACCTGGCACGCAACCTTGACCGGTTCGCGCAGGATTATGGCGCGGGGTTAAACGCCGGCAACCGCGATCGCTGCTATCTGGCGCTGTCACGACTGCTGGCGACGCTGCGCTGCGGGCACAGCTATGCCAATTTCTTCAATCAATCAGATGCCGTGGCCAAGGCGCTGTTCGACCGGCCGACGCGGCTGCCGTTCCATTTCGAATGGATCGAAGAGGCCATGGTCGTCACCGCCGATCACACCGGCACCGGGGCTTTGCCGCGTGGCACGCAGATCACCGCGGTGAACGGGGTGTCGAGCGGGCAGATCCTGGCCCAGCTGATGCCGTATGTCCGCGCCGATGGGCACAACGATGCCAAGCGCCGCTCTTTGCTGGGTGTTCGGGGCGACGCCGCTATCGAAACCTTCGACGTGTTCCAGGGCCTGTTGCTGCCCCCCGCAGCCGGGCGCCACGCGCTTGAGGCCATCCTGCCCGATGGGCGCCCCACCCGGATCGAGGTGCCAGCAATCGACCTTGCCGCGCGGCGCGCCACCATGATCCGCTTGCCCGCAAACAGCGATGCGCCGCGCTGGACCTATCAGGTGCGCAGCGATGGCATTGCCGTGCTGACCATGCCCGATTGGGGCATGTGGAACAGCAAATGGGATTGGCACGGCTGGCTGGCAGACCGGCTTGACGATGCAGCGCACGCCCGCGGCCTGATCATCGATATCCGGCGCAACGAAGGCGGCGACGATTGCGGCGATCAGATCCTGGCGCGGCTGGTCGATCGCGACACCATGAACTGGCCGTTCAGCGGCCGCGTGCGATTTCGCACCCTGCCTGCCAGCCTCGCCGATCATGTTTCGACGTGGGACGACAGCTATCGCCACATTGGCGAAGGCGGCGCCGACCTGGGCGGGGGCTGGATCGCCCTGCCGCAAACCCATGCGCCGCAGCCGGTGCGCCCCGATGCCAAGCGGCTGACTGTGCCGGTAGCCGCGCTGATCGGCCCGGCCAACAGTTCGGCCACATTCGGATTTCTCAGCGCGGCGCGCGCCAGCGGCAAGATCACCCTGTTTGGTGAGCCAACCGGCGGCAACCGGCGTGGCATCAATGGCGGGGGCTTCTTCTTCACGCGCCTGCCGGGCAGCGGCATCGAGTTCGACCTGCCGCTGATCGGCTATTTCCCACCCACGACGCAGCCCGACGCCGGCATCATGCCCGACCATCTCGTCCCGCAAACCGCCGCCACCATCGCCGCCGGAACTGACCCCACGATGCAGGCAGCCGCCGCGTGGATCGTTAAAGCGTGAACAAGGGCGCGTGGCCGAAGCAAGCGGTTTGGGACCGAGCGTAACGGGCGGAAAGCTGCCTTTGCCATCTCCAACTTCGTCATCGCCGCGCAAGCGGAAATCCTGTGAATGCTGCGCTAGAAGCATAGCCGCCGTTTTCCCCGCCACCCCACAACTGGATTCCCGCCTGGGCGGGAATGACGAGCGAATGGGCTGGAGGTGGTCGGAACCGGCCGTTTGTCAGGCGTTTGTGAAGAGCAGGCTAAAGAAGATGCCAAAGAGGGCAAGGGGCGCAAACGACAGCATTACGACAGGGAAATTTCCACCTCGATCCAATCGCTGATGCAAAGCCCAGATCGGCATCCAGGATAGAGCAACAAACAGGGCCCCGAGAAACCAAGGAGAACGCAAGGATTCGATCTTGGCTTCGCCAAAATGTGGTAAGAGCATCAGCATATAGAGGAAAGATACTATCATGGCCGCCACCCGTGCCATCGCTGCGACTCTATTCATCAATTTCTCGTTTGCCGTTTCTAGCGACAATTTATCATAGCTAGCTCAACGTCCGCAACTGGGCCATCCCGGGCATTCGCATCGGCCCACATCGCCTTAGGCCTGGCGGTCAGACAGCGCGGCGAGGCCTGCGCGCAGGGGCCGCCGCACTGCATGGAGCGAGAGTGCCCAGCCGGCAAGGCCGACGGGAATGACCATGGCCAGCGTCTGCCCGGGGTTGAAGTGCCCGTGCAGCGCCGCCAGCCGCGCGCCCCAGGCCAAGCCGAGCGTGGCGAGCGTGGGCCACAGCACCAGCCGCGCCAGGTCGCCCAGCGCCGCGCCGGCCAAGGGACGCGCCTGCCATGCTGCCACGCCCAGGGCGAGCGCCCAGCCCAGCGCGACCAGCGTGGTGGCCAGGGCCGCCGCGATCGGACCATGGCTGGCCAGCGCCAGCGTGAGCGCGGCCGTGGCAACCGCGGCCACGGACTGCACCCACAGCACGCGATGTTGCCGATCCTCGATCACCAGCACGGCCGAGGCCACTGCAATCGGCAAGGCAGCCATCCGCGCTGCGCAAAACACCGCGATGACCGGCCCGGCGCCGCGCCAGGCCGGCCCCAGCATGAGCGGGGCAATCTCGTCAGCGACAACGGCAAGGCCGGCCAGCGCCGGCCAGCATAGCGCGCCAAACAGGCCGGACAGGCGCAACCAGCCGCCATCGCCTGCCCTGCCCCGCGCCCGCTCTGCCGCGAGGCCGGTGGTGACCAGCAGCCCGGCCGGCTGCACGAACATATCGGCGAGCGCGGAAACCACGCGATTGCCGGCACGATAAAGGCCCGAGGCCGCCGGCGAAAACACCGCGCCCAGCAGCAGGTCTCCGCTATAATTGGCCAGGAAGCCGACCATGACCGAACCGTACCGGCTCCACGACCACGCCAGCACGCGCCGGGTTTCCTGCACACAAGGCCGGGCCATGCCGGGGAGCACCAGCACGGCACGATAGGCGACGATGAAGATCGCCAGGCGGGCATAGACCTGCGCCACCAGCGCCCACAGGCCCCAGCCCATCAGCAACAAGACGGCAGCGCCCAGGCCAGCGGCGATTTCCGTGATCACGGTGATCGCGTAATAGTGGCGCACCTGCTGACCGCGCAGCAGCATGGCCTCTTCCCAGCCCGCCAGTGCCGCCAGCAAGTTGGACGGGGCAAGGCAGAACAGCAGCAGCGCCACGCCCGATCCGCGAAACACGAACGGCGCGGCCAGGCCACAGCCGCACAGCAGCACGACCCAGACGAGTGCCACGATAAGGTTGGCGGCAAGGCCCGCGCTGGCGACGGTAGCGCTATCTGCCTCGGGCGCCTTGAGCACGTATTCGAACGGCCCGGTATAGAGCATGGTGCGCGAAAGGGTCAGGAACGCGGCGGCAATCGCAAACACGCCGAAATCAGCCGGTGCCAGAGTGCGCGTGGCCACCAGCGTTACGCCGAGCAGCGCCAACTGGCTGCTCGCCCGCGCCGCCATGGCGATCACCGCCGTGAAGCTGCCTCCGCGCCACCACGCCGCGATCCGCACGGCCAGGCCGCGGTGGATGGGCGGTGGCAAAGCCTCGTGCATCGCCGGCCTCATGCCGCGCAGGCGATCAACAGATCGAGCAGCGTGCGCCCCGCGCCGGCCCAGGTGTAGCGGCAGGCGCGGGCCAGCCCCGCCGCCACCATCGTGGCGCGGGTATCGGCCTGTTCCAGCGCGGCGATCTGATCCAGCCAGGCCGTGGGATCATCGGGATCGGCCATCAAGGCCGCCGCGCCGCAGACTTCGGGCACGGCACCACAGGGCGCGGCAATGACCGGGCAGCGGCACAGCATGGCCTCCACCGGCGGCAGGCCAAACCCCTCTGTCCGCGACGGGAAAAGCAGCGCCTGGGCGCTTTCATAGAGCGCGCGCAGTGCCGCATCGTCGCAGCCCCCGGCAAACACGGCATCGGCCGGCGGGCGCAGGCCCGCCGCCAGCAAGGCATCGCGGCCGGGCCCGACGATGACCAGCCGGCGCGGTGGCCAGCCCTGCCCGGCGCGATGGGCGGCAAGCGCCAGGTCGAGCGCCTCGAACACCACGGCATTGTTCTTGTAGGCTTTCACGCTGCCGAACATCAGCAGGTATTCGCCCGGCACCAGGCCCAGGCGCGGCAGAGCGGCAGGATCGCGCGCCACCTCAAGGATATGATCAGCGCCGTTGTGGACGATTTCCACCCGCCCGCCGCCAATCACGCCGTATCCCGCCAGGTCGCGGCGCGAATAGTCGGACACGGTGAGCACCAGGTTGCTGGACCGGGCCATGAGCGGCGCCAGCAGGCGATAGCCCATGCGCTGGCGCCAGGGATAGGAACAGTCTGGCCGGCAGAACTGCGCATCGTGCAGCATGGTCACTTTGGGCCGATGCAGCACCGGCGCCAGGTTGGCGAGGTTGACCAGCAGGCTGCCCCGCGCCAGCGCCGGCAGGCGGCGCTGCTCCCAGCTTTGGCTGGGGCCATGCACGTCTTCCTCCACCCGGATGGCGGCATAGGGATCGGCCGCCGGGCACCCGGCGGGGACGATCAGCCGCACATCGGGACAGGCAGCACGGGGCATGGCGGCCAGCAGGCTGTCCACCTCGCGGATCAGGCGATCGGAAACGCGCCACACCCCATTGTGCTTGCCGGCGCGAAACTTGCCATTGAATGCGATTCTCCGCACGGGATCACATGCTTTCGATCTTGCGCGGATCGATCCGCCCGCGCCACAGATCGGCCAGCGCCAAGGCATTGCCGCGCAGGCGCCCCCAGCGATCGACATGGGGTTCGGGAAACGGCGCGCGCAGCAGGTTGGCCAAAACGTTTTGCCACAGCAGCTTGCGCCCGAGTGGGCCAGGCATGGTGCCCTTGCGGCGCAGGTAGACGATGTTGGCCACCTGCGAATAGCCCAGGCGCCGGCCCGAGGTGCGCCCGCCCTTTACCCCCAGGTGCACGCCCGAAACCAACCCGGTGGATACCAGCCGCCCATGCCGGGACAGGCGCATGGTGAAATCGATGTCCTCCTGCCAGCCATACAGCGGCAGCGCCTCGTCAAAGCGCAGATTGCCGACATGGGCCATGCGCAGCGCCATGTTGCAGCCATAGAGCGCCTCGCGCGGGATGATCGCCGGATCGAGCAGCAGGGTCTGCGCGGCGATCATCGCCTGGGCCTGGGCAATGCCATAGCCGCCGTGGCGCACGCCATCGCCCACCAGGTTGCCCGTGATCCCGGCGACATCGGGATGGGCGAGAAACAGGCGCTCTACCGCCGCCAGGTAATCAGGCGCCGGCACGAAATCATCATCGAAGAAGATCACCACGTCGGCCCGGCCAGAAAGCAGATCGAGCGCGCGGTTGCGCTGGCGGCACAGGCCACGCGCGGCCAGCGCCAGTTCGGGCGCGAGCGGGCTTTGCGCGATACCGGCAAGATCGGCGTCTGCCGCCCCCACGACGATCAAGCCATCGGGCTGCCGCGATTGCCCGGCAAGAAGATCGATCGTTTGGCGCGCCAGACTGGCGCGGCCGACCGTGGCGATGGCAACATGGATTCGCAGCATGCTCTGGCGCTGTCCCCCTGGTGGATTTCCCCTATTGGTAAGACGGCGACACCGCCGGTCCACGCGCGTTGGCTCCGTTACCGAGAGACTAAGCCAGGCGGTTCGTGGGGCGGAAGCGGGGCAAAATCGGCAGGCGAGCGCAATTCATCGAAAAAATTGCATTTTTGCAGTGCGAGAGGACAGCTGTTCGTCTGCTAGGGGTTTGCCACGCCATGGTGCCATTTCGGCATCTTCGCATCGGCAAAATCGGCACCATCGGCGTTACGGCGCGACGTTTTGCAGCCGGTCGCACCTGCGCCTCGCTCCGGCGCACACGAGGCAATCTCGAAAGCGACCCTATCACCCGGCCAGGCCGCTGTTTTTATTTCAATTTAGCGACAATCGTGACGGATCATCGGCATCCCAGCGCGCCACTCGGCTTGGCTGCGCTGTCAAACCATCATCAACGTTGCAGCGCAGCGCAAACGGGGTGCGGCGCAGCAAGAACCAAACCCATCACCAATAGCTGGGGGCCGTGCGACGCAACAGCGAACCTGTTGCGCTGCAATCGTGTGTAAAAACGGTGGTATTCACGGGTTTACAACCAATCGCTGCTATGAAAAGCCTATGCAGGACGGTCAGGCGGGACGGGAAAAACGCCCATAACAATGGCCGTATCAACAGGAGCGAAGCGGGAACAAGCTGGCCCTGAAACGCGTTTGAAAATGGTAACAGCGGTTGCTGCCGCCAAGGCCAAGAACACTGGTTAAAAGGGTTGCAGGATGTCTACTCAGTCTTTCCGCGAAGATGGTTTCGTCTCGTTCCATGATGCCCCTGTTGGCGAAGGCACCGCTGCCGCCAAGGGACTGCTGATCGGCTTGGCGTTGAGCCAGGTCTTCTGGATCGGACTGGCGCTGCTCATCTTTTGATCATAACATAATTTGCCGAGCGTTCTTGGCCGCTGTCTTTGACTTGCGCGTGACGGGAGAAGCACCAGCTGGCGCTTCTCCCGTTTGCGTTTCCTGACAGATACACTGGCCCAGTCCGGTCAATACGCCCCACGTGCGAGGATTACGCTGGGAACGGTCAGGATCAGAATGCGGAAATAGAGCCGCAACGACCGGGCCCGGCGATAGAGCCGGTCACAGGCGACGCGGCGGCGATAGGTGGTATCGTGGCGCCGTGCGACCTGCCACAGGCCGGTCACGCCCGGCCGCACCGCGCAGTAGGCGGCAAAATGGCGCCCATAGCGCACGACTTCGGCATCGACGATCGGGCGCGGCCCCACCAGGCTCATATCACCGCGCAGCACGTTGATCAGCTGGGGCAACTCGTCCAGGCTGCTCTTGCGCAGCAGCCGGCCGACTGCCGTGATCCGGGGATCGTTTTGCAGTTTGTGCGTCGCGTCCCATTCTGCCCGTGCAACTGGATCGGTTTCCAAGACATGGCGCAGCCGCGCATCAGCGTCCACGCACATCGAGCGAAACTTGAGGCAGGCGAAGTGGCGCCCCCCTGCCCCCACCCGGCGGTGGCGGAACAGCACCGGGCCGCCGTCTGAAAACCGCACGAGCGCGGCGATGGCCAGCATGAGGGGCAGGAACAAGGCCAGTGCGCCAAAGGCCATGATCACGTCGATCGCCCGCGTCCACGCTTCCGCCCGCGCAATACGCGGATCGGCGGCGGGATGGCGCCAGCGCGCCCCCGCTGCACGCGGCGCGGCGGAAAAATCGGCGGCGGAAGCAAGCGCCGGCCCATGCCAGGTGCCGGCGGAATTGCGGACACCCTTGGGTCGCGCAGCGACATTGTGTTGATGATTCACCTGAGCTGGTCCCCACACCGGGCGACGCCGCATGTCCGGCGTCCATGGCAGGGATGATAGGAACAGCCCGCAGATGCCGTCAGCGAGCGATACAGCCGAGATGGTTCGTTAGCTGACGCAGCGAAAGCGAATCACCTAGCGGAGGCGCATCAGGCCCCAGATGATCACTGCCCAGGCGAATGCCGAAGAGCCGCCAATGATCGCCACCCGCAGCCACAGCGGATAGAGTGCTTCCACCGTCTGGGCGCTGCCCTGCGCCAACGGCAGCAGCTCTTGCTGCAACGCATGAACCGGTGAAAAAACAGGATCTTCCTCGCCAGATACAAGCCGCGGCGCCGGAGCATCATCGGCTGGTGGCGGATCGGGCAGGACGCTGTGACGCGGCTGTAACAGGGGCATGGGCGATTACCTCCGCCCGGGTTTTACGCCCGCCAGATTACTGACACCTGCCCCGGAGCATCGGGGGGTATACGTATTGCCCTCAGGAAATACCCTTATCCGATTTGGCGATTTGGTGCCGCCGGATATTCTCGAATGTGGATGCAAGTGCGCCGGGCGCCGGTCAGGCGCGGTGCGCCTTGGCCAAGGGTTCTCCCAGCACGGGATAGCCATGGCCATCGGGAATGGCCAACCACGGCTCCCCCTCGCGCAGAATGGTTTGCGGCACGATCGGCACCACGGGATGGGCTGCGGCATGCTGGCTGGCCGTGGCGAAATCGGCGAACAGGGCCAAGCGTTCAAGATTGCGCCGGGTGGGAAAGATGACGCGAAGATCGCCCCGCGCGGCCGCGTCCAGCGCCTCTGCCGCGCTGGCCCAGAACAGATGGCAGTTTTCGGTATGATCGACGGCAAGGTCGACCATGCCGCTGCCAAGGTCAGCCAAGTAGAACCGCGTATCGAACACGCGCCCCGGCTTCCCCTGCGGCCACCAGCGCGCCCATGGCACCAGGGCGGCAGGATCGGGCTGCCAGCCAAAATGCGCCAGCACCGGCGCCAGGGCCTCAGTCTGGGCCAACATCGCCCGGGCCTGCCGTGCGGCCGGCGCATCGAGTGCGGCAGCGTCAGGCCGGGCGGGCGCCAGGCCGACGAGCAAACCGGTTTCTTCCAACGTTTCCCGCACAGCGGCGACGCGCGCGGCAGCATCATCTGCTTCCAGCCCGGATGCCCAGGCAGGCCTTTGCGCCACCAGGGCATGATCGGCCGCATCCACCTTGCCACCGGGGAACACGGTGGCGCCGCCGGCAAACCGCAACTGTGCCGACCGCTCGACCAGCAGGATCTGCGCCGGACCGCCTGGCGCGCCCTTGCGAAACACGATCAGTGTTGCCGCTGGCTCTCCCAGGGCAGTGTCGGTCGGTTCAGAGGCATGGAGTGGATCAGGCATCGCGCCACCATGCGGTTGCTGGCGAGCCTTGCCAAGTGTCCGCAAGAACCGTCGGCATATTTTACAATTGGCCGGCTTGGCGTCATGCCAAGGGTGTGGGCTTCCCCCTGAAAGACGGCCATTCGGGAAACTGGCACGGTCTGTGCTTTGTTTTGCATACCCCGAAGACTTCTTTCTTCGAGAGGCGGAGCCGGACACCCCAAGTCTCCCCGGCTCCGCCTCCCCCGGGGTTTCCAACATCGCAGGATACAACGAAAAAACGCGGCCTCCCGAACGGGAAACCGCGTTGTTCCGCAAGTTGCGCCCCGGCAATCGCGTGCCGAGGGTTGCACCGTCAGGCCGGCTTTACTTCGGCCTCTTCCATCAGCTGGGCGAGTTCGCCCGCTTCGTACATTTCCATCATGATGTCCGAACCGCCAACGAATTCACCCTTTACATAGAGCTGGGGAATCGTCGGCCAATCGGAATAGGACTTGATGCCCTGACGGATTTCCATGTCCTGCAAGACATCGACGCTGGCGTATTCCACGCCGAGGTGTTCGAGGATCGCCACCGCGCGGCTGGAAAAGCCGCATTGCGGGAACAGCGGCGTACCCTTCATGAACAGGACAACGTCGTTGCCCTTGACGATTTCGTCGATGCGCTGCTCGGTAGACATGGTGGGATGAATTCCTTTCGGCCCCTTACTTGGGGGCGGCGGTGGTCAGTTGCAAGGCATGAAGCACGCCGCCCATGCGGCCACCGAGTGCGGCATAGACCGCCTTGTGCTGGGCCACGCGGCTCATCCCGGCAAAGGCGGGCGAAACGACATGGGCGGCATAGTGATCGCCGTCCCCGGCAAGATCGGTAATCGTCACGTCTGCATCGGGCAGCGCAGCGCGGATCATCGCCTCGATCTCGGCAGCAGCCATCGCCATCAGACTTCGCCCATCAGTTGGCGGCGCGCGTCAACCGCCTTGGCATCAAGCGCGGTGCGGATTTCTTCCTCGCTCACGTCCACGCCAGCGGCGATCAGGTCACCGAGCAGCTTGCGCACCACGTCTTCGTCACCGGCTTCCTCGAAATCGGTGTGAACCACGGACTTGGCATAGGCTTCCGCCTCCGCCTGGGTGAGCTTCATGCGCTCGGCCGCCCATTGTCCCAGCAAACGGTTGCGACGCGCGTGCACGCGGAACAGCATTTCCTCGTCGTGGGCGAACTTGGCTTCGAACGCGCGCTCGCGATCATCGAACATGGTCATTGTGGTCGATCCCGTTGTGGTCCCGCCTTTGCGGATAGTCAGCCACTGCCCGGCCTGCAAGGGGAACCTATGGGGCGGGTGGCGATGGCGCCAGCGGTTGCGGCGCCAACCCGGTGTAGGCCGCCAGGAACGCCAGCACATCGGCGCCGCCAGCGATCACCTTGTCCACGCTCTTGCCGCCACCATGGCCCGCGCCCTGCTCCACCCGCAAGAGATGCGGCAGCGGGCCGATATCGGCCGCCTGGAGCGCGGCGGCATATTTGAAGCTGTGCGCGGGCACGACGCGATCGTCGGTATCGGCGGTGGTGACGAGGATGGCAGGATAGCGCACGCCATCGCGGATGTTGTGATAAGGCGAATAGGCGCGCAGCACCTGCCAATCGGCGGCGCGCGCGGGATTGCCATAGTCATCGACCCAAAACCGGCCGGCGGTGAACTGGTCAAAGCGCAGCATGTCCATCACCCCGACATCGGGGTTGGCCGCGGCAAACAGATCGGGGCGCTGGTTGACCACCGCACCCACCAGCAGGCCGCCGTTGGAGCTGCCCTGGATCGCCAGGCCGCCCTTGGGCGTGATGCCCTGCGCGATGAGATATTCGCCCGCGGCGATGAAATCGTCGAAGCTGTTCTGCTTGGCGGCAAGCCGGCCGCCATCGTGCCATGCCTGGCCGAATTCGCCGCCCCCGCGAATATTGGCCAGGGCAAAGGCACCGCCGGCGGCAATCCACGCCATGCGCACCGGCGACCAGCCCGGGGTGAGCGCGACATCGAACCCGCCATAGCCATAGAGCAGCGTCGGCAGCGCCTGACCCGCCAGCGCGGCGCGGCGGCTGCGCACCAGATAGAGCGGCACCATCGTGCCATCCTTGGAGCGATAGCGGCGCTGTTCCACCACATAGTCGGCCGGATCGAACGACAAGCGCGGCTGGGCAAAGGGCGTCGCCTGCCCGGTTTTCAGGTTGAGGCGAAAGATCGTGGGCGGCAGGTTGAAACTGGAAAACTGGTAGAACGTCTCGTTGTCGCCCGGCCGCCCGGCAAAGCCCGAGGCTACGCCGATGCCGTTGAGCGTGATCGCCCGCGCCGGCTTGCCGCGCAGGTCGGTAACCACGGCGGTGGTGGCGCCATCGTGCTGATAGGACAGGATCAGCCGATCCCCCACCACATTGCCGCCAGCCAGCGTCTGGCTGCGTTCGGGCACGACGACCCGCCAGCGCGGCGTGGCACTGGAGAGGTCGAGTTCGGCCACCATGCCGTTGGGCGCGCCCGAATTGGTGATGAACCACAAGCGATCGCCCAGCCCCTCGATCGGCTTCCATTCGTGATCGAAATCGGTGACGAGCGGCAGCACGCGCCACTCACCGCGGCGCCAGCCATCGCCGCGCAGGTCGACCAGATGGACCATGCGGCGCGCGTCGGTGCTGGCCTCGGTGGTGATGACCGCCCAGCGGCCGTCAGAGGTGACGAACGCCTTGTGCCCCCATTCGGGGTGATCGGGCGTGGCAAAGACCAGTTCGTCGGCCGATTGCGGCGTGCCCACGCGGTGGAACCACACCGCTTTTCCCGCCAGCACCGCACGATAGGCCTGCCCCTGGGCCGGGGCGGGATAGCGCGAATAGAGAAAGCCCTCGTCGCCCAGCCACCCGATCAGCGTATCGTTGGCCCATTCCAGGCGATCATCGAGCATGCGGCCATTGCGCGCATCGACCACGCCCAGCGTGCGCCAATCGCTGCCATCGCGCTGGCGCCCGAACGCCAGGAAGCGGCCGCTGCGCGAGGGAACCCACAGGTCCAGCGCCTGCGTGCCATCGGCCGACCAGCTATTGGGATCGATCAGCAGCCGCGGCGCGCCGCTATCGCCCTCTTGCACATAGAGCACGGGCTGATTCTGCAAGCCGGTGTTGCGCAGATAGAAGTAGCTGCGCCCTGCCTTGCGCGGCAGCGAAACGCGCGGATAATCCAGCAGCGTGCGGATGCGCGCGGCAAAATCGGCGCGCTCGGGCAATGCCTTGAGGAATGCGCCGCTCAGGCGGTTTTCGCGCGCCACCCAATCGGCCACCTCAGGGCTGGTGCGCAGATCGGCTTCGAGCCAGCGCCAGGGATCGGCCACGGCCTGGCCAAACGGCTTGTCCACCACCGCATCGCGCCGAGCCAGCGGATAGAGTTCGCGGGGCAGGACCAGACTGGCGCCGGGGGCGATCGGCGGGGTCAGCGGCGTCTGTGCAGATGTTCCCGCCCGCTCGCTGCGGACAACGTCAACTGCGCCCTCCCCGGCGCCATCGGCCAAGGGCGCAGGGGCAGGCGCGGTGGCGGCCGTGGCCTGGCCACCGCCTGCCATCAGCCCGGCCAGCGTGCCCGCCAGCAGCGCCTTGCGCCATCCTGTCCCAAACCTTGTCATTGTTCGGGAATCTCTAGCACCGGCACAGCGCCGGCGCCAGAGATTGCACCGTCAAAGACCCGGGCTTCAGGGGCGCGGCGTCAGCCCGGTAAAATGCGCCAGGAACGCCTGGACATCGGCGGTTTCCTCGATCTGCTTGTCGATCGGCTTGCCCGAACCGTGGCCGGCGCGCGTCTCGATGCGGATCAGGTGCGGCTTGGGCCCGATCGCGGCAGTCTGCAGCGCAGCGGTGTATTTGAAGCTGTGCCCGGGCACGACGCGATCGTCGGTATCGGCCGTGGTCACCAGGATGGCAGGATAGTCCACCCCGGACCGCACGTTGTGATAGGGGGAATAGCGCCGCAGTACGCGCCAATCGGCTTCCTTTTCGGGATAGCCATAGTCATCCACCCAATAGCGTCCGGCGGTGAACTGGTCGAAGCGCAGCATGTCCATCACGCCCACGGCAGGGCTGGCCGCTGCAAACAGATCGGGCCGCTGGTTGGTCACCGCGCCGACCAGCAGGCCACCGTTGGAGCCGCCCTCGATCGCCAGGCCATGGCGCGGTGTCACGCCATTGGCGATCAGCCATTCGCCCGCCGCGATGAAATCGTCGAACACGTTCTGCTTCTTGTCGCGCCGGCCGGCGTCGTGCCACGCATCGCCATATTCCCCGCCGCCACGCAGGTTGGCCAGGGCAAAGGCGCCGCCGCTGTCGATCCAGGTCATGAAACCGGCCGAAAACCACGGGGTGAGCGCAATGTTGAAGCCACCATAGCCATAGAGCAGCGTGGGCAGCGGCCCCTTGGCATCCTTGCGGCGCACGATGAACATCGGCACCTTGGTGCCATCCTTGCTGGGATAGAACACCTGTTCCACCCGGAAATCGGCCGGATCGAACGTCAGGTGCACCGGTTCCCAAGGCGTGGTTTTCGCCGTGGCCGGATCGAGCGCAAGGATCGTAGCGGGCTGGGTAAAGCTGCTGAACGAGAGATAGGCATGGCGATCGCCAGGCCGGCCACTCAGGCCCGAGGCGCTGCCGATGCCGGGCAGGCTGACCGTGCCGGCCGGCTTGCCATCGAGATCGAACGCCAGGACCTGGCTCTTGGCGTCGTGGATATAGCTGGCGAACAGGCGGGTGCCGGCAATGCCGACGGATTCAAGGTTGTCCTTGCTTTCCGGCACCACGGTATCGAAGCGCGGGATGCTGCCCGACAGATCGACCCGAACGATCTTCTTGAGCGGCGCGCCGTCGCCCGAAACGAACCACAGCTGATCGCCCACGCCATCGACGAAATCCCACTGCGCCTTGAGATCGGGGATCAGTGCAGTGACCGGGCCAATCTTGCCGTTGGTGACGCGTGCAACGTGGACGGTGTTGACCGGATCGGTGCCCTCGCTGCTGGTGATCACGACCCAGCGCCCATCGCTCGACACGCTGGCGCCGTGGCCGCGCTTGGGCAGATCGGGCGTGGCAAACACCGGCTGGTCGGCGCTCTGCGGGGTGCCCAGGCGGTGGAGCCACACGGTCTGGTTATAGTTCAGCGCCTGGAAGGCCTGGCCCTCTTTGGGTTCGGCAAAGCGCGAATAAAGCAGCGCATCGTTGCCCAGCCAGGCCAGGCCGGAAAACTTCACCCACTTGAGTTCGTCGGCCAGCGGCTTGCCATCGGCCACGCCGACGAACTTCACCGTCCGCCAGTCCGAACCGCCATCCTGCACCGAATAGGCGAGCAGGCGCCCGTCATCCGACGGCGCCCAGGCATCGAGCGCGGTGGCGCCATCCTTGGCCCACGTGTTGGGATCGAGCAGCACGCGGCCCTTGGTTCCCACCGGCGCATCGGCAGGACGCACCAGCAGCTGCGACTGGTTCATCAAGCCGCTGTTCCAGCTGTAGAAGACCGAGGCGCCCCGGCGCTGCGGCAGGCCAAAGCGTTCGTAATCGATCAGCGCCTTCATCCGCTTTTCGAAGGCGGCCCGCTCGGGCAACTGCTTGAGATAGGCGGCGGTATAGGCGCTTTGCGCCTGCACCCAGGCCGCAACCTTGGGATCGGTGCGCACGTCGGCTTCCAGCCAGCGCCAGGGATCGGAGACCTTTTCCCCGAAATGGTCCTCCACCAGCGGCACCTGCGGGCTGGCGGGATAGGGCGGCAGTGTCGGCATGGCCTGGTCCTTGGCAAGGGTGGGCGGCGTCTGGGCAAACGCAACCGGGGTGGCAAGCGCAAGCGGGGCGGCCATGGCCAGCCACAAGCGGTTCTTCATCGCGACATCCTGACAAGACGGGGGGTGGTTTCGCAGGAAACTACCGCAGGATCGCGCCAGTGCAACTGCCTTTGCAACCGTCAGGAATAACGGCCCAGCATGGGTGGGCGGTGCAGGCATTGGGCAAAGCGGAACGGCCGTACCGCAAGGGGTGGCACACCGCCCGCGTCGGGATGGGCGGCGTTCATCAGGATCACGTCGGCCTCGGGCAAGACAGCTGACCGCACGGCAAGCACGAGCCCGCGCGCCGAGGCAGCCCAGGCATCGACAAACGCAATCGTGGCGGCGCGATCAAGCCCATCGGGCACGCGTTCGGGCGTGGCGGCAATCTCGGTCCAGCCCAGGTCGAACGGCGTTTCACAGGTCTCTGCCGGCTCTGCCAGATAGCGCTGCTGCACCAGCACGGCGAGGCCCGCCTCGCTGGCAAAGTGCACGATGCGCTGCCCGGGCGAACAATAGCGCCCGCCAAAACGCAGCGTCCCTGCCCCGTCCACCGCGTGTTCCCCGGCCTTGACCAGACGCCATACGATCATGGGCCGTTCTATGCCGCCGCGGCGCGGTGTGGGCAAGGCCATCACGGCGCACGAAAAACGGGCGGAGCCTTGCGGCCCCGCCCGTGATCCGGTTCGTCCGATGGTGGGGCGCGGTGCCCCGACCGATCAGGCGTTTTCGAGTTCGTCTTCGTCGGCAGTCAGCACCGGACCCGAATCGAGGCCCTTGGCCGACGTGTCACGGTCCACCAGCTCGATCACGGCGATCGGGGCGGCGTCCGAGGCGCGGTAACCGGCCTTGATGATGCGGGTGTAGCCACCTTCACGGTCGGCGTAGCGCGCAGCCAGAACTTCGAACAGCTTCTTTTCCTGCGCTTCGTCAAGCAGACGGGCGTGGGCAAGGCGGCGGTTCGACAGGCCACCATGCTTGGCCAGCGTGATCAGCTTTTCGACGTAGGGACGCAGTTCCTTCGCCTTGGGCGTGGTGGTGGTGATCTGCTCGTGCTTGATCAGCGCGGCAGCCAGATTGCGCAGCAGCGCAATACGGTGCGACGAGGTACGACCCAGCTTACGCTGGCCCAGCTTATGACGCATAACTCATTCTCCGTTTGTAGGGGGGCCGTGTGAGGTACCCCGATCCAGGCCGACTTGAGGGGCAGCCCGTTCCCTTTCTGGCGAGGTTGCAGCGCTATGCTGCGGCCAGGCCGGCACGGAACGCGTTCCATGCCGGCCCTGCCCTCCCAATCAGCCGAGCAGTTCCTGCTCGAGCTTCTTGGCCATTTCCTCGATGTTTTCCGGCGGCCAGCCAGGGATGTCCATGCCGAGGCGCAGACCCATCGACGAGAGCACTTCCTTGATCTCGTTGAGCGACTTGCGGCCGAAGTTCGGCGTGCGGAGCATCTCGGCCTCGGTCTTCTGGACCAGGTCGCCGATGTAGATGATGTTGTCGTTCTTCAGGCAGTTGGCCGAACGCACCGACAGTTCCAGCTCGTCCACCTTCTTGAGGAGGTAGCGGTTGAGCTGGTTGGCGTCGCTTTCTTCCGGCGCATGCGCGGCAACGCCGGCGAGCGACGGCACGTGGCCGGTCGGCACCTGGTCGTCGAAGTGGACGAACAGCGCCAGCTGGTCCTGAAGGATGCGCGCGGCATAGGCCACGGCGTCTTCCGGGGTGACGGTGCCATCGGTTTCGACCGAGAGGCTGAGCTTGTCGTAGTCAAGCTCCTGGCCGATGCGGGCGTTGTCCACCTTGTAGGACACCTGGCGCACGGGCGAGTACAGCGAGTCCACCGGGATCAGGCCGATCGGTGCATCCACCGGGCGGTTCGACACGGCCGGGACATAGCCCTTGCCGGTGTCGCAGGTGAGTTCCATGTTGAAGGTCGCGCCTTCATCCAGATGGCAGATCACCAGATCCTTGTTCATCACCTCGATGTCGCCGGTCACGGCGATATCGCCGGCCTTGACTTCGCCCGGCCCGATCGCGGACAGCTGAAGACGCTTGGGGCCTTCGCCCTGCATCTTGAGCGCGATCTGCTTGACGTTGAGCACGATGTCGGTGACGTCTTCACGCACGCCGGCAAGCGACGAGAATTCGTGCAGCACGTTCTCGATCTTGATCGACGTAACCGCGGCTCCCTGAAGCGAAGAGAGCAGCACCCGGCGCAGCGCATTGCCGAGGGTAAGACCAAAGCCACGCTCAAGCGGTTCGGCAACGAAAGTCGCGCGACGCTTCGGATCGTGGCCGGGCTTGATGTCGAGATTGTTGGGCTTCTTCAGTTCCTGCCAGTTCTTGATGTTGACAGTCATGGAATTCCCCTAGGGTTTTTCGAGAGCGCCGGCAGTCGGCCAGAAGGAAGCCGCAACCGGTCAAGATATTGGGCGGGTGTGGCGCGCGTGGTACCTCGCGCGCCACTCGCCAAAAGGCAGGTCAGACGCGACGGCGCTTGGAAGGACGCACGCCGTTGTGCGGGATCGGGGTCACATCGCGGATCGCAGTGATGGTGAAACCCACCGCCTGCAGAGCGCGCAGGGCGCTTTCGCGGCCCGAACCCGGACCCTTCACTTCCACTTCAAGGGTGCGCACGCCGTGTTCGGCGGCCTTCTTGCCGGCGTCGTCCGCAGCCACCTGAGCGGCATAGGGGGTCGACTTGCGGCTGCCCTTGAAGCCCATCATGCCGGCAGACGACCACGAGATGGCGTTGCCCTGGGCATCGGTGATGGTGATCATGGTGTTGTTGAAGCTGGCGTTAACGTGCGCAACACCGCTGGTGATGTTCTTGCGCTCGCGGCGCTTAATGCGCTGAGGTTCGCGTGCCATGTGTTGAATTCCTGTCGAGAAACCGTTGGGAAGATCAGAGCCTCAAAGGCCCGATCTTACTTCTTCTTGCCGGCGATCGGCTTGGCCTTGCCCTTGCGGGTGCGCGCATTGGTGTGCGTGCGCTGGCCACGGACCGGCAGACCCTTGCGGTGGCGCAGGCCACGGTAGCAGGCCAGGTCCATCAGGCGCTTGATGTTCATCGCGGTTTCGCGACGCAGATCGCCTTCCACGGTGTGTTCAGCGTCGATCGCTTCACGGATCTGGAGCACTTCGGCGTCCGACAGATCCTGAACGCGGCGGGCATGATCGATACCGAGCTTGTCGGCAATCTGGCGGGCCTTGAACGGGCCAATGCCATGAATGTAGGTCAGCGCCACGATCACGCGCTTGTTGGTGGGGATATTGACCCCGGCAATACGAGCCACTTGTTTCTCCGTTTGCTCCACAGAGCGCCGAATCGAAATTGGCGCCCTATCTCATCGCGACAACACCCGCTGAAAAACGCCAAATTGCAGCCCGCGCAAGCACTTGCCCCGGACTTCAAATGACCCTTCTCGTTCGAATGAAAGGCGCGCTTAAGCTTTTTGCTGGGAAAGGTCAACCACAAAGGGCACGTTCCCCGCGCAGACGGGTGAACGTGCGGCCCTCCATGAGCACGGGGGCCAGCTGCGGTGACATCATCCTTATACGCCACAACCGCCGCGTCGCAAAGCACGATTCGCCAGACTGCGCGCAGCCCGTTGCCCCGCCACGGCACGCGGCATCAATGATCGCTGCCGGGCCCCATTGCGGCATCGAATGCGGCCTGCGCATCCTTTTGCGCGGTCGCTTCATCACGTGGCGCGGCGGGCACGGGCTTGGGCTTGGCAGGGCTTGGTTTGGCAGCAGCCGGCTTGGCTGGCGCAGCCTTCTTGGCTGACTTGGCAGCTGCCGGCTTGCCCGGTGCGGCCTTGGTCGCTGCGGGCCTGGCCGGGACCGGCCTGGCAACCGGCGCGGGGGTATCGTCGGAAACGACCAACCCATCGTCCTCAGAGACCGTCGGCGCCGTCGTGCGGCTGCGCGCGGGGCCCGGCGGCAGGCTGGGCAGACCACGCAGGGTACCGACCGGACGGCCACTCACCGGTGCGCCATCGGGATCGAGCGAGGGGCCCTGCGGTGCGCCGCGCGAGACCGGGGCTGCATCGTCGTTGTCAGAACGATCGGCCGGGGCCTTGGGCGTGATGATCGGCACGGCGCCATCGCCGGCCAGTGCGCCACCCAGCTTGTCGGCCAGGCCGGCGATCTGCTGCCCCAGCATGCGATCGACCGCCGGCGCGATCTGATCCATGCGATAGCGCATATAGCCGCCCACGACATATTCGAAGAGAATGCGCGTGCCGCGATCACCCGCTTTCAGCGTGATCGTCATGGAGCCAAGCACGGCCTCGCTCTGCAACGGGCCGAGCGCGCCGGTCATGCGCAGCGCGCGCCCGGGTTCGACATAGACCACGCGCATGTGCTGGACGCCGCCGGCCAAGGCCCCTGCCCCGCCTTGCTTGCTCGCCGGCAGCTTTTCACAGAAACAGCCGCCGGGAACGGGATCGAGCGTCAGGTTTGCTGCTTCGCCCGAAAAGGTATGCTCGCTCGACCACCAGGTCGCCGGCTTGACCAGGGTGCGCCAAGCCTCTGCCGGCGACGCGCCGACATCGACGGTCTGGCGAATGACAAAGCCGTTGTCGTCGCGCGCGACGATCTCGGCATGGGCGGGTACGGCCGATGCCGCGCTGCCCGCCACGGCGGCGAAGAGCAGCCCCGCGACCCTGCCTGCAAGCCGTGATCGCACTGGGCACACTCCTTTTCGCCGCACCGTTGCCAAGCTTTCCACGATAGTCGGAAAGCCTGGCCGCTTTAAGCCAGAATCGCCTCGATCGAGGCTGTTACGGCATCCATGTCTGCCATGCCGTCCACGCGCGCCACGATGCCGCGCGCTTCGTAGATCGGCAGGATCGGCGCCGTCTTGGCGCGATACTCGGCCATGCGCGTGCGCACGGTTTCCTCGTTATCGTCGGGGCGGCGTTTGAACTCGTGGCCACCGCACTTGTCGCACGTGCCGGCCACCTTGGGCTGCTCGAACGTGTCGTGATAGCCCTTGCCGCAGGTGGCACAGGTGTAGCGGCCGGTGATCCGCTCGACCAGGGCATCCTCGTTCACGTCCAGCTCGATCACGTGATCGAGCTGGCGGCCACGGCTGGCCAGGATCGCATCGAGCGATTCGGCCTGCGCCGCGGTGCGCGGATAGCCATCGAAGATCGCGCCGGTGCCAGCGCCCATCGCATCGAGTTCGTCGCCGATCAGGGCCGAGACGATCTCGTCAGAAACCAGCTGGCCCGCTTCCATCACGGCCTTGGCCTTGAGGCCAACCGGCGTGCCGGCCTTGACCGCGGCGCGCAGCATGTCGCCAGTGGAAAGCTGCTTGAGGCCATGGCGTTCGACCAGGCGCTGGGCCTGGGTGCCCTTGCCGGCGCCCGGCGGGCCGAGAAGAATGATATTCACTTTGGCAGTCCCCCTCTTCGACACCTGCGCGATCAGCGCAGTCGGCCCTTGAGCTTGGCCTTCTTGATCAGGTCGCCATACTGGTGCGCCAGCAGGTGCGACTGGATCTGGGTGATCGTATCAACCGTGACGTTGACCACAATCAGCAAGCTGGTGCCACCGAAGAACAGCGTTCCCATGCCTGTCTCGGACATGATCCATTCCGGGATGACGCAGACAAAGGTGATATAGGCCGCGCCCAGCACCGTGATGCGGGTCAGCACATAATCGAGATACTTCTCGGTGTTCTTGCCGGGACGGATGCCGGGGATGAAGCCGCCATTGCGCTTGAGGTTCTCGGCCGTTTCTTCCGGATTGAACACCACGGCGGTGTAGAAGAAGCTGAAGAACACGATGCCCAGGGCATAGAGCAGCATGTAGAGCGGCTTGCCGTGGCCCAGGTACTGGTTGAGGCCGATGATGATCTTGCCCGTCGTCGTGTCCGGCGAGATCGACTTGCCGGCAAACTGGGTGATGGTCAGCGGCAGCAGCAGCAGCGAGCTGGCGAAGATCGGCGGGATCACGCCGGCAGTGTTGAGCTTGAGCGGCAGGTGGCTGCGATCGGCGGCCATCATCCCGCGCTGCGTGGCGCGCTTGGGATACTGGATCAACAGGCGGCGCGTGGCGCGCTCGAAGAAGCAGATCAACACGACGACGCCCAGGATCAGGCCGATCACGCCGGCGATGACAAAGCCGTTGAGCTGGCCCGAGCGACCCTGTTCGAACAGGTTGCCCACGAACTTGGGCATCTGCGCCACGATGCCGGCCATGATGATCAGCGAGGTGCCATTGCCGATGCCGCGCGCGGTGATCTGTTCACCCAGCCACAGCAGGAACATGGTGCCACCGATCAGGCTGATCACGGCGGTGATGCGGAACAGGAAGCCCGGCAGCACAACTGCCTGGATACCGCTCGACGCGCCATAGGCCTCGAGGCCCGTGGCGATGGCATAGCCCTGCACCGCAGTGAGGAACACGGCGCCATAGCGGGTGTACTGGTTGAGCTTCTTGCGCCCGCTTTCGCCTTCCTTCTTGAGGGCGGCGAGCGCGGGATGAAGCGAGGCGGCCAGCTGCACCACGATCGAGGCCGTGATGTAAGGCATCACGCCCAGCGCAATGAGGCTCATGCGCTGGAGCGAACCGCCCGAAAAGGCGTTGAAGATATCCAGGATCCCGCCACGCGTCTGGTTGTAGAGCGTTTCGAGGATCAGCGGGTTCACGCCGGGCAACGGCACGAAGCTCAAGAAGCGGAACACGATCAGCGCACCAACCGTGAACCAGATGCGGTTCTTCAGTTCGGTCGCCTTCGAGAAGTTCGACAGGTTGAGATTGCTGGCGATGTTATCGGCGCGGGATGCCATGGTCGGGTATCAAGCCTTGCTGTGGCCCGGTCCGGCCGACGCCCGATCGCGCATTGCGCTTCGGATGTGTCAGGCCCCGCCCGGCGGGCTGCGCGTCAATATGGTGCGTTCAATTCAGTACGGGCCATATAGGACGGGCGCAGGGATGCAATAACCCCTGCGCCCGTTTTACGCGATAATTAAAAGGTCTCAGGCTTCGGCGGCAGCCTTGACGACGGTCACTTCAACCGCGCCACCCAGCTTTTCCACCGCAGCCACGGCACCCTTGGAGGCACCGGCAACCTTGAAGCTGACCTTGGTGGTCAGTTCGCCCTTGGCGAGCAGACGCACGCCGTGCTTGCCGCCACGGGCCAGGCCAGCGGCCTTGAGCGCGGCGTGATCGACCACGCCCGACACGTCGAGCTTGCCGGCGTCGATCATCTTCTGGATCAGGCCAAGGTTCACCTCGGCATAGTCCTTGGCGAAGATGTTGTTGAAGCCGCGCTTCGGGATGCGCATGTGCAGCGGCATCTGGCCGCCTTCGAACCCGTTGATCGAAACGCCCGAACGCGCCTTGGCACCCTTCTGGCCGCGGCCAGCGGTCTTGCCCTTGCCCGAGCCGATGCCACGGCCCACGCGCATGCGGCCCTTGCGGGCGCCGCCATTGTCGGAAATCTGGTTAAGCTTCATGAGATGCACTCGCTTTCGCTTTGAGTCGCGCTGATAGGAAGAGGCGCCCTTAGTGGCTTGAGGCCGGCTTGTCACCCCCTCAGGGCGAATCATAACGGAGATCGCGGAGCCCGTGGAAAGGAAGGGCAGCGCCGAGCGCCTGGTCCCAGCCCTTCGACAAGCTCAGGGCGAACGGGGTTGGCATCTTCCGGCACTCTCCGTTCGGGCTGGGCCTGTCGCAGCCCCTCCCCCGGATCCCCAAGCGAAAAGCCCCGCGCATCAGGCGATGCGCGGGGCTTTTTCTGAAAGCTTGGCTCAGGCAGCTATGGTCAGTCGACCACGGCCACCATGTGCGGCAGCTTGGCAATGGCGCCACGGGTTTCAGCGGTATCTTCCACTTCAACCACGCGGTTCATCTTGCCCAGGCCCAGGCCGACCAGAATCTTCTTCTGGTGTTCCGGGCGACGGATCGGCGAACCGATCTGCTTGATCTTGATCTTAGCCATGACCGATTACTCCGCGATGGCTTCGGCAGCGGCTTCGGCTTCGACCTGCGAAGCACCACCACGACCGAGCAGATCAGCGACCTTCTTGCCGCGACGCTGGGCCACAGACTTCGGCGAAGTCTGGTCCTGCAGCGCGTCGAAGGTGGCGCGGATCATGTTGTAGGGGTTCGACGTGCCGACCGACTTGGTCACCACGTCATGCACGCCCAGGCTTTCGAAGACGGCGCGCATCGGGCCGCCCGCGATGATGCCCGTACCGGCCGGGGCCGAACGCACATTGACCTTGCCTGCACCGAAACGGCCCTTGCCGTCGTGGTGAAGGGTGCGGCCTTCCTTGAGCGGAACGCGAACCATCTTCTTCTTGGCAGAAGCGGTGGCCTTGGTGATGGCTTCCGGCACTTCGCGGGCCTTGCCGTGGCCGAAGCCCACGCGACCCTTGCCATCGCCGACCACGACCAGAGCAGCAAAGCCGAAGCGCTTGCCGCCCTTCACGGTCTTGGAGACGCGGTTGATGTGAACGAGCTTTTCGATCAGCTCTTCACCCTGTTCCTCGTCGTTGTTGTTGCGGCCACGACGGTCGTCGCGACGGCCACGGCCGCCACGCTCACCGCGTTCGCCACGCTCACCGCCACGGCCACGACCGCGACCGCGACCTTCGCGCTGCTCGCCACCGGTCTGTTCGACGGGGGCAGCGGCATCGCCCTGCAGGTTGGTTTCGTCAGCCATGATCAGAACTCCAGGCCGCCTTCACGGGCAGCGTCAGCCAGCGCCTTGACGCGGCCATGGAACAGGTAACCGCCACGGTCGAAGACGACGGTGGTGACACCGGCCTCCTTGGCCCGTTCGGCGATCTGCTTGCCCACCAGGGCAGCGGCGTCGATGTTGGCGCCGATCGACTTCTCGCCCTTCACCAGCGACGAAGCGGCGGCCAGGGTACGGCCGGCAGCATCGTCGATGATCTGCGCGTAGATGTGACGGCCCGTGCGGTGCACGGAGAGACGCGGACGGCCGCCAGCACGTGCCTTGAGGGCAGTGCGGACGCGGCGACGGCGGCGATCGAAGAGAGACAGCTTGGCCATTACTTCTTCTTCCCTTCCTTGCGGAAGATGAACTCGCCACGGTACTTGATACCCTTGCCCTTGTAGGGTTCGGGCTTGCGCCAGCGGCGAATTTCGGCCGCAACCTGGCCGACCTTCTGCTTGTCGATACCCGAGATTTCGACCGTGGTGTTATCCGGGGTCTTGATCTCGATGCCTTCCGGCACGGCGAAATCGACGTCGTGGCTGTAGCCGAGCTGCAGCTTCAGGTTCTTGCCCTGAGCATTGGCGCGGTAGCCGACGCCGGTGATCAGAAGGACCTTGGTATAGCCTTCGGTCACGCCGGTAACGAGGTTGGAAACGAGCGTGCGCTGCATGCCCCAGAACGCGCGAGCGCGCTTGGTGTCGTTGGCAGGCTGCACCGAGATCGCACCGTCTTCGACGGCATAGTTGATCTCGTCGACGAGCGAGAGCGTGAGGGTGCCCTTGGGGCCCTTCACGGTCAGCACGCCGTTCGCGATGTTAGCGGTGACGCCACTCGGGATCGCCACCGGCTTTTTGCCGATGCGGCTCATCAGAACACCTCCGCCAGCACTTCGCCACCGACGTTGGCAGCGCGCGCTTCGGCATCCGAAAGCACGCCCTTGGGCGTCGAGACGATGGTGATGCCAAGGCCGTTGCGCACCACCGGGAGTTCCTTGGAACCCGAGTAGACGCGGCGGCCAGGCTTGGAGACGCGGGCCACATGCTTGATCGCGGGCTGGCCTTCGAAGTACTTCAGCTCGATGCGCAGCTGCGGGTGGGCGCCGGTGGCGTCCTCGCTGAAGCCACGGATATAGCCTTCGCGCTGGAGAACTTCGAGAACGTGTGCACGCAGCTTGGACGCGGGCGAGAGGACCGAGTCCTTCTTCGCCTGCTGGCCGTTGCGGATGCGGGTGAGCATATCACCCAGGGGGTCGGTCAATGCCATCGTTGAGGCTCCTTACCAGCTCGACTTCGTCACGCCGGGGATGAGCCCCTTGTTGGCGAGATCGCGCAGTTCGACGCGGCAGAGGCCGAACTTGCGGTAGTAGCCACGCGGGCGGCCGGTGGTGTTGCAACGGTTGCGGACACGCGTGGGATTCGCGTTACGCGGCAGCTCGGCCATCTTCAGACGGGCGATGAGGCGCTCGGTTTCGTCGAGCGATTCGTCGTCGGCCTGGGCCTTGAGCGCGGCATACTTGGCCGCAAACTTTTCAACGAGCTTCTTACGACGCTCGTTCTTGTTGATCGAACTCAGTTTCGCCATGGACTTAAGCTCTTTCCTATGACTGGCTTCAGGCGGCCTGCGCCTGTTCGGCGGCTTCCTGCGGGAACGGGAAACCGAACAGGCGAAGCAGTTCACGTGCCTCGTCGTCGGTCTTGGCGGTGGTGGTCACGATGATGTCGAGACCGCGCACCTTGTCGATCTGATCGTAGCTGATCTCAGGGAAAATGATCTGTTCCTTGAGACCCATCGCATAGTTGCCACGGCCGTCGAACGACTTCGGGTTCAGGCCCCGGAAGTCGCGGATGCGGGGCATCGCGATGGTGATCAGGCGGTCAAGGAATTCGTACATGCGTTCGCGGCGCAGGGTGACCTTGCAACCGATCGGCATGCCTTCGCGCAGCTTGAACTGCGCGATCGACTTCTTGGCCTTGGTGATCACGGGCTTCTGGCCGGCGATCAGTTCCATTTCGGCAGCGGCGGTCTGGACCTTCTTCTTGTCCTGGCTCGCTTCGCCAACGCCCATGTTCAGCGTGATCTTGTCGATCCGCGGAATTTCCAGGTCGTTCTTGTAGCCGAACTTCGCCTTCATCGCCGCGGCGATTTCAGCGTCGTACTTGCCCTTGAGGCGCGGAGTGTACTTGTCAGCCATCGATGGCCTCCCCGGACTTGACGGCCACGCGAACCTTCTTGCCATCGCGGGTTTCGAAGCGGACGCGGGTGGGCTTGCCATCCTTGTCGGCCACGGCAACCTTCGAGATGTGCATCGGCGCTTCAAAGCGATCGATGCCACCCTGCGGGTTCTGCTGGCTGGGCTTGCGGTGACGGGCAGCGACGTTCACGCCGGCCACGACGACCTTGTCTTCCTTGGGAAGAACCTGAAGGACGGTGCCGGTACGACCCTTGTCCTTGCCCGAGCGAACGACGACGTTATCGCCCTTCTTGATCTTGGCGGCAGCCATTACAGCACCTCCGGGGCAAGCGAGATGATCTTCATGAAGCCCTTGCCGCGCAGTTCGCGCACCACGGGGCCGAAGATACGGGTGCCGATGGGCTCTTCGTTCTTGCCGACGAGCACGGCGGCGTTGCCGTCAAAGCGGATCACGCTGCCATCGGGACGACGAACGTCCTTCTTGGTGCGCACGATCACCGCGCGATGGACGTCGCCCTTCTTGACACGGGCGCGGGGCTGCGCCTCCTTCACCGACACCACGATGATGTCGCCGACGCTCGCGGTACGACGCTTCGACCCGCCCAGCACCTTGATGCACTGGACGCGCTTGGCGCCGCTGTTGTCCGCGACGTCGAGATTGGATTGCATCTGGATCATTGATCCGGTTCCTTCTCACTGGCTTGCCGGAACCAGTCCGGCAGTTCCAAAAACGTGACGCTCCCTAAGACCGAGAACGGACGTTTTGTCAAACGTCCGCTTCGATCGCGGCGGTCTTCCCAGCCAGAACCCGGTCGATAACCTTCCAGGTCTTGAGCTTGGAGTAAGGTGCGGTCTCTTCGATCCGCACCGTCTCGCCGGTCTTGAAGGCATTCGCCTCATCGTGGGCGTGATACTTCTTCGAGCGGCGGATGATCTTCCCGTACAGCGGGTGCTTCACCTTGCGCTCGACCTTCACGACCACGGTCTTGTCGGTCTTGTCGGAAACCACGGTCCCGATCAGGATACGCTTGGGCATCGTGTGTCTCCTTAAGCCTTGGCAGTGCGAGCACGCTCGCCCTGCAAGGTCTTGATCCGCGCGATGTCGCGGCGCACTTCCTTGATGCGCGCCGGACGCTCCAGCTGGCTGGTCGCCGCCTGGAAGCGCAGGTTGAACTGTTCGCGCTTCAGCTCGGCGAGGTCAGCAGTCAGCTGGTCGTCGCTCTTGACGCGGAGGTCTTCGAACTTAGCCATCATTCCTACTCCTTACTCGCCACCAAGGTGCGACGTGTCGCCGAGGCGAGCCACAACCTTGGTCTTGATCGGCAGCTTCATCGCAGCGCGGCTGAAAGCTTCGGCGGCCAGGGGGCCGGCGACGCCGTCGAGCTCGAACAGGATCTTGCCGGGCTTCACGCGGGCAGCCCAGTATTCCACCGAACCCTTGCCCTTACCCTGACGGACTTCTGCCGGCTTCTTGGTCACCGGAAGGTCAGGGAAGATGCGGATCCAGAGACGGCCCTGGCGCTTGATGTGGCGGGTGATCGCGCGGCGAGCCGCTTCGATCTGACGAGCGGTGACCCGCTCCGGTTCCAGGGCCTTGAGGCCGTAGGAGCCGAAGTTGAGGTCGGTGCCGCCCTTGGCGTTGCCGTGGAGACGGCCCTTGAACGCCTTGCGGAACTTGGTCTTCTTGGGTTGCAGCATGGTGCTAGCCTATCCTCAAGCCTCAGCGCGCCGGACGGACGCCAGAGGTCTGTGCCTCAAGCATCAGGCGGTCCTGCGCCAGCGGGTCATGACCCAGGATCTCGCCCTTGAAGATCCAGGTCTTGATGCCGATCACGCCGTAGGCGGTGTGGGCTTCGGCTTCGGCGTAGTCGATGTTCGCGCGCAGGGTGTGCAGCGGAACGCGACCTTCACGGTACCATTCGACGCGGGCGATTTCCGCCCCGCCGAGACGGCCGCCGCAGGTGATCTTGATGCCTTCGGCACCAAGACGCAGGGCCGACTGAACGGCGCGCTTCATCGCACGGCGGAACGCCACGCGACGAACGAGCTGGTCGGCAATGCCCTGGGCAACGAGCTTGGCATCGATTTCCGGCTTGCGGATTTCAACGATGTTCAGCTTCACGTCGCTGTTGGTCAGCTTGGCAAGCTTGGCGCGGAGCTTTTCAATGTCCGCACCCTTCTTGCCGATGATCACACCCGGACGAGCCGCGTAGATCGAGATGCGGCACAGCTTGGCCGGACGCTCGATCACCACCTTCGAGATCGCTGCCTGCGGCAGGCTCTCGACGATGAACTTGCGGATCTGAAGGTCTTCCTTCAGCAGCTGCTGGTAGTTGCGCCCTTCGGCGTACCAGCGGCTGTCCCAGGTGCGGTTGATCTGCAGACGCAGACCGATGGGGTTCGACTTGTGACCCATGGCTCAGGCCTCCTCGACTTCACGGACGACGATCCGAAGGCGCGAGAACGGCTTCAGGATGCGGGTCGACTTGCCACGACCACGCGTGTGGAAGCGCTTCATCGTGATCGACTTGCCGACCGAGGCTTCCGCCACGACCAGTGCGTCGACGTCCAGGTTGTGGTTGTTTTCCGCGTTGGCGATCGCCGAAGCGAGCACCTTGCGGGCATCAACCGCCATGGCCTTCTTGGAGAAGGACAGGACATTGAGGGCGTCTTCGGCCTTCATGCCACGGATGAGCGCGGCGACGAGGTTGAGCTTCTGGGCCGAACCACGAATGTTCGTGTTGACGGCCAGAGCTTCCTTTTCGCCAACGCGGCGGGGAGCAGCAGACTTGCTCATCAGCGCTTGCCCTTCTTGTCAGCGGCGTGGCCGGGGAAGTTGCGCGTCGGCGCAAATTCACCAAGCTTGTGGCCGACCATCTCTTCGCTCACGGAGACGGGGATGAACTTCTGCCCGTTGTAGACGTTGAACGTCAAACCAACGAACTGCGGAATGATGGTCGAACGACGCGACCAGGTCTTGATCGGGCCAGCGCGGCTGCCAGCATCCTGGGCCACTTCGGCCTTCTTCAGGAGGTGCAAGTCGACGAAGGGGCCCTTCCAGACGGAACGTGCCATGGGGTCTTACCTCTTCTTCTTCGCGTGGCGCGAACGAATGATGAACTTGTCCGTCTTCTTGTTGTGACGGGTGCGGGCGCCCTTGGTCGGCTTGCCCCACGGAGTGACCGGATGACGGCCACCCGAAGTGCGACCTTCACCACCACCGTGCGGGTGGTCGACCGGGTTCTTTGCCACACCGCGCGTCAACGGACGACGGCCAAGCCAGCGGTTACGACCGGCCTTGGCAAGATTCTGGTTCGAGTTGTCGGGGTTCGACACGGCGCCGACGGTGCCCATGCAGTCGCCACGCAGGTAGCGCTGCTCGCCCGAGTTCAGGCGAACGATCACCATGCCGCGGTCACGACCGACGAGCTGGACGTAGGTACCGGCCGAACGGGCGATCTGACCGCCCTTGCCCGGCTTCATTTCCACGTTGTGGATGATGGTACCGACCGGCATCTGCGACAGGAGCATCGCATTGCCAGGCTTCACGTCGGTCTTCTCACCGGCAACCACCACGTCGCCCACGGCCAGGCGCTGCGGCGCCAGGATGTAGGCCTGCTCACCGTCTTCGTACGTGACGAGGGCGATGAACGCGGTGCGGTTGGGATCGTATTCCAGACGCTCGACAGTGGCCGGCATGTCCCACTTACGACGCTTGAAGTCGATGAAGCGGTACTTCTGCTTGTGGCCGCCCGCGATACCGCGGCTGGTCACGTGGCCCTTGTTGTTGCGGCCGCCGGTCTTGCTCTTGCCTTCGGTCAAAGCCTTGACAGGCTTGCCCTTCCACAGAGCCGACTTGTCGACGAGGACCAGGCCGCGGCGTGCGGGGCTGGTCGGGTTATAGCTCTTGAGTGCCATGGTCTATGCCTTCGCCTCAGATACCGCTGGTGACGTCGATCGACTGGCCCGCGGCCAGGGTCACGACGGCCTTCTTGACGTCGGTGCGCTTGTAGGGCTTGCCCTTCCAGCGCTTGGTCTTCCCCTTCTGGGTCAGCGTGTTCACCTTGGTGACCGTGACATTGAAGAGAGCTTCCACCGCCGCCTTGATCTCCGGCTTGGTCGCCTTTTCGGCAACCTTGAAGACCACGGCATTGTTTTCGCTCAGCAGCGTCGCCTTTTCGGTGATGTGGGGAGCCACGATCACGTCATAGTGACGCGTGTCGATTGCGTCCTTAGCCATTGAAACGCGCCTCCAGCTTCTCGACCGCGGCGCGCGTCAGCACCAGCGTATCATGCTTCAGGATGTCGTAGACGTTGGCGCCGATCGCGGGGAGCACGTTGACGCCAACGATGTTGCGGGCCGCGCGGGCAAAGCCCTCGTTGACCTGCTCACCATCCACGACGAGCACCTTCTTGCCGAAGCCGGCCTTGGCCAGCGTACCGGCCAGCGCCTTGGTCTTGGCATCGGTCAGTTCCAGGGTGTCGACCACGACGAGGCCGTTCTGGGCCTTCGACGAGAGCGCCATCTTGAGACCGAGTGCGCGCACCTTCTTGTTCAGCGAAACGCTGAAATCACGAACGCGCGGACCATGGGCCTTGCCACCGCCGATGAAGATCGGGGCCTTGCGGTCGCCGTGACGAGCGGTACCACCACCCTTCTGACGGCCGAACTTCTTGCCGGTGCGGGCAACGTCCGAACGCTCGCGAGCGCCACGGGCCGTGCCACGACGGTTTTCCAGCTGCCAGGTCACAACGCGGTGCAGGATGTCGGCGCGCGGTTCGAGACCGAACACGTCATCTGCGAGTTCCACGTCGCCGGCGGCCGAACCGTCCAGATTGAGGACTTGAACCTTCACGACTTAGCCCTCCTGGCCAGCGGCGGCTTCGGGAGCGGCCTGTTCGTTGGTGTTGGCGGCCTTGAGGCCAGCGGGATAGGGCGCTTCAGCGTGGCGAGCGACCTTGACCGCGTCACGAACGAGCAGCCAGCCGTTCTTCGCGCCCGGGACCGAGCCCTTGACGAAGATCAGGCCGCGCGCATCGTCGGTGCGAACGATTTCGAGGTTCTGCTGGGTGCGCTGACGGTCGCCCATGTGGCCGGCCATCTTCTTGTTCTTGAAGACGCGACCCGGGTCCTGGCGGTTACCGGTCGAACCGTGGGCACGGTGCGAGATCGACACGCCGTGCGTGGCGCGCATACCGCCGAAGCCCCAACGCTTCATGGCGCCGGCAAAGCCCTTGCCCTGGGTGTGGCCGGTGATGTCCACGTACTGGCCAGCAACGAAGTGCGAAGCGGCGATGCTGGCACCGACATCGAGCAGCGCGTCATCAGCGACGCGGAACTCGGCGACCTGCATCTTCAGCGGCACTTCTGCCTTGGCGAAGTGCTCGCGCTGCGGCTTGGCAACGTTCTTCTGCTTGGCTTCGCCAGCACCCAGCTGAAGCGCGACGTAACCGTCACGTTCGGCAGTGCGGACCGAAACCACCTGGCAATCTTCAAGCGAAAGGACGGTGACCGGCACGTGCCGACCATCTTCCTGGAACAGGCGGGTCATACCCACCTTCTTCGCGATCACGCCGGTGCGCATGATCTCATACTCCTCACAGAGGCCTTCGAGGGCCCATCCCCCAAAGGCGTGTTCAGCCCGTATAAGAAGCATGCCCCGTCCGGGCTGAGTGCCCCTGCCTGAACAGGAGCGAACGGGGGACGCTTTCCCGACCCTTGGCGCCGCGCCCGAAGGCAGCGGCAGGAGGCCGGAGGTATCCCTTTTGTCGCGGCAGAACGAATTTTCCGCCAAGCCAGCCTCAGGGCCGGAAGAGATGGTGGATCACGAGTGATCCGTAACTGGAAACCGATGAGGCTCGGTCAGGCCGCCCTGCCCGCCACACATGTGGGGGCGGGGCCAGGGCGCTGGCATCAGGCCAGCTTGATCTCGACGTTCACGCCGGCAGCGAGGTCCAGCTTCATCAGCGCGTCGACAGTGGCAGCGTTGGGCTGCACGATGTCAAGCAGGCGCTTGTAGGTGCGGACTTCAAACTGTTCGCGCGACTTCTTGTCGATGTGCGGACCGCGGTTGACGCAGAACTTCTCGATGCGGGTCGGCAGCGGAATGGGACCACGAATCAGGGCGCCGGTGCGGCGGGCGGTGTCCGCGATTTCACCAGTGGCCTGGTCCAGTACGCGATGATCGAAGGCCTTGAGGCGAATGCGGATGTTCTGGGCTTCCATGTCCGTTTACCGATGCGAAAGAGCGAAAACAAAAACCAGCCGCCCTACCCTCTGATCCCCTCCCGATGGATGGGGAGAAAGCGGGGCGACTGATCAAAAAGACCGTCCGGCGGGAGAGCGAATCTCCCGCCGGTCCGGCGCCTATATTACTTCGTGATCTTGCTGACAACCCCCGAACCGACGGTCCGGCCGCCTTCGCGGATGGCGAAGCGAAGACCTTCGTCCATGGCGATCGGCGCGATCAGCTTGACCGACAGGGTGAGGTTGTCGCCCGGCATCACCATTTCGGTGCCTTCGGGGAGAACCACTTCACCGGTGACGTCGGTGGTGCGGAAGTAGAACTGCGGGCGGTAGTTGGCGAAGAACGGCGTGTGACGGCCACCTTCGTCCTTCGACAGCACGTAGACTTCGGCGGCGAATTCGGTGTGCGGGGTCACCGAACCGGGCTTGGCGAGAACCTGGCCACGCTCGACTTCTTCACGCTTGATGCCACGGATCAGGGCACCGATGTTGTCGCCAGCTTCGCCCTGGTCGAGCAGCTTGCGGAACATTTCCACGCCGGTGACGGTGGTCTTCTGGGTGTCCTTGAGGCCGATGATTTCGACTTCTTCACCCACCTTGACGATGCCGGTTTCGACGCGGCCGGTCACAACCGTACCACGACCCGAGATCGAGAACACGTCTTCGACCGGCATCAGGAAGGGCTTGTCGGTCGGACGCGGCGGCTGCGGGATGTAGCTGTCGACAGCTTCCATCAGGGCGTTGATCGAGTTCTTGCCGATGGCGTCGTCGCGACCTTCGAGAGCGGCCAGAGCCGAACCCTTGACGATCGGAATATCGTCGCCCGGGAAGTCGTACGACGAAAGCAGTTCGCGAACTTCGAGTTCGACGAGCTCGAGGATTTCCTCGTCGTCGACCTGGTCGACCTTGTTCATGTACACGACCAGAGCCGGCACGCCGACCTGGCGGGCGAGCAGGATGTGTTCGCGGGTCTGCGGCATCGGGCCGTCAGCAGCGTTCACCACCAGGATCGCGCCGTCCATCTGGGCGGCACCGGTGATCATGTTCTTCACATAGTCAGCGTGACCCGGGCAGTCGACGTGCGCGTAATGACGGTTGGCAGTTTCATACTCGACGTGTGCGGTCGAGATGGTGATGCCGCGTTCGCGCTCTTCGGGAGCCTTGTCGATGTTGGCATAATCGGTGAACTGGGCGCCGCCGGTTTCCGACAGGACCTTGGTGATCGCTGCGGTCAGCGTGGTCTTGCCATGGTCAACGTGACCGATGGTGCCGATGTTGCAGTGCGGCTTGTTCCGCTCAAACTTAGCCTTGGCCATTGTTCAAACCTTCTATTCGCTTGTCTGTGAATTCTGCGGGGTACGGCACCCGACGGAATCAGGCGCCGCCCCTAGCCTGATCAGAGTGATCAGGCAAGCTTCTCCTTGACCTCAGCCGCGACATTCGCCGGAACTTCGTCATAGTGAGAGAACTGCATGGTGTACTGCGCGCGACCCTGCGTGAAAGAACGCAGCTGGTTCACGTAGCCGAACATGTTCGCGAGCGGCACCATGGCTTCGACGACCTGGGCATTGCCCCGGCTGTCGGTGCCCTGGATCTGGCCACGACGCGAGTTCAAGTCGCCGATCACGTCACCCATGAATTCCTCAGGGGTCACGACCTCGACGCTCATGATCGGCTCGAGCAGCTTGATGCCCGACTTCTGGGCCGCTTCACGCATGGCACCGCGACCGGCGATTTCGAAGGCCAGGGCCGACGAGTCGACGTCGTGGTATGCACCGTCGTAAAGCAGGATTTCGAAGTCGATGATCGGGAAGCCAACCAGCGAACCGGTGGCTGCCGTTTCGCGCATGCCCTTTTCAATCGCGGGGATATATTCCTTGGGAATATTACCGCCCTTGATTTCATCCTTGAAGATGATGCCCGAACCGCGCTCACCCGGCGTGATCTTGACCTTCACGCGGCCGAACTGACCGGTACCACCGGACTGCTTCTTGTGCGTGTAGTCGAGGTCCACCGGCTTGGCGAGGTATTCGCGGTAGGCCACCTGGGGCGCGCCCACGTTGGCTTCCACCTTGAATTCGCGACGCATGCGATCGACGATGATGTCGAGGTGCAGTTCGCCCATGCCCTTGATGATCGTCTGGCCCGATTCGTGATCGGTCGAGACGCGGAACGAGGGATCTTCGGCAGACAAGCGATTGAGCGCGATGCCCATCTTTTCCTGGTCGGCCTTGGTCTTGGGCTCCACCGACAGTTCGATGACCGGCTCGGGGAATTCCATGCGTTCAAGCACGATCGGCGCGCGTTCGGCGCAGAGCGTGTCGCCCGTGGTGGTTTCCTTCATGCCGGCCAGCGCGATGATGTCGCCAGCGAAGGCTTCTTCGACGTCCTTGCGGTCGTTGGCATGCATTTCGAGCATGCGGCCGACCTTTTCCTTCTTCTGCTTCACCGAGTTCAGGTAGCTGCCCTTGGTGAGCGTACCCGAGTAGATGCGAATGAAGGTGAGCGAGCCGACGAACGGGTCGTTCATGACCTTGAACGCCAGAGCCGAGAACGGCGCGTCGTCCTTGGGCGGACGGCTGTCCTTCTCGTCGCTGTCGACCTTGACGCCCTGGACGTCTTCGATGTCGAGCGGCGAAGGCAGGTAGTCGACCACGGCGTCGAGCAGGGGCTGCACGCCCTTGTTCTTGAACGCCGAGCCGCAGCACACCGGCACGAACGAGTGGTTCAGCGTGCCCTTGCGGATCAGCTTCTTGAGCGTCGCTGCGTCGGGCTCGTTGCCTTCGAGATAGGCTTCCATCGCCTCGTCGTCCTGTTCGACGGCGAGTTCGATCAGTTCCGAGCGATAGATCGCGGCTTCGTCAGCCAGGTCAGCCGGGATTTCTTCGTAGAAGAATTCGGCGCCGAGCGATTCGTCCTTCCAGATGATCGCGCGGTTGTTGACCAGGTCGACCAGGCCCTTGAGTTCCGATTCGAGGCCGATCGGAATGTAGAGCACGGCGGGCTTGGCACCGAGGCGGTCGATGATCGACTGCACGCAGTACTTGAAGTTGGCGCCGGTGCGGTCAAGCTTGTTGATGAAGCACATGCGCGGCACGCCGTACTTGTCGGCCTGGCGCCACACGGTTTCCGACTGCGGCTCAACGCCGGCAACGCCGTCGAAGCACGCAACCGCACCGTCGAGCACGCGCAGCGAACGTTCGACTTCGATGGTGAAGTCGACGTGGCCGGGGGTGTCGATGATGTTGATGCGGTGGTCGTTCCAGAAGCAGGTCGTCGCGGCCGACGTGATCGTGATGCCGCGTTCCTGTTCCTGTTCCATCCAGTCCATCGTCGCAGCGCCGTCGTGCACTTCGCCGATCTTGTAGGACTTGCCGGTGTAGTAAAGGATGCGCTCGGTCGTCGTCGTCTTGCCGGCGTCGATGTGCGCCATGATACCGATGTTGCGGTAACGCTCGAGCGGATGGCTGCGGGCCATGGTGTGTTCCTTGGGTTCGGGAAGGGCCGGATTGCTCCAGCCCACCCCATATGGTTACTGCTGTGACCGTTTGAAGACGGCCACGTGACCAGTTTTTCGGAAGCTTACCAGCGGTAGTGGCTGAACGCGCGGTTGGCGTCGGCCATGCGGTGGGTGTCTTCGCGCTTCTTCACGGCGTTGCCACGGTTGTTGGCGGCATCCAGCAGTTCGGCCGACAGGCGGGCCGACATGGTGGTTTCCGAACGGTTGCGGGCGGCCGTGATCAACCAGCGAATCGCCAGGGCCTGGGCGCGCTCGGGGCGCACTTCCACGGGAACCTGGTAGGTGGCACCACCAACGCGGCGCGAGCGCACTTCGATGTGCGGCTTCACATTGTTGAGCGCATCGTGGAACAGCTGAACCGGGTCAGCCTTGGCACGGGTCTGCATGGTGTCGAGAGCGCCATAGACGATGCTTTCGGCAACCGACTTCTTACCATCGAGCATGAGGTTGTTCATGAACTTCGACAGAACCTGATCACCGAACTTCGGATCGGGCAGGATGACCCGCTTTTCCGGACGACGACGACGTGACATGTTGAATTCCTTCTGATCGGGCCAGCTTCGAGGCTAGCCGCTCATTCCGGCAAGGCAGCCTGGCGGAGCATCACCTGCCCCTGCCCGCCGCGCTTGCGGCCACCATTACTTCGGACGCTTGGCGCCGTACTTCGAACGGCTCTGCTTGCGGTCCTTCACGCCCTGCGTGTCGAGCACGCCGCGCAGCACGTGGTAGCGCACGCCGGGAAGGTCGCGCACACGGCCGCCGCGGATCAGCACCACGGAGTGTTCCTGCAGGTTGTGGCCTTCGCCGGGAATGTACGAAATGACTTCGCGGCTGTTGGTCAGACGGATCTTGGCGACCTTGCGGAGAGCCGAGTTCGGCTTCTTCGGGGTGGTCGTGTAGACGCGGGTGCAAACGCCGCGCTTCTGCGGGTTCTGCTCCATCGCAGGGACCTTGCTCTTGGCCTTCTGCGGGACGCGACCCTTGCGGATCAGCTGGTTGATCGTAGGCATGAAGTACTCTTCACCTTGGTTATGGCAACGCCGGAACAGGTGAAGGAAAGACGTCTCATGCAATGGACCAGCGCTGCTCGGCACAAGGCCGCAGCGCATGACGCATCGAATGAGCCGAAAACACTCCACCCAGGCCAACGGCACCGGGTTACTTTGACGGCTGGCATCCCGGCAGGCGCCCTTGCCGATTCGGCAAGATCCAACCCAAAGGGAAAAGGGCCACCCATGGCGGATTACCGCCACTTGCAGCCCCATGCGCACCGGCAATGTTCAGCTCTTTAACTTGCCGGCAGCACGCAAATGCCGCCGGAACGAGTGCGCCCCTACGCCAAAGGGCCGATCCGGTCAAGGCAGGCGCCACAGTGCAATTACTACCAGCGCGGTTGAGATTTCACTTTGTCATGCCAGGGCATGTGATACCATCACCCCTGCACCGCCTACCCACGCGCTTGAAGCGCGCAGGCGTTGCCCGGCAGGCACAATCAGGCCGCCGGCACATGGCTGAGAGGAGAAACGCATGGCTTACGTCGATCAGACTGCCCGTCGTCCTTCGCTGCGCATCGGCCTTGCGGTCGGCCTGCTCCATTTGGGAGTCGGCGCCGCGCTTCTCACCACGTTCGCCGGCGGCGCGATCACGGCCGTGATCCACCACACCCTCCAGGGGAACGACTGGACCTATGTGCCACCCCCGCCGACCAAACCAACCACGACGCCTGTGCGCAAGCCGCCCCCAACCGCACCCACGCACGTGGATACCACACCACCGGTGATCGACAGGCTGCTTCCAGCCAATCCATTGCCCGAGGTTGGACCGAGCACGCTGCCGCCGATCAACGATGGGCCGGTGGTGATCCGGCCGTTGGAACCGTTCACCCCGCCCCCGCCCGAACCGCAGACCCAAGCCGCGCCGCAGCGCGCGATACCGAAGGGCAACCCCGGTGACTGGGTCACGCGCAACGATTATCCTGGCCAGGCGGTGCGCGAGGGCTGGACCGGCGTAACCCGGTTCCGGCTGACGATCGGCCGCGACGGCCGCGTGGCCGATTGCGCGATCACCGCCAGCAGCGGGCACGACTTGCTGGACGCAACGGCCTGTGCACGGATCGCCAGCCGTGCGCGGTTCACCGTCGCCACCGATGCCAATGGTGCGGCCACCGCCGGCATCTACCTCGGCTCGATCCGCTGGGAGCTGGATGAATAAGCCATCAAAGCCCGGCTGCATCCACGCAGCCGGGCTTTGAGATAGGCCTGCCAGCCCCTTCGTCAGCGGTCACTCAATCAGCGGTCATTTCGAAGGAAAAGGCCGCCGCCGGGCGTGGCTGTTTGGTTGCGAGCGTGGACTGCACGACGGTACCCATCGCTGTCTGCCAGTTGAGCATGAGATCGGTCATCGCCGCCAGGCCGCGCGTGGTCAGGCACACGAACGTGCGCCGGCCATCGCGGCCATCGTCCTCGCGCTCCACCAGGCCGCGCGCTTCCAGGATGCGCAGCCAGCGCAGCGCCGTGGTCGGCGGAACATTGGCACCGATGCAGGCGCTGGTCGTCGGCACGCGGCGCGCCTCTGCCGCGGCGATGAACAGGTCGAGCAGGATATCCCAGGTCGGCTCGCCAAACAGGTCTGCCGCCAGGAAACGTTCGCGCCGGCGCCGCGCCGCATAGACTTCGCGGGCCATCGCCAGCGCGGGTGCCGGGACGGCCGGGCGTGGCGCACCCGCAGTGGGTGCTGCAGCGACCATATGTTCGTTTCGAAAGGTCATGCCCTGCCCTCCATCACTGCGGCGCGCGGCAGCACGCATCGATCGCACTGTCATGCCGCCCTCCCCGATTGTGTCGAAACAGCGCCAGCCGAACCAGCGGCGGCGATCAGGTCAGCCGCCAGCCGTGATAGTCGCCCAGCCGGCGCGCCCGGTGCATGTGCGCGGCCGTTCCGAACATCAGCAGCAGCAGCTGCAACGAAAAGGGAACCTGCGTCATCACCCAGTACGCCTTGCGCACCATGGCCAGTTCCCACAGCTTGGCGACGTGGCCCAGCACCACTAGCGCCTGCGCCGCGCTGACGGCCAATGGCCAGGCGCGGTTGGCGCGCATGGCCACCCACAGCAGGACGATGAACGCCCAAAGATCGATCACCAGGTGACCGGGATTGACCGCAAACCATGCGGGATCTCCGAAGATAGCGTGGTTGGCAACGTCGAGCGCGAATGTCGCGACCAGGATCGCTGCCACCGACTGTTCAGGTTCGCCGCCCTTGCGGGCGGCGAACAGAACGGCGCAGGCCAGGAGAATGCGGGGGAGCCAGAGCGAGAGCATCGGCCGTCACATCCTCCATACCCATGCCGGAGACAAGCTCAGGCTGCGTGCGCCAGGGGCGCCATCACGCCGCCGGACGCATCAGCCGGATTGACCAACGTCGCGGTCTTGGGGCATTCGTCATTGCCACCCATGGTTTCGACGGCAATGGCGCTGAGCCGGCCATGCACGCGCGCCAATTCGCCGCCCGCGTCGATCGTCGCCTGCTGGCTCTTGAGCAGGCGCATCAGCGCATCCTGCCCCAGGAACGGCGGCAGCCCCGCCTCACGCCGCGCTGACACCATCGACGAAAGCAGGTTGGCCTGGCGGATCAGCGCCTCGTCCAGCGCTGCTTCCGCTTCGTGCAGATCGCGGGTCACGCGCAGCTGCGCCACCGCCGGCGTCATCGCGCCAGCCACCGCAGCGCGAACCGTATTGTTGTGCTTGGTATTGGTCATCGTCGTCTGCCTCCACACGACACCACCGGTGCCGTCCCCATGTTGAAGCGGAGGAAATCCGACAGGTTAACGATCCACGATCCTGGACAACTGCGAGAACATCGTCAGCCCACCCAGGACGGTGAGGATCAGGACCATCGCGATAAGGGCCGTTGCCCCCAGTCGCATCATCGTCCCGTAAGGTCCGTCGAACATCTCCGGAAGGACACGATGATACCCTTGGTCCATGGTGGCAGGCGCTTGCGTGGTGGGATGATCCCCATCATCGCCACCTTCGTCTACCGGGGCTTCGGGCTCGTCTTGTCCTTCGCTGTCCTTGTGCGGCGGAATAATGACATTGGCGACATCCGACGAACCATATACGGGTTTTACGGATACCCCGGCAGACCCGGTTTCTTCCAGCAAAAGCCTATATGCCTGAGCCACTTCGCCGCGCGAGGTGACGCCCAGCTTGCCCCGCGCCAGCAGGATGCGCTGATCGACCGTATAGGGGGAGATACCCAGTATCCGGGATATCTCCTTCGACGTCTTGTGCTGGATCAGAAGGTCCAGCACCTCGCGCTGCTTGGCCGTCAGTGCTTCGAGCGGGGAGGAAGAGGAAGGCGATCCGGTCATGACTTGCCTTCCATCCTATCCGCAGCGCCACACGCATGCCAGCCCGCAACCCACAGGATGCGAATCAGCGCCGGGCCAGGTCGGTGCCCCAAGGCGGTATTCATGAACCGGCAAGCATGGTCGATGGCATAGCCCCCTCTAACAATGGTTAACGTAAAAGCCCACCCGCCGGGAGCGCAATCCGATTGCATATCCGCAAAGGGCGCCACATATCTTTTCCCATAGGGAGGCCGCAGGGTTGGAGATCCGTCACATGTATGCGCGGCGCAGCGGCAAGGTATTGGCGTTGTGCCGGCTGACGATGGCCGCGATGTTCATGGCGGGCATCGTGTTCTCTCCCGAATTGACGCTGCGCAATCCCGGCATCACCCCGATACTGGCGGGTGGCTATGTCTTGTGGGTCATCGTCCTTGCCTGCGCGGCCTGGACGGATTGGTGGTACGATTGCCGCCTGGCGCCGGCAGCGCAGGTAATCGATTTCGTGGCGTTTGCCGGCGCGATCTATTTCACCGAGCGCCCGCAAGGCGTGCTCACCGGGCCGTTTCTGGTGTTCGGCACGTTTCTGCTGCTGGTTGCCCTGGTGCGCTGGGGCACGATCGGCGTGGCGACGACCGGCATGGGCCTGTTCTTTGCCGCGATCGTGCCGGCCGGGATGCTGACGCTTGGCGGGGCCGCCCCTGATCCGCTGCGCTTCGTACGCGGGCTGATCTGCATGGTCGTGGTGTCGATGTTGATGCTGTGGCTGGCCAGCCGCCAGCGCGGGCGGCGCGTGGTGGCCCTGCCCGAACCAGCCGGCCCGCCCGGCGCGCGCCGCAACCGCGTATTGGCCGGCGCCTTGCGCCAGGCCTGTGTTACCATGGGCGCGCGCGGCGCGGCCCTTGCGGTGGCCTGGGGTGACGAGCCCTGGATCGATCTGCTGATCGAGGACGATGGCCGCATCACGAGCGAGCGCCAGGGCCCGGGCGCCCTCTCCACGGCCCTGGCCACGCCTGCCCCGCCCACCCTGTTCGACCGCCAGCGCGCGCGCCGCATCGGCCTGCCGGCGGAACACCAGCTGCTGATCGAGCGCAGCACCTCCGCCATTCCACTGGCCGAGATCTGCGGCATCAACGAAGGCATTCTTGCCACGTTCAGTTCCGTTTCCAGCCAGGGACAGCTGCTGGTCTGGGGCATTCCCGCCATGGCGGTGGATGATCTGCCATGGATGAGCGCGCTAGTCCGCGAGATCGGCCTTGCGCTCGACCGCGAGGAAATGGCCACCCTGGCCAAGAGCTCGGCCGTGGCCGAAGTGCGCAATGCCCTGGCGCGCGACCTGCACGACAGCGTGGTCCAATTCCTGGCCGGCACGATGTTCCGGCTCGAGGCGCTGCGCCGCCGCCTGCGCGACGGCAAGGACCCCGAGGGCGAAATCGTGGCGATGAAGGACGCGCTGCGCCGCGAACAGGCGCAACTGCGCGTGATGATCGACCGCTTGCGCCGCGGCGAGGACGGTGATCGCGCCGCCGACGTGACCGAGGAATTGCGCAGCCTGGTCGAGGAAATGTCGGCCCACTGGCGCATCCAGATCCGCTTTGGCGGGCAGACCGGCCCGCTGCTCGTGCCGATCCATCTTGCCTATGAATTGCGACAAATGGTGCGCGAGGCAGTTGCCAATGCCGCCCGACATGGCCAGTGCAGCGAAGTGATGATTTCGCTCGACCATGATGGGTCCACCCTGACCGTGACGATCGCAGACGACGGCGTGGGCTTTCCAGGGGCGGGCCAGTTGTGCCAGCCGCGCTCGATCACCGAGCGCGTGGCGGCCCTGGGTGGCCGCGTGCGCATCGCCGACCATTCCAACAACCATCTGCGCCCGGGCGCCCGCCTCGATATCGAAGTGCCCACCCGCATCAATGCATGACAGGCCTGAAGGCATGACCACGATCCTTGTTGCTGACGACCACGGCTTCATCCGCGCCGGCGTTGCCGCCGTGCTGCGCGACAGCCGCTTCAAAGTCGTCGCGGCCACAGCCAGCGGCGAGGAAACGCTGGACGCGATCGCCACCCACGATCCCGAAATCGTCGTGCTGGATATCAACATGCCCGGCATGAACGGGGTCCAGGTGCTTGAAACGCTGCGGGCGCGGGGCGATCGGCGGCGGGTCGTGCTGCTGACCGCCGAGCTTACCGATCGCAATCTGCTGGCGGTGATGCGCGCGGGTGTCGAGGGCATCGTCTCCAAGGATGGCGCCGGCGACGAACTGATCGATGTGCTGGCCAAGGTGGAGGAAGGCGAACGGGCCATTTCGGCAGACCTTCTGCAGCGCGCGCTGGACCTGTCGCTGCATCCCGAGGGCGCGGGGCCGCTCGATCGCCTGAACCCGCGCGAGCGGCGCATCGCCCGCCTGGTGGCGCGCGGCATGCGCAATCGCGATATCGGCGCAGAATTGAATATCGGCGAAGGCACCGTGAAGGTTTATCTTCACGCCATGTACCAGAAGCTGGGCATCGACAACCGCACCGAGCTGGCCCTGATGGCCGTCAACGACATGGCCGACTGAGCTACCTACCTGCCAAGGCTGCCAACGCGAACCGGCGCGCCCTCCCCCCCAGGAAGACGCGCCGGCCTATCGGCCCGTACGCCACGGGCACGGGCCAAACCTGCCAAGCTGTCAGGCCGGGGTCAACACCAGCGTTGCTGCGGCCGTATTGCTGATCGGGATGTGATAGTTCCGCGTCACTTCGGCATGGGGCCCCTGGCCCAGCGCGCCACGCGCGGCGATCCAGTTGACGATCTCCACCCCTTGCGTGCCGGCGATCGCGGCCACCTCTTCGGTCGAATGGCGCAGTAGCGCCTCGGGATCGTTGGCCAGGTGATCGAGGCAGAAGCGGTCATAGTCGGCATTGATGAACCCGGCGCGCGCGCCATCCAGTTGGTGCGACAGGCCGCCCGAGCCGATCACCACCACGCGGGTATCATCCTGCCAGGATTGCAGCGCGCGGTGCACGGCACGGCCCAGATCATAGCAGCGCTGAGGAGACGGCAGCGGATATTGCACGGTGTTGATCGCAATCGGCACGATCTTCACCGGCCAGGCCGAAACATCGGGATAGGCCAGCTCGAACGGGATCGACAGGGCGTGGTCGACCTTCATCTTCTGGCACATCGTGATGTCGAACCCGCTGCCGACCAGTTCCTCGATGATGTGCCAGGAAAGCCCGGGATCGCCCTGGAATGTCTTGTAAACCGGCAGTCCCCAGCCTTCATCCTCGTTGGGATAGGCTGCCGCTGCGCCCACTGCAAAGGTGGGCATCGCATCGAGGAAGAAATTGAGCCCGTGATCGTTGTAGAACACGATGGCGACATCGGGCCGCGCCTGCGCGAGCCAGGTGCGCACCGGCGGATAGCCATCGAAGAACGGCTTCCAATAGGGCTCTGCCTGGGCACCACGCGCAATCGCGCCGCCGATGCCGGGAACGTGGCTGCTGAAATAGCCACCGATGATCTGCGCGCTCATGCCGCCACTCCCACGTCATGGCTGGCCGGGGCACAGCCCGCCGCCTCGCCCTGGTCGAGCAGGTACTGCTTGAATTCGGCCACGCTCATGCCGGTCTGCAAGGCGCCCAGATCTTGCACGTTCAGGCCGAAAATGCCTGCCAGCTTGGCCAGGTAATAGACATTGCCACCTGCCTCGATCATCGCCAGCACATCGCGCCGCGCCACCGCATCGCGCTGTTCGGGCGTGAGGCTATACTGCCGGCAATAGGCATCTTCATCGGCCAGGAATGCGGCGCGATTGGCCGTGTCGTTGAATGAAAAGCACATGGCGTTGAGTTCGAAACCGCGGCTGGCGAGTTCTCCATCGAACAGCAGCGTGCCGGCGATCCCGCGCCGCAGTGCCATACTTTCAGGGTTGGTCATCGCTGCATCCTCCATGCCCATCCGCTCTGGTCCGGTGACGGATCGGGCCACCTGTGCAGGATAGCCCAGCCGCGCGCCGCCTCCTTGACGCATGTCAAAAGCGACAAAAGTGCGCGATAATCGGCGCAGGAGCCATCGATAGGGATGGTTACGCAAGGGGCTGACCGGGCTTTTCAAGCCGTGCCAAACCCCGTCTAGGCAGGTCCATGGCCCTGACCAATGCCGAACGGCAACGCCGCTATCGCCAGAAACTCAAAGCCCGCGCATCGGGAGAGGCGGCAGGAGACCTGGTGCGTGCGATGGTCGAACGGGCGGTTGCCGTGCTGTGGCGCCTGCGCGCCGCCCCCGCCCCCGAAAACGCCTTGATCGTTCCGGCCGGGCCGCCGGCAGACCAGCCAACCACGCCGCCCTCGCTCCACGCATTCCGCGCCACGCTCGCGCGCCATCCCGCCAGCCTGCTGGCGCTGTGCCGCACCACCCTGCAACGCAGCCAGGCACTCGGCCCGGAAGAGCGCGCCTTGCTTGCCAGCCTGCTGGAGATCGAGGCGGCATTAAGGCTGTCCGCCCCCCGCCAGCCGTAGGTATTTGAGGCAATTGCCCACGCACGTTGGGAAAAGGGGCTGCGGTTCGCAGGCGATGGCGTTAACACTGTTTTACAAAGACCCGCCACAGGGATTCGCCCGTCGCGGCCAGGGTCAAAGGGGCGCAGATGAAGGTTCTGACCGGGGTTTCCGGCATGATGCGCGCCGCGCTGATCCGGCAGCGCAGCGCGTTGCAGCAGGCGATCCTGTGCGCGCTCCTGATGTTCGTGCCGTCGCTCCTGCGCCTGGTGATAGAGCCGCAACCTGCCGTGATGCCGTTCCTCGCATTCTGGCCCACGGTGCTGATCGCCGCGCTGCTCCTGGAACAGGGCTTTGCCATTCTGGGCGTGCTCGGCTCATTTGCCGTGGCGCAGTGGCTGTTTGCCGGATCGATCATGGGCATCGCCTGGCACGGTCGCCCGCTCGTTTCGCTGCTGCTGGGCGCCGCCTGCGTGGTCCTGGTCATGGGCATGGCGATCGTGGCGCGCACCACCGTGCGCGAGCTTGATGCCCTCACCCGCCAGCAGGACACCTTCAACCGCGAATTGCGCCACCGCTGCCGCAACTTGCTGTCGATCATCCAGGCGCTGTCGGCGCGTGGGCCACGTGCCGAAAACCCGCTCGATTTCTTCCGCGAGTTTTCCCACCGCCTGGACAGCCTGGCCAAGGCCAGCGACCTGCTGCGCATCGGCACCGAAGCCGAAGGGCAGCTTCCCGAACTGATCGAGCGCACCATCGGCCCCTTTGGCCAAGGCTCGCGCATCCGCCTGAGCGGCACCCCATGCACGGTGCCCGAGCCAAGCTGCATTCCGCTGATCATGGCGGTGCACGAGCTGTGCACCAATGCGATCAAGCACGGCGCACTGTCCGATCCCGCCGGCTGGGTCGATCTGCGCTGGTTCCTGGCACCCGATGCGGACCGGCTCTACCTGCTGTGGAAGGAATCGGGTGGGCCGCTGGTCAGCCCACCGGTCCACCAGGGTACGGGATCGCACCTGCTGCGCGTGCAGCCGGGGCTCGAAGCGGTGGATCTCATGTTCGATCCGCGCGGGGTCTGGTGCGAGATGCTGATCGTCGGCGCGCGTGCCTGCACGCCGGCCGAAGCCACCTGAAACGCCGCGCGATGGGCCTGATCGCCGCGCTATAGTTCCGAGCCGGAAGCATCTGCCGAAATGGCCTGATGCCACGCTGCTATACCCACAAGGCAACAAGGGCCTTGTGGGGGTGTTTCAACGTGGATCGGCAAATGCTGCGCCTGTTCCTGCGCAGATATCGCGGAAATCTTGGATTGGTCGCCGTGGCCAGCCTGCTGTTGAACGTCCTGGTCTTTGCCGGGTCGGGCTACATGATGCTGGTTTACGATTCGGTTCTGCCCAGCCGAAGCATTCCCACTCTGGTGGGTCTGTTCGTGATGCTAGTGCTGATCTACGTATTTCAAGCGGTTTTCGAGGCAATTCGGGCAGAAGCTCTGCTCGGCGTGGCCAACGGCGTGCACGATGATCTGTTCGGTGCGGTCCACTATGCCACGGTCGCCCGCCCGCTGCGCGCGGGGCCGGACAAGGGCGATGGCCTGCAGTTCGCCCGCGACCTGGATTCGGTGCACACGTTTCTGGCTGGCGCCGGCCCGGTTGCGCTGATCGACCTGCCCTGGGTGGTGATGTTCCTGGTGGTGCTGGCCGCGCTGCACTGGTGGCTGGGGTTGACCGCGCTGGCCGGGGTCATGGTAATGGCGGTGCTGGCGCTGCTGTCCAACCGCCGCACGCAAACCGCCTCGCGCGAGTTGGCGATGATCACCGGCCAGCGCAGCGCGGCCACGCTGTCGGAAATCCGCTTTGCCGAATCCGCCTTTGCCATGGGCATGCAGGATCGCCTGGTGGCGCGCACCTCTGGCTGGGAAAGCCAGTTCATTGCCGCGCAATCGGCGCTGGCGCGCACCGTCTCGCGCCTCGGCGGGGCGAGCCGCACGTTCCGCATGCTGCTGCAATCGATCATCCTGACCGTGGGCGCGCTGCTGGTTATCGATGACAAGGCCAGCGGCGGCGTGATCCTGGCATCCTCGGTGCTCTCGGGCCGCGCCCTGGCGCCGGTCGATTCCGCCATTGCCAACTGGAAAGGCCTGGTGGCCGCACGCAGTGGCTGGGGCCGCATCGTCCAGGCGATCACCACGTTCCGCCGCCCGCCCGAACGCCAGGTGACGCTCGATCGCCCGCGCGGAGAGCTGGCCCTGCGCGATCTGTGGGTAGCGCCACCGGGCACGCAGCGCTTCACCGTCCAGGGCGTGTCGCTGTCGCTGCAACCTGGCCAGGCTCTGGCCGTGATCGGCCCGAGCGCGGCAGGCAAAACCTCGCTGGTGCGCGGTATCCTGGGTATCTGGAAACCCCAGCGTGGCGAGGTGCGCCTCGATGGCGCCACGCCCGACCAGTGGGATGCCGAAGCGCTGGGCAGTGCCTTTGGCTATGTCCCGCAAACGGTGGACCTGATCGATGGCACGGTGGGCCAGAACATTGCCCGGTTCGATCCGGCCGCAACGTCTGACGGGGTGATGGCCGCGGCGCGCGCCGCCAGCCTGCACGAGGCGATCCTGGCGCTTCCCGATGGCTATGACACCCAGGTTTCCGCCGGGGGCAGCGAGCTTTCCGCCGGGCAGCGCCAGCGGGTGGGCCTGGCCCGCGCGCTCTATGGCAATCCCCACCTGCTGATCCTGGACGAGGCGAATTCCAACCTCGACGCCGTGGGTGATGCCGCGCTCAACCGCGCGGTGATGGACATGCGCCAGCGTGGCGGCATCGTCATCATGATCACCCATCGCCCGGCCACGCTCGGCCCGATCAGCCATGTCGCGGTGATGCAGAATGGCCGCCTGGTTGATTTTGGCGAACGCGACGCGGTGATGCAGCGCACCCTCCAGGCCAGTGACAGCACCACCATGGCCAGTGCCCCAGCCCCGGGCCGCCTGGCGCAGGAGGCCGCACGATGAACGCCCCGCTTTCTCCCGAAGCCGTCAGGCAACTGCTGCCGGCACTGTGGATCGACCAGCCTAGCGCGCCGCGCCCCCATGCCCCGCGCCTGCTGGTGCGGCTGATATTTGCCTTGGCCGGGCTGATGGCCTTGCTGTTTGCCCTGGCCGCGATCGTGCCGATCGGTGGCGCAGTGATCGGCGGCGGCCAGGTGGGCGTGGAAAGCCGGGTAAAGCGGATTGCCCATCCGACCGGCGGCGTGATCACCACGATCGCGGTGATCAACGGCCAGCACGTGCGCCAGGGCGAACTGCTGATGCGGCTGGATGACCGGGTAACCGGTGCCGATGCCACCTATTCCAACCTCACCGTGGAACAGCTGCTGGCGCAGAAAGCCAGGCTGGAGGCAGAGAGGCTGGGCCTCGGCCAGGTCGTCTTCCCGGCCGACCTCGTGCGAGCTGGCAACCCCAGCGCGGCCAAGGCCATGGCCGACGAGCAGCACCTGTTCGCCATGCGCCAGACCGAGGAAGGCCAGCTGCGCGCCCAGCTTGCCGCGCGCGTGGCGCAATACAACCAGCAGATCACCGGGCTTCAGGCCCAGATCGATGCCCTGCGCCAGCAACGCCACCTGATCGAGCCGGAACGGCAGGGCGTGCGCGACCTGTGGGACAAGCAGTTGGTCACGATCAACCGGCTTAACCAGCTGGAACGCACGGCGGTGGATATCGACGGGCAAGTGGCGCAGTTGCAGGCGCAGATCGCCCAGACCCGCGCCCGCATTACCGAGGCGCAGGAGCAATCGATCCAGACGGTGCAGACCCGCCGCGTCCAGGCCGGCACCGATCTGGCGCAGGTCAATACCGCGCTCAACCAACAACAGTTGCGCAAGGTCAGCGCAGCGGACCAGAAGGACCGCAGCGAGATACGCGCGCCCTATTCCGGCACGATCGAAAAGATCGCCTTTGCCGCAATCGGCGATGTGGTGCGGCCAGCCGAGCCGATCATGGAAATCGTGCCCGATCACGATGTCATGGTCGTCGAAGCCTCGGTCAGCCCCACCGATATCGACCAGGTGCGCGTGGGCCAGGCGGCGCGGGTGCGGTTTTCCGCGTTCAACCGCGCGGCAACTCCGGAAATTCCTGGCCGGGTGATCTATGTCGCCACCGATCGGACAGACAACCAGGAAACGCGCCAGGCCTATTACACCGTGCGCATCGCGGTGGACCAGGCCGCCGTGGCGCGCGAGGGACTGGCGCTGCGCAGCGGGATGCCCGCCGAAACCTATATCGAGACCGGCAACCGATCGCTGCTGTCCTACGTCACCAAGCCGCTGCGTGACCAGTTCATGCGCGCATTCCGCGACAACTGAGGGGAATTTCGCCATGCGCCTTGCCTTGCGCCATCTGCGCCCCGTTTTCGTGCGCCGATCATGCCTGCGGCTAACTCTGCCGATCGCCTGCGCCACGGCAGTGCTGGCCCTGCCCGTGCCCGCCGCCCAGGCGCAGGATGCGGCCGACATCGACCGCAGCGCCGGCCTGCCGCCCGACACCCCGGCAGACATCGCCGAAGGCGCGCTGTCGGGCCGGCCGGTCTCCACGCTGACCGATGCCCTGCGCTATGCCTATTGGACATCACCGGCCCTGCTCGCCCAGCGCAGCAGCACGCAAAGCAGCGCATGGGGCGTGGCACAGGCCCGCGCCGCCTATGGCCCCAAGCTGGACTATGCGCTGACGTATGGCTGGACCCGCGACCGGTTCGAAATTGCCAAGGGCGTGTTTCTGGGCCGCAGCGGCTGGACCTCCACCGCCACGGCCGTGTTGACTCAACCCTTGTTCAGCTTTGGCCGGTCGTTTGCCAACGAACGGGGCGCCCGCGCCCAGGCCGCCTATCAGCAGGCAGTGCTGCAATCGGCCGAGCAGCAGGCCCTGCTCGACGCCGCGGATGCCTTTGTCGGCCTGCGGCGGACCCGCACGGCGGTGGCCATTGCCGCCGACAACCTGGCCGCGCTGACCCGCGAATTGACCGACAACCGCGCGCGCCTGGCCGCGCACGAGGTGACGGCCACCGATATCCAGCAGGTGGAAACCAGGGTGGAACTGGGCCGCGTGCAACTGCTCGCCGCGCAGCGTGACGCCGGCACCGCCGAGGCTGCCTTCCTGCGCATGGTCGGCACGCGGCCGGGCGACCTGGCGCCGCCACCGCCACTGCAACTGCCGGTGGCCGATCTGGAAGAAGCCTATGCCTATGCCGAAACGCATAACCCGCTGATCCATGCCGCGCAGGAACGCGAGCGCGCCTCGCGCGCTAGCGTGGAAGCGGCCCAGGCTGAGCGCCGCCCGCGCGTCGATTTCCAGGGGACGGGGGCGCTGCTGCCCTACTCCGCCGGCTTTTCCAACTATTCCGATACCCTGCGCCAGACCGAGATCAAAGGCGTGGTCACGCTGTCAGGCCCCCTGTTTGACAGTGGTGAGCGCGCCGCGCGCGTGCACGCCGCGCAAGCCGCCAATGATGCCGATTGGCGCCTGATGGATGCCACCCTGCGCGAGAATCGCGCGGCCCTTGCCGGCGCATGGAATGATTGGCAGGCCCAGACCACCGCGATCGACACCCACGCCAAGGCCGTGGCCTCAGCACAAAAGGCCTATGATGGCGCCGTGCTGCAAGAGCGGGCGGGCATGTTCACCACGCTCGACGTGCTGCAACTCGCCCGCGAACTGCTCCAGGCGCGCAGCGCCTACAACGATGGAGTGGCCGGCGCCTATCTCGCCAAGGTGCAGGTGCTGGCGGCACTGGGCGCGCTCGACGCGGCGTGGCTCCTGCCCGATGCCCCGCGCCGTGATGCGCAGGGCGATGCCTGGCGCGTGGCGGGCAAGGCCGATGTCCCGCTCGTGACCGATGCCGTCCGCGCGCTCGATGGCCTGGTAGAGGGCAGCGCACCCCTGCGCCCGATGCGTGATCCGGCCGCGCGCACGCTGACGCCGGCGGCAGAACTGTCGCGTGGCGAAGACTGAAGGACGCCGCTGCTGGCGTTCAAGCCACTCAAAATTCGGACCAGTCGTCCTCGGCCACGGCCGCATTGCCGGAACTGCGCGGGGCAGCCGCTGCTCGCGGCCGCGGGGCGGGTGCCGGGACTGGCGCTGGCGGCGCTGATGCCACTGGCGCCACAGCCGGCACCAGCCGGGGTTTTGCGTCCGTAGCCGCCGATTGCACCGGCGCCGGTCGCAGTGGAGCAGTCGGGCGCGGCGCGGGCGTGGCGCGGGCCATCGCCTGGTTGCCGGCAAAGCGGAACTTGGCCAGTTCGCGGGCCATCACATTGGCCTGGTCGGCCAGGTTGCGGGCAGTGGCGGTGGCTTGCTCGGCCATGGCGGCGTTCTGCTGGGTGATCGCATCGACATCGCGCACAGTGGCGTTGATCTGACCCAGGGTCGTGGCCTGGTTGCTCGACGTGCCGGTGATCCGCTGCATCACCTCGTTGATTTCGCCGACGCTGGCCGCAATCCGTTCCAGCGCGTCTCCCGTGGCGGTAACCAGCCCAACGCCGTTGGAAACCTGTTCGGTCGAGCTGCCGATGCGGGCGCGGATATCGCGCGCGGCATCGCCCGCCCGCTGCGCCAGGGCGCGCACCTCGCTCGCCACCACGGCAAAGCCCTTGCCCGCATCGCCCGCGCGCGCCGCCTCGACCCCGGCATTGAGCGCCAGCAGATTGGTCTGGAACGCGATGGCATCGATCACGCCCACGATCTCGGCAATTTCCTGGGAGGATTTCTCGATCGTCGCCATGGCCTCAATCGCGCGCCCCACCACGTCGCCCGATTGGCGAGCCTCATCCAGCGTGGTCTGCACCATGGTGCTGGCATTGCCCGCCTCCTGCACCGATTTCTGCACGCTTTCGTTGATCTGGCGCAGCGCGGCGGCAGCCTCCTCCACGGCAGCGGCCTGCTGTTCGGTGCGGGTGGAAAGATCTTCGGACCCGGCGAGGATTTCGGCCGAGCCATTGGCCACCTGTTCGGCAATCACGCCGACCGAGCGCATGGCGCCGGCCATGGCGTCGACCGTCGCATTGAACGCGGTGCGCAGGCATTCGTAATCGTGGCGGAACGCGCGGGTCAGCTGGCAATCGAGATCGCCACCGGCCAATTTCTCCAGCCCTTCACGCAGGGCATCGACCACGGCCGAGGTTTCCGCCTGGCTCTGCACCTGGATCATCAGGGCATCGCCGCCATCGATCATCATTGGCGTCAGCGTCACCAGCATGCGCAACGGTTGCCCCTTGCCATCGAGGTTGAGCCATTCGAAGCGGGCAAAGCCATTGCGCTGCGCCTCGGCGATCCGTTCCGGCACATGCTCGCTTGTGGGGCGGCCATCCATCTGGCAGGGCGCGGCCAGCATGTCGGGCGAAGCGCCGATGATCTCATGCCGCGGGCGCTGATAGACGCGCTCTGCCGCCGCGTTGCACAGGGTAAACCGGCCATTCTGCATCAGCAGGAAGCCATCGGCCGCCTGCTCGAACACCGCCTGCGCGAAACGGGTTTCGAGTGGAACGACAACGCGCCTTTTGAACATGCAATCTTTCCCCGGTGCTGATGGCAGAATTGACCGGGACAGGCGCTATCATCGGCCTGCTCAAATGGCGTTTAAGCCGCAACCACGTAAACCTGCGTGGGGGCAGTGCAGGCTCGGGTTAGCCGCGCGCCAGGTCAAGGCGATAGCCAATGCCGGGTTCGTTGCGCAGCGCGGATTGGCCGGGCGGGCGATCGCTTTCCAGCTTGCGCCGGATGCCACGCGCCGCCACGCGCAGATATTCCACGTCGGTCTCGTGCCCCGGCCCCCAGATCGTGCGCAAAAGCTGGGCATGCGTCACCACGCGGCCGGCATTGCCCGCCAGTTCGGCCAGGAACGCATACTCCTTGGGGGCAAGGTGTACCTCGGCACCGGCCTTGCGCACCTGCCGCGCGGCAAGGTCGATCTCCACATCGGCAAAGCGCAAGACCGCCTGCCCGCCCGGCACCCCAGCCAGCCGCGCACGATGGCGCAGCGCGGTGCGCACGCGCGCCAGGATCTCTTCGGGATCGAACGGCTTGGTGACATAATCGCTGGCGCCCAGATCGAGCGCAGCCACCTTTTCCGCGGTGGCATCGCGCGCAGAGAGCACCACCACGGCAAGGCCCGCTGCCACCAGTTGCGGCAGGATTTCCAGGCCATCGCGATCGGGCAGCCCCAGATCGAGCAGCGCGAGGTCGGGCGCCTGCGCGGCGCGCTGGGCCAGTGCCTGGGTCGCCGTGGCGGCCTCGCTCACGCCATAGCCGGCCTGGGCCAGGGTCTGGCGCAACAGCGCGCGGATCGCCGGATCATCGTCCACCACCAGCACGCCGGGGCCGGCCTGTTCTGCCGCGCCGCTCATGCCGGAACGGCCACGGGGCGAACCAGCGCGGGCGGCACATGCAGGGCAAAGCGCGCACCGCCGCCAGCGCGGTTGGCGGCTGTCACGGCAAGGCCCATCGCCTCGGCAAAACCCTTGACGATGGCAAGGCCCAGCCCGGTACCGCCTTGCCGGTCTGATCCTTCAAGCCGCGTGAACATGCCGAAAATGCGCTCCTCTTCGCCCGGCGGCAGGCCTGGCCCGCGATCGCACACCGCCAGTTCCACCCCGCCCTGCGGATCGGCCAGCGCCTCTATCCGAATGCCGCCATGGCCGCCATGGCGCACGGCATTGTCGATCAGATTGATCAGGCAATGGTGCAGCAGGCGCGGATCGGCCAGCACCAGCGGCAGGTCTTGGGGCACGACCAACTCCAGCGGGCCGACCAGGCCGCCCGGCGCAAGGTGGTCAAGCGCGGCGTCGCACGCCTCGGCCAGGTCAACCGGCTCTGGCTCGCGCTGCAAGGCGCCGATTTCCAGGCGCACCATCTCGATCAGGTTGGCAACGAAACGATCCAGCCGCTCGGCCTCGCCACGGGCGCTGGCCAAGGCGGCCGCCTGCTCTGGCGTCAGCGGGCGCAGGGCGCGCAGTGTTCCCAGCACGGTGGTGAGCGGGGTGCGCAGATCATGCCCGATCGACGACAGCAGGGCGCTGCGCAGCCGCTCGCGCTCTTGCACGCGGCCCAGCGCCAGCTTTTCCTCTTCGAGGGCAATCCGTGCGAGAGCAAGGCCCGCCTGGGCCAGGAGGCTTTCCAGCAGCGGGGTCTGCCCGCCGTGCAGCGGCAGATCGCCATCGGGATTGCCCACCCCGACCACGGCCAGCGGCCCCTGGCTGCCCGGCACCGGCAGGAACAACCATTCCGATGCGGTCGGCACTTGTCCGCCCGGCCCGGCCGAGCGCCCGCTGTCGAGGCACCATTGCGCGGCGGCCGCCTCGAGCAGGTCGAGCCGATCGTGCGCGGGATGTGCGGCGACCAGCGTGGCGATGCCCTGGGCATCGGCTGCCGCCACCACCACGCGCAGGCCAAACTGGCGCGCCACTTCCCCGGCCAGCAAGGCCCATAGCGCATCGCGCCGCGTCACACCCATCAAGCGCCCGGCAAACCCGGCCAACAGCGCGTCGCGCCCTGCCTGTGCCTGCGCCAGCGAGGCCTGGTGACGCAGGCGCGCGGCCATGTGGCTGCCCACCAGCGCCACGCCCAGCAGGATGACCAGGGTGATGAGGTGCGAAGGATCGGCCACCGCCAGCGTGAAACGCGGCGGAATAAAGAAATAATTATAACACAGCGACGACAGCAGCCCCGCCGCAAGCCCCGGGCGCAGGCCAAGGCGGATCGCGGCAAACATCACCGGCACCAGATAGAGCAGGCCGATATCGGCCACGTCCCCCCGCGCCAGCAGCGTCATGCCGACCAGGCTGGCCAAGCCGATCAGCGCCGCAGTGGCCAGCAGGCCGGCAATAAGCCCACCATCCCCGTCGGCGCCGGGCGCAGGTGCGATACGATGGGCAAGGGCCAGTGTCATGCCATGGGGATGCCGCAGCAGGGCCCCCTCTGTCGAGAGCCAAGGCTGTCGCACCGTGTCATGCCGGCGCGACGAGATTGGCGGGCGGTCGCGTAAAGAATGCATAAATTTCGTCGCATCGGGATATTGCCGGGCGTAGCGGCCCGGACATGACCGCCATGTCCTATCCGGCCGCGCCCGAATCCGCGCTTGCCGCTGCCGCTGCTGACGCTTCCCCCGCCCCTGACACCGCCGGAGCCGATCACCATGAGGGCCACGAGGCGCAGGGCCTTGTGCCGCTCGCCGTGGGCGCGATCGGCGTGGTGTTTGGCGATATCGGCACCTCGCCGCTCTATTCGCTGAAGGAAAGCTTCATCGGCCATCACCGCCTGGCGGTGGACGCCGATCATATCTTCGGCGTGCTCTCGCTGATGTTCTGGACGATGACGCTGATCGTCACGGTCAAGTATGTCTTCGTGATCCTGCGGGCCGACAACAAGGGCGAAGGCGGCAGCCTGGCGCTGCTGGCGCTGATCGGGCGCCAGCTCAAGCCCGGGCGCTGGACCGCGTTCACCGTGGTGCTGGGCATCGTGGCGACGGCGCTGTTCTATGGTGACGCGATCATTACGCCGGCGGTGTCGGTGCTTTCGGCGGTGGAAGGATTGACCGTGGTGCACCCGGCCTTTGCCGAAGTGGTGCTGCCGATCTCGATCGCGATCCTCATCGGCCTGTTTGCCATCCAGTCGCGCGGGACGGCGGCAGTGGGCAAGCTGTTTGGCCCGGTGATGCTGGTCTATTTCCTGGTCATCGCCGTGCTTGGCCTGAACGGCATTGCCCGCGCGCCGGAAATCCTGCTGGCAGCCAATCCCTGGTATGCCCTCAAGTTCTTCACGCTCGATCCGCTGCTGGCGTTCCTGGCGCTGGGCTCTGTCGTGCTGGCGGTGACCGGGGCAGAGGCGCTCTATGCCGATATGGGCCATTTCGGCCGCCGCGCGATCATGGTGGCGTGGCTGTGGGTGGCGTTTCCGTGCCTGCTCATCAACTATGCCGGGCAATCGGCGCTGCTGCTGCGCAACCCGGCCCTGGTGGAAAATCCGTTCTTCCTGATGGCGCCGGATTGGGCGCGCCTGCCGCTGGTCATCCTGGCAACGCTCGCCACGGTGATCGCCAGCCAGGCGGTGATCTCGGGCGCGTTTTCGGTCTCGCAGCAGGCGGTGCAGCTGGGCTTCCTGCCGCGAATCCGCATCCTGCATACGAGCGCCAGCGCGGCCGGCCAGGTCTATGTGCCGTTCGTCAACTGGGTCTTGCTGGCCATGGTCATCCTGCTGGTGCTGGCGTTCCGCACGTCGAGCAACCTGGCTTCGGCCTATGGCATCGCGGTGACCGGCACGATGTTCATCACCGCCTGCATGCTGGGCGTGCTGACGTTTGCCGTGTGGAAATGGCATCCGCTGGTGGCCGGCATCGTTACCGGCACGTTCCTGGTGATCGATGGTGCCTATTTCGCATCGAACGCCACCAAGATCCCCGATGGCGGCTGGTTCCCGCTGCTGGTCGCGGCGATCACCTTCACCGCGCTCACCACCTGGGCCACCGGCCGGCGCATCGTGCGCGAGCGCCTGGCCGAAGATGCCATGCCGTTCGAACTGTTCCTGGGTTCGGTGTGCGAACGCGTGCGCCGGGTCAAGGGCACGGCGGTGTTCATGGCCTCTACCGTCGAAGGCATTCCGCCCGCGCTGCTGCACAACTTGAAGCACAACCACATCCTGCACGAACGCGTCGTGGTTCTGACGGTCATGACTGCCGGCGTGCCGCACGTGCCCGATCACAAGCGGCGCGAGGTGGAAGACATGGGCCATGGCTTCTACCGCATGATCATCCGCACCGGTTTCATGGACGAGGCGGATATTCCCGCCGAACTCGCCGCCGAAACGCGGGCGGCCGGTCCGTTCAAGCCGATGGAAACCAGCTATTTCCTGGCGCGGCAGACGCTGATCGCGTCCAAGCGGCCGGGCATGGCGATCTGGCGGGAAAAGCTGTTTGCCTGGATGGTGCGCAATTCGGAAAGCCCGATGCAGTTCTTCCGCCTGCCCACCAACCGCGTGATCGAACTGGGCAGCCAGCTGGAAATCTAGCTTTTTGATTTGCCGCATTTTCCGAGTCGGCAGGTGATTCCACCTGCCTTGAAAATGCTCTAGATTTCCACCACGGCATCGGCCAGCCGCGCCACCTCGTCCTGCTGGTGCGACACCAGCAGGACCGGCAGGGCAAAGGCATCGCGGATGCGGGCGATCAGGGCGATCACGCCCTCGCGCCGCGCCGGATCGAGCGCGGTCAGCGGCTCGTCCATCAAGAGAAAGCGTGGGCCCGACAGCAGCGCCCGGCCGATCGCCACGCGCTGCGCCTCTCCGCCTGACAGCGTGTGCGGCCGCCGCCCCAGCAAGGGCGCGATGTCAAGAAAACCGACCACGTCATCAAGCGCCAGGGTGCGTCGCTCGGGCGCGGCCTGGCGCCAGCCGAACAGCAGGTTGTCCGCCACGCTCAGGTGCGGAAACAGGCGCAGGTCCTGAAACACATAGCCGGCCGCGCGCCGTTCGGGCGGCAGGTCTATGCCCCGCGCGGCGTCGAACAGCACTGTGCCGCCCACCGCGATATGGCCCGACAGCGGGCGCAGCAGGCCGGCCACGGCATCGAGCGTGCTGGTCTTGCCCTGCCCCGATGGCCCGACCAGCGCGGTGATCCCGCCGCCACCGGCCACCCGCAAGGGAAATTCGCGCTGCCCCCGCGCCAGCACCACGTCGATGTCAAAGGATGGGGCCGCCTCAAAGGACATGCGCGCCCTTTCCGCCCTGCCGACGGGCGAGCAGTTCCGAGGCGACCAGCGCCAGCACCGACAGCAGCACCGCAACGCCGGCCAGGCGCCAGACCGTGGCATCGCTGCCCGGCACCTGCAGCGCGGCATAGATCGCCAGCGGCAGGGTCTGGGTTTCGCCGGGGATGTTGGACACAAAGGTGATGGTCGCGCCAAATTCGCCCAGCGAGCGGGCAAAGCCCAGCACCGCGCCGGCCACGATGCCCGGCGCGCACAGCGGCAAGGTCACGCGCCAGAACGTGACCCACGGCCCGGCGCCAAGCGTGCGCGCGGCTTGTTCCAGCCGGGGATCGACCGCCTCGAGCGACAGGCGGATCGCCCGCACCATCAGCGGCAATGCCATGATCGCGGCGGCCAGTGCCGCGCCGGTCCAGCGGAACAGCAGCGTCACGCCAAACAGCCGCCACAGCCAGGCGCCGATCGGGCCGGCCGGGGCGAACGCCACCAGCAGCATCCAGCCGATCACCACCGGCGGCAGCACCAGGGGCAGATGCACCAAGGCATCAAGCAGCACCCGCCCGCGAAACCGCCCGCGTGCCAGCGCCCAGGCGAGCGCAAAGGCCAGCGGCAGCACGCCCAGGATCGCCACCCCGCTGACCTTGGCCGACAGCGCGACCACGCCCCATTCCTGCGCGGAAAGCAGCACGCGCGGCTCAGTGCGCGACAAAGCCGAAGCGGCGGAAAATCGCCTTGCCTTCGGCCGAGAGCAGGAAGCGGCGGAACCCTTCGGCGTCAGGATGGGTGGAGGCGGTCAGCCGCGCCACCGGATAGGTGATCGGCGCGTGGCTGCCGGCCGGAAACACCCCGACGACTTTCACCCCCGGTTCCGCGCGCGCATCGGTGGCATAGACCACGCCCAGCGGCGCGGCGCCATGGGCCACCAGCGCCAGGGCGGCGCGCACGTTTTCCGCGCGCGCCACCTGGCCCTGCACCTGGTTCCACACGCCCAACCGCTCCAACGCGGCCTTGCCGTAGCGGCCAGCCGGCACGGCGGCGGGATCGCCCATGGCCAGCTTGCCCCCAGCGAGGGCCTGCGCCAGGGCAAAGCCAGGTGCCGGATAGAGCCGCAGCGGGCTGCCTGCCGGCGCCACGATCACCAGGGCATTGGTCACCAGCCGGGCCCGCGTGCGCGGGGCGACAAGGCCGGCACGGGCGACATCGTCCATCCAGTCTTCATCGGCCGACACGAACAGGTCAGCCGGGGCATGCGCCTCGATCTGGCGGGCCAGGGCGGACGAGGCCGCGAACGAAAGCACCGGGCGCGGATGGCCCAGCGATGCCCAGCGGTCGGCCGCCGCATTCATCGATTCCTGCAGGCTCGCCGCTGCCAGCACCAGCGGCCCCCGCCCACCGGGATTTTCCGCAGCCGGGGCCATGGTCGGCAAGAGGGCAGCCGCAACCAGGCAACACAGGGCAAGAACACGAAGCACAAGGCGGGCCATGGCAACTCCGCAGCCCGCAGGCTGTATTTGGCGGGATATATTCAGCTGCCCTACAGCCAGCTGCGGCGAAATGCAAAGCGTGCACTGCCCGCACGGCAAGGCTTGCCGCCCGCGCCGGATTGCGCAACAGCACGGCCAAGGTTTGCAAAGGACAAGGAATAGCAATGCGCGCACGGTTCTGGGCGATCGCCCTGGCGGCAACGATCACGGCCTCTGCGCCCCTGCTGGCCGCGCCGGCCATGGCGCAGGCCGCCGTGCAGACGCCCGATATTCCCGCCCCATGGCGCACCGTGCCCGATGTGGGCGCGCTGCTGACGCAGGATCGCCTGGCCGGGCCAGCGCAGGCGCCGGTCAGCGTGGTGGTCTGGTCCGACCCGGAATGCCCCTATTGCAAGCAGTTTGCCGGCGTGCCCGATGCCGCCATCGCGCGCGCGCAGGGCAAGGCCAACCTGGCAATCCGCATGCTGCCCCTGCCCTTCCACGGCGCGCCGGCGGTGCTGGGCAGCATGGCCGCGCTGTGCGTGGGCGATCAGGGCGGCGCGGCCGCGTTCTATCGCTTTCTCAACGATTACTTTGCCCGCACCGGCGGCAATGGCCGCGGCCTGGAAGGTGGCCGCCCGGCCGTGGTTGCCCTTGCCAAGCAGGATGGCGCGGCCGATGGCGCCAAGCTCGAAGCCTGCCTGCGCAGCGATGACACCCTGGGCCGCGTCGCCGCCGAAGGCGATGCTGCCGAACGCGCCACCGTGCAGGGCACGCCGGCCGTGGCAGTGCGCAACAACCTGACTGGCGAGACGATCATGGTCGATGGGGCGATCGATGGCGAAACGCTCGACCAGGCGATCGCGCTGATGGCTTCGCGCAGCAAGCATCACGGTGCCCCGCCGGCGGATTATTCGCGTTGATCCGAAACGAGCCAAGGCTTCCCGCGAATCTGACTTTAACCGCGAAGATTTTGCGCTAGACGGCATTGATGGACCGCATAGATCGCAAGCTGCTGGCCGCGTTGCAGGCAGATTCGCAAAGTTCGCTGGCACAATTGGCCGATCGGGTGGGGCTTTCCAGCTCTGCCTGCCACCGCCGCATGCGCGCGCTGGAAGAGAGCGGGGCGATCACCGGCTATGGCGCGCGGGTCGATGCCGGCAAGATTGGCCTCAACCTGCACGCCCTGATCGATATCACGCTTGAAAGCCAAAGCCGCGAAGCGATGGAGCGGTTCGAGCGGGCCGCGCTCGATTCCACCGAAATCCTCGAATGCTATCTGATCTCGGGCGTGGCGGATTACCGCCTGCGCATCGCCGCGCATGACATGGCCGATTATGATCGCCTGCACCGCGATTGCCTGGCGCGCCTGCCCGGCGTCAGCACGATGCACACCAGCTTTGTGATCCGCCCGATCAAGGCGTGGAACGGCTATGCCCTGGGCTGAACGCGCCAGGTTGGCCCAGGCTCTCGCGGCGCGATGATCATGGCGCGGCGCGGGGTGATCGGGCTCTTGGCCGGGCTTGCCTGGTCGGGCCGCGCCCTGGCTGCCGCGCCGTCCTTTCCCCGCAGCATCGACGCTGCGGCACGCCTGCGCCGCCGGCTTGACGTGCCTGCCTTGGCCGCCGGCTGGCGCGAGACGGCGGCTGTCAGCGGCGTGGTCTGCGCAGGCCGCCGCATGGTGGGCAGCGACGTGGCAGTGACACCGGCTGACAGCTGGCACTGGGGCTCCATCACCAAGCCGGTCACGGCCACGCTGATCGCGCTGGCGGTCGAGGCAGGCGAACTGGCGTGGGACGAGGCGCTGGTGGAACGGCTGGGCCTGCGCGAAGCCGAGGCCGCGCCCTGGCGCGGGGTCAGCCTGCTGCACCTGCTGTCGCACACCAGCGGCTTTGCCCGGCTTGACGCCGATGCCGAGATGGACGCCTTTCCCGCCGAAGAGGCCGATCCCCGCGCCAGCCGACTGGCATTGACACGCATGACCCTGGCCCGCACGCCACAGGCAGCGCCGGGCGCGCAGTTCATCTATTCCAACCGCAACTATGTCGCCGCCGCCGCGATGCTGGAAGCGGCGGGGGG
>CAYXUN010000002.1:0-25620 GCA_964468165.1 uncultured Novosphingobium sp. | reverse complement strand
AAGTGCTGTTGCAGCAGCGCCTGCTCGGCCCGCTTGGCATGGCTGGCGCCGGCTTTGGCGCGCCTGGCACGCCGGGGCTACTCGACCAGCCGGTGGGCCATGCCTGGTGGCCGGGAGAACATGGCATACCGCATCCGCCGGGCGTGCCGCCGACGGACAACCCCGCCGTGGCCGGGCCCGCCGCGCGGCTGCATGCGCCGATGGCGGCCATGCTGGCGTTTCTGGATGCACACCGCACCCGCGCCACCATGCTGCGCAGTGAAACCTGGCAGCGGCTGCACACCCCGCCATTTGGCGGCAGCTATGCGCTGGGCTGGGTGATCGGCGCGGATGGCAGCCTGTGGCACGATGGCAGCAACAACCTGTGGACCGCGCAGGTGCTGGTGCAGCCCGAAGGCGTCAGGGCGCTGGCGACCAACTGGGGCGATCACCAGCGCCTGGCGGTCCCGATGGAAGCCGCGCTGCGCGCCTGATCACTCCTCTTCGACGCGGGCCATGGCGATCACGGCGCCGGCCATGACCAGCGCCGCCACCAGCATCGTCCACTTCGGCTGGTCGGGGAAAAAGCTGCGCATCACCCCGCCCATGGCCGTGGCCACGATCAATTGCGGGATCACGATGAACAGGTTGAACAGGCCGATGTAGATGCCGAACTTGCGCGCCGGCAACACCCGGGTGAGGATCACGTAGGGCATGCCCAGGATCGATGCCCAGGCCACGCCCACCAGCGCCATCGGCAGCAACAACAGATGGGCATCGCGGATCACCAGCAGCAGCAGGAATGCCAGCGCCCCTGCCCCCAGCCCGACCATGTGCGTGCGCACATTGCCGATGCGCCGCGCCAGCACTGGCAGGGCGAATGCGGCGAGCGCTGCCACGCCATTGTAGAACGCAAACATCACGCCCACCCAGTCCGCACCGGCATTATAGGCCGCGCCGCTGGTATCGGTGGCGTGGAACACTTCACGCGTAACCACCGGCGTGGTGTAGATCCACAGGATGAACAGCGCCACCCAGGTAAAGAACTGGGCCAGCGCCAGTTGCCGCATGGCACGCGGCATCTGCGCCAGATCGCTGATCACCTGGGCCAGCGTGCCGGTGCTGGCCCGCGCCCGCACGATCACCTGCAACAGCCCGAATGCCACCAGGCCGCCGCCCAGCACGAGCAGTTGCTTGTCCAGCCCCAGGGCCAGGACCACGCCCAGCAGCGCCGCGCCGCCCAGCATCCACAAGGGCCCGCGCGCCGGATAGACCAGCGGCTCGTGGCCCGCGGCTGCTTCGGGTTCGTCGGCAAAGGCGGCCATTTCCGCAGGGCTGTATTCGCGCACGCGCAGCGCCGTCCATGCCACGGCCGCCACCATCGCGAATGCACCCAGGTAAAAGCTGTAGCGCACCGAAGGCGGGATCACGCCTTCGGGCGCGGTATTGGCAATGCCCAGGGCGTTGAAGGCCGCCGGGGCGAGACTGCCCAGCACGGCACCGGCGCCGATGAACCAGGTTTGCAGGGCAAACCCCTGCGCGCGCTGGTGCGGCGGGGTCATGTCTCCGACAAAGGCGCGGAATGGCTCCATCGCCACGTTGAGCGAGGCATCAAGCAGCCAGAGGAACAGCGCCGCCGCGATCAACAGCGGGGTGTTGGGCAGGCCCAGCAGTGCCAGCGCCGCGAGCACGGCACCCGCCACGAAATAGGGCCGGCGCCGGCCAAAGCGGCCCCAGGTGCGATCGGACCAGTGACCGATCAGCGGCTGCACCACCAGCCCGGTTACCGGCCCGGCGATCCACAGGAACGCCAGATCGTCCACCTTGCTGCCCAGCGCCTGGAAGATGCGGCTGACATTGGCATTCTGCAGCGCAAAGGCCAGCTGGATGCCGAAAAAGCCAAAGCTCGTGTTCCACAGCCCCCAGAAGGTTTGCGCGGGCTTTTGTGCCGTGTTCATGGCGTCCTCTCTTTTCATTCGCTGCCCGCCGCGATGCGCCAGCGCGCCGGCCGGGGCGAGATGCATACGAATGCTATGCATTGCTCGCTTTGCTTGAGGCTTCCACCACCCCCAACCCCCTCCTCTGAAGAGGAGAGGGCTATTTTTTCCTGCTCCCCCTCCTCTTCAGAGGAGGGGGTCGGGGGGTGGTGAACGACCCAGCACATCTTATCCCCCCGTGCTGGCGCGGACCACCAGCCGGGTGGGCAGGATCGCGGGCGGCGGAATGCGTTCTTCGATCTGCGCCAGCACCGATTCCACCAAGGCCTCGCCCGCCAGGCGGATATCCTGCACCACGGTGGTGAGCGGGGGATTGGCAAAACCGGCGGCGGGAATGTCGTCAAAGCCGACGAGCGCCACGTCACCGGGCACGGCCAGCCCGGCATCGGCAAGCACGCGCTGGGCGCCGATCGCGATCAGGTCACTTGCGGCAAAGATCGCATCGAACGGCACCCCGCGCGACAGCAGCACGCGCGCCGCCCCATGGCCCGACTCCTCGGAACTGATGGCATCGACCACCAGTTCGGGGTCCTGCGACAGCCCGGCAGCAGCCAGCGCGCGCAGCAGGCCGGCGTGGCGCTGCTCGAATTCCGGATAATGGCTGTCTGCCTGGCCCAGGAAGGCAATGCGCCGCCGGCCACGCGCAATCAGATGCTCGCCCGCCAGGCGCCCGGCGCCGAAATTGTCCGATCCCACCGTGGCGCCGATCGTGCCCTGGTCAACCGATCCCCAGCGCACGAAATGCGTGCCCGCCTTGACCAGCTGGCGCAGGCGGCTTTCGTACAAGGTGTAGTCGCCATAGCCGAGCAGGATCAGCCCATCGGCCCTGTGGCTTTCCTGATAGCGGCGGTGCCAATCGTCCTCCAGCTTCTGGAACGATACCAGCAGATCCAGCCCCTTGGCCGCGCAATGCCGCGTGATCGACCCCAGCATCGACAGGAAGAACGGGTTGATGTTGGATTCATCGGGCGTGGGATCTTCGAAGAACAGCAGCGCCAGCGTGTTGGAACGCTGCGTGCGCAGCGAAGAGGCGTTCTTGTCGACGGTGTAGTTCAACTGCCGGGCGATCGCCTCGATCTTTTCGCGTGTGGCCTTGCTGACCGACTTGCTGCCGCGCAGGGCACGGCTGACCGTGGGCTGCGACACCCCGGCAAGATAGGCAATCTCAAAGCTGGTGGGCTTGTTGGATGGCTTGCGCCCCATGGCCGGCTCTCCCTGCAGCCGAGATTGGCGACTGCATTATCGCTACCATTATTATGCATAAGAACAAAATTATGCAACGATGGCGGATAAAATGCCTATCGAAATGCATGATACATCAATCTATACGCATGTAACCAAACGGAATTTTCCGCATCAGCAAAGGCATGCGCAATGCATGGTATACGTATGCCATATTCGTTTCAGCCCCCTTTCGGCGTAATTTGCAACCAAGCGAGATCCGGTGGAACCAGGTGTCACATCCCCGCATGACGGGATGACGCATCTGGCGGGTGTCGCGCATTCCGCCGATCGCCGTCGTGGCGATGGGCACGCCAACAAGGTTCGTAGCCGGCAACCGCCCGGCTGGGGGAGTGGAAGGTATCATGGCACATCACGCAGTTTCTGCGGGCGGCTTGCGCTGCTCGCTGGTCGCGCTGGCGACCGTTCTGGCCGGCAGCAGCCCGGCCCTCGCCCAGGAAACCCCGGCATCGCAGGCTCCTCAGGCTGCTGCCGATGCCACGCCCGAACAGGGCGCCATCGTGGTTTCGGGCATTCGCGCCTCGCTCAATGCTTCGGCCTCGATCAAGCGCAACGCGATCGGCATTGTCGAAGCGGTTTCGGCCGAAGACATCGGCAAGCTGCCCGACGTGTCGATTGCAGACTCGCTGGCCCGCCTGCCCGGCGTCACCGCGCAGCGCCTCGAAGGCCGCGACCAGCGCCTGTCGATCCGTGGTCTTGGCCCGGATTTCTCGACCACGCTGCTCAACGGCCGCGAGCAGGTCACCGTTGGTGACAACCGCGGCGTGGAATACGACCAGTATCCTTCCGAATTCTTCAAGAACGTGGTGGTGCACAAGGCCGCTGATCCCTCGCTGATCGCGGCGGGCATTTCGGGCACCGTCGACCTGCGCATGCTGCGCCCGCTGGCCCAGGCCGGCCGCGTCATCGCCGTGCAGCTGCGCGGCCAGATGAACGGCATGCAGAAGCTCAACCCCGACGGCAAGCGCTACGGCTATCGCGCCTCGGCCACCTATGTCGACAAGTTCGCCGATGATACCTTCGGCATCGCCATCGGCGTTTCGGCCACTTCGGCCCCGTCGCAGGACGAACGCTACAACGCCTGGGGCTTCCCCACCCTGGCCGATGGCAAGACGCTGATGCTGGGCGGCGCCAAGCCCTATGTGCAGTCCAACATGCTGGACCGCTATGGCGCCGTTGCCACCCTGGAATACCAGCCGAACGACAACTGGCATTCGACGCTCGACGTGCTCTATTCGCACTTCAAGGAAACGCAGCACCTGCGCGGCATCGAATTCCCGATCTTCCCCGATTGGTCGGGCCTGGGCGGCGGTGACACCACGGTGATCCAGCCGGGCTACAAGGTGAACAACGGCTTCGTCACCGACGCGACGATCAGCAACGTCAAGGCCGTGATGCGCAACGATTACAACCAGCGCAAGGCAGACAACCTGTCGATCGGCTGGAACAACGTGATCGGCCTGGGCGACACGATGCACCTGACGCTGGACGCCAGCTACAGCCACGCCAAGCGCACCGACTTCCTGCTCGAAAACTACTCGGGCACCGGCTACATCAACGCCGGCGCGCGCGACACGCTGCACATCTCGCAGAACGGCAACGGCACGTTCGATATCGTGCCCACGCTCGACTATGGCAATGCGGCCAACTTCGGCATCACCGATCCGCGCGGCTGGGGCTACAACGGCACCACCGCCGTGGTCCAGGCCGGCTTCCTCAACAAGCCCAGCTTCAAGGATGACCTCGCCTCGCTGCGCGCCAGCCTGGATGGCGAATTCGCCCAGGGCGGCCTGCTCAAGGGTTGGGAAATCGGCGCCAACTACAGCTACCGCAAGAAGACCTCGGCATTCACGTCGTACTTCCTGTGCCCCAAGGGCGGCGGCACCGGCTGCACCCCGGGCAGCGGCACCACCACCTTTGCCCCGATCCCGCAGGCCGCGATCATCGGCACGGTTCCGCTCGCCTACCTCGGCGTGCCGCGCATGCTCGCGCTCGATCCGATGTACCTGTACAACAACGCGTACAACTCGGTTTACGACAACCGCCCGGTCTCGCTGGTGCGTGACAACACCGTGACCGAAAAGGTCTGGACCGGCTATGCCATGATCAACCTTGACGGAAACCTGGGCGGCAAGCACCTGACCGGCACGTTCGGCGTGCAGGGCATCTACACCGACCAGAGCTCGACCGGTTCGCTCTCGAACTTCGACAGCACGACCGGCACCGTGATCGTGACGCCGGCCACTGGCGGCGCCAAGTACTGGAACGTGCTGCCCAGCGCCGCTTTCGCCCTGGAAGTGGCTCCGGCCACCTACCTCAAGCTCGCCGGCTCGCTGACCATGGTGCGCCCGCGTCTTGACCAGGAACGCGTCAACCAGGAGTTCTCGATCAACACGGCCAACCTGGGTTCGACCGACCCGACGCGCCCGCTGTTCAGCTCCAACGGCGGCAACGCCGCGCTGCGCCCCTACAAGTCGGCCAACGTGGACTTCTCGGCCGAGCATTACTTCGCCAAGGGTGGCTATGTTTCGGCAGCGCTCTATTACAAGCGCCTGACCGATTTCGTCGATCCCAACAACTCCTACCCGTATGACTTCAAGGCCGTTGTTGCCAATCTGCCCGCCAGCATCCGCGATCAGATCGGTACCACCATCGGCCCGGTCGCCTCGCCCGGCAACACCGGCAAGGGTTCGGTCAAGGGTGCGGAAGTGACCGCGTCGCTGCCGTTCGGCCTGTTTGCCCCGGCGCTCGATGGCTTCGGCATCTTCGCTTCGGCAAGCTATACCGACAGCCGCATCGTGTTTGCCAAGGCGCCCGATGCGCCGATCACGCTGCCGGGTCTGTCGGATTGGGTGGCCAACGGTTCGGTCTATTATGAAAAGGCCGGTTTCCAGGCCCGCGCCAACTACCGCTTCCGCTCCAGCTTCCTGGCTGAAGTGGCGGGCCTCTCGGCCAACCCGACCTACCGCACTGCCAAGTCGGAAGGCATTCTCGACGCACAGATCGGGTATGAATTCCAGCCTGGTTCGCGCTTTGCCGGTCTGGCCGTGATGTTCCAGGCCAAGAACCTCACCGATCGTCCGTTCATCACCTACCAGAACAACGATCCGCGCCAGGTGATCGACTATCAGCGCTATGGTCGCGATTTCTACCTGACGCTGAGCTACAAGCTGTAAGTTCCCTCAGGCGGCGGGCGGTCCAGGCTGGACCGTCTGCCGCCGCCATGACACGATTGCATTGGATTGCAGGGCGTTGTTTGCGCGCCCGATCCTTTGATGCGGGGGCACAGGGCCATGGACAGCCAAGTAGCACGTTCGATCACCATTGTTGGCGGTGGCACGGCAGGCTGGATGTGCGCGGCCGCATTGGGCCACTTCCTGGGTGAGAATACCCGCATTACCCTGGTGGAAAGCGACGCGATCGGCACGATCGGCGTGGGCGAGGCCACCATTCCCCAGATCCGCATGTTCAACCAGGCGTTGGGCATCGACGAAACCGATTTCATTCGCGCCACCGGCGCCACGTTCAAGCTGGGCATCGAATTTGCCGGCTGGCTGCGCCCCGGCCACAGCTATCTGCACGCCTTTGGTGACGTGGGCCGCGATATTGGCCTGGGCGCCTTCCGCCATTTCTGGTCCCGCGCGCATCGGCTCGGCCTGGCGCGGCCGCTGGGCGATTACAGCCTCAACGATCTCGCCGCCCGCGCCGGCAAGATGCACGATGGCGCACCAGTCACCAACCGCAACGTGCCGCAGATGCCGCACGCCTTCCATTTCGATGCCGGGCTCTATGCCGCCTATCTGCGCCGCTATGCCGAGGCCAAGGGCGTGATCCGCGAGGAAGGCCTGATCGTGGCGGTCGATCGCGACGGCGCCAGTGGCGATGTCACGGCTGTCCGCCTCGATGATGGCCGCGTGATCGACGGCGAATTGTTCATCGATTGCTCGGGCCTGCGCGCCTTGCTCATCGGCGAAACCCTGGGCGTGGCGTTCGATGACTGGTCGCATCTGTTGCCGGCCAACCGTGCCGTGGCCGTGCCCTGCGCCAGCGCAGCGCCGCTCACGCCTTACACCCGCTCCACTGCCCATGCCGTGGGCTGGCAATGGCGCATCCCGTTGCAGCACCGCACCGGCAATGGCCGCGTCTATTGCGATACCTTCCTGTCAGACGACGAGGCGACCGCCAGCCTGCTTGCCCACCTCGATGGTGCGCCGCTCGCTGATCCGCGCGTGATCCGCTTCACCACCGGCTGCCGCCAGCAGGCCTGGTCGCACAATGTCATTGCCATGGGGCTGGCGAGCGGCTTTCTCGAGCCGCTGGAATCCACCTCGATCCATCTGATCCAGTCGATGATCGCCCGGATCATGACCTTCGGCCCAACCTGCCGCCCCGCTGCCGCCGTGCGCGACACGTTCAACCGCCAATTTGCCGACGAGATGGCGCGCATTCGCGATTTCATCGTGCTGCACTACTGGGCCAACGCGCGCGAAGAGCCGTTCTGGCAGGCCTGCCGCAACCTGCCCCTGCCCGCCAGCCTGGCCGAAAAGATCGCGCTGTTCCAAAGCTCAGGCCACCTGTTCCGCGATCAGGCGGACCTGTTCAGCGAAGTGGGCTGGCTCCAGGTCCTGGTTGGCCAGGGGATCGTCCCTGCCACCAGCCACGCCCTGGCCGAGGCGGTTTCCGAAGCCGATCTGGCCGGCTGGCTCGATACGTTGCACGCGCTCTTTTCCCGCGAGGTGGCAGCCTACTCCACCCACGCCGACTATATCGCCCGCCATTGCGCGGCGCCTTCCCCCAAAGGACTTGTCGCATGAAAGCCCGCCTTGCCAGTGCCCTTGCCGCGGCCCTGCTGACCACCGCACTCGCCCCGGCCATGGCCGCCCCTGCCCCCGTTCCCGCCGCCTCGGCCGTGGCGGCACGGCCGGCCGCTGGCGAGTCGATCTATTTCGTGCTGCCCGATCGCTTTGCCAATGGCGACACGGCCAACGACACCGGCGGCATTGCTGGCGGCCGTCTCCAGTCGGGCTTTGATCCAGCGGACAAGGGCTTTTACCATGGTGGTGACATCAAGGGCCTGATCGCCAAGCTCGACTATATCAAGGGCATGGGCTTTACCGCGCTGTGGGTTGGCCCGATCTTCAAGAACAAGGCCGTCCAGGGCGCGCCGGGTCAGGAAAGCGCGGGCTATCACGGCTATTGGATCACCGATTTCACCCAGGTCGATCCGCATTTCGGCACCAATGCCGAATTTGCCGCCTTGGTGAATGCGGCGCACGCCCGCGGCCTCAAGGTCTATATGGATATTGTCGTCAACCACACCGCCGACGTGATCCAGTATCGCGAAGTTCCGCCTGGCACGGCCGCCCCCTATCGCGACAAGGCCAATTATCCCTACAGCCGCAAGGGCGGGCTGGCTGGCCCGGCGATCAATCCCGGCTTTGCTGGCGACAGCGATTCCAGCCCCGCCAATTTCAAGGCGTTGACCGATCCATCCTATGCCTACACCCCGTTCATTCCCAAGGGGGAAGAACATGTGAAGGTGCCCGATTGGCTCAACGATCCGATCTATTACCACAACCGTGGTGACAGCACGTTCAGCGGCGAAAACAGCCGCTTCGGCGATTTTGGCGGGCTGGACGACGTGTTCACCGAACACCCGCGCGTGCGCCAGGGCATGATCGCCATCTATGGCGACTGGATTCGCAAGTTCCATATCGACGGCTACCGCATCGACACCGCGCGCCATGTCGATCCCGGTTTCTGGCAGGTGTTCATCCCCGCGATGGAAGCGGTCGCACGGGGCGAAGGCATTCCCAACTTCACCATCTTTGGCGAAGTGGCGCGGGAAAACCCCGACAACGGTTATATCGCCCGCTTCACCCGGCGCGACGGCTATCCCCACGTGCTCGACTTTGCCTTCCACGCCGCCGTGCGCGCCGTGCTGGCGCAGGACAAGGGCACCGATGTCCTGGCCGACCTGTTCGACGGCGACGTGCTTTATGAGGGCGGCGACAAGGCCGCGCTTGCCCAGCCGACCTTCATCGACAACCACGACATCGGCCGCTTTGCCTGGCTGGTCGAGCATGACCGCCCCGGCATCGGCCAGGACGAACTGCTGGCCCGCACCGCGCTGGCCCATACCATGCTGCTGACACTGCGCGGCAGCCCGGTGGTCTATTATGGCGACGAACAGGGCATGATCGGCCACGGCAACGACCAGGCCGCCCGCCAGGACATGTTCGCCAGCAAGGTGGCCAGCTACAACGACCAGCCATTGCTCGGCACCACGCGCACCACCGCGCAGGACAATTTCAATCCCGCGCACCCGCTCTACACGCTGATCGCCCGGCTCAACGCGCTGCGTGCGGCGCACCCGGCACTGGCGCGGGGGGCACAATTGACGCGCAGCTATGGCGAAAAGCCCGGGTTGTTCAGCGTATCGCGGTTCGATCCTGTAACAGGCGCCGAATATCTCATCGCCTTCAACACCTCTGGCCAGCCGATCAAGGCGGCCAGCACGATCGGCACCGGTGCCCAGCGGCTGGAAAGCCTGCTGGGCCAGTGCCCGGCCACGGCGGCCGCGCCCGGCTCGATCGTGCTTGACTTGCCCGCTTACGGCAGCGCTGTCTGCCGCGTCCTTCCCTCTTCTTCTTCCAAGCAAGGCCAATGATCCAGGATACCCCCCCGTCTTCCGCCCTAGACCTGCCCTGGTGGCACGGCGCGGCGATCTACCAGATCTATCCGCGCAGCTTTGCCGATTCCAACGGCGATGGGGTGGGCGATCTGGCCGGCATCACTGCCCGGCTCGAGCACGTCGCGCGGCTGGGCGCCGATGCCATCTGGATCTCGCCGTTCTTCAAGTCGCCGATGCGCGATTTCGGCTATGACGTCTCGGACTATTGCGATGTCGATCCGGTGTTCGGCACGCTCGACGATTTCGATGCGCTGGTCGCGCGCGCGCACGAGCTGGGCCTCAAGGTCACGATCGACCAGGTCTATGCCCATACCTCTGACCTGCACCCGTGGTTCGTGGAAAGCCGGCAAAGCCGCGACAATCCGCACGCCGATTGGTATGTCTGGGCCGATCCCAAGCCCGATGGCTCGCCCCCGTCGAACTGGCAATCGGTGTTCGGTGGCCCGGCCTGGCGCTGGGACGCGCGGCGCTGCCAGTATTACCTGCACAATTTCCTGGCCGAACAGCCGCAGATCAATGCGCACAACCCCGCCGTGCAAGAAGCGCTCTTGGGGGTGATGAAGTTCTGGCTCGATCGCGGGGTCGATGGCTTCCGCATCGATGCGCTCAACTTCCTGATGCACGACCCCACGCTGCGCGACAATCCGCCCGCGCCCGAGGATGGCCGCCGCCGCACCCGCCCGTTCGATTACCAGCTCAAGATCTACAACCAGTCGCACCCCGGCATCGTGACCTTCATCGAGCGGCTGCGCGCGCTGTGCGACAGCTATGGCGCGGTGTTCACCGTGGCCGAGGTGGGTGGCGATCTCGCCGAGACCGAGATGAAGGAATACACCGCCGGATCGGCGCGCCTCAACAGCGCCTATGGCTTTGATTTCCTCTATGCCCCGCAGATCACGCCGGTGATGGTGCGCGATGTGCTGGCCAAGTGGCCGGATGAGCCGGGCATCGGCTGGCCCAGCTGGGCCTTTGAAAACCACGATGCGCCGCGCGCCCTGTCGCGCTGGGCCACGCCCGAGGCACGCGATGCCTATGCCCGAATGAAGGCCGTGCTGTTTGCCGCGCTGCGCGGCAACATCATCGTCTACCAGGGCGAGGAACTGGGCCTCACGCAAGTGGACATCCCGTTCGAGCAGCTGCAGGACCCCGAAGCGATCGCCAACTGGCCGCTGACGCTGTCGCGCGATGGCGCCCGCACGCCGCTGCCCTGGCAGGCGCAAAGCGCGATGGGCGGTTTCACTGCCGGCCCTGCCCCCTGGCTGCCGCTGGGCGAGGAAAACCTCGCGCGCGCGGTCGATCGCCAGGAAGCCGATCCGGCCTCGCTGCTGGCGCTCACCACCCGCCTGCTGCACCTGCGCCGGCAAAACCCCGCCCTGCGCCACGGCAGCTTTGCCGTGCTGCACGCCGATGCCAGCCTGCTCGTGGCGCGGCGCCAGTTTGGCGGGCAGTCGCTGCTGGTGGTGATCAACATGGGCAACCAGCCAGTCGCCTGGCCGCAGGACCTGCCGCAGGATGGCACCGTGCTGGTCGCCGAAAACGATGCGAGCCTGGGCTATCTGCCCGGCTTTGCCGCTCTGATTATCGAAGAGAGGATCTGACCCCCCAATGTCCGTTCTCACCCGTCTCGCAGCGCCGCTGGCGCTGACCCTCGCGTGCGCCCCGCTGCCGGCGCTGGCCCAGATCGCCAGTGTGCCCGGCGCGGTCAACGACGGCCCGATCACCGCCGCTTCGCCCGATGGCAGCCTGGTGCTGACCGTGGCGATCGATGGCGATGGCCGCCCCACCTACAGCCTGTCGCGCAAGGGCAAGCTGCTGATCGGCGCATCCTCGCTTGGCTTCATCCTCACCGATGGCCCCACCATGGTGCGCGGCAACCACATCATCGGCAGCGAAACCAGCAAGCCGGCGCCCACCACCTGGGAACAGCCCTGGGGCGAACGTCGCTTCGTCACCGACAACCACACCGAATTGCTGGTCAAGTTCAAGCAGGTGCCCGAATGGGGCGGCCGCGAAATGAACGTACGCTTCCGCCTGTTCAACGATGGCTTCGGCCTGCGCTATGAACTGCCGACGCAAGCCGCGATGACGACGATGAAGATCGCCGACGAGCTGACCGAGTTCAACCTGGCGCAGAACGGCACGGCCTGGTGGATTCGCGGCGGCGAATGGAACCGCTATGAACAGGTCTATCAAAAGACCCCGATCGATGGCGTGTCCACCGCGCACACGCCGATCACCATGAAGCTGGCCGATGGCACGCACCTGGCGTTCCACGAAGCCGCGCTGGTCGATTATTCGGCCATGTGGTTCAAGCGGATTGACGGCACCAGCTTCCGCTCCACCCTGGCGCCCAATCCCGGCGGCCCCAAGGTCGTGCGTGACCTGCCGTTCAACACCCCCTGGCGCACCATCCGCATTGCCGACAATGCCGCCGGCCTCGTCGAAAACGACCTGGAGCTGAACCTCAACGAACCCAACAAGCTGGGCGATGTCAGCTGGGTCAAGCCGATGAAGTACATCGGCATCTGGTGGGGCATGATCCGCGGCGACTGGACCTGGGCCGAAGGGCCCAACCATGGCGCCACCACCGCGCGCACCAAGCAGTATATCGACTTTGCCGCCAAGAACGGCTTTGGCGGCGTGCTGGTCGAAGGCTGGGACAAGGGCTGGAACGGCAACTGGTTCGGCAATGGCGAGGATTTCAGCTATACCCAGGCGACGCCCGATTTCGATATCAAGGCCGTCACCGACTATGCCCGCAAGAAGGGCGTGGAGCTGATCGGCCACCACGAAACCGGTGGCAACATCGCCAATTACGAAGCGCAGCTTGACGATGCGATGAAGATGTATGCCGCGCTGGGCGTGCATTCGGTCAAGACCGGCTATGTCGCCGATGCCGGCGGCATCCGCGCGCCTGGCGTCACGCCGGGTACTTATGCCATGGCCTATCACGACGGCCAACGGCAGGTGGAACACCACCTCAAGGTGGTGGAAACCGCGGCAAAATATCACATCGCGATCGATTCCCACGAACCGGTCAAGGACACCGGCCTGCGCCGCACCTATCCCAACTGGATCGACCGCGAAGGCGCGCGCGGCATGGAATACAATGCCTGGGGCCAGTTCGCCAACGGGCCAAGCCACGAGCCGACGCTGGTCTATACCCGCATGCTGTCGGGCCCGATGGACTTCACCCCCGGCGTGCTGAGCCTCGAAGGCGCCAAGCACGTGCCGCTGGCCTCGACGCTGGCCAAGCAGCTGGGCCTTTACCTGGCGATCTATTCGCCGATCCAGATGGCGGCCGATTTCATCGAAACGCTGGCCGCCCACCCCAAGGAACTGGCCTTCATCCGCCAGGTGCCGGCCGATTGGTCGGAAAGCCACCTGATCGCGGGCGAAGTGGGCGAATACGCGATCTTTGCGCGCAAGGACCGCAAGAGCGACGACTGGTACGCCGGCGGCGTCAACGACGCCACGGCGCGCACCGTGACGCTGCACTTCGACATGCTCGATCCGGGCAAGACCTATACCGCCACGATCTACAAGGACGGCGAAGGCGCGACCTATGAAACCGACGCGCGCCACAAGATCGCCTACGACACCCGTCAGGTGAAGAAGGGCGACACCCTCGACGTGTGGCTCGCCCCCGGCGGCGGCACCGCCATCCGCCTGCATCCGGGCAAGTAAGCCGCACCCACAAAAGCCCTCTCCCCTTCACGGGGAGAGGGTTGGGTGTGGGATGCCTGGCGCGCGGGTTTAAGCCAAACACCCGTCGCCCCGTGCTTGACACGGGGCTCGGCTTCCCTTGCGACCCTGCATTTGGCATGCTGGCACGATGGAAAAAGGCGGCTGGGTCTACATCATGGCGAACCGCTATCGCGGCGGCATCTATGTTGGCGTCACATCGGATTTGATCCGACGCGTCTGGCAGCATCGCGATGGTCGTGGCTCGATCCACGTAAGAGACTTTGACAAGACAAAGCTGGTCTATGCCGAGCGCCACGCGGAAATCGAACCCGCCATTGCCCGTGAGAAACTCGTCAAAAAATGGCGGCGAGAATGGAAATTCGCGTTGATCGAGGCAAACAATCCCGATTGGCTAGATCTGTGGGATCAATGGTATCCCGGGACAGCGCCGCAAGGCGAGAACGCAAAGTAGCCAAGCCCCGTGTCGAGCACGGGGCGACGAGAAATGCTGTGTGCATGCAGCCGTGCTGTCGCGGAGAGAGCATTTCACCGCCGCTGCGACCGCAAATAGGCGATCACGTCTGCCCGGTTGAGCGGGTCGGCAATGCCGCCGAACATCATCGCGGTGTGCGGCACCACTGCCTGCGGGTTCTTCAGCCAGGCATCGAGCGTGGCGTCGTCCCACTTGCCGCCGGCATCGCGCAGCGCGGCGGAATAGCCGAAGCCGGGGCGGTTGCGGCCCATTTGCTGGCCATAGACACCGTGCAGGTTCGGCCCGGCCATATCCGGAGCGCCGGCATCGAACGTATGGCAGGCCTTGCACGAGGCAGCCTTGCGGTCTCCGATCCGCGGATCGGCCACTTTCATAAGCGCTGCCAGCGAAGGGTTGGGGCCTGCCTTGGCCAGGCGGGCATCGTGGGTCTTGTCCCCGCCACAGGCAGAAACGGCAAGCGCGGCAAGCGCGACGGCAACGAGGCGGGTGCGGATCATGGCGATCGTCTAACCAGCACAAGTGCCCGGCACGATATGGCAATTTGTCCCGCGCCGGGCAGTTGCACAATTTGCATTGCGCGCGGTGCTACCCCAAAAAATTCTGCGCGCGCCAGCCTCCCCCGCCGCAGAAGCGGCCGACACAGCGCGGGGAGGAAGCATTTTAGCAATGCACCGACAGCGATTCGTCAGTGGCGCAGCGACAGGCCGACTCGCTCCATCCGGCGATAGAACGTGGCGCGGCCGATGCCGAGCAGGCGCGCCGCGCTGCTGACATTGCCGCCGGCGCGCGCCAGCGCCTGGCGCAGCACGGCGCGATCGCCGTCGTCAAAGCTGGCGGGCTGGCCATCGCCCAGGAACTCACCCAACGGGCGCGGGCAGATCGCCGTGCCCGAGCCCAGGCGGAAATGCTGCCGCGCTGCCCGCGTGGCGCCGATCACCAGATCATCGCGGTCCACCGCCAGCAGGGCATGCCCGCGCGCGGCCGGATCGGTGCCGGCCAACACGATGCGCGCATCGGCATAGCGGCGGCAGAACAGGTCACGCTCGATATGGCGCGCCGCATCCTGCACCAGCGCGGCGATCAGCGCGGCCATCGCGCGATCGTGGTCGCCGCGTGCCGACGAGATGTCGAGCGCGGCGATCAGCCGCCCCTCGGCGTCGAAAATCGGGGCATCCATGCAACTTACGCCCACGTTGCGGCTGGCAAAGTGTTCGTCGCGGTGGATCGTCACGGCGCGGCCCTCCACCAGGCAGGTGCCGATGCCATTGGTGCCCTGGGCCGCCTCGGCCCACGATGCACCGGGCGCCAGGCCCAGTTCCTCGAACAGGCTGGCGTCGGCATCGCCTGCGCGCCAATCCAGCACCACGCCGCCGGTATCGGCAATGATCACGCAGGCGCCCGCCAGGCCCACGCTGCCAAACAGCCGATCGAGCACCGGCGCGGCCACGGCCAGCAGTTCGCCATTGCCAGCACGCAGGGCCTTGAGCTCGGCCCCGCCCAAGCGCTCTGCCACGCTGCGCGGCGCGGCCGGATCAAGCCCATGGTGCAGCGCCGACCGGCACCACGACGCCGCCACCGCCGAAACCGCCGCGCGCGAGGATTGCACCGCGTTCAACACCCGTGCGGCGTGATCGGGATCGGGACTGGGTTGCAAAACGGCCATGGCCTGTGCCTCTCCATCGGCTGTGGCGCCGCATCGTGGGGCGCCTGCTGCAGACGCGGCCCGACGCCGGCGTTTGTGCGGCAGGGCTCCTCGTGCGGCGGGTTTATCTGGCTCCATTGCCTCCATTTGCAAGGCATTTCGGCCCTTGCCCATTGGCCATTCGGCCGATGAAAAATCCTCATGTGCATTTGCGCAATTCATCGGCAAGAAGGCGCAAGCCGCAACGAATGGAGCAATCCCTTGCAAACCCGCAAACTTGGCACGACCGGCCTTGATGTCAGCCTGATCTGCCTGGGCACGATGACCTATGGATCGCAGAACACCCAGGCCGAGGCGCACGCCCAGCTCGACTACGCGATCGATCATGGCGTCAATTTCATCGACACGGCCGAAGCCTATCCGGTTACGCCGTTCCACAACGACACGATCGGCCGCACCGAGGAGTATATCGGCACCTGGCTGGCCCAGCCCGGCAAGCGCGAGAAGGTGATCCTGGCGACCAAGGTGGCCGGCCCGGCGCGCGACATGGTGCGCAAGTTCCGCGGCGGCGACAACAAGCTCGATCGGCGCAATATCCTGTCCGCCATCGACGGCAGCCTGGCGCGCCTGCGTACCGACCATATCGATCTCTACCAGGTCCACTGGCCCGAACGCCATGTGCCGATGTTCGGCGGACGCGGCCTGGCCGATATTCACGATCCTGAAAACCTGACCCCGCTGGAGGAAACGCTCGATACGCTGGGCGAACTGGTCAAGGCCGGCAAGGTGCGCCACATCGGCGTATCGAACGAAACGGCGTGGGGCGTGGGCGAATATCTTCGCTTGGCGCGCGACAAGGGCCTGCCGCGCGTGGCCTCGATCCAGAATGCCTACAACCTGGTCAACCGCCTGTTCGAAGGTAGCCTGGCCGAAGTGGCGCTGCGTGAAAACGTGCCGCTGCTGGCCTATTCGCCGCTGGCAGCGGGCAATCTTACCGGCAAGTATCTGGGCGGGGTGATTCCCCCCGGATCGCGGCGCGACGTGGCCAACCAGTTTACCCGCTACAACACGCCCAACGCCAACGACGCGATCGCGCGCTATGTCGCCATCGCCCATGCCTTTGGCCTCGATCCGGCCACCCTGGCGCTGGCCTATGTCAACAGCCGCCCGTTCGTGGCCGCGAACATCATTGGCGCCACCACGCCGGAACAGCTGGCGCTGGCCATCGCCAGTGCCGATGTGACGCTGCCGCCCGAAGCACTGGCCGCAATCGAGGCGGTGCACGCCGTGCTGCCCGATCCCTGCCCGTAAGACAAAAAGAAAGGGGGACGTTTCCGCCCCCCTTTCCCTCTACCGTGGATGGTTTGCGCCCCGATCGTTGGCGATCGTCGCAAACCTGGGGACCGCCCCGGCCGCCGCATCGGCGTGGCCCGGGCGATCGCGCCAGAATCAGGCCCTTAGAGGTGGCCGTCCGAAGCGTTGTTCATGTCGTTCGACACGAGGTTGAAGGTGTTGCCAAGCGAGTTGCCCAGCGCGCCCATGGCGGTGATGGCGGCAACGGCGATGAGAGCAGCGATCAGGCCGTATTCGATGGCGGTGGCGCCTTCGGTGTCCTTGATGAGCTTGCGGAAGAAGGTCATGTCCAAGTCTCCTGTTTGAGTAACCCCGCTGCTCTTTTCGCAAACTCCCCCTAACCAATGGTAAATGGCATACGCATTTTTGCGTAGCGGAACCGGCCGAAACACTAACTTTCGGCCAGGTATAGCATTAATTTTTGAGAGAGCGCTTGGCCAGGCAGGCAGCACAGCCTGTGCACGATTACCCCAAACCGTGCACAGGCCTAGCCCAGCCGATCACGGCCGTGGCGCTGGCGCCTTAGAGGTGACCGTCCGAGGCGTTGTTCATGTCGTTCGACACGAGATTGAACGTGGTGGACAGCGAGTTGCCGAGCGTACCCATGGCGGTGATCGCGGCAACGGAGATGAGAGCGGCGATCAGGCCATATTCAATGGCCGTGGCGCCTTCGGTGTCGGTGATCAACTGGCGGAAAAAGGTCATGTCCAAGTCTCCTGTTTCCGGCCCCCCGCAGCGCTTTTGGCAAAAGCATCCTAAGCAATGGTAAATGACGCGGGCAACGTGCTGTATCCATGCGGATAAAGCCGGCTCAACCGCGCGCCATGATGGTTAATTGGCGCAGTGCATCACGGCCGCGCAAAACAAAAGGGGCCGAATCGCCCCTTTTGCATCCATCCGTGGCGGGCAAGCGGCAGCGTCAGCCGCGGCCGCGATAGCCCGGCACGCCCTGGTCGGGCAGCCACAGCGCGGCGGGCGGCGGGCCAGATTGCCAGAACACGTCGATCGGAATGCCGCCACGCGGATACCAGTAACCGCCAATGCGCAGCCACTGCGGCTTCATCTCGTCGAACAGGCGCTGGCCGATACCCACGGTGACGTCTTCGTGGAAGCCGTTGTGGTTGCGGAACGCGCCAAGGAAGAGCTTGAGCGACTTGGATTCGACGATGGTTTCGCCCGGTGCATAGTCGATCACCAGATGGGCAAAATCGGGCTGGCCGGTGACCGGGCACAGCGAGGTGAATTCCGGCGCGGCAAAGCGCACGAGGTAGAGCGTGCCGCTGCGCGGGTTGGGCACATAGTCCAGCACCGCTTCTTCGGGCGATGCCGGCAGGGCGCTGGTCTGGCCCAGGTGCAGCGGGGCCGGATGGCCGGCAGCCGGACGATGGGGATCTGACATGGCGGGAAAATCCTTTCTGTTGCGCGCGCCATGCACCGAAACCCGGCGATGACGCAACCCGGCGGCTTGCGCCTGCCCGTTCAGGCACTATTCAACGCCATCCGGCCGTATCCGGCCAGTGCGACACATCATGAAACGAGGCAGTTCAGGCCAGGCCATGCGCGGCATTTTCCTCTCACGTTCATCGGCAACCGGATCACCGCGCGCCGCCCTGCTGGCATCGGCGCTGGTCATCGCGGCACCCGCTGCCCCAGCCCAGGCCCAGACGGCCGCGCCCACCGGCCAACCGGCAACCACCCAGCCGATCACGCCGGCCGTGCCCGCGCCCACGCTGCCCACGCTCAATTCACCCAGCCCCGCCCCGGTGATCAAGCCGGCGGCCCCGGCGGGATCGAACCTGTTGCCGACCGCGCCAACCGCAGCGCCCACCGTGATCACCGTGCCGCAGGCCAAGCCCAGCCGCGCCGCGCCCACGCCCGCGCGCCGGCCCGCCGCACGGGCGGAAACCCCGGCTGCAGCGCCAGCACCAGCGCCGGCACCAGGCCTCGTCCCGCTGCCTCAGGATACCGCAACGCCCAGTGCCACGCCGTCTCCCGCAGCCAGCCCGACGCCCGATCTGCCGGCGGCAACCCCGCTGCCCGATGCCAGCACCGCCAGCGAGCCGGCGCCGCTGGCCAGCGACACGCCGGCACCGGACACCGGCGCGAGCAGCAGCGAAAACGCCTGGTGGCCCTGGGCCGCCGGCATCGCGGCATTGGCCGTGGTGGTCGTGCTGTTTGCCCGGCGCCGTCGTCGCGCGGCCGATACGGTCGCGGCCGAACCGGAGATCGCGGAACCAGTGCCGGTTGCCCCGCCGCCCGCGCCTTATCGCCCAGCGCCGCGCCCCGCGCCCGTGCCGCCGGTGCCGCCGGTGGAAACGCCGCCCAGCGACCTTCCCACTGCCGCCCTGCCGCGCGGGCTGGAATTGGCGCTCCACGCCGATCGCCTCAGCGCCACGCTGGTCAACGCCACGCTCTCGTGCCGACTGGTGCTGACCAACCATGCGCCCTACGCGCTGAGCGATCTCGCCCTGTCGGGAGACATGACCTCGGCCCATGCCTCGCGCCCGATGGACGAACAGCTGGGCCTGGCCGGGCCCGAACTGCCGCCGCTGCGCACGATAGCCCGGCTCGAGCCAGGCCAGAGCGTGACAGTCCCGGCCGAAATGCGCCTGCCGCTGTCCACCATCCTGACGATTCGCGCCGGCGCCGCGCAGTTGTTCGTGCCGATCGTGCGCGCCGGCGTCTGGGCCACGCGCGACGATGATGGCGGCGCGGCCCATGCCCACAACGCGTTCCTGGTCGGCCAGCCGGCAACGCCGGGCGATCCGGCCGCGCGGCTGCAACCCTTCCGCCTCGATCAGGGGCCACGCGTATTCGAAACGCTCGATCAGCGGCCCATGCCCCTGCCGGCGCTGTGACAGGCCGCGGCCAACAGTGAAACGAAACGGGCGTCGATTGACCATTTTTGCAATCGACGCCATCGCCCCGCGGCATTAAGTTCAGCGTCCAAAATCAACCCGCGCCAGACGGGTCGCACGCAGGCAGGAGAAATTCATGGAACCGCTGGTCTCCACCCAATGGCTCGCCAACGAGATGGGTGCGAGCGATCTGCGCATCGTCGATGCCAGTTGCTTTTTGCCCGAACACAAGCGCGATGCCGCGCTGGAGTATGAGGCGTGCCACATTCCCGGCACTGTCTTCATGGATCTCGGCAACCTGGTGGACAGCGCCACGGGCCTGCCCAACACCCTGCCATCGGCAGAAAAATTCGCCAGCCGCATGCAAAGCCTGGGCTTGGGCGATGGCAGCCGCATCGTGCTCTACGATGACAGCCCGATCAAATCGTCCACCCGTGCCTGGTTCATGCTGACGCTGTTCGGCGCGCAGAACGTGGCCCTGCTCGACGGCGGGATCGCCAAGTGGAAGGCCGAAGGGCGCCCCTGCGCCCAAGGGCGCGAAACCCTGCGCCATCGCCATTTCACCGCATGGAGCGACCTGAGCGCGCTGCGTTCCAAGGCGCAGGTCATGGACAACCTGACCAGCCACGCCGAACAGCTGATCGACGCGCGCGGCGCCGGCCGCTTTACCGGCGATGTCAAGGAAACCAACCCGGCGCTTGCCAGCGGCCACATTCCCGGCGCGCGCAACGTGCCCTATGCCAGCCTGTTTGCCGCCGACGGCACCTGGAAAAAGCCCGATGGCCTGCGCGCCGCCTTTGCCGACGCCGGGGTCGATCTCGATCGCCCGGTGATCGCCAGCTGCGGTTCGGGGATGACGGCCAATGTCGTGATCTTTGCCCTGCACCTGCTCGGCAAGAGCGATGTCGCGCTATACGATGGCAGCTGGAGCGAATGGGGCGCCGACCCGGCCACGCCCAAGGAAACCGGCCCCGCCACCTGCCTGGTAGAGTGATCGGCCGGGCGCGACGCATCCGTTTGCGGGCTTTCGGAAACGGCGCATCTGTGCTTTGCACGCGGGCATGACTGCCCCTTCCGACAAGCCGCTCAAGACCGCCACCCGCATCGTTGCCGCCGGGCGCCGGCCGGAATGGACCGGCACGCCCGGCCAGCCCGGCGCGGTCGTCAATCCGGCGGTGTGGCGCGCCAGCACGCACCTCTATCCCGACATGGCCGCCCTGCGCAGCCACCCCGGCAACGCCGATGGGCATTTCTATTACGGCCGGCGCGGCGCGCCCACGCAATGGGCCCTTGCCGAGGCATTGACCGGGCTGGAACCGGGCGCCGCGGGCGGCGGCACCGTGCTTTACCCCTCTGGCGTCAGCGCGATCTGCGGCGCGCTGCTCACCGTGCTGCGCCCCGGCGATACGCTGCTGCTGACCGACAATGCCTATGAGCCCAGCCGCGCCATGGCGCGTGGGCTATTGGCCGATTTTGGCGTGAAGACGATCTGGTTCGATCCCATGGACACCGCCGGCTTTGCCGCGCTGTGCCCTGGCGCCACTGCCGCCTTGCTGGAAGCGCCCGGCAGCCTGACCATGGAAGTGCCCGACATGCCCGCCCTGGTCGGCGCGGCCAAGGCGGAGGGGCTGGCCGTGCTGGTCGACAATACCTGGGCCTCCCCGCTTGGCTTTGCGCCCCTGGCGCATGGCGCGGATATCAGCATCATGTCGCTGACCAAGCATGTCAGCGGCCATTCCGACGTGGTGATGGGCAGCGCCACGGCCGGGGCGCACTGGTATGGCAAGCTGCGCCTGCGCAGCCAGAACCTGGGCCTGGTGGTCTCGCCAGACGATGCCGCGATCATGCTGCGCGGCCTGCGCACCATGGCGCTGCGGCTCGATGCGGCCACCGCCGCGGCGCTGCGCGTGGCGCAGTGGCTCGATGCCCGGCCCGAGGTGGCGCGTGTGCTGTGCCCGATGCTGCCGGGATCGCCCGGCCACGATCACTGGCGCCGCGATTTCACCGGCGGCTGCGGATTGTTCAGCTTCGTGCTCAAGGGCGGCACGGCCAAGGCGCGCGATGCCCTGATCGATGCGCTGGCCCTGTTCGGCATCGGCTACAGCTTTGGCGGGTTCGAAAGCCTGGCCACGCCGGTCGATCCCGCCACGATCCGCACGGCCAGCCCCTGGCCCCGGCCCGACATGGACCCGGCCGATCGCTATGGCGTACGCCTGGCCATCGGGCTGGAAGACGCCGACGACCTGATCGCCGATCTGGAACAGGCGCTGGCCGCCTGGGCGGCAGCACGATGAGCAGCTGGGTCAGCCACAAGACCCACCGCCAGGTCACCGACTTCCTCCAGTCGCTCGACGATCTCGGGTTTGACATCGGCCACTACCACATCTCGGTGTTCAACGCCGGCAAGATGATCCTGGTGGTCTTTGCCATGTTCATGCTGGCGCGGCTGGGCAGCCGGCTGGCGCGCTATTTCTTTGCCCGTGCCACCAGTCTCGATCCGGTGCAGCAGGTGCTGGGTGAAAAGATCGTCTCGCTCATGGTCTGGGCGCTGGCGTTCTTCATGGGCATCGACCTGCTGGGGATCAACTTCACCGCGCTGACGGTGTTTTCCGGCGCCTTTGGCCTCGCCATCGGCTTTGGCCTGCAAAAGACGTTCGGCAACCTGATTGCCGGGCTGATCCTGCTGATGGACCGCTCGATCAAGCCCGGTGACGTGATCGCCATCAACGATGGCAAGGGCAACACCGTGGGCCAGGTGCGCAAGATCGGCATCCGCGCGGTATCGGTGGCGACGCGCGACAACCGCGAATACCTGATCCCAAACGAAATCCTCATGACCACCCAGGTCGAGAACTGGTCCTATTCCAACACCCAGATCGTGCTGACCATCCCGGTCAGCGTGGCCTATGGCACCGATATCGACATGGCGGAAAAGCTGATGCTGCAGGCCGCCCGCGCCGCCCCGCGCGTGCTGAGCGATCCCGGACCATCGGTGGCGATGACCGCGCTGGGCGCCAGCGGCATCGACATGGCGATCTACGTGACGATCGAAGACCCGCAGGATGGCACCGGCAACGTGCGCAGCCAGGTGCTGCGCGCGCTGTGGCAGCTGTTCCAGGAACACGGCGTGGAAGTGCCCTGTCCGCAGCAGGAAGTGCGCCTGCGCGATACCGCCGCCCTGCGCGCCGTGCTGGCCGCCAGCCCGCGATCAGAGCCAGACGCGCCGCACCGCCCGCTGTTAGGCCCCGCGGGTGGGGCGCGGCCACTTGGGCCGGGCGATACGCTGCGAGAGATAGATGCCGCCGTGGCCCGAGGCGAGATAGCCGGCGACGCAGGCGACGATCAGCGCCGGCGCGGCATCGATGCCGAACAGTTCCAGCCCCATCACCGCGCAGGCCACCGGGGTGTTGGCCGCCGCCCCGAACAGCGCCACCATGCCCACTGCGGCAGCCAGCGGCACCGGCAGGCCCAGCACGAGCGAGAGCGCGCTGCCCAAACCCGCGCCGATGAAGAACAGCGGGGTCACTTCCCCGCCCTTGAACCCGGCGCTGAGCGTCGCGACCGTGAACACCAGCTTGATCAGCCAGCTCCACCGATCAGGCGCTGCCACGAAAAAGCCCGGCAGCGTCGGCGCGCCGGGATGGGCAGAGAGGACACCGAGCCCGAGATAGTCCTGCGTGCCAAAGGCAAAGGTCAGGGCGATGACCAGCATGCCGCCGATCACCGGGCGCGCCAGCGGATTGGCAACAAAGCGTTTGTAGAGATCAGCCAGGCCATGGTTCGCCTCGGCAAACAGGCGCGCCACCACGCCGCTGGCCATGCCGAGCAGCGCGGCCTTGGCAAGCAGCACGGCAAACCCCGCCAGATCGGTTTGCGGCAGGCCGACATGGGGATAGAGCGTGTGGTGCGCGCCCCACAGCCGGCAGCCGAAATCACCCACCAGCGCCGCCACCAGGCAAGGCACCAGCGCGGCCAGATCCAGCCCGCCCAGCGCCAGCACCTCGATCGCGAACATCGCGCCGGCAAGCGGCGTCCCGAACACCGCGCCAAAGCCGGCCGCAACCCCGCCCATCAGCAGCAGGCGCCGCGCCTTGCCGGTCAGTCCCAGGCGATCGACCAGGCCATGCGCCAGGCTGCCACCCAGCTGCACCGCAGTGCCTTCGCGCCCGGCCGATCCGCCGAACAGGTGCGTGGCCAACGTGCCGATCAGCACCAGCGGCGCCATGGCCAGCGGCACCCCGCCGCCCGGCTCGTGAATTTCATCGAGGATCAGGTTGTTGCCGCCCTCTGCCCGCGCGCCAAAGCGGCGATAGAGCAAGGCCACGCCAAGGCCACACAACGGCAGGCCATAGAGCAGCCACGGCGCGGCAAAGCGCAGCCGCGTGACCGCATCGAGGGACCAGAGGAACCCGGCGCAGGCCGTGCCCACGGCAAGTGCCATGGCCAAGAGCGCCAGCACGAAGCGGATGCGGGCCGGGGTGATAAACGAACGGGTGAAAAAAGCGCGCACGATTCCTCCTGTTGCATGTGCCCGGTGGGGCAGCTGGTTTCAGGTAGGAATCATCAGCCCTGGCGCCGTTTGGCGCGGCGGGCGGTTCGGCAAAATGCCCGGCGGAAATCCATCGCCTTGGCCGCGCCTATGCCGTGCGCGGCACGTCACGTCAAGATTGTGCGAATCACGCGCCGCCCACGGTGCCGCGCACGTCCACATGCCCGCCGTTGTTGATGATGCGGCCGCCGACCAGGCCCTTGACCGTGACGCGGGCGCCCTGTTCGACGATCAGGTCGCCGCCGATCATGCCGGCAATGGTGACATCGGCGCCGGCCGCAACCGTGGCATTGCCACCGATCATGCCGCGAAACGTGCGTTTGCCTTCCAGGCGATAATCGCCGCCGATGGCGGTACCGTCTGCCGCGGCATCGCGGGAACCATGGTGATGGCATCCGCCAAGTGCGCCGGACATGGCCAGCATGGCAGCCAGCGGCAGAGCATGGCGGAGAACAGACATCAGCGTGTTTTTCCTCGAATGCGACACAAGCGATCGCCCTGCCCGGCTGGCCCGGTCGATACACGCCGCCTTCGATCAACCGCTGCCCTCACCCGACAGACGCCGCGGTCTGGGCTGGGCATGATCGGCAGGGGCCGCAAGGGCCCCTGCCGGATGGATTGCCAGCGGCGAATTACCAGCGGTGGCCCCAGCCACGGTGCCAGTAATAGTGGTGGCCCCAATAGGGCCGGCCACCCCAGTAGCCATGGCCATAATAGCCGCCAAACACCGGGCGTTCGACCACGACCGTGCGCCCCATGGGATAGCAGCGGCCATCATAGGCGCGATACCATCCGCCACCACAACCATCGCGGGCCATGGCCGGCGCCGCAGTGGCGAGTGCAGCTGTGGCGATCGCCACGCTCAGCAGGATCTTTTTCATATCGACCTCACTTGTCGTTGCTGCAGGCTGTTCATCATTGCCTGACATAACTTGAACGATGACCGCCGGTGTTTCCGTCTGTCGGTTCGTCGCAAATTTCGGCCGTAAACTCCTAAATGGCACCCCCGAGGTTTGTGGCCAAAGGCCCCGTCGCAAGGAGAAAGCGCGCAGGAATATCGGCAATATTTCGAGTGCTTTCGACGCTGCGAGGGGGCCTTTGGGTCAAATCCCGAAGGGACGCCAAA
>CAYXUN010000001.1:83254-202417 GCA_964468165.1 uncultured Novosphingobium sp. | reverse complement strand
GCACCCGTAGCTCAGCTGGATAGAGTACTGCCCTCCGAAGGCAGGGGTCACAGGTTCGAATCCTGTCGGGTGCGCCACTTTCCCTCACCATCTGATGCTTGATCGGCCCCTTGGCCCACGCCGTGCGTGGCGCCAGCGCTGCGCCGATGCCATCCAAGCCATCGCCGCGTAATTGTGCGTAAGCTGTTCCGGCAATAAATTCACCGTGAACACGGCATATCGTTCCGCGCATGACGTTCAGCGGAACAAGACGCACAGTATTGGTATATATACTTAGCAATCAGCAGATATCAGCCAATATTGTGTTGATTCAGCCGATTTTGCATAACCGCCGCCGAACCTCGTGAATATGCGCCGCCTGGCCCTGGCCGGGCGGATCAACACAGCTGGCGGCCACTTTTTGCGCAAGCGGCAGCGGTACGCCATGTTCTTTTCAACGCCTTGAGGTGTCAAGAAAATGGCGAATATCAACGTCACCGTGTCGGCCTATAACGCCAATGCGCCCTATTCCGCGTCCGATACCGTCACCCTGGCCGATACCGGGGCTGCCATCGCGGCGCTTTCGGCAAGCGCATTTGCCAACCTGGCGGCAAACGGCATCGACAAGATCAATGCCACCGACAACGTGCTGAGCCTGACCGTCGCCCAGTACCAGGCATTGGGCGTGGTGACGCTGGCCGCGGGCGACGTGATCACCCTGGCTGACAGCGGCGCCAATATCGCCGCGCTCTCTGCCAGCGATATCGCCGCGCTGGCCGATGCCGGGATCGACCGGATCGATGCCACCGACAACGCGCTCGACCTCAGCGTTGCCCAGTACCAGGCGCTCGGCACCGTGGCCCTGACCAGCAGCGACACCGTGACGCTGACCGGCACAGGCACCGCGCTTTCCGCCCTTACCCCCAGCGATATCGCCGCGCTCGCCGCCGCCGGGGTGGACCAGCTTGACGCGACCAACAACGTCCTATCGCTGACCCTGGCGCAATACCAGGCGCTGGGCAGCGTGACCGTGGCCGCCAACGACGTGCTCACGCTATCGGGCACGGGTGCCAGCATCGGCGCGCTCAGCGTGGCGCAGATCGCCGGCCTGGCCGCCTCGGGCTTTGACAAGATCAATGCCACCGACAACGTGCTCACCCTTTCGGTCGCACAGTATCAGGCGCTGGGCACGGTGGAACTGGTTGCGGGCGATGTGATCACCCTGGCCGACAGCGGGAGCAACCTCGCCGCGCTGTCGGCCAGTGCCTTTGCCGCGCTGGCTGACGCCGGCATCGACAAGATCGACGCGACCGACAATGCCCTCACCCTTTCCGTGGCGCAGGTCCAGGGCCTGGGCACGGTGGAACTGGCCAGTGGCGACGTGATTACCTTGGCCGACAGTGGCGCTGCCCTGGCCACGCTCGCTGCCGCCGACATCGCCAATCTGGGCGCCATCGGCGTTGACCGCATCGACGCCACCGACAACGCATTGCGCCTGACGGTAGAGCAGGCGCTGGCGCTGGGCAGCGTGGCGCTGACCGGCAGCGACAATATCACCCTGGCCGATACCGGCAGCAACCTGGCCGCGCTGACCCCGGTCGAACTGGCGCAACTGGCCAGCGCCGGGTTCGACGCGATCGATGCCAGCGACGGGGCGCTCACCCTTTCGCTCGCGCAGATCGGCGCCTTGGGCACCATGGCGCTGACGCCGGGCAACACCGTGATCGCCGAGGCGACTGCTGCCGAGATCGAGGCGCTGTCACCCACTGCCATCGCTGCCCTGGCGCAGGCCGGCGTCGATCTGCTCGGCCCCAGCGATGGCGAGCCGATGCTCTCCGTGGCGCAGGGCCAGGCCGTGGTCGACAGCAACCTGTGGTTCACCGGGCACAGCGCGGTTCTGGCCGACAGTGGCGCCGCGATCGCGGCACTCGCCGGCACGAGCCTGGAAGACCTGTATCTTCATGGCGTGACGCAGATCGACGCCATCGACGATGTCCTGACGCTGCAGGTGGACCAGGTGCTGGCGGTTGACCAGGCCGGCGCCGCGTTGACCGGGGCGGACGTGATCACCCTGGCCGATACCGGCGCCACGCTGTCTACGCTGGCGGCCGGCACGATCGGCGACCTGGCGCAGCTCGGCATCGACCGCATCGATGCCACCGACAATGCCCTGGCGCTGACCGTGGCGCAGCTCGACGCGCTCGATACCATTGCCCTGACCCAGGCTGACAGCGTCACCCTGGCCGATACCGGCGCGAATCTTGCCGCGCTATCCGCCGCGACGATCGCCAGCCTGGCGGCACGCGGGATCGACACGATCCACCCCACCGACGGCACCCTGGCGCTGAGCGTGGCGCAGGCCCAGGCACTCGGCGCTGTGGCGCTGCAAGACGAAGATACCATCGTGCTGGCCGACAGCGGCGCGCATATCGCAGCGCTTTCGGCCGCCGACATCGCGGCCCTCGCCACTGCCGGGATCGACCGCATCGCCACCACCGGCGGCAGCCTCACGCTGTCCGTCGCGCAGACCCAGGCCCTTGGCACCATCGCGCTGACCCCGGCCGACAGCGTGACGCTGGCAGACAGCGGCGCCAGCATCGCCGCGCTTTCGGCAACGGCCCTGGCGGCGCTGGTCACCGCCGGCATCGACACGATCGATGCCAGTGATGACATCCTCGCACTCACCGTGGCGCAGGCCCAGGCGCTCGCCGGGGCGACCCTGTCGGGCAGCGACACGCTGACGCTGGCCGATACCGGCGCGCATATCGCCGCGCTGTCGCTAGCCGACCTGGCCGACCTGGGCATGCGCGGGTTCACCGCGATCGACGCCAGCGATGACCTGCTCACCCTGTCGCTGGCCCAGGTCCAGGGGCTGGGCAACCTGGCGCTGACCGGCGCCGATATGGTCACCGTGCTCGCCACCGGCGGGGACTTTGCCGCATTGACCGCGCAGGACTTTGCCGCCCTCGCCGCCGCCGGGGTGGATGCCCTGGCCACGACCGACCATGCCCTGACCCTGAGCGTGGCCCAGGCGCAGGCGCTGGGCGGGCTGGCGCTGGCCGCCCCCGACACCGTGACGCTGCGCGATAGCAGCGCAACGCTTGCCGGCCTTTCGGCCACGGCCCTGGCCGATCTGGTGGCTTTGGGCGTCGATCGCATCGCCGTCAGCGACGGCACGGTGCAGCTCGATGCGGCGCAATCGCTGGCGCTCGCTGGCGCCGTGGTGGCGGCGGACAGCGCGCTGATCGTGCACGATGCGCAAAGCACGCTGGAAGGGTTGAGCCCCACGCAATGGGCCACGCTCGCTGCGCTCGGCGCCACCACGGTCGGCAGCGTCGAAGGGCATTTCACGCTCGATGCCACCAGCGCCATGGCCATGGCCGGGATCGGCCTGGCCGCCAACGAAGCGCTGACGATCGAAGACAGCGGCGCAGCGCTTTCTGCCCTCACCGCGGCGCAGCTCGCCACGCTTTCGGCCAAGGGCGGCGTCACCGTCATGGTCAGTGACGATGCCCTGGTGCTCGACTTGGCGCGGCTTGATGCTGCGGCGGGGCTGACCTTTGCCACGCAGCATGGCTTTACCCTGGCCGACGGCGCCAGCGTGCTCAACGCGCTCTCTCCCGCCCAGATCGCGCAGGCCGCCGGCCATGGCGTCAGTGTGGTCAGCGCCACGCAAGGGACGCTGGAATGGACCTGGGCGCAGTTCAACGCGCTCGATGGCGGACACATCGCCACGGCCACCAGCGCCACGCTGGTGACCACGCAGGCCGAACTGGACGATACCAGCCTGCCGACGCTGGCTGACCTGGCCGGCTGGGGCATCGATACCCTGGCATCGGCCACGGGCACGCTTACCGTCACGATCGATCAGCTCGCCGCGCTGGGCCAGGTCGTGCTGGCAGCGGGTGACAGCGTGACCCTGGCAGGCACTGGCGCGGCACTGGCCGCGCTGGATGCCACGGCGCTGGGCGCGCTCGCCGGCCACGGCATCGACACGATCGCCGTGACCGATCACGTCCTGGCGTTTTCGCCGGTCCAACTGGCGGCGCTGGGCCAGGTCACGGTCGATCCGGCCGCCACGCTGGTCCTGGTCGACAGCGGCGCCGATCTTGCCATGCTCGACAGCGCCGGGGTTGCCGCCCTGGTGGCGCAAGGCGTCGATGCGATCGATGCCAGCAATGACCTGATCGTGCTTGGCCTCGGCACGTTCCGCGCGCTGGCGCCGCTTGCGTTCACGCCGGGTGACCAGATCGTGCTGGAAGACAGCGCCACGGCATTGTCCAGCCTCTCGCTGGCAGACATTGCCCGGCTGCAGGACCTGGGCGTTGCCTATATCGCCGCAACCGATCCGGGCGCCGTCACCTTGTCGCTCGCGCAGTTCGATGCGCTCCATGGCGTGGATCTGGACACCGGCAGCGTAGTCCTGGCCGATACGGGCGCGGCGCTCGCCGCGCTCGATCCGGCCTACCTGGTCCAGGCGGGCAATGCCGGGGTGCGGCAGATCGACGCCACCGACAACACGCTGACGCTCAGCTATGACCAGTTCCTGGCGATCGATGGCACCGTGGCGCTGACGGCGAACGACAGCGTGACACTGACGCTCAGCCCCGCCGTGCTGGCGACGCTCGATGCCGCCGCCATTGCCCACCTCGCCAGCATGCACGTCGATATCCTGGCCAGCACCGGCGGCGCGCTGACGCTGACCGAGGCACAGTTCGATGCGCTGGGCAGCATGGTCATGGCGCCGTCTGCCACGGTGACGCTGGCGCTTGCCGGGTCCGCGCTGGAAAGCCTTTCTGCCACGCAGATTGCCGCATTGGCTGACCATGGCATCGATGCGATCGACCTGGGCACGGCCATGCCGACGTTGAGCGTGGCGCAGGCGCTTGCCCTGTCGGCCTACCCCACGGCCTCGGGCGGGATCGTGGTTGAAGACAGCGCAGACCAGCTTGCCACGCTGTCGCCCAGCGCGATCGAAGTGCTCGCTGCCACGGGCGTCGTCGTGCTCCGTGCTGGCAGCGGCGCGTTCACACTCGATTTTGCGCAGGTTCAGGCCGTGCATCTGGCCGAGATCGCCGTCACGGGCTACCAGCCGGTGATCCTGGCCGAAAACGCCGCCGCGCTGGCCGCGCTCAGCCCCGATAGCCTGTCGTGGATCGCGAGCACCGGCGTTGACCGGGTTCATGTAACCGATGGCCCGCTGACGCTGAGTGTGGCGCAGGCGCTGGCGCTGGGCAGCCTGTCCTTTGTCGATGGCGATACGGTGATCCTCGCCGATACCGGCGATGCACTGGCCAATCTCTCGGCCACGGCGCTGGCCGGGCTCGTCGCCGCCGGGGTGGACCGGATCGATGCCACCAACGATGCCCTGGTGCTGACCACGGCGCAGCTCGATGCGCTGGGCACGGCCACGCTGACCCAGGGCGACAGCGTCACGCTGGCCATCGCGGCAGGGCAGCTTTCGGCCCTGACGCCCGCGCAGCTGGCCAACCTTGCCAGCCAGGGCATCGATATCCTGCGCACGCCCGAAGCCAGTGCGGCGTTGACCGTGGCACAGGCCCTGGCGCTGGGCAGCATGGTCTTTGCCCCCGGCCTGCCGGCCACCCTGGTCGATAGCGGGGCGCATCTCGCCACGCTGGCGGTGGAGGATATTGCCGCCCTGCGCGCCGCCGGGGTTACCGCCATTGCCGCCACCGGCCATGGCTTTGCCGTGACGGTCAGCCAGGCCCAGGCGATCGCCGGCATGGCGATCGACCCTGCAAGCACCGCCACGATCACCGATAGCGGCAGCGCGCTGGCGGCCCTCTCGCCCCAGGCGCTGGCGGCCTTGGTCGATGCCGGGTTCGATCGGATCGATGCCACCGACAACGTGCTGGCGCTGTCGCTGGCGCAATTCCACGCCATCGCCCCGCTCGGCATTGCGCCGGACGACGTGCTGACCCTGGCCGATAGCGCGGCAACCCTCGCCGCCCTGACGCGCACCCAGATCGATGACCTGGCAGCGCGCGGCGTCACCACGATCCACGCCACCGATGGCGCGATCACCGTGGGCGTCGATGGCTGGTCGCGCCTGGTGCAGGACGGCATCGGCTTTGCCCATGGCGACGCGGTGGTGGTGCGCGACAGCAGCACGGCGATTGCCAACCTGGGCGAAGAAACGCTGGCCACCTTTGCCGATAGCGGGGTGACCCAAATCGATGCCAGCGACGATCAGATCACCCTATCCTATGGCCAGTTCCTGGCGCTGGGCACCGTGGCATTGACGGGTGCAGACACTGTCAGGCTGTGGTTCAACGGCGATAGCCTGGCCACGCTCAGCGCCCAGGACATCGCCGCGCTGGTGGACGCCGGGGTCGACATGGTGGGCACGCTGGGCGAGCCGCTCTATGTTGATCTCGCCACGCTGCACCATCTGGCGCAGGGCGGCCTGGCGATCGATCCCGATGTCACCGTGCGCCTCATGGTCAGCGGCAGCGCCCTGGCCGCACAGGCGCCGCAAGACCTGGTGGCCCTGGCCGCGCAAGGGGTGGACATCATCCAGGTCAACGGCCCACTGGCCCTGTCGGTGGCGCAGTATGCTGCGCTCGGGTCAATGGACCTTGCTGGCTACGATGGCCGCAGCCTGGTCGATACCGGCGCGCATATCGCCGCACTGTCGGCCGATGGCCTTGCCGCATTGGCGGCGCGCGGGGTTGGCGTGATCGATGCCACCGACGGCAGCGTGCATCTCTCGCTGGCGCAAGTGAGCGCCATGGGCGGCATGTATGTTTCGGGGGAAGACCTCGCCGTGGTCGATCTCACCGCCCAGCAGGCCTTCGCGCTCGACAACGAAACGCGCGCGATCCTGGGCCAGCATGGCATCGATGCCATCGCCGTAACCCAGGGCACGCTCACCCTCGGCCTGGCGGATCTTGGCCGCTACAGCGACTACACCTTTGCCGGCGGCAACGTGGTCCTCGCCGAAAGCGGGGCGACGCTGGCCAACCTGTCGCCCTATGATCTCGGCTGGCTTGCCGGGCGCGGCTTTACCGCGATCGATGCCAGCGACGATGCGCTGGTGCTGTCGCTGGCCCAGTTTACGGCGCTGGGCACGATGCACCTTGCCGCGGCCGATGACGTGACGATCACGGCCAGCGCCGCCGATCTCGCCACGCTCTCGCCGGCCGTGTTCGCCGCCATGGATGCCAACGGGGTCGACAGCGTGGAAGTCTCGGGCGGCGGCTTCAGCCTTACCGCGGCCCAGGCGGGGCAACTCGGCAATATCCAGCTCGTCGGCAGCGGGCCGATCATGCTGGTCGACACCGGCGCCGCGATCGCCGCGCTCAGTGCGGATACCCTGGCCGGGCTGGCCGGATCGGGCATCACCGCGATCGATGCCACCACCGGCATCACCATCAACGCCAGCAAGTATGAAGCCCTGGGCGGAATCAGCTTTGCCCTGTCCGACGTGGTGACGGTAGCCTCAAACCACAGCTTCACCATGGGCGCCGATGTCGACAATGTGACGCTGACCGGCACCAAGAACCTGGTGGTGACCGGCAACAGCGGCGCCAATGTCATCACCGGCAACGCCGGGCGCAACACGCTGGATGGCGGCGCGGGCAACGATCGCCTGATCGGCGGCGCCGGGCGCGATGTGCTGACTGGCGGCGCGGGGGCAGACAAGTTCATCTTCCGCGATGGCGATTTCGGCGGCAACACCGCCGCCACTGCCGACCGCATCACCGATTTTTCGCGCGGATCGAAAGACCTGATCTCGTTGATCGGGGTAGACGCCAATACCCATACCGTGGGCGATGATGCCTTTGCCTGGATCGGCACCAGCGCGTTCCATCATGTGGCAGGCGAGTTGCGCTATATCCAGACGGCCGGCAACACCTATGTCCAGGGTGATACCAATGGCGATGGCCTGTCGGATTTCTGGATCCGGCTGGATGGCGTGATCAACCTGCAAGCCACTGATTTCCAACTTTGATCTTGGCTGCGCGGGTGGTTTCGGAAAGGGGCGCTTAGCGGCGCCCCTTTTTGATTGCATGCAATCATAATCGATCATCACCACGGGTTCTCCCCCTCCCCATCGCGGCGCTGCCGTGATAGGGCCTGCCGCCAGGAACGGCCCGACCGCAACGGCCGCGCCGCACACGGCACAGCAGGAAGCAAGGCAGATGATCATTTCCGCACCCACCGATTTCCGTGGCGCGGCCGCGCGGCGCCTGCCGCCGTTTCTGTTTCACTATATCGACGGCGGATCGGGTGCGGAAACCACGCTGCGGCGGAACGAGGCCGATCTCCAGGCGCTGAGCATCCGCCAGAACGTGCTGCGCGACGTGGGCGGGCTGTCCACCGCCACCGCCCTGTTTGGCGAAGACATGGCCCTGCCGGTCGTGCTCGCGCCGGTTGGGCTGACCGGGATGTATGCCCGCCGCGGTGAAGTGCAGGCCGCGCGCGCTGCGGCTGCCCATGGCGTGCCCTTCACGCTTTCCACCGTGTCGGTCTGCCCGCTCGAAGAAGTGCAGGCGCAGTGCCCGCGCCCGATCTGGTTCCAGCTCTACGTGCTCAAGGATCGCGGCTTCATGCGCAATGTGCTGGAACGCGCCAAGGCCGCCGGCATCAAGACCCTGGTATTCACGGTCGACATGCCGCTGCCCGGCTCGCGCTATCGCGATGCGCATTCGGGCATGTCGGGCCCCAATGCCGGGCTGCGGCGGATGATCCAGGCGATGACCCACCCCGCCTGGGCCTGGGACGTGGGCCTGCGCGGCAAGCCGCACGACCTCGGCAATGTCTCGGCCTATATGGGCAAGCCCATGGCGCTGGGCGATTACATCGGCTGGCTGGGCAACAATTTCGATCCCGGCATCGGCTGGAAGGATCTGGAATGGATTCGCGCCTTCTGGGACGGGCCGATGGTGGTCAAGGGCATTCTCGAACCCGAAGACGCGCGCGATGCGGTGCGCTTTGGCGCCGATGGCCTGGTCGTGTCCAACCATGGCGGGCGCCAGCTCGATGGCACGCTGTCGTCCGTCGCGGCGCTGCCGCGCATTGCCGATGCGGTGCAGGGCGATCTGCGCATCCTGGCGGATTCGGGCGTGCGCACCGGGCTTGACGTGGTGCGCATGCTGGCCAGCGGCGCCGATGCGGTGATGCTGGGCCGCGCGTTCATCTATGCCCTGGCGGCACGCGGCGGCGCGGGCGTGGGCCAGTTGCTCGATCTCATCGCGCGCGACATGCGCGTGACCATGGCGCTGACGGGCGCACGCACCGTGGCCGATATCGGCGCGCACACGCTGGCCGGCTGATCGCGCCAGCCTCTGTGGTCCGCATCACCCTGTGGGCCGCATCACCCCTGCGGGCCGTAGCCCGCCGGGGCGGCGGGCAGCGGGATGGTGGGTGCTGCAGCCCCGGCCAGCGCGCCGATCCGCCGTATCGCTGGCCCATGCAGGCCCAGCATGGCATCGAGCAGAGGCAAGCGCTGCTCGACCAGCCGCGCCGGGGTGCGCCCGGTCACCAGGCGCACTTCGCGGATCATGTGCGACTGGTCATAGAAATGATCGGCTACGCTCGCCGCCTGCTGCGGCGTGGTGGTGGGATCGGCCAGCAGCGCAGCGGCGCGCAAGGCGCGATGCTGCCGCGCCAACTGCTTGGGCGGAAGGCCGAAATAGCGATCGACCAGGCGCTGCAACTGGCGCGGGGAATAGCACGCATCGCGATAGAGATCGTCCACCACCGGTGACATCGCGCGGCCCAGCCAGACCTGCACTTCGTCCACCAGGCGCACGTGCGCGTCAGACAGGGCATGCAGCCGCGCCTGCAGCACCGACGCGGTGCGCGCCACCAGTTCGGCCAGGGTGAATGGCCGCACGCCATGCCCCTGGATCAGTTCTGCCGCCAGGCGCCGCACGCCGCCGCCCAGCAGTTCGCCCGCATCGCGCAGCCGGTTGCCCTGTTCCGAGGCGGAAAGACCACCGGTCAGTGCGGCCCAACCCAGTGGCGAGAGCAGCGCGCCGAATACGTGCCAAGGCCCGGCAATCTCGATCCGCGCGGCGGCGCGCAGCGGCGTGATCAGGCTGGCCGGCGCGCTGGCATCGGCCAGGCCACCGGGCAGGCGCAGCAGCCCTTCCCCACGCAGGAATATCGCCAGCATGGCCGGGCCGGCCGGCAGCATATCCTCGTGCAGCGCGTCCGTGCCGCAAATCTGGAAAAAGCTGCCGACATAGGGCGCCAGGGCAAGCGGCGCGGGCCAGCGATCGAGCGCCAGGCCGATACCCGCCGGGCGCCGCGGGGCGGTGGCATCGTTCATCGCTGCACCCGGAACGGCTGCCGATAGTGTGATCTTTTGTATTGCCCCATTGTTGCCAGCGACCATCCAAGCCACTGTCATGTCAAGCAATACAAAGCGATACTTCGATAATGGATGAAAAAACGGCGGCTGGGGCCAGGGCCCAAGCCGCCGTAAAGTGGAGAACCCGATACATCACTGCACCGAGCCCTTCGGGTCGCAAAGCGGACCTAAGCGATAGGTCGATTCCCTGATTGTATGGATTCGACAAAATCGGTGGCATCCGCGCCACAGCGGAAAAGTTTTCGCCCCGCGCTGCGACACGAATGCACGCCGGGCGTGTTTTGGCGCTTGGCGGCGCGCGCCCGGCCCGCAATAGGGTTTCCCTTCCCCGACCGCACCCAACGCATGGCTCGTTAATGCTTTATCGTCTTGCACGCCCTTTGCTTTTTCGCTTGCCGGCAGAAACCGCCCACACGCTGACGCTGCGCATGCTGGCCATGGCGCCGGCCGGCGGTCGCGCCGCGCCCGAGCCTGCCCTGGCGCAGCGCGTGGCAGGGATCGTTTTTCCCAATCCGGTGGGCCTGGCTCCGGGCTTCGACAAGAATGCCCAGGTGCCCGATGCGCTGTTCGGCCTGGATTTCGGCTTCGTCGAAATCGGCACGGTCACGCCGCGCCCACAGGCGGGCAATCCGCGGCCGCGCCTGTTCCGCCTGGTAGAGGACGAGGCGGTGATCAACCGCATGGGCTTCAACAACGATGGCGCCGAAGTGGTCAGCCGGCGCCTGACCCAGCGCCTGGGCAAGCCCGGCATCCTCGGCGCCAATATCGGGGCCAACAAGGACTCGGTCGATCGCGTGGCCGATTACGCGGAAATGACGCGGATCATGGCGCCGCTGGCCACCTATCTCACGGTCAATATCAGTTCGCCCAACACGCCGGGCCTGCGCGCATTGCAGGATGAAAGCGCGCTGGGCGATCTGCTCGATGCGGTGATTGCCGCGCGCGCCCCGCACAAGACGCCGATCTTCCTCAAGCTCGCGCCTGATCTGCAACGGTCGGATATCGATGCGATCTGCCGCATCGCGATGAACAAGCGGCTCGATGCCCTGATCGTGAGCAACACCACGATCACCCGCCCGGCCAGCCTGCGTTCGGCCCATGCCGGCGAAACCGGCGGCCTGTCGGGCAAGCCGCTCGCCCCCTTGGCGCTGGAAATGCTGCGTGCGTTCCGCAGCGCCACCGGTGGGGCCATCCCGCTGATCGGCGTGGGCGGCATCGCCAGTGCCGAAGATGCCTGGCAGCGCATCCGTGCCGGGGCCAGCCTGATCCAGATCTACAGCGGCATGGTCTATCACGGCCCCAGGTTGGCGCAGCACATTATCGCTGGCCTCGCCCGCCGTGTGCGCGCCGAAGGCATGACAAGCATTGCAGAGGCGGTCGGGACGCAATAGCCATTGCTGCCATGAACTTGCGCCGCTTCCCCTCGCTTGCCACCGCCTCGCTGGCGGTTCTGTCCACCCTGGCCCTGTCTGCCTGCCAGACCATGCCGGGCAATCCGCCCGCAGCCGGCACCAGCCCGGCGCCGGCCCAGGCCCTGACACCGGGCCGCACCGACGGGGCCGATGTCGGCCGCCAGGGCCTGGTCTCTGCCGCCGATCCGCGCGCGGCCGATGCCGGCGCGCAGATGCTGCGCCAGGGCGGGTCGGCCACCGACGCCGCGCTCGCCGTGATGCTGGCGCTGACCGTGGTGGAACCGCAAAGCTCGGGCATCGGTGGGGGTGGCTTCCTGGTCATGGCCGATGCGGCCGGCCAGGTCGATACGGTCGACGGGCGGGAAAAAGCGCCTGCCGCCGCCACGCCGCAGTGGTTCTTCAAGGATGGCCAGGCCATGGCCTTCCCCCAGGCGCGCCCCGGCGGGCGCAGCGTGGGCGTGCCCGGCTCGCTGCGCCTGGCCGCGCTCGCCCATGCCGAACATGGCAAGCTCGCCTGGCGCATGCTGTTCGCCCCGGCGATCCGCCTTGCGCGCGATGGCTTTGCCATTACCCCGCGCCTCTATCATGCCCTGGCCGACAATCCCGATATCGCCGGCCTCGATCCGGCCGGCAAGGCGCTGTTCTATGGCGCAGATGGCCAGCCGCTGCCGGTGGGCACGGTGGTGCGCAACCCCGCGCTGGCCGATACGCTCGAGGCGGTGGCGCTTCATGGTGCCGACTGGTTCTATTCCGGCGCCAATGCCCAGGCGATCGCCACCAAGGTGGGCACGGCCCCGGTCAACCCGGCACCGATGACCACGGCAGACCTTGCCGCGTTCAAGGCCGTGCCGCGCCCGGCGGTCTGCGGCCGCTATCGCCAATACCGCATCTGCTCGATGGGGCCGCCCTCGTCGGGTGCCACCACGGTGCTCGCCACGCTGGGCCAGCTCGAACGCTTCGATCTTTCCGCGCTCGGGCCAGACAGCCCGGTGGCCTGGCACCTGCTGGCCGAAAGCGAGCGCCTTGCCTATGCCGATCGTGACCAGTACCTCGCTGATCCCGATTTCGTCAAAGTGCCGGTGGCGGGCCTGGTCGATCCGGCCTACCTGGCGCAGCGCGCGCAGCTGATTTCAGCCCAGACCGCGCTGCCCCACGTTTCCGCCGGCGTTCCCGCCGGGGTTACCGCCCAGCTTGCTCCGGCGCGGCCGCAGCCCGAATTCGGCACCTCGCATTTCGTCGCGGTCGATCGCTGGGGCAATGCCGCCAGCTATACCTCCACGGTGGAAAGCGCGTTTGGTTCGGGGCTGATGGCCGGCGGCTATTTCCTCAACAACGAGCTCACCGATTTCAACCTTGATCCGTTGCGCGACGGGCAGTTGACTGCCAACCGGGTGGAAGGCGGCAAGCGGCCGCGCAGTTCGATGTCACCCACGGTGGTGTTCGGCCCCGATGGCCAGATCCGCCTGGTGGTGGGCGCGGCCGGTGGCGCCACGATCCCCGCGCAGGTGATCCGCGCCCTGATCGGCGTGCTCGATTGGCATCTTACCGCGCAGCAGGCCTTGGCACTGCCCGTGCTGTTCGCGCCCGGTGACCGCGTCTGCGTCGAACAGGGCAGCCGCCTAGAGGCGATGATCCCCACGCTGATCGCCATGGGCCATGCCCAGGCCCAGGCGTGCAAGATGCCGCTCAAGGCCAACGCGATCGAACGCGTGGGCGATCGCTGGCAGGGCGCGGCCGATCCGCGCAGCGAAGGCGCCGCCATCGCCCAGTAACGGGTCCCAATCCCAAGCCGACGTGCCATCCCGGCTGCCCCGTGGCAGCCGGGTGACTGCCCGCAAACCCCGCTTGCCGTAACGGAACGCCCGGCCTAGCTATCCGTTTTGGGAACTGGCCCGAATGCGGGCCAGCAGGGAGAGTGTGCGTGTCCGTGGGTGAAAACCAAGCCGCCGTGCAAGTGGCACAGCTTGCCGAGATGCCGAACCTGGTCAGCCTGTTTCTGGCCCGCGCGGCGCAGCATGGCGATGCGCCTTTCCTCTCGGCCAAGCGCCAGGGCGCCTGGGTGGCGCAATCGTGGCGCACCGTGGCCGATCAGGTCTGCCTCTTGGCCCAGGCGCTGCGCGGATTGGGCCTCAATCCCGGTGACCGGGTCATGCTGGTATCGGAAAACCGCCCGGAATGGTGCATCGCCGATATCGCGATCATGGCCGCCGGCCTCGTCACCGTGCCCACCTACACCACCAATACCGCGCGCGATCACCTGCATATCCTGGAAAATTCCGGGGCGCGCGCGATCATCGTGTCCAATACCAAGCTGGCCCAGCCGCTGCTTGCCGCCGCGCTCAACGCGCCTTGTGCCGAGCATGTAATCGGCATCGAACCGCTGCGCCAGCAGCAATCGGGCACGCTGCATTTCCACGATTGGGAAGTGCTGCTGCAGGGCGATGCCACCGCCGCCCGTGCGGCCGTGAGCCAGCGGGTCGCCGCGATCCGGCGCGAGGATCTGGCCTGCATCATCTATACCAGCGGCACCGGCGGCGCCCCGCGCGGGGTGCGCCAGCACCATGGTGCGATCCTTGCCAACGTGGCCGGCGCGGCCCAGATCCTGGCCGAGGATTTCCATCTGGGCGATGACCAGTTCCTCTCGTTCCTGCCCTTGAGCCACGCCTATGAACACACCGGCGGGCAGTGGCTGCCGATCGGCGTGGGCGCGCGGATTGCCTACGCCGAAAGCCTGGAAAAGCTGGCCAGCAACATCGAGGAAGTGCGCCCCACGATCATGGTGGTGGTGCCGCGCCTGTTCGAAGTGCTGCGCGCCCGCATCATCAAGCAGATCGAAAAGCAGGGCCGCGTGGCAGCATGGCTGATGGACCGTGCCTTGGCGATCGCCGCCCACCGGGAAGAGACCGGGCATCTGCGGCTGATCGATCGGCCGCTCAACCTGCTGATCGAACGCACCCTGCGCCCCAAGGTCCGCGCGCGCTTCGGCGGGCGGATCAAGGCGCTGGTTTCGGGCGGCGCGCCGCTCAATCCCGAAGTCGGGCTGTTCTTTGACGCGATGGGGCTGACCATGCTGCAAGGCTATGGCCAGACCGAGGCCGGCCCGGTGATCGCCTGCAACCGCCCCGCCGCCGGCATTCGCATGGACACCGTCGGCCCGCCGCTTTCAGGCGTGGAAGTGACGATTGCGCCCGATGGGGAAATCCTGGTGCGCGGCGAACTGGTGATGCACGGCTATTGGCACAACGATGCCGAAACCGCCCGCGCCATCCAGGATGGCTGGCTGCACACCGGCGATATCGGCCATATCGATGGCCAGGGCCGCATCAAGATCACCGATCGCAAGAAGGACATGATCGTCAACGACAAGGGCGACAATGTCTCTCCGCAAAAGATCGAAGGCATGCTCACCCTGCAGCCCGAAATCGCCCAGGCGATGGTGTCGGGCGACAAGCGCCCCTATGTCGTGGGCCTGATCGTGCCCGATGCCGAATGGGCGATGCAGTGGTCGGTGGAAAACGATGCCCCCCACGATCTGGCGCGGCTGGCCGATCTTCCCGCCTTCCGCAGCGCCGTGCGCGACGCGGTGGACCGGGTGAACCGTGACCTGTCGGTGATCGAAAAGGTGCGCCAGTTTACCCTGGCCGACGAACCCTTTGCCATCGCCAACGAGGAGCTTACCCCCTCGCTCAAGATCCGCCGCCACAAGATTCGCGAACGCTATGGCTCGCGGATGGACGCGCTTTACAAGGGATAAGGCTGGCGGCGCAGCATCCATGCGCTAAGGACAGCCGATGTCTCGCCCCGCTTCCCGCGCCACCCTGGTCGGCGCCTGTGCCACCCTGGCCGCGCAGGTTTCGGGCAATCTCGGCGCCGGCTTTGCCAAGCAGCTGTTTCCTCTGGTCGGCGCAGGCGGCACCACGCTGCTGCGCGTGGCGCTGGCGGCCTTGGTGCTGCTGGCCTGGCGGCGGCCGTGGCGGCGCCCGGTGCCGCGCGCGCTGTGGGCGGGCCTGGCTGGCTATGGCGCGATCCTGGGGATCATGAACGTGCTGATCTATCAGGCGTTTTCGCATATCCCGATCGGCATTGCCGTGGGGGTAGAGGTCATGGGGCCGCTCGCCATCGTGCTGGCCGCCTCACGCCGCCCGCTCGATTTTCTGTGGCTGGCCTGCGCGGTGGGCGGCCTGGCGCTGCTGCTGCCCTGGCACCCCGGCCAGGCGCTTGACCCGCGCGGACTGCTGCTGGCGGGCGGCGCGGCGGTGTGCTGGGCCAGCTATATCGTCCCCGGGCGGCGCGTGGGCGCGGCCCGGGGCAGCGATGCGGTGGCCTGGGGCATGGCCGTGGCCGCCATCGTCGTCGTGCCGGTGCTGGCGGTGATGAGCGGCGGCCCGGCGCTGCTCATGCCCCATGTCCTGGCCATGGGCCTGGCCATCGCCATCTTGTCGAGCGCGCTGCCCTATGGGCTGGAGATAGAGGCGATGCGCCGCCTGCCCGCGGGCGTCTTTGGCATGCTGCTCAGTGCCGCGCCGGCGGTTGCCGCGCTCACCGGCTGGGCCTTGCTGGGCGAAAGGCTCACCCCCGATCAATGGCTGGCGATCGGCCTGATCGTGCTGGCCTCGGCCGGCACTGCCGCCACCAGTGGGCAGCGCGCGCGGACCGTGGCTCAGGCCGCTTCTTCCAGCGGCACGAAATCGGGATAGAACGTCGGCGCGCGGGTGGACCAACCCGGTGCCGTGGCCGCTGCCTCGCTGATCGATTGCAGCAGATCCTTGCGCCGCAGCGGGCGGATCTGCGGCAGGGCGGCCGCGCCGCAAAATGCCGCCGGCAGCCAGGGCCGCACCTCAGCGCCGAGCAGGCGCTCGTAGAGAAAGCGATAGGCGGAAAATCCGTCGAGCCGGTCCTGGCCCAGATCGAATGCGCTCAGGCGGATCAGCGCCCCCATGAACCGCTCGATGCCATCGGCCGCCGGGCCTTCGGGCAGCATCGTGCGCAGCAGCTTGAGATCCTGATAGACCACGTATTGCGTGCGGATCGCCGCAGTCTCGGCCGCCGTGCGCGCCCAGATCTGGAACGCATCGCGCCGGCCCAGCCCGATATCCAGGCTGCGCCGGATATAGCGCTGGGTCGCGGCCGGAAAACTGGCAAATTCGCGCAGTTCGTTGAGCAGCTGGGTGGCAGTCTGGTGGTGAGACATGGCGCGCTCCGATCCGGCGGTCCGTGCCGTTCGCACCCTGGCCCGCCGCTACAGCAAACGCTACGCCTCGATAGTTAGCGCGCCATTAATCACCCCATGCGCACGGGCCCCGCCCGCCGGTTATGGCAAACTGCACCAAGGCGCGCAGGCCCGCCGGTCCTCAGCTACGGCGATAGCGGAAGTACCAGATTTCATGGCCTTGGGCGCGGGCCTTGGCGGCATAGCGGGTTTCGGGCCAGCCGCCCGGGCGCTGCTGGAAATCCTGCGGGCCCTGCGCCAGCCATTGAAACTGGTCGGTGTGGCGGCGCATCACCATCAGCGCGTGGCGCAGATAGATCGGATGGTCGGTGCCGAAGCGGAATTCGCCGCCCGGCTTGAGCTTGCGCGCGAACAGATCGACCGGGCCATCGTTCATCATGCGCCGCTTGGCGTGGCGCGCCTTGGGCCAGGGATCGGGATGCAGCAGATAAAGGAACGACAGCGTGCCATCGGGCACGCGTTCCAGCACTTCCAGCGCATCACCGTGGTGGATGCGCACATTGCCCAGCGGCGGATGGGCGCCATTGTCGCCATCCACGTGGGTCAGCGCCTGGGCCACGCCATTCAGGAACGGTTCGGCGCCGATAAAGCCATGATCGGGCAGCAGGTTGGCGCGATAGGCCATGTGCTCTCCGCCGCCAAAGCCGATCTCGAAATGCAGCGGGCAATCCTGCCCGAACAGCGCCTGGGCCGTTACCGGGCCTTCCGCCGGCACCGCGATGCGGGGCAGCAGGGTATCGACCAATGCCTGCTGGCCCTGGCGCAGGGGTTTGCCCTTGGCGCGGCCATATAGGCGGTTGAGCGTGGTCGGGTCGCCGGATTTGTATGCCGTCATGGGGCGCAGCCGATGGCAGGGGCGCGCGTTGCGGTCAATGCCCGGCGCACATACCGCACGGTTTCGCTTGATCTGTGATCCATCTTGGCAATGATCGGCCATGGCCACCGCACCGCTGATCGACCGCCCCCGCACCTACTATTCCGCCAGCCTGGGCGATGACACTGCCTGGCCCGTGCTCCAGGGTGATCACAGTGCCGATGTCGTGGTGATCGGCGGCGGCTTTACCGGCGTCAATACCGCGCTGGAACTGGCCGAGCGGGGCCTCTCGGTCATCCTGGTGGAAGCCAACCGCATCGGCTGGGGCCAAAGCGGGCGCAACGGCGGCCAAGTAACCGGCAGTCTTTCGGGCGAAGGCGAACTGCGCAAGCAGTGGAAACGCCCCCTGGGGGCAGAGCTGGACGACTTCATCTGGTGGCTGCGCTGGCACGGGCAAGACGTGATCGCCGCCCGCGTCGCCCGCTATGGCATCGCCTGTGACCTCAAGCACGGGCACATCCACGCCGCGATGAAGCCCTCGCACATGGCCGAACTGGAAGAGACCTTTGCCCAGGCCTGCGCGCGCGGCATGGGCGATGATGTCGTGCTGCTCGATGCGGCCGGCATGCGCGATCACCTGGAAAGCCCGCTCTATTGCGGCGGCCTGCTCAACAGCCGCAACATGCACCTGCACCCGCTCAAGCTGTGCCTGGGAGAGGCCAAGGCCGCCGCGCAGCTTGGCGTGCGCCTGTTCGAAGGCTCCCCCGTGCTCGATATCGCCCACGGGCCGCGCCCGCGCGTGGTGACCGCCCAGGGCAGTGTCACCGCCAGCCAAGTGATGATCGCGGGCGATGTCTATCACAAGCTGGAACGCCAGCGCCTGGGCGGCCTTATCTTTCCGGCGGTGGGCGGCATCGTTGCGACCGAGCCGCTGGGCGAAGCCGCGCGGGCGATCAACCCGCATGACCTGGCGGTCTATGATTGCCGCTTCGTGCTCGATTACTATCGCCTCACCGCCGATGGGCGCCTGCTGTTTGGCGGCGGCGCCAACTATTCGGGCCGCGAATCACGCTCTTTCGCCGACGAACTGCGCCCAGCGATCGAGGCCACCTTCCCCCGCCTGGCGGGCGTGAAGATCGAGCACGCCTGGTCCTGCGCCATGGGCATCGTCATCAACCGCGCGCCCCAACTGGGCAAGCTGGCCAGCAACGTGTGGTATGCGCAAGGCTATTCCGGGCACGGCGTCGCAACCAGCCACGTCGTCGCCGAAGTCATGGCCGAGGCCATCGCCGGCACGATGGAACGCTTCGACATCTTCGCCGCCCTCAAGCCGGTGCGCGTGCCGCTGGGCGACTGGCTGGGCAACCCGCTGGTGATGCTGGGCATGCGCTGGTATCTGCTGCTGGAGAAGTTCCGGTAAGCCATGTGCAGAGGGCCAGCGATCGCTTCACCCAGAGTTGTGTAAGGGCCCATCCATCTTGCACGACAGCTGTTTCCCAGCGTGTTGGAACACGATGAATATTTCGCGCATAGGCGCAGAGGCGCAGAGATAAACGAAATCTCTGCGCCTCTGCGCCTATGCGCGAATCAAATTCGTTCAAACCCAAAGATCGCAGTAGTGGGGGCATGTCGGAATTGCCGACTCGCAGGTGCTCTCGCGTCTTGCACAACCAGGACAGCTGGACCCCGGATCAAGTCCGGGGTGACGAGCATTATAAGCAACCTAGAAATTTACCGTCACCCCGGACTTGATCCGGGGTCCCGCTTGCTCGTTGGCCCACTGCCGGCACGCTGGCACGCACCCAATGTTACACGTGAAACACCAAACGAAAACGGCCCGTCGTGGGAACGGGCCGCTTCGGGATTGTTCGCGAGGAAGAAGGATCAGGCCGCTTCAATGGCCGTCATGTCGTCAGGATCGCGCAGCACATAGCCGCGGCCCCACACGGTTTCGATGTAGTTCTCGCCGCCGCAGGCATGGGCCAGCTTCTTGCGCAGCTTGCAGATGAACACGTCGATGATCTTGAGTTCGGGCTCGTCCATCCCGCCATAGAGATGGTTGAGGAACATTTCCTTGGTAAGCGTGGTGCCCTTGCGCAGCGAGAGCAGCTCGAGCATCGCGTATTCCTTGCCGGTCAGGTGCACGCGCGCGGCGTCCACTTCCACGGTCTTGGCGTCGAGATTGACCGAAAGCTTGCCGGTGCGGATGACCGACTGCGAATGGCCCTTGGACCGGCGCACCACGGCATGGATGCGGGCGATCAGTTCTTCGCGATGGAAAGGCTTGGTCACATAATCGTCGGCGCCGAAGCCGAACGAGCGGACCTTGGAATCCATTTCGGAAATGCCCGAAAGGATCAGAACCGGCGTCTGCACCTTGGCGACGCGCAACTTTTTCAGCACATCGTACCCGTGCATGTCGGGCAGGTTCAGGTCGAGCAGGATGATATCGTAATCATACAGCTTGCCGAGATCGAGGCCTTCCTCCCCCAGGTCGGTGGAGTAGACATTGAATCCTTCGGCCGTCAGCATCAATTCGATGGCCTTGGCCGTTGCCGGCTCGTCCTCGATCAGCAGCACGCGCATGGATCAGCCCCTTCTTGCCATTCCCCGGCACAGCCTCCCTGTTGAGGCGCATGCCCTTCATTAACCATAGGACCTATGAACATGAAAGGTTAATTTACCGTAAGCACAGGTCCGGTGTCGGCAGGCATTTGCCAGAGATCATCGCGGCAAACGCCGATTTCATCGCATTCGCGCAAACCCTAACCGTGCCACTTCCCCCAAGCGGTAACGGCAGGGCCTGCACAAGCCAATCGTAAGCCCACACGGTTAACGATTTTTTCCAATCGCCATCGGGATCAGCGGCGATATCCGGGCCGATTCGCGCGAAAAAAGCTCAATCAGCCGCGATTCCCAGCCGAGCGGCAGCATCGCGCACCTTCTGCGCATTGGCCGGCTGGGTCTTGAACGCGGCAAGGCCCCTTGCCAGCGCCTTGGCCGCGTCATCGCGCCGATCCTGCTGCACGCGGCTGCGAATCAACAGGATCCAGCCATCGACGTTGCCGGGGTTGCGCGCCAGCCGTGCTTCCAGGCCATCGACCATGCCGCGCTCCATCGCCGCACGCGTGCCGCTGTCGACGCCGCCGGTCTGCGCGCCCGACGCGGTCTTGAGCTCGGCATGGGCCGGCCCGGGCAGCGCGCCCTTGCGGCGCTCGGCATCCTTGCCCCCGTCCTTACCCTTGTTCTTGGCCTTATCCTTCGCCTTGTCCTTGTCCACCTTGGGCAGGCGGGCCTGGGCATCGGCAATCGCCAGGCGCTTTTCCACCTCGATATGGTGGCGCTTGCCCACGCTGCGGATCACGCTGCGGATATCGCTGGCATAGGGCGCATCGGGCGGCGTCTCGCTCAACTGCGCAAACCAGGCGCGCAGGGCGCGGCGGTGCTGGCCAGCGAGATCGAGCGACAGCGCCTTGAAATAGCGGGCGCGGGCATTCTTGGGATCGAGCGCCAAGGCCTTGTCGAACGCGATTCGCGCGGCGCGCGGCATCTGCCCTTCGCGGCGCGAGGCCATGACCAGCGCCTCGCCCAGGAACGAGAAGCTTTCGGCATGCTCGGGATCGAGCGCGGTGGCCTTGCGCAGCGCGCGCGCGGCATCCTTGTAGCGGGCGTTCTGGAAATAGGCCCAGCCCAGCATGCGCCAGCCCTGCACGTCCTCGGGCTCGTCCTTCAGGCGCTGTTCCATCCGCGCAATCGTGTCATCGACCACAGGCGATGGTTCCGGGCTCGGCACCGGCTCGGGCGCCGCATCAGACGCCGCTGCCGCCGGCGCACTGGCATCGGGCAGCGGCGCAGGCACGCCGCTGTCGAGCACCACCGGCGTCACCTCCGGCCGCTCGGGCTGGCCGGCGGCCTCGACCAGTTCGGCGGGCCGCTCAAGCCGGTAGATGCCGATGCCGCCGCCGATGATCGCCGCCACCGTCAGCGCGCCCACCGCCACGCCACGCCACAGCGGGGGCTTGGGCCCGCCAGCGGCAGAACTGTGGTCGGTCTCGTTCATCGCATCTTCCCTCATGCCGCAACCGGGCAGCCAGGCTTGGCCAGGCACCGGTGCGGCGCCGCATTATCCCGCGCCGCCCGGTGCGGTCAACGCACCCCGGCCAGCGCCTTCTGCCGGCGGCGCTGCACCGAACTGCCCAGGCCGATCGCCTCGCGGTACTTGGCCACGGTGCGCCGCGCCAGATCGAAACCACGCGCTTTCAGCAGATCGACCAGGGCATCGTCCGACAGGATCGCCTTGGGATCTTCCCCATCGATCAATTGGCGGATCGCCGCCTTGACCGCCTCGGCCGAAACCCCCTCGCCATCGGTGCCCGCCACGCCCGAGGTGAAGAAATACTTCAGTTCGAACGTGCCGCGCAGGCAATGCAGATACTTGTTCGAGGTTACGCGGCTGATCGTGCTCTCGTGCATCTTGACCGCTTCGGCCACGGTGCGCAGCGTCATCGGGCGCAAGTGGGAAACGCCGTGGCGAAAGAAGCCATCCTGCTGCTTCACGATCTCGGCCGCCACTTTCAGGATGGTTTTCTGCCGCTGGTCCAGCGCCTTGACCAGCCAATTGGCATCGGCCAGCCGCTCGCCCAGCCAGGCCCGCGCCGCCTTGTCCACGCAGCAGCGCCGCATTTCCACGTAATAGCTGCGGTTTACCAGCACGCGCGGCAGCGTTGCGGGGTTGAGGCTGATCACCCAATCCATCACCGCGCCGGCAGCATCCCCGCCCTGCCCCGCATCGCCCGGCCCGGGATCGTCCAGCCCCGCAGCGCCCAGCCCTGCCCCGCCCCGGGCAGGCTGCACCAGGATATCGGGATTGATCGCCTCGGCCGGGCCGCTGCCAAAGCGCAGGCCCGGCTTGGGATCATAGCCGCGCAATTCGGCCAGCATGTCGGCAAAGTCTTCCTCGTCCACGCCGCACAGGCGGCGCAGGCGGGCCAGTTCGCCCCGGCCCAGCAGTTCGAGATTGTCGAGCAGGCGGGCCATCAGCGGGTCATAGCGATCGGCCTCGCGCGCCTGGAGCGCCAGGCACTCGCCCAGCGTGCGCGCCCCCACGCCGGTGGGATCGAGCGTCTGCACCAGCGCCAGCGCCGCTTCCACCCGGGCCAGCGGCAGGCCCAGCGCCTCGGCCACTTCGGGCAGGGTCATGCGCAGGTAGCCGGTCTCGTCCAGCTGGTCGATCAGCCAGCGCCCCACGAACAACAGCTGGGCATCCGATGTCGTGGCGCCGATCTGCGCGTGGAGATGCTCGGCCAGCGAGGCCGCGCCGCTACCGCGCTCGTCGATATCCGGCCCTTCCCCGCCGCCACCGCTGCCGCCATCACCGCCGATCGTGCCTTCGCGCAGGCCGCTGGCGGCAACGTCGGCAAGCGCCAGCGCGCCATCGCCGGTATCGCGATCCAGATCGAGCGCGGACGAATCGATATCGAGCGGGCGATCCTCGGCCGCGCGGCCCTCGCCCACCAACTGGTCCACCGGGCTCGATTCGAGATGGGTGCGCCGCAGGTCTTCGGCCGGCGCGTCTTCGCCCGCAAGGCCTGGCCCCGCCTCGCCCATTTCCAAAAGAGGATTGGCGTCAAGCGCCTCGCCGATGAAGGTCTCCACCTCGAGGTTGGACAGCGCCAGCAGCTTGATCGCCTGCTGCAGCTGCGGCGTCATCACCAGCGATTGCGACTGGCGGATATCGAGGCGCGGACCAAGAGCCATGGCGGCGGGTATCAGCCGCCCATGGTAAACAGAAAGCGAAAGCCGCCCGGGTTCACAACGTAAAGCCCTCGCCCAGATAGAGCCGGCGCACGTTGGGATCGGCCACCAGCGCCTCGGGGCTGCCGGCAAACAGCACCTGGCCGCCATAGATGATGCAGGCGCGATCGACGATATCGAGCGTTTCGCGCACGTTGTGGTCGGTGATCAGCACGCCGATGCCGCGCTTCTTGAGGTCCTTGACCAGATCGCGGATGTCGCTGATCGACAGCGGATCGATCCCGGCAAACGGTTCGTCGAGCAGGACGATGGACGGGCGCGCGGCCAGGGCGCGGGCGATTTCGCAGCGCCGCCGCTCCCCGCCCGAAAGCGCCATGGCCGGGCTGGCGCGCAGGCGGGTCAGGCCGAATTCATCGAGCAAACGGTCCAGCTCGGCCGCGCGCGTCGCCTTGTCGGGCTCCACCAGTTCCAGCACCGTGGCGATGTTCTGTTCCACCGTCATGCCGCGAAAGATCGAGGTTTCCTGCGGCAGATAGCCCAGCCCCAAGACCGAGCGGCGGTACATCGGCAGCTTGGTGATATCCACGCCATCGAGCAGGATGCGGCCCGAATCCGGCCGCACCAGGCCCATGATCGAATAGAAGCAGGTGGTCTTGCCCGCGCCGTTGGGGCCCAGCAGGCCAAGCACTTCCCCCTTGCCCACCGACAGCGAGATATCGGTCAGCACCGCCCGCTTGTCGTAAGACTTGGCGATGGACACCACTTCCAATCCCCCCTGGGGAATCGGCACGGCGGCACCGGTGGCGGGTTCAGACGCGAGCGCGGAGGAAGAGCCAGTCATTCCCTGCTCATAGCCCGGACCGGCGCCACGGCAAACCCCAACGCGGCAGGATTGGCGCGATTGGTGCATGGCGCGCCGGCGTGGACATGCTTGCACCGCGCGCATGGCCATGGTGTTATGCAAGAGCGCGGTATGCCGGGGGAGAGGTGATCATGACTGTCAACAGGCCGTTTGCGGCCATGGAACCTGGCCCGGCCGATCGCGTCGCCCGGCTGGAAAGCGCGCACAAGCGGGTCAGCAATGCGGTTGCCTATGGCCTGATGGTCTATACCGCGCTGCAGATCTTCCTGACGATGCGCGCCCTGGAAGAGGCCGACAACACGCTGCTGCCGATGATCGCGCTGGTCGTGCTGGTCGGTGCGATCATCCCGCTCTACCGCCGCATGGAAAAGCGCTGGGACGTGACCGCCGCCCGGCTGGCCGACGATCCGCCAGCCCTCGCCGCCGCGCTCAACCGCGCGCGGCTTACCGTCTGGGCCGTATCGATCGGGCTGCCCTTGCTGGTCACCGTGCTGATCGAGGGGCTGATCGCGCTGTTCGCCCACTGATGGCAGCCCGATTGCCCCCCCTCATTGCCCGCCTGATTGCCGGCGCGCCCCCCAGCGGCTAGGAGCAGCGCACGCCAGCCCGGTGTGGCCGGCCCCCGGTGTTTCAGGTTTGGAGTGCGCCCCCGATGTTGACCCCCGCCCAGGCCCAGGAACGCTGCCAGGCCCTGATCGAACGCGCCCGTCGCGCCGGGGCAGAGGCGGGCGATGCGGTCTATCTCGCCAGCGGCTCGGAAAGCGTCAGCGTGCGCCTGGGCGCGCTGGAAGACGTCGAACGCTCCGAATCCGAGCATATCGGCTTGCGCGTGTTCGTTGGCGGCGCAGCGGCTTCGATCGGATCGACCGACCTGGCCGATGCCGCGCTCGATGAACTGGCCAACCGCGCCGTGGCCATGGCGCGCGCCGCGCCGGCCGATCGCTTTGCCGGCCTGGCCGACGAACACCTTCTGGCGCGCGGCCCCTTCCCCGATCTTGGCCTCGATGATCCGGCCGAACCCGCCCCGCAAGAGCTGCGCCGCCTGGCCGAGGAAGCCGAGGACGCCGCGCGCGCGGTCGAAGGCGTGACCAACAGCGAGGGCGGCAGCGCCAGCAGCGGGCGCGGCGTGGTGGCGCTGGTGACCAGCCATGGCTTTGCCGGAGCCTATGCCGCCAGCAGCCATTCTGTGTCGGCCAGCGTGATCGCCGGCGAAGGCGGCGCGTTGCAGCGCGACTATGCCTGGGCCAGCACCCGCTTTGCCGCCGACCTGCCCCCGCCCGGCCAGATCGGCCGCGAGGCCGGCGAACGCGCAGTGGCCCGCCTCAATCCCGGCCGGGTCAAAAGCGGCGCGATGCCGGTAGTGTTCGATCCGCGCGTGGGCGGCTCGCTCGTTGGCCATCTGCTTGGCGCCATCTCGGGATCGGCGATCGCCCGGCGGTCCAGCTTCCTGCTCGACAAGGACGGCACGCAGATCTTCGACAGTAGCGTGACCATCACCGACGATCCGCTGCGCCGCCGTGGCCTGCGCTCGCGCCCGTTCGACGGCGAAGGGCTGCCCACTGCCCCGCGCAAGCTGGTCGACGCCGGGCGCCTGACCGGCTGGCTGATGGACAGCGCCGCCGCCCGCCAGCTGGGCGCCGTGCCCACCGGCCACGCCTCGCGCGGGGGATCGGGCGCGCCGCATGTCACCGCCGGCAACGTGGTGATCGAGCCGGGCACGCTGACCCGTGCGCAGTTGATCGCCGATATTGCCGATGGCGTCTATGTCACCGAACTGATCGGCCATGGCGTCAACGGCGTGACCGGCGATTACAGCCGCGGCGCCGCGGGCTTTCGCATCGTCAACGGCGAAATCGCCGGCCCGATCGCGGAGTTCACGGTGGCCGGCAACCTGCTCGGCATGTTTGCCGCGATGATCCCGGCCAGCGATCTCAAGATCGAGCGCGGGATCGACGTGCCCACGCTGCGTATCGACGGGATGAGCGTGGCGGGCGACTGAAGCGTCGCGGCGTTTTTGCTTTCACACGAATGTGAACCGCGTTCACCCGCGCGCCATGCCCAGCGCCATACGTTCCAGCACGTCGCCCATGGCCTGCGCCACCTCGGCATCGGTTGGCGCCACATCGGCGATGGCGCGGCGCATCGCCGCGGCCCACTGACCGGCGGTTGTGGCGTCGATCGGAAACGGCTTGTGCATCGACATCATGCACTTGCCGGGATTGTCGACCCACCAGTCACGCGGGCCGCCGCACCATCCCGCCAGGAAGCTGGGCAAGGATGCACGCATCGGCGCCAGGTCTGCCGCATGCATCGCCCGCAGCGCGGCATAGGCCGGATCGCTTTCCATCAGGTCATAGAACCGGTCGGTGATCGCGCGCAGCGTGGCGTGGCCGCCGATGCGGGCAAATGGCGTTTCAGCGGATTGGGCAGCAGCTGCCATGACAGGCCTTTCGCGCAAGGAACGGGATGGTTGTCCCTAGCTGCGCATGCCCCCAGCCACCTTGACCGGCATCAATCCGCCACCATCGCGCGCAGGGTGTCCAGCCGGTCTGCCTCGTGCGCGGGCTTGTCGGCCCGGATGCGGTGGATGCGCGGGAAACGCATGGCCAGGCCCGACTTGTGCCGCTTGCTGGCGTGCACCGAATCAAATGCTACCTCAAGCACCAGCTGGCGATCGACCTCGCGCACCGGGCCAAAGCGGTTGACCGTGTGCTGGCGCACATGGCGGTCGAGCCATTTCAGTTCCTCGTCGGTGAAACCGAAATAGGCCTTGCCCACCGGCAGCAGATCGGCCCCGGCATCGGGATCGCCGTCCCAGCAACCGAACGTGAAATCGGAATAGAACGAGGATCGCTTGCCGCTGCCGCGCTGGGCATACATCAGCACGCAATCGATCAGCAGCGGATCACGCTTCCACTTGTACCACAGCCCGGCGCGGCGCCCGGAAACATACGGCGCGTCGCGCCGCTTGAGCATGACACCCTCGATCGCGTCATCGCGCGCACGGGCGCGAATCTCGGCCAGCTGCTCGAGGTTTTCGGCCGCGATCACCGCGGAAATATCGAAGCACTGCGGATCGAGCCGCGGCATCAACGCCTCCAACCGGGCACGGCGCGCGGCCCAGCCCAGCGGACGCAGGTCTTCCCCCTCCAACTGCAGCACGTCATAGAGCCGCACGAATGCGGGGTAGTCGGCCAGCATCGCCTTGCTTACGCTCTTGCGCCCCAGCCGCTGTTGCAGCGCATTGAAGCTGGCCGCCCCGCCCGCTTCGCCGCCCTGGTGGCTGCCGCGCACCAGCAGTTCGCCATCGAGCACGGCCGGGATCTGCAACGCGCCGATCAGTTCGGGAAAGCTGGCGGAAATATCGTCGCCGCCGCGCGAATAGAGCCTAGTTTGCCCCGCCACGTGCACCAGTTGCACGCGGATGCCGTCCCATTTCCATTCCGCGGCAAATTCGCCCAGGTCCACCATCGTATCTTCCAGCGGCTGGGCCAGCATGAAGGGGCGGAACAGCGGCACACTTTGCGCATCGGGTGGCGGCGCGCCATCGGCCGCCCAGGCAAACAGATCGGCATAGGGCGGCGCCTGGCCGTGCCACAGCTCTTCCACCTGCTCCACGTCGACATCAAAGGCTTGCGCGAATGCCACCTTTGCCAGCCGCGCGGAAAGGCCAATGCGCATCGCCCCGGTGGCCAGCTTGAGCAGGGCATAGCGGCCATTGGCATCGAGCCGGTCGAGCAGGCCGGCCAAGCGCTCCGCCGCCGTGGCGCGGGTGGCTCCGGCCAGCACCTCCACCGCCTCGCTCACCGTGGGCGGTGGCGGTGGCGATACGCCGGCCGGCAGCGCGGGTTCGGGCCACAGCAGGCTGGCGGTTTCGGCCGTATCGCCGACATAATCGCGCGACAGGCGCCACAGCACCTCGTCCACCCGCGCATCGAGCAAGGCACGCACCGTGCCGGCCTTCACTGCCGGAAAATCCAGTCCGTCGGTCAGCGCCGCCAGGGCCCAGCCACGATCGGGATCGGGCGTGGTGCGAAGATAGTCCGCCAGCAAGGCCAGCTTGCCATTGCGCGATCGGGTATAGACCAGGCCATCGACCAGGGCGGCAAAGCGTTCCATCGCTCAATCGTCCTCGTCTTCATAGCCGACCATGGCCAGCGCGCGCGCACGCCGCTGGTGCAGCGCACACCAGCGCAGCAGCGCTTCCTCGCGGCCATGGGTGATCCAGGTTTCGGCCGGGTTCACTTCGGTGATGGTGGCGGTCAATTCGTCCCAATCGGCATGGTCGGAAATCACCAGCGGCAGTTCGACATTGCGCTGCCGCGCCCGTTGCCGCACCCGCATCCAGCCCGAAGCCATGGCGGTGATCGGATCGGGCAGGCGCCGGCTCCAGCGGTCGTTCAGCGCCGATGGCGGGCAGACCACGATGTGCCCGGCCAGCTCCGCCTTGGCGAGGCCGGCGGCCGGGCGCAGGTCACCCAGATCGATGCCCCATTCGCGATAGAGCGCGCACATCCGCTCCATCGCGCCATGCAGAAAGATCGGCGCATCGTGCCCGGCGCGCCGCAGTTCGGCGATCAGGCGCTGCGCCTTGCCCAGGGCATAGGCACCCACCAGCACGCAGCGCTGTGGATGGGCGGCCTGGGTCTCGCGCAGCCGGGCGATTTCGTCCGCGATCGGCGGATGGCGAAACACCGGCAGGCCAAAGGTCGCCTCGGTAATGAACACGTCGCAGGGCACCGGCTCGAACGGGGCGCAGGTGGGATCGGGGCGGCGCTTGTAGTCGCCGGTCACCACCACGCGCTGCCCGTCGCGCTCCAGCAGGATCTGCGCCGATCCCAGCACATGGCCCGCCGGCACGAATGTGGCGCGGATGCCGCCGGGCAGGTCGATCGCCTGGCCATAGTCCACCGCCCGCGCGCCTTCGGGCATCACGCCATAGCGCAGGCCCATGATCGCCAGGGTTGCTGCGGTCGCCACGGTCTGACCATGGCCGCCACGGGCATGGTCGGAATGGCCGTGCGTAACCAGCGCGCGCGCCACGGCATGCGATGGATCGATCCAGGCATCGGCCGGCGGCAGATAGATGCCCTGCGGCTCGGGGCGAATCCAGGCTAGATCGATGGGCATGCGGGTGACAATGGCCCGCGCGCCGGTTGGGTTCCATACTGGCCTTGGGGCGAGGCTAGTGCCCCCACAAGGAAAAGATCCTCCCCATCACCGATGGGGAGGGGGACCGCCCGCGCAGCGGGTGGTGGAGGGGGCAGGAAAAAGAAAGGGCGGGCACCAGGCCCACCCCTCCGTGGGGGGGGGGGGGGGGGGGGCCCCCCCCCCCCCCCGGGGGGCGGGGGGGGGGGGGGGCGGCGCGCGGGCGGCGGACCGCCCGCGCCGCGGGGGGGGGCGGGGGCAGCAAAACCAACGGGCGGGCACCCGGCCCACCCCGCCGGCGGGCCTTGCGGCCCGCCAACTCCCCGCGGGGCGGGGAGGATCATGGGCAATCAGGCGCCCTGCGGCTGCAGCCCGCCATTGCTGCCACCGCCGAGGAAGCGACGGCCGGCGCGCGGCACCGTGGCACCGGGCGCAGCGATCGGCCGGGCCGGGCCACCAAAGGTTTCCGGGCGTTCCAGCTGACCGCCATCGACGAGGATCTTGATCTCGTCACCGGTCAGCGTTTCATATTCCAGCAGCGCCTGGGCCAGCACGTGCAGCTTGTCTTCGTTGGCGCGCAGGATATCGACAGCGCGGGCATAGCCCTGGTCGACCAGCGCACGGATTTCGCTGTCGATCAGCTTGTTGGTCTCTTCCGAGGCCATCATGCGGGCCGAACCGCCCATGCCGAGATAGCCTTCCTGCTGGTCTTCATACTGCAGCGGGCCAAGCTTTTCCGACATGCCCCACTTGGTCACCATCGAACGCGCCAGGCCCGTGGCATACTGGATGTCGCCCGATGCGCCCGACGAGACCTTGTCATGGCCAAAGATGATTTCCTCGGCCACGCGCCCGCCCATCGAGACCGACAGGTTCGCGTGCATCTTGTCGCGGTGATAGGAATAGCTGTCCCGCTCGGGCAGACGCATGACCATGCCCAGCGCGCGGCCGCGCGGGATGATCGTGGCCTTGTGGATCGGGTCAGATGCCGGTTCGAACACCGAGACGATGGCATGGCCGGCCTCGTGATAGGCGGTCATCTTCTTTTCGTCTTCGGTCATGACCATGGAGCGGCGTTCCGCGCCCATCATCACCTTGTCCTTGGCGTCCTCGAACTCCTGCATGGCAACCAGGCGCTTGTTGCGGCGCGCGGCCAGCAGGGCCGCTTCGTTGACCAGGTTGGCCAGGTCCGCGCCCGAAAATCCGGGGGTGCCGCGCGCGATCACGCGGGGGTTCACGTCGGGCGCCAGCGGCACCTTCTTCATGTGCACGCCCAGGATCTTTTCGCGGCCCTCGATATCGGGAACCGGCACCACCACCTGACGGTCAAACCGGCCCGGGCGCAGCAGCGCGGGATCGAGCACGTCGGGACGGTTGGTGGCGGCAATGATGATGATGCCTTCGTTGGCCTCGAAACCATCCATTTCCACCAGCAGCTGATTCAGCGTCTGCTCGCGTTCGTCGTTGGAATTGCCCAGGCCATGGCCACGGTGGCGGCCGACCGCGTCGATTTCGTCGATGAAGACGATGCACGGCGCATTCTTCTTGGCCTGCTCGAACATGTCGCGCACGCGGCTGGCGCCGACGCCGACGAACATTTCGACAAAGTCCGAACCCGAAATGGTGAAGAACGGCACGCCTGCCTCACCCGCGATGGCGCGGGCCAGCAGGGTCTTGCCGGTACCGGGCGAACCGACCAGCAGCGCGCCCTTGGGAATCTGGCCGCCGAGCTTGGAAAAGCGGCTGGGATCGCGCAGGAATTCAACGATTTCCTGCAGTTCCTCGCGCGCTTCGTCGATGCCGGCGACGTCATCGAACGTGACGCGGCCCGAACGCTCGGTCAGCAGCTTGGCCTTGGACTTGCCAAAGCCCATCGCGCCCGAACCGCCGCCCTTCTGCACCTGGCGCAGGGCGAAGAACGCCACGCCCAGGATCAGCAGGAACGGCAGCGACTGCGCCAGCACCCAGACCAGCATGTTGGGCTCTTCCTGCGCCTTGCCGGTGTAGGGCACGTTGTTGTCCTGCAACAGCTTGGGCAGCTGCTCCTTGTCACCATCCACCGGAGTGGTGGTGAAGGTCTGGTCGTTCTTCAGGGTGCCGGTGATCTTGTCCGCGCCGATCTGCACGTCGCGAACGGCGCCTTCGGCCACGCGGGCGCGGAAATCGGAATAGCCGATCTGCGTGCCCGAAGCGTCGCCGCGCGCCCCGAACATCGAGACCACCAGCAATAGCGCGAGGAAGATGCCCCCCCACACCAGAAGGCTCTTGATCCAGGGATTACCCTGCGGCTGGTCATCGTTCATGGGCGTCACGCAATCCTTTCAGACAGCGAAGGTAGGTGCGATCCGCTGAATGGCAAGTTGCCGAATCGTGCCCATGCTGTCCAAGGTGGCAATAACGGCACGAAAGCGGCGCTTTTCACCCTGCCCGATGGGGTGGCACGCGCAAAAAGTGCCATGTCGGCCCTTTGCCCTCCCCGCGCAGGCCGGCCAGCGTGGCCACCTGGCGGGCCGCCAGCGCGGCATGCCAGCGCGCCAGTTCGGCGCCGCGCGGCATGGGCGTGGCGCCCATCGCCGCCAGCACCCGTTCCAGCACGCGCAGGGCCAGTGCCTGCGGCATGTCCTCCGGCACGGCCAGCCGGCCATGCGCCTCGTCCCAGCCTTGGGCAAACAGGCGCTGCGCGGCCCAGTCCAGCGCGACATCGGCCTGGGCCAGGTGCTGCGCGCTGGCGGCCCAACCGGCGGGGTCCAGCCAATCGGCGCCGGCCAACCCCACACGCACGCGCACCCGCTCAAACCGGGTGTCCTGGTTGGAGGGGTCATCCGCCGCGACATGGCCCGCACTGGCCACCACGGCAGCCAGTTCGGCACGGCGCCAGCCGAGCAACGGGCGCAGCAATGGCAAAGCCGGATCGCCCGGCACCCCGGCGCGCGCGCGCATGCCGGCAAGCCCGCGCACCCCCGCCCCGCGGTTCAGCCGCATGGCCAGTGTTTCGGCCTGATCATCCAGGTGATGGGCAGTGGCCAGCGCGGCGAGCCCCTGCCCCCGCGCCCAGCCGGCCAACGCGGCATAGCGCGCGGCACGGGCGCGGGCCTGGATCGCACTGCCCCCGCACAGATCGATGCGCAGGGTGTGATGCGGCACGCCCAGATCGGCGCAGAGCGCAGCCACCGCGCGCGCCTCTGCCGCCGCTTCGGCACGCAGGCCATGGTCCACCGTGGCCACGGCGATCTGCCCCGGCGCATGGGCGGCGGCGAGCAGCAGCAGCGCGCAGCTATCGGGCCCGCCGGAAACCGCCAGACCGACCCGGCCGCCTTCCGGCAGATGCAGTGCGGCCCAGTCCCCGGCGAAGCGGGTCAGCGCGGCTTCGGGGATCGGGCCGGGCGCCGGCTCAATCGCACTTCACCCCTTTGATCGCGCTTTCATACTGCCCCTTGAGGCGCCCGGCGATCTGGTCGGGATAGGCATCGCGCAGTTCGGCAAAGGCGCCGCAGGCCCGCTTGGTATCGTTGATGCGCGTCATCGCCACGCCGAGATAGAGCAGGCTGTCAGGCGCGCGTTCGCCCTTCTTGTCGCCCAGGTAGTTCTGCAGGAACCACTGCGCCGCCGTGCCGGGCTTGCCATCTTCGAGATAGGCGCGGCCGAGCAGGTTGCGCGCCAGGCTGATCTGCTTGGCCTTGGGATAGGCGGTGACGAACTTGTTCAGCTGGACCTGCGCCTCGGGATAGAACTTGGCGTCATAGAGCCGATAGCCATAGGTGTATTCATCGGCCTGCTTGTCGCCGGTCGAGGGCATCTCGATCGCGGCAACGGCAGCCACCCGATCGGCCGAGGCCTTGGCCGATGCGGGCGCAGCGGCCGGTGCCTTGGCCGGCGGCTGGGCCGGGCCAGCGGCCGGGCGCGGCGCCAGGCCGCCGCCGGCACCGGCTGCGGGCGCGATGCCGGAAGGATTGGCGCCGGACGGATCGGTTGCCGCCGCCGGCGGGGCAGCGGCGGTTTCCAGGGCAGACACGCGGGTGTCCAGCTTGCTCAGGTGGTTCTGGTTTTCCTCGGTCGCGGCGGTCACCTGGCGCAGTTGCGCTTCCACCGCATCGAGGCGGGACAGCACATCGGTGAGCGGGGTCGTCGCCACGCTGGGCACAGCCGGCGTGGGAGCGGGTGCCGTGGGCGTGATTTCCGGGCCAAAGGCGCGGCCGGCGCCATCGGGAAACACCTTGCGCTGCAAGGCGCGGATCTCTGCCTCCAGCCGGCGCAGCCTGGCTTCGGTGGTTTCTCCGGCGGCCTGGGCATGGGCTACCTGCGGCACCACCGGCGCCACGGCCAGGGCCATGCCCAGCGCGGAAAACAACGCGGGGCTGGCCCGGCGGAACAAGGTCTTCATGGTAACTCCCGTCTCGATCATCTGCCGCCCCCGGCAACATCCGCCCCCCAGCGCATGTCCCTTCCTGAAAAGCTATATGCATCGGCCCATTCGGCGCGTTTCGGGTCCGGTTTCGCGGCGCGTGGTGCAATGGCCGCAAAGTGCCGCACCGCGCGCGCGAAGTCGAGCCTTGTTGCAAGCACCCTGGCCCGCCCTTCGCCAAACGCGTTCAGCCGATCGCGGGCCTCAGTTCGCCACGGCAGGCGCGGTTGCGGCCACCGTGGGCGCGGCGGCCGGTTGCACCGCCGCGTCACTGCCATCGGGCGCGCTGGCCGGGGCAGAGCGTGCCACCGTGCGCCGCACCAGGCGATGGGCCGGGCCGGCAGCGGGCGTGGCGCTGGCCTGATCGGCCGGCGGTGGGGCGGCGGCGGCGTGATCGGCCCGCGCCCACAGCGCGGGGCCGCTGACCGCCACGTCCTTCACGATGCCCTGCTTGTCGGCAATGCGCGGCACGGGCTGCCCGCCGATGGTGATCGTCAGCGCATCGGGCCGGCCGGTCCACAGCTTGGGATCGGTCACGCCGTCGGGCACGGTATAGGTTTCGCCCTTGGTCATCAGCTTCTGCACCAGCTGCTTGCCGCTGCCGTCATAGAACTTGACCCAGATGCGGTCTTCCTGCGCGGTGAACACCACCGGGCCATTGGGACGGGCGGCTGGCGCCGGCGCGCTTGGCTGCGCCGCAGGCTTTGCCGCCACCGGCTTGGGCTGTTCGGGGCCAACCAGCGCCGGCAACTCCGCCGAGGGCCAGTAATAGCTGCGCCAGAACACCAGCCCCAGGCCCAGCACCGCCACCACCAGCAAGCCGGCCAGCCAGCTGATCAGGCGCGAGGGCGTCTTGGCCGGATCGCCCGCTTCGAACTGGTGGATGACACGGGTTTCGGGTGCCGGCGCGCGCGCGCTCAGCTCGCGCCGCACCGCTTCGGCGATCGGTGCCTCGTCCAGGCCCACGGCCTTGGCATAGCTGCGCGCAAAGCCCAGGGCATAGGGGCGGCCGGGCAGGCTGTCATAATCGCCCACCTCCAGCGCCTCGACATGACGGGCGGTGATGCGGGTGCGCGCGGCAATATCCTTGAGCGAAAGGCCCTGCGCCTCGCGCGCGGCGCGCAACGTGGCGCCCACGCCCAGCGGGGCGGCGCCATCCGGCTGGGTGGAATTAAAATCTGACCCGATCGAGTCGGCCAAGGCGCGGCTCCCGTCTTCTCTGCTTGTTTTGCAACCCGGTGGCTTGGTGAAAAGCCGGTAAAAGGGGATCGTTGCAATTGCGCGAAAGTCAACCGTTTTGCGGCGCGCAACCGGCCAAAACGGTCATGCGAACCCGATCAGTCGCAATCGATGCCCTGCGCGCTGGCCCACTGCGCCACCACGCTGCGCATGTCGGCATGCGGCTCGCGCAGCCAGCCGGCCATGGCGTTGCGGATCTCGCCCAGGTCGATCGTGCGGATCAGTTCCTTGATCGGGCCAACCGCGGCCGGCGTGATCGACAGGCGGGTGATGCCCAGGCCCAGCAGTGCCAGGGCTTCCAGCCGCCGGCCGCCCATTTCGCCGCACACCGTCAAGGCCGTGCCATGAGGCGCGACATCGCGCACCACCCGCGCCAGGAAGCGCAGGATCGCCGGGCTGAGCCAGTCATAGCGTTCGGCGAGCTTGGGATGGGCGCGATCGGCGGCAAACAGGAACTGCGTGAGATCGTTGGTGCCGATCGACAGGAACGACAGGCGCGGCGCGAGAATGTCGAGGCATTCGGCCAGCGCCGGCACTTCCAGCATGGCGCCATAGCGGATCGCCTCGGGCAGCACTTTCTTGTGCTTGCGCAGGAATGCCACCTGGCTTTCGAACACGGCCTTGGCGGCATCGAATTCCCACGGCTCGGTCACCATCGGGAACATCACGTTCAGCGTGCGCCCGGCCGCCGCCTCGATCAGCGCGCGCGCCTGCACCTTGAGCAGCCCGTCGCGTTCCAGCGCCACGCGCAGCGCGCGCCAGCCCATCGCCGGGTTTTCCTCAGTTTCGCCGTCGTTGTGGCGCAGATAGGGCAGGACCTTGTCGCCGCCGATATCCACCGTGCGGAACACCACCGGGCGATCGCCGGCGGCATCGAGCACGTCGCGATAGAGCCGCTGCTGCCGCTCGCGCTGCGGCATCGTGGCGGAAACCAGGAACTGGAACTCGGTGCGGAACAGGCCGATGCCATCAGCGCCGGTCAGCGGCAGCATCGGCATGTCATCGCGCAGGCCGGCGTTGATCATCACCGTGATGCGCTGTCCGTCGCGCGTGATCGGCTCGACATCGCGCATCGTGGCATAGTGGGCCTGGCGCTCGCGATTCTTGGCAAAGCGCGCCTCGAACACCTCGACCAGGCTGGGCGCCGGGCGCACGTCGATCACGCCCTGGTCACCATCGAGCAGCAGGATATCGCCTTCGCGCACCTTGCCCCGCAGCGCGCGCACGCGGCCGACCACGGGAATGCCCATGGCCCGCGCCACGATCACCACATGCGCGGTGAGCGAGCCTTCTTCCAGGATCACGCCCTTCAAGCGGCGGCGATCGTATTCCAGCAGTTCGGCCGGGCCCAGGTTGCGCGCGATCAGGATCGCATCGCCTTTCAGGCCCAGGCTGGCGGCGGTGCCCAGCTGGCCCGACACGATCCGCAGCAGGCGGTTCGACAGGTCTTCCAGATCGTGCATCCGGTCGGCCAGCAAGGGATCGTCGATCTGGCGCATGCGCATGCGGGTGCGCTGCTGCACGCGCTCGATCGCGGCTTCGGCGGTAAGGCCGGAATCGATCGCCTCGTTGATGCGGCGGCTCCAGCCTTCGTCATAGGCAAACATGCGATAGGTCTCGAGCACCTCCTCGTGCTCTCCGCCCACGCCAAATTCGGCCTGGCTGGCCATGCGATCGATCTGCTCGCGCATCTTGTCGAACGCGCGATAGACCCGCTGGCGCTCGGCCTCGGTATCTTCGGCCACGACATGCTCGATCGTCACGCGTGGCTGGTGGAACACCGCCTGGCCCACCGCCAGGCCCTTCACCAGCGTCTGCCCCTTGAGGCGATCGGGTCCGGTCAGGTGGTCGGGCACGCCGGCCACGTCTTCGTCGTCGATCAGCTCGGCATTGGCGATCAGTTCAGCCAGGACCATGGCCACGGTCTGCAGCGCCTCGATCTCCACCTCTTCATAGCGGCGCGGATCGACGTGCTGCACGGCCACCACGCCCACCGCACGCTGGCGGCGCACGATCGGCACGCCGGCAAACGAGTGGAAGCGCTCTTCCCCGGTTTCCGGGCGGAAGGCAAAGTCAGGGTGCGCGGCCGCTTCGGCCAGGTTGAGCGTCTCGATGTTCTGGGCGATCGTGCCGACCAGGCCCTCGCCCACGGCCAGCCGCGTGACGTGGACGGCGGCCTGTTCCAGCCCGCGCGTGGCGAACAGTTCCAGCATCCCCTCGCGCAGCAGGTAGATCGAGCAGACCTCGCTGTTGAGGTTTTCACCGATCACATCGACGATACGGTTGAGCTTGGCCTGCGCGCCGGATCGCGAGGCCATGACCTCGTGCAGCGAGGTGAGGATCGCGCGGGCAGAGGCAACGGCAGTCAACATGACCAAAGGCCTAGCGCAGCCCATGCCGTTTGCAAACGGGGCCTGCCGCCATTGCGGAAATATTCGTATGCAACTGCGCGGGGGCCGCCAAAGCGCGCCTTACGCAAAAGGCCGGTCCCGTGGGGAACCGGCCTTGCTTGGCAGGCGTGGCCGCCGCAATCGGCCGCTCACGTCTGACACAATCCAGGGGTATTGATCGTTTCCAGGTTATGTTCGCTTGGTTGGTTGGTTCTGGCGCGAATGGGATCAGTGAAGCAGCGCCAGTTCTTCCTTGATGCGCAACTTGCGCCGCTTGAGCTGCATGAGCAGGGCCACGTCGGGGGCTGGCCGTGCCATTTCCTCGGAAATCCGGCGTTCCAGGCCGGCGTGCTTTGTCTGCAAGGCGTTGATGTGCGTCGTTTCCATGCGTTGACCTCCTGAGGGGCGCGGGCCGGGATAGGCCGCTGCCCGGTCAAAACCCGTGCGAGAGACATTCCCGCGCGGCTGGCTCCGGTGTCTGCGGCTCCGATGCTTCTGTTCTGCGAGTCGCTGACAGTCGGTGCGTTGTCATGCTCCCACATTCGCCGTATCTTGCAAGTGGAACCGCGCCGGGCCGCACCGGCATCGCGTTCATGTGTAGAGGGCGATGACGAAATGTGCACCATCAACGGTCAACGGGTTTTCCAGCGGCCCCGCGCGCCGTTGGCCGGTGCGTGGGCACCAGCGTGAGTCGGCAACCTGAACAACGCCAGGTGCAGATGGGAGGCGATGTGGCAGCTTGGGGTAGCAAGGTCGGTTTCGGGGAGTGGTTGGTGTGACCGAAGAGGAAATGCGCAAGCGGCTCGAAGCGCTGCGGCTCGAGCATCGCGACCTTGACGTGGCGATCGATGCGCTGAGCGCCAATGGCGTGGCCGACCAGTTGCAGGTGGCGCGCCTGAAGAAGCGCAAATTGCTGCTGCGCGATCAGATCAGCATGCTCGAAGACTATCTCATTCCCGATATCATCGCTTGATTTCAAACGTTTGCATAGCTTGGCCGGTAGCTGCGGCGGCCGGCTAAAGCGTTCCGTATCGAGACAGCGGCAAAGCGGTGGGGTTTGGCCGGCGCCGGGCCATTGAGCGGGCGGGCCGATCGGCCGTAAGGCGGGGAAATCATTCCCTGTGCCGGGCATCCCCTGGCGCATGTTGCATCAGCAGGCCACCCATCCCGATCGCCCCCATGCCCGTCACGCCCAGCGCCAATCCGCGCATCATCGAAGCGCTCTATGCCGAGGCCCTGGCCCTGGCCGATCGCGCGCGCGACACGTTCGAGGCCCTGCGCCGCCAGCCGGCCAACGATGCGGCAACGCCAGGCAGCGGCAGCCTGGGCGCAGACGAAGACCTCGCGCATGTCCAGGCGAATTGCGAGGCACTGCGCACCACCACGCGGATCATGCATTGCCTGGCCTGGCTGCTCAACCATCGCGCCTGGTTCGCTGGCGAACTGACCGAGCTGCAACTGCGCCGCCATGGCCGCCTGATTGCCCATTTCCCGGCCAGCGACCCGGCCTGCATCGTCCACTTGAACCCCACGGCCCAGGCTGTTGTGCGCGAAAGCGAGCGGCTTTACCAGCGCATCACCCGCCTGGAACAGGCCTGGCAAAGCCAGGGCATGGCCGGCACCCTGCGGCATGATCAGCCGCATGATCGCCCGCACGATCCGATGCCCGCCGCGCTGACCCGCCTGCGCGAGCGGCTGGGGCTGGCGCTGGCCGAGGCGGGCTGAACGGCCTCCACCAGGCCGCGCACTGCCTTGCGCATGGCCGGCGCCATCCCCATAGCACGGGGCATGGCCAGTTCCTCTCTTCCCGATCGTTCCACGTGGAACACCGGCATGGCTGCCCAGCTGGAGCCGCTGGTGCGGCGGGTGCTGGCACCCAACCCCTCGCCCTACACCTTCACCGGCACGCAGACCTACATCGTCGGCGCCGGGCAAGATGTGGCGGTGATCGATCCCGGCCCGGATGGCACCGGCGCAGCCGGCCATGCCGATACCAATGGTGAAGGCCATGTTGCCGCGATCCTGGCGGCGGTGGGAGCCGCGCGCATCGCCGCGATCGTGTGCACCCACACCCACCGCGACCACAGCCCGGCCTCCCGCCCACTGGCGGCCCTGACCGGCGCACCGATCATCGGCTGCGCGCCGCTGGCTTTGGAAGACAGCGGCCCGCGTGCCGACGCCGCGTTCGACCCCGACTATCGCCCGGCGCGCGTGCTGGCCGATGGCGAGGCACTGCACGGCGATGGCTGGACCTTGCAGGCCGTGGCCACCCCCGGCCACACCAGCAACCACCTGTGCCTGGCCTTGGTGGAAAGCGGCGCACTGTTTACCGGCGATCATGTCATGGGCTGGTCCACCAGCGTGGTCTCGCCACCCGATGGCGACATGGCCGCCTACATGGCCTCGCTGCAAAAGCTGTATGACCGGCCGCAGGACCGCGTCTATTATCCCGCGCACGGTGATCCTATCGACAATCCGCACCAGTTCGTGCGCGGCATGCTGGGCCATCGCCGCCAGCGCGAGCGGCAGGTGCTGCGCGTGCTGGAAGGCGGGCTGCATGATATTCCCGCCATGGTGGCGCAGATGTACAAGGGGCTGGACCCGCGGCTGACCGGTGCGGCGGGGCGCTCGGTATTGGCCCATCTGCTCGATCTGGAACGCCAGGGCCGGGTTGTTCGTTCGGGGGAACAATGGACGACAGCACGCTGAATAGCCCGCCCTTGTCAGGGAACTCTCCCCAACCCGCACCCACGGTGGTGCTGGCGCGGCGTAGCGCCCTGCCCTGGCTGCTGTTCGTGGCGGCGCTGGCGTTGGCCGGATTGTTCGCCTGGCTCTTGTGGAAGCCACAGGATATCGGCGACCCGCTTGCCACCAGCCTGGTGGCGTTCGAGCGGCAGAACAGCCTGACGGTGTTCAGTGCCGAACTGGCCCCGGTGGTGTCGAGCGACGACAGCCGCCTGTTCGGCCTGGTGCAGTCCAAGCAGGTGGCGGTGATCCCGGCGCGGGTGGATTACACCATCGATCTGGCGCAGATGAATCGCGATCGCATGGCGTGGAACGCGCAGACCCAGACGCTGTCGGTGCGCCTGCCGCCCCTGCGGCTGAGCCGCCCCAACCTGGACGAGGCGCGCGCGCAATACCTGCGCGAAGGGGTGTGGATCACCCGCGCCGCGCAGGACAAGCTGACGCGCGACAATACGCGCCTGGCTGAACAGCTGGCCACCACCCAGGCCGCCAACCCCGTGCTGATGGGCCTGGCCCGCAGTGCCGCCAAGGATGCCGTGCGCCAGAACCTGGCCATTCCGTTGCAGGTTGCCGGCTATGGCAAGGTCACTGTCAACGTGACGATCGACGGGGACACCACGAAGTAAAGCGCAATCCCGCTTGGCATCGGCCCCCCGCGCCCCTAAGTCGCGGCGCAAGGAATCCGGGCGTGCCGCATCGCCTGGAAGCAGGAGCATCCCATGACGGCCCAGCCCACCAACTTGTCAGGCCTTGACCTGCGCGCGGAAATCGATCGCCTGCGCATCGAACGCAAGGCCGTGATCCTGGCGCACTATTACCAGAAGCCGGAAATCCAGGACCTGGCCGATTTCGTGGGCGATTCGCTGGAACTGTCGCGCAAGGCCGCGGCCACCGATGCCGAAGTCATTGCCTTTTGCGGCGTGCGCTTCATGGCCGAAACCGCCAAGATCCTCAGCCCCGAAAAGATCGTGGTGCTGCCCGACATGGACGCCGGGTGCAGCCTCGAGGATTCCTGCCCGCCCGACCAGTTTGCCGCATTCCGCGCGCAGCATCCCGATCACATCGCGCTCACCTACATCAACTGCTCGACCGAGGTGAAAGCCCTGTCGGACGTGATCGTGACGTCATCGAGCGCCGAGACGATCCTGGCCAAGATTCCGCCCGAACAGAAGATCATCTTCGGCCCCGACCGGCACCTGGGCGGCTATCTCAACCGCAAGTTCGGCCGCGACATGCTGCTGTGGCCGGGCGTGTGCATCGTGCACGAGGCCTTCAGCGAGACCGAACTGCTCAAGCTCAAGGCGCAGCACCCCGATGCGCCGATCGCCGCGCACCCGGAATGCCCGGCGCACATCGTCGACCATGCCGATTATGTCGGGTCGACCAGCGGCATCCTCAACTATGCCAAGGCGATGACCGGCGACACGCTGATCGTCGCGACCGAGCCGCACATCATCCACCAGATGCAGCTGGCCATGCCCGGCAAGACGTTCATCGGTGCGCCTGGTGCCGATGGCAACTGCAACTGCAACATCTGCCCCTACATGGCGCTCAACACGCTGGAAAAGCTCTACCTTGCGCTGCGCGACCTGACGCCGCGGGTGGAAATCGAGGAAAGCCTGCGGCTTGACGCCAAGAAGAGCCTCGATGCCATGCTGGCGATGGCCAGCGGCACGGTTGGCCAGGGCGATCTTGGCCGGCGCTGAAACGCCGGCGCCGCGCTGGGCGCACGCCTTGTCCTGCTGATCACGAAAGCCCGGGAGCCTTTATGGCCTTCCGGGCTTTTTCTTTGCTGGTTTCAAGAAAACTTGCCGCCGTCCGCCACGCGCCCTCTTGCGCGGCGGAACGGGCGCGGCCAATATACGTTGCAAAGAAAAACCCATAATGCACTTCCAGCAAGAGGCCTGCATGACCGACACTTCCAGCCAGCCCCACCACGCCGCGCTGTTCCAGCCGATCGATCTCGGCGCGATCCATGCGCCCAACCGCATTCTCATGGCCCCGCTCACCCGCGGGCGCGCCGATCGCGATGGCGTGCCGACGCCGATCATGGCCACCTATTATCGCCAGCGCGCCAGCGCCGGCCTGATCATTTCCGAAGCCACCGGCATCAGCCGCGAAGGCTTGGGCTGGCCTTATGCCCCCGGCCTGTGGACCGACGCCCAGGTCGAAGCGTGGAAGCCGGTGACCGACGCCGTGCACGAAGCGGGCGGCCGCATCGCGGCACAGCTGTGGCACATGGGCCGCGTCAGCCATCCCGATCTTAACGATGGCCAGCCGCCGGTCTCTGCCTCGGCCACGCGCCTGCCCGGCCACGTGCACACGTTCGAGGGCCGCAAGGACGCCGTCGAAGCGCGCCCGCTCCGCCTCGATGAGATGCCGCGCCTGCTCGATGACTATGCCCATGCGGCCGAAAACGCCAAGAAGGCCGGGTTCGACGGGGTGCAGCTGCACGCCGCCAATGGCTATCTGATCGACCAGTTCCTGCGCGATTCGTCCAACCTGCGCACCGACGACTATGGCGGCAGCCCGGAAAACCGCGTGCGCCTGCTGCGCGAGGTGATGGAACGCCTGATCAGCGTGTGGGGCGAAGACCGCGTTGGTGTGCGCCTTTCGCCCAACGGCGATTCGCAAGGAGTGAACGACAGCAATCCCGCCGCCGTGTTCGGCCTGGCCGCACAGGTTTTCGAAACGCTCAAGCCGGCTTTCGTCGAACTGCGCCAGCCCGGCCCGAACGGCACCTTCGGCGCCACCGACGTGCCGCAGCAGGACGGCCTGATCCGCAAGATCTATACCGGCCCGCTGGTGCTCAACAGCGACTACACCCCGCAGTCCGCCGCGGCCGACATTGCCTCTGGCCGCGCCGATGCGATCAGCTTTGGCCGCCCGTTCATATCCAACCCCGACCTGCCCGCGCGCATCGCCCAGGACGCCCCGCTGGCGCCCAACCGCAACGTGCCCGAATCGTGGTACTTCCCGTCGCCGGAAGGCTATGCCGACTATCCCACCTTGGCCGAGGAAACCGCCGACGCCTGAGGCATCCTGGCGCCAGGGCCGGCGCGTTACTGCGCCGGTGCCTGGCCCGGGGCCGCAGCCGGGGCGGCGGCAGCGGCTGCTGCCGCGGTCCCGGTGGCATCGGGCGTGGCGCCGTCGGTGGCATCGCTCGCCGTGTCCTGTGGCGCAGAACTGCTCGCCTTGGCCTTTGGTGCTGGCTGCAACGGCGGGGTGCCGGTGGCACCATCTAGGTCGATCATCGCGTCGCTGACGCTGCCGGGCAGCACTTCGCCACCCGCCGCCTTGGCCGCGCCCTTTTCGGGCTCGCTGCCTTTCTGGCACCCGCCCAAGGCGAGCAGCAGGGCGACCGCCGACAGGGAAAGCAGGGTCTTCATGGCTCCATCTCCACCGGGGGGCATGGCACGTCGAGCTTGGACAGGAACGCGGGCAGGCGCGCCAGCAATGCGTCGTCCCACTGCGCGCTGCTGACCGACCGGCCGAGGTCTTTCAGGCTGGTCACGCCGAATTCCTCGATCCCGCAGGGCACGATGCCGCCGAAATGCGAAAGATCGGGCGAGAGGTTCACCGAAAAGCCGTGCATCGTCACCCAGCGGCGAATGCGCACGCCGATCGCGCCGATCTTGGCCTCGCGCCCGTCGGCCCCGGCGCACCAGATGCCGATGCGGCCTTCCGCACGCCAGGCTTCCACGCCGAAATCGCCCAGCGTATCGATCACCCAGCCTTCCACGGCATGGACGAACCCGCGCACGTCGCGCGCGCGCTTGCGCAGATCGAGCATGACATAGCCGATCCGCTGGCCCGGCCCGTGATAGGTATAGCGGCCGCCGCGCCCGGCCTCGACCACTTCGAAGCGGGGATCGAGCAATTCGGAACGATCGGCGCTGGTGCCGGCGGTATAGACCGGCGGATGTTCCAGCAGCCACAGCATGTCCGATGCCGTGCCGTCGGCAATCGCGGCATTGCGCGCGGCCATGGCCTCCAGCGCAGGGCGATAGGGCACCGGGGCGGTTTCACGGACGATCTCGATGGTATCGGGCGCAGTCATGATGCCTTGCGACTTGGCCCCGAATGCCGCCCGAAGCAAGGGGGCAAGACGCCGGGAAGACAGGTGCGCCGGGCCGCAGGCTTTGCTAGGAGCAAACCGAAACGAGCCCCGAGGACTGTACGTGACCAAACCGTTGATCGCCCCATTGGACAGCATGGCCGCCTGGCAGGGCGCCACGCGCATCGTATCGGCCAATGCCGATCTGCTGATCGCGATTGCCGGGGTGTTTTTCCTGCTGCCGCTGCTGGTGGGCGCGGTGTTCATCGCGCCGCCGGTGATTCCCCCGCAGGTGACGCAGCAGCAGCTGGCGCAGGTGATGCAGGATTATTACACGCGCAACCTGCCCTACCTGCTGCCGCTGTCACTGTTCCAGATCGTGGGCTTCATCACCATGCTGGTCTGCGTGCTCGATCGCTCGCGCCCCACGGTGGGCCAGGCACTGCGCAACTGCGCCGCGCGGGTGCCCGCCTATTTCCTGGCGCAAGTGCTGATCGGGATTTTCGCGCTCGTGCTGATGATGGTGGTCAGCGGCGTGCTGCTGGGCCTGCGCGTGCCGGCCCCGCTGGCCGCTGGCGCCGGACTGGCGGCAGTGGTCTATCCGCTGCTGCGCACGATCATGGTCGGCCCGGTGCTGGGCGTGGGGCGCACCCACAACCCGATCATGGCGATCCGCGCCAGCGTGGCGCTGACACGGGGCAATACCGCGCGCATCCTGGCGTTCCTGGGCCTGGCCATGGTAGTGTTCCTGGTGGCGATGAGCGTGGTGATGATGGTGGTGGGCCTGATCACCGCGCAACTGCTCGGCGCCGAAAACGAAAGCGCGCGCCTGATCAACGAGGCGATCTCGGCGCTGCTCTATTCGGTGGGCTATACCTATTTCGTGGCGATGCTGGCCGGCATTCACGGGCAGCTGACCGCCGATCTGCCCCGCCCGTTTCTGTAAGAAACGGGCTAATTAGGCGACACCCGTTTCTGTACGTCAGAAAATGAAACGCGCCCGTTCCATTAAGGAAGGGCGCGCTGGCTGATCAGTCTTTCCAGCCCCACGAGATCACGCAGGGCGGCACGTTGATAGGCTCGAAACCCTTGTCGATACGGTGGAAATAGCGGCTCATCAGCGCGCGCGCGCGGGCTGTGTACTGATAGACCAGGAAGGCCCCGCCCGGGCGCAGCACGCGCTGCGTCGCGGCCATGATCGCCGGCCCCACGCCTTCGGGCAGCGTCGTGAACGGCAGGCCCGACAGCACATAGTCGGCATGGTCGAAGCCGTGCTGGCGCACGATGCTTTCCACCTCGGCAGCCGAACCGTGCACCGCGATGAAGCGGCTGTCACCGATCGTGCGCGCCAGATAGTGGATGAAATCGGGATTGGTATCGATCACGATCAGCCGCGCATCGCGGCGCAGCCGATCGAGCACCGGCTGGCAGAACGTGCCCACGCCGGGACCATATTCCACGAACAGGTCGCAGTTTTCCCAATCCACCTTGGACAGCACGCGCGCGATCGTGCGGCGCGAGGACGGCACGATCGCGCCGACCATCACCGGGTGCTTGATGAAGCCCTTGAAGAAAATGCCTGCCGGACCGAACATCCGTTCCGCCTTGCGCCGAACCCGCTGATGCAAAGGAGCGCGCGCCGCCTGGGTCGAATTCATTGTGGACAGGCATCCCTATCTTCGTGCGTGAACCGCGCAAGTTGCAAATCCGCGGCACTATTGCAAGCGTTCGCCGCAAGGCCCAGCGCGATGCGACGAACCGTTATCGGAAAGACACCCTGCGCAACCAAGCGTTTACCCTTGCAAATGGCGGGTTTCCGCCACCGGCGTCAGTGCCCGGCCCGTGGCGAACCATGCCGAAAGGTTGTCGATCATCAGTTGCCCCATGGCCGTGCGCGTGGCGACCGAGCCCGAGCCGACGTGCGGCAGCAACACTGCATTGTCCTGCGCGACAAGGGCGGTTGGCACATGCGGTTCGCGGGCAAAGACATCGAGCCCGGCGGCCAGGATCGTGCCCTGCTGGAGCGCCGCGATCAGCGCAGCCTCGTCCACCACGCTGCCGCGCGACACATTGATCAAGACGCCCTGCGGCCCCAGCGCGCGCAGCACGTCGGCATCGACCAGCCCCGCCGTGGCAGCGCCGCCGGGCACCACCACCACCAGCACATCGACCGCCTCGGCCAGGGCCAGTGCAGTGGGATACCAGGGATAGGCCACGCCATCCTGCCGGGTGCGCCCGTGATAGGCGATGGCCACGCCAAAGCCTTCCAGGCGGCGCGCCACCGCCTTGCCGATCGCCCCCAGCCCCAGGATGCCGACGCGCCGCCCGCGCAGCGTGGGTGACAGCGGAAAGGCGCCCTGTTCCCACAGCCCGGCGCGCAGGTGCCGCTCGGCCTGGGGCAGGCGGCGGACCGTGGATAGCAGCAGGCCGAGCGTCAGATCGGCGACTTCCTCGTCGAGCACGCCGGGGGTGTTGGTCACCACCACGCCGCGCGCGGCAGCGGCAGCGACATTGATGTTGTCATAGCCCACGCCGAAGTTGGCGATGATTTCCAGCGCCGGCAGGCGGTCCATCACCTCTGCCCCGAGGCGGCCGAACAGGGTGTTGGTTGCCAGGGCGCGGATCGCGCCGGCGGCGGCATCGTCCAGCCCGTCCCACAGGCGGTGCACGGCAAAGGCCGCCTCCAGCGGCTGCATGGTGAACGGCGGAAACGGCGCGGCGGCGAGGACGGCAGGTTTGGTCATGCCGCGCATGGTAGCGCGGGAGCGTTTGAAAAGTCAGCCCTTCCCTGCTGATTCTCAAGGCCTGCTGGGCTTTCAGGGATAGCGCAGGCGGATACGCGTCGAAAGATTGGTGCGCGGCACGGACAGGCGCACCGAGCGGAATTCCAGCAGGCTTTCGATCGAGCCGGGGTTGCCCGAAAAACCGAAGCCTTCGGCCGGCAGGCCCATCGGCCCGATGCGGTTGAGCGAGCCGGAATTGTCCTCGTCATGATAGACGGCCAGGGCATAGATCCCCGGCTGCGGCAGGAACAGGCACATATGCGTCTTTTCCGCGCGGGCCGGCACGCGCGCGACATAGAGCGAGCCGCCATCGATCAGGAACTTGCGCTGGTCATCGGGATAGACGGTGAGCGCAATCACGCCGCGATCGGATCGCACCTTGTCGATCGTGACATTGAGCCAGGTATCGCTGGGCGGGCCGGCACAGCCGAGCGGCGGCAGGTGCACGCCATGCTTGGCCGCCATCGCAGTGCCGGGCAGCAGGGCCAGCGTGGCGCCCAGCGCCAAGGCGCCAAGCGTGGTCTTGAGGGATTCGATCAGCGTCTTCACGCCATCGTCGATGACAAGCCCGGCCGCCAATGGCAAGGGGGCGCAAGGCCCCCGCGCGCGTTCGCGGCACGACCGTGGCATTGCTGCATGGGTTGACGCTGCAGGGGACGATCGGCGGCCCGGGCAAATCCGCGCGCTTTCGGAGCAAACCCGCGCCAGACCGGCCCGAAACCGCACAACGCGTGTGGAAAATACTGCAAAGATCGCTTGTGGCCCCGATTCGGCGCGGTTAAGCGCCGAACGGCGCCCGCTTGGCGAATTGGCCGGGCCGGGCTATTTCTTGCCCCGAATTGCGATCGGACCCGTTGTCGATGACTGCCTTGCCGATGTCAGTGCCGCTGATTTCCCCGTCGATCCTATCCGCCGATTTTTCCCGGCTGGGCGAGGAAATCCGCGCGATCGACGCGGCCGGCGCAGACTGGATTCACGTGGACGTGATGGATGGCCACTTCGTGCCCAACATCACGATCGGGCCGGCCGTGGTCAAGGCGCTGCGCCCCCACACCACCAAGCCGTTCGACGTGCACCTGATGATCAGCCCGGTCGATCTCTATCTCGAGGCTTTCGCCGATGCCGGGGCCGACATCATCACCGTCCATCCCGAAGCCGGGCCGCACATTCACCGCACCGTGCAGGCGATCAAGGCGCTGGGCAAGAAGGCCGGCATCGCACTCAACCCCGCCACCCCGGCCAAGATGCTCGATTACCTGATCGACGATATCGACCTGGTGCTGATCATGAGCGTGAACCCCGGTTTTGGCGGGCAGAGCTTCATCTCCAGCCAGCTGCGCAAGATCGAGGCGGTGCGCAAGATGATCGACAAGACCGGCCGACCGATCCACCTGGAAGTGGATGGCGGCGTGGACGCCACCACCGCGCCGCTGTGCGTGGCCGCGGGCGCCGATGCCCTGGTCGCCGGCACCGCCACGTTCAAGGGTGGGCCCGATCACTATGCCGCGAATATCGCCGCGCTCAAAAGGATCGACTGACCCCGTGAGCGAGCCCGGCTTCTCCATCGCACGCGGCCAGCCTGCCCAGGGCAAGGCCATTCCGGCGGACGAAGCCAGCCCCGCCCTGCCCCTGGGGCTGGACAGCGAACCGTTGCGGCAGGACACCCCCGCCGCCACGCTGGCCCGCCCCCTGCCCCCGATGCCCGCCGACGAAGACCTGCCGCTGCGCCCCGAAGTGGTGGAGCCCGGCCGCGCCCTGGCGCTCGCCGATTTCTCTCCGCCGCCGGTAAGCGCGGGCGAGCGCTTCATGCGCTTTGCCTATCGCCTCGGCCTGCCGGCGGCCGCGCTGCACCCGTTCCGCAAGCGCGCGCGCCCGCGCCTGACGGCCACGGTCAGTAACCCGCTGCCGGGCGATTCCAGCGCGGGCAAGGCCTTGCGCGCCGGGCATTTCCTGGTCCACGGCATGAAGACCCCGATTGCCGATACCGAGTTTACCGGGCCGCGCCTGCCCCCGCCGTTCGAGCGGATGGTGCACGGCTTTGCCTGGCTGCCCGATCTCGAGGCAAGCGGGCCACGCGCGCAATGCACCCCCGTGGCCGAACGCGTGCTGGGTATGTGGCTTCAGGCCAATCCCCAGCCCAATGCCAGCCCGGCCTGGGACGTGGGGCATACCGGCCATCGCCTGCTCACCTGGCTGATCCACGCACCGCTGCTGCTGTCGGGCAACGACAAGAAGTTTCGCAGCCGCGTTTTGCACGCCATGGCCGAAACCGCCCGCTGGCTCGATCGCCACGTTACGCGCGCGGATGACAAGCTGGGCGAAGTGGCGGGTTGGGCGGCGATCACCGCGGCCGGGCTGCTGATGGCCGATGGCGGGCCGCGCCGCCTGTTCGGTGAAGCCGGCTTGATCCGCGCGCTGGGCGACATGGTGGGTGACGATGGCGGCGTGCTGTCGCGCAGCCCGCTCGGCCAGATCGAGGCGATCACCATCCTGGTGCGGCTCAAGGCCTGCTATGCCGCGGTGCGCCGCGACCCGCCCCAGCAGATCGAAACGATCCTTTCGCTGCTGGTGCCGCCGCTGCTCGCGCTGCTGCACGGCGATGGCGCATTGGGCAGCTGGCAGGGCGCCGGCGCGGTGCAAGCCGACTCTATCGCCGCGCTGATCAAGGCCAGCGGCGTGCGCACGCGGCCGCTGCGCGATGCGCGGCAGTGGGGATACCAGCGCATCACTGCGGGCAAATCGATCCTGCTGCTCGATGCCGCGCCCCCGCCGATCGCCCGCCACGCCCGCGAAGGCTGTGCCTCTACCCTGGCGTTCGAATTCAGCCATGGCGCCGAGCGCCTGATCGTCAATTGCGGCGGCGCGGCCTTTGCCGGCGGCCTGATCCCGCTGCGCCTGGCCCAGGGCCTGCGCGCCACCGCGGCCCATTCCACACTGACCATCGACGATTTCAATTCCACCGCCGTGCTGATCAACGGCAAGCTGGGCAGCGGCGTTTCCGAGGTGGAAGTGGACCGCCGCACGCTGCAGGCCGATGGCAGCTATGCCGCCACGGCGCCCGGGCCGGTGGGCCAGTCCGCCACACGGATCGAGGCGAGCCACAACGGCTATGTCAGCCGCTATGGCCTGATGCACCAGCGCATCCTGATCCTGCGCGACGATGGCACCGAACTGCGCGGCGAAGACCTGCTGGTGCCACAGGGCAAGAAGGGCAAGCGCGGCATGATCGGTGTTGCCTTGCGCTTCCACCTCGGCCCGCATATCGAGCTGGCGCAGGGCCAGGACGGCCTTGGCGTTACCCTTGCGCTGCCCGACGGCGGCCTGTGGCAGTTCCGTTCGGGGCGTGAGCCGGTGACGGTCGAGGAATCGCTCTGGGCCGATGGGTTGGGCCGCCCGCTGGGCACGCGCCAGCTTGTCATCACGGCCAAGATCCCGCGCAGCGGAGAGAGTTTCTCCTGGCTGCTCAAAAAGATGAGATAGGAATTTTCAACGTGAGCGATGTGACGATCCGGCGGGCGCTGCTTTCGGTGTCTGACAAGACCGGCCTGGTTGAGCTGGGCCAGGCATTGGCGGCGCACGGCGTGGAACTGGTTTCCACCGGCGGCACGGCCAAGGCGCTGCGCGAGGCGGGCCTGGCGGTGAAGGACATTTCGGAACTGACCGGCTTTCCCGAAATGATGGATGGCCGCGTCAAGACGCTGCACCCCAAGGTGCACGGCGGCCTTCTGGCCGTGCGCGACAATGCCGAGCATGCCGCCAGCATGGCCGAGCACGCCATCGGCGCGATCGACCTGGTCGTGGTCAACCTCTATCCGTTCGAAGCGACCGTGGCCAAGGGCGCAGACCGCGACGAAGTGATCGAGAACATCGACATCGGCGGCCCCTCGATGGTGCGCTCGGCCGCCAAGAACCACGATTACGTCACGATCCTCACCGATCCGGCCGACTATGCCACCGTGATGGCCGAGCTGGAGCAGACCGGCGGCAAGACCACCCTGCCGTTCCGTCGCGCCATGGCGGCCAAGGCCTATGCTACCACGGCCGCCTATGATTCGGCGATCGCCACCTGGTTTGCCACCGTGGACCAGCAGCAGCATTTCCCCGCCACGCTGGCCAGCGCGCACAACCAGGTGACGACGCTGCGCTACGGCGAAAACCCGCACCAGTCGGCCGCGCTCTACGTGCCGCGCCGCGCTGCGGTTGCTGGCCTCCCCCAGGCCGAGCAGATCCAGGGCAAGGAACTGTCGTACAACAATTATAACGATGCCAACGCCGCGCTCGAACTCGTCGCGGAATTTGCCGCGGACAAGCCCACGGTGGTGATCGTCAAGCACGCCAATCCCTGCGGCGTGGCGAGCGCGGATACGCTGCTCGACGCCTGGCAGGCTGCCCTGGCGTGCGACAGCGTCTCGGCCTTTGGTGGCATCGTGGCGGTCAACCAGCCGCTCGACGGCCCGACCGCCAATGCGATCTGCGAAATCTTCACCGAAGTGGTCGTGGCCCCCGGTGCCGATCAGGCCGCGCGCGAAGCGTTTGCCCGCAAGAAGAACCTGCGCCTGCTGCTCGTCAACGAATTGCCCGATGCGCATCGCGCCGGCCTTGTCACCGTGCCGATCGCCGGTGGCCTGCTGGTGCAGGACCGTGACAATGGGGCGATCACCGCGGACGATCTCAAGGTCGTGACGCAGCGCGCGCCGACCGAGCAGGAACTCAAGGACGCGCTGTTTGCCTGGACCGTGGCCAAGCACGTGAAATCCAACGCCATCGTCTATGCCAAGGATGGCGTCACCGCCGGCATCGGCGCGGGCCAGATGAACCGCCGCGACAGCAGCCGCATCGCCGCGGCCAAGGCCCAGGAAGCGGCCCAGACCCATGGCTGGAGCGAAGCCCGCACGGTGGGCTCGGCCGTCGCCTCCGACGCGTTCTTCCCCTTTGCCGATGGCCTGATGGCCGCCGTGGAAGCGGGCGCGACGATGGTGATCCAGCCCGGCGGCTCGATCCGCGACGAAGACGTGATCAAGGCGGCCGACGAAGCGGGCCTGGCCATGGTCTTTACCGGGATGCGCCACTTCCGCCACTGATCGCGGGGCTATTCCCAGAACCAAAAAAAGGGGGCGGTGCCAATGCGGCGCCGCCCCCTTTTTTGCCCCCTCCCGCACGCGGGAGGGGCGTTTTTCGCTTACGGCTGCGGCTTGTTGAGCACCGAATCCGGGTTTTCCTGGATGCGGATCTTGCCCATCGGCGGCTTGGGCGGCAGCGGGGTATCGGCGATCTGGGCAATCGCCGGCGCCGGCTTGGCGCCCGGTGCGGTGACGCGCCAAATCACGCCGCCCACATCGTCGCTGACCAGCAGGGCGCCGTCCTTGGCAAAGGCCACCCAGGTGGGACGGCCATGGGCCTTGTTGTCCTTGGTGAGGAAGCCGGTGAGCACGGGCGCAGGCGGCGCGGGCAGCACATTGCCGTGGTTGTCGAACCGCACGAAGACCACGTCATAGCCAGCGAGCGGGCGGCGGTTCCACGAACCGTGACGGGCGATGAAGGCACCGCCGGCAAAGCGATCACCCATGGTGTTGCCACCGCGCGCAAAGGCCAGGCCCAGCGGCGCGACATGGGCGCCCAGGCCGTATTCCGGCTTGCGCACATATTCCATCAGGTATTCGGGCATCGGCTCGTTCACGCGCCAATCGATGTACTTCTTCCAATAGACCCACGGCCAGCCATACTGCGCGCCAAGCGGCACGTTGGTGAGGTAATCGGGCACGAGATCGGGGCCGAGCATGTCGCGCTCGTTCACCACCGCCCAGAGTTCGCCGGTATAGGGATTGAAATCCATGCCGTTGGGATTGCGCATCCCGCCGGCAAACTGGCGCACGCGGTGCTTGTCGAAATCATATTCGAAGATCGCGGCACGCTGCGCCTCGGCATCTATGCCGTTTTCGGCGATGTTGCTGCCCGAGCCAACCGAGATGTAGAGCCGCTGGCCATCGGGGCTGAGCGCCAGGTTGCGCGCCCAGTGCATGCCGGCCGGCGGCAGATCCATGAGCTTTTCCGGCTTGCCCGGCAGGTTGGTCTGCCCCGGCTGGAACGGCCAGGACACCACGCCATTGTGATTGGCGACATAGAGCCGCCCTTCGCGCCAGACCATGCCGAACGGCGAATCGAGCGCCGGGTTTTCCATGACGAAGCGCTGGGTCGCCTTGCCGCTGCCGTTGTCGCGCAGCAGCACGATCTTGTTGGGCGAGGGTTCACCCGCACCGGCCTGGCTGAACAGGAAGCCGGCGACCAGCCCGGTGAGGCCGCCGCCACCATGATCGCCCGCAGGCGCATTGGTTTCGGCGGTCAGCACATCGCCATTGGGCAGGACTGCCAGCGTGCGCGGGTGGTCCAGGCCATCGGCAAAGCGGGTGACGACCAGCCCCTGCGCGGCCACCGGCGCTTCGCCCGCCTGCCAACCGATCGGCTTGGCAATGCCGACGCCAGGAATCGTCTGCGGCGAAGGCTCGGCCATCTTGGGATGGGGGCCCGAGGTTTCGTCGGTGGTGTATTGGCCGGCCGGGCCACGGATGGCCCAGACCAGGAACGCGCCAATCGCGATCACCAGCAGGCCAAGGGCGATAAGGAACTTCTTGAGGGTGCTCATGCCGGGCAAACTAGGGCGGGCAAGGCTTCGCTGCAATGACAGCTTGCGGGAAATGCGCTAGGGCCCATCGCCATGTACGATTTTCAATTCGATGGCGCCGACAAGCCCACTCTCTATGCCGATCTCGTCGCGGCCGCGCGCGGGCTGATCCATGGCGAAAGCGATGGCGTGGCCAACATGGCCAATGTCGCCGCGCTGCTGGCGCTGGCCCTGCCCGATTGCAATTGGACGGGGTTCTATCGCCTGATCGGCGATACCCTGGTGCTCGGCCCGTTTGCCGGAAAGCCCGCCTGCATCCGCATTCCGCTGGGCCAGGGCGTGTGCGGCACCGCCGCTGCCACCGGCGAAACGCAGCTGGTGCGCGATGTCCACGCCTTCCCCGGCCATATCGCCTGCGACGCGGCCAGCGCCTCTGAACTCGTCGTGCCGATCAAGCGCGACGACGCGGTAATCGGGGTGATCGACCTCGACAGCCCGACCGTGGCGCGGTTCGACGAGGAAGACGCGCGCGGGATCGAGGCACTGGCTGCCGTTCTGGCCGACGCGATTTAAATCGCGCCGCCGGTCAGTCGCTGGCAGATCAGGTCAAGCTGGTCGAGCGTCTTGTAGCGGATCACCACGCTGCCGGTGCGCGGATCAGCCTCGGCGTTGATCGTCACTTTCAGGCCGAGGAATTCCTCCACATGGGCCTGCACGGCGGCGATATCGGCGCTGTCGGACGGATCGCGTTCGGCGCGGGCGCGGCGCGGGCCACTTTCGGGCTTGGTCGCGCGCTTGGCCATGCGTTCGGCATCGCGCACCGATAGGCCCTTGGCAACGATTTCATGCGCCAGCGGCAGCGGATCGGGCACCACCGCCAGGGCGCGGGCATGGCCCATCGACAGGTCGTCGCGCTGGACCATGTCCAGCACTTCCTCGGGCAGCGACAGCAGCCGCATGAGGTTGGCGACATGGCTGCGCGACTTGTCGACGAAGCGGGCGATTTCCTGCTGGGTCAGCCCGTCGTTGTCGGACAGGCGCTGATAGGCGCGTGCCTCTTCCACGGGATTGAGGTCTTCGCGCTGGAGGTTCTCGATCAGGGCCAGCGCGGTAACCTCGCGCTCGTCAAGCTGGCGGACGATCGCGGGAATGTCGTGGACGCGGGCACGCTGCGCCGCGCGCCAGCGGCGTTCACCGGCCACGAGCTGATAGCGGCCACCCGCCATCGGACGCACGATGACCGGCTGGATCACGCCGCGCGCGGCGATCGACTGGGCCAGCTCGTCCAGCGCTTCTTCATCGAAATGGCGGCGCGGCTGATCCGGGTGCGGCTCGATCTCGGCCACCGACAGCAGCGCGACGCCAGTGGTGGCCCGCGCCGGGGCTGCGGCCGCCGGCGTGCTGCCGGTTGCGGCGGGCGCCGGACGGACCAGCGATTCCTCGCGCCGGGTTTCGCCCAGCAAGGCGCCCAGCCCCCGGCCCAATGCGGCGCGCTTAACCGGTGCCTTGACGCCTTCTTCGCCGCTCATGCCGCCTTCCTCCGTTCCGGCAGGCGCCCGATCAGCTCGCGCGCCAGTTTCATGTAGGCCTGCGATCCCGAGCAGGCATGGTCATAGATCAGCGCCGGCAGCCCGTGGCTGGGCGCCTCGGACAGGCGCACATTGCGCGGGATCACGGATTCGAACACGAGATCGCGCAGGCACGACCGCACATCGTCGGCCACCTGGTCGGTCAACCGGTTGCGGCGATCGTACATCGTCAGCACGATGCCCAGGATGCCAAGATCGGGATTGAAGCGCTCCTGCACCCGCTCCACCGTCTGCAAAAGCTGGCTAAGCCCTTCCAGCGCAAAGAATTCGCACTGCAGCGGAACCATCAGGCTATCGGCTGCGGCCATGGCATTGAGCGTCAGCAGGCCCAGGCTGGGCGGGCAGTCGATCAGGCAGATCTCGTGCGTCGTGTCACGGTGCAGCGCAGCACGCAGGCGACCGGTGCGATCATCGACGCTGACCAGTTCCACCTCGGCACCCGACAGGTCCACCGTGGCAGGAATGATATCGAGGCCGGGAATGCGGGTGGGGACGGCACATTCCGCCACCCCTGCCCCGTCGATCAGCATGTCATAGGAAGAGCGCTCGCGATCGGCGGCGTTGAGGCCGATCCCGGTGGAGGCATTGCCTTGCGGGTCAAGGTCAACCAGCAGCACTTTCCAGCCAGTAGCGGCAAGCGCGGTCGCGATATTGATGGCGGTGGTGGTCTTGCCCACGCCGCCCTTCTGATTCGCAATGGCGATGGTGATCATCGACGGGAGCCTCGTTGGGAAGCCGCGCCCGATTGGCGGGCAGGCTTCGGGGGATGGCCACCCAGCAAGCGACCGGCGATCACGCCAGCGGCGGGATCGGTCAGCGATTGTTCCACGTGAAACACATGGCGCCAGGTTTCAGGCAGTATAGCCAATTCTTGCGCGGCCTTCGCCCCTTTTGGCAGCAGCCAAAGCGTTTCCGATGTGGAAAAACGCGAAGAAATCGTCAGCAACTTGTCAAGCGGCGCAAATGCGCGCGCAGAAAGCACCGCGTGCGTCTGATCTGGCAGATCTTCCACGCGCGAAAGCACCACACTCACCTTGTCGAGACCGAGTTCTTGCGCAGCGCGTGCCAACCAATCGGTGCGCAACCGTCGCGAATCAACCAGCGTCACCGGGCGGTGCGGCTGCAACGCGGCGATGACCAGGCCGGGGAAGCCGGCGCCGGTGCCGAGATCGAGCCACGAGCCATCCGGCAATGTTTCACGTGGAACAGCCAGAAGTTGGGCGCTGTCGACGATATGCCGCTGCCACACCATGGGAATGGTGCCGCGCGCCACCAGGTTCTGCCGCTCGTTCTCCTCCACCAGCAACGCGACCAGCTTGGCCAGACGCGCCATCGTGGCGTCATCAGCGCCGAGGGTCTGGCGCAGCCAGTCGTGGGCCTGCACCTCGCTCTCGATCCCCGCAGTCATGCCGCCACCATGCGCCGGCGGGCATGGACCAGCAGGCTGGCCAAGGCGGCCGGGGTGATGCCCGCCAGACGGCCGGCGGCTGCCAAGGTTTCCGGCCGGGCCGCGCTCAAGCGTTCGACCATTTCAGCCGAAAGCCCCGGCACGCGGTCGTAGGGGAAATCTTCGCCCAGTGGCACGGTTTCATTGGCGCGCAGGTCGCGCAGTTCCGCTTCCTGCCGCGCGAGGTAGGGGGCATAGGCGGCGTCTTCCTCGACTTCCTCGACCAGCAAGGCATCGTCGGGCATGGCGTCAGCCAGCCAGGGCGCCAGCCCGGCCAGGGTCACTTCGGGGAAGCGCAGCCACTCCATCAGGCTGCGCCGCGCACCATCGGCGCGAACCGCCAGGCCAGCACGCGCCATTTCGCTCGGCGTGGTTTCCTGGGCCAGCCCATCTTCCAGGCGTGCCCGCGCCTCCAGCCGCTGCGTGAACCAGGCGCGGCGTTCCTCGCCCACGCAGCCGGCTGCGATGGCCAGTGGCGTCAACCGCGTGGTGGCGTTGTTGGCGCGCAGGCGCAGGCGATATTCCGCGCGGGCGGTGAGCATGCGATAGGGCTCGCTCACGCCGTGCAGCGTCAGGTCATCGATCATCACCGCCATGTAGCTCGATCCACGATCGAGCGGCGCCGGTGCGGTGCCCAGCACGGCAGCGGCAGCATGCATGCCCGCGACCAGTCCCTGCGCGGCGGCCTCCTCATAGCCGGTGGTGCCATTGATCTGGCCGGCGCAATAGAGGCCGGGCATGGCGCGCACTTCCAGGCTGGGACGCAGCGCGCGCGGATCAATGTGGTCATACTCCACGGCATAGCCGGGCACGACGATGGCAACCTGCTCCAACCCTTCCATCGAGCGCATCATCGCCAGTTGCACATCGGCCGGCAACGAGGTGGAGAGGCCATTGGGATAGACCAGGTGATCGTCCAGGCCTTCGGGTTCGAGGAACACCTGGTGGCTGTCGCGATCGGCAAAGCGGTGGATCTTGTCTTCGATCGACGGGCAATAGCGCGGGCCGCGCGCACCGATTGCCCCGGTAAACAGCGGCGAGCGATCCAGGCCGCCACGAATGATATCGTGGGTCTGCGCATTGGTGCGGCTGATCCCACAGAAGATCTGCGGCAGCGGACGCGAGCGGCTGAGCGGCGACATCGTCCACGGATCGGCGTCGCTGTGCTGCTCTTCCAACCGCGCCCAGTCGATGGTGCGAGCATCCAGGCGCGGCGGCGTGCCGGTCTTGAGCCGGGCCATCGGCAAGGCGGCATCGCGCAGCTGTGCCGCCAGGCGATGCGCGGCGTCTTCGCCGATGCGGCCACCTTCCATCCGCTCTTCGCCACGGAACAGCCGCGCGCCCAGGAATGTGCCGGTGCACAGCACCACGGCCGATCCCTCCAAAATGGAGCCATCGGCAAGGTCGATGCCCACCACCCGGCCACCGGCCAGGCGCAGCGCGGCCGCTTCACCCGCAACGACGGTAAGACCGGGCTGGTTGTTGACCACTGCCTGGACCGCTGCCTTGAACCGCTTGCGATCGGCCTGAACGCGAGGCCCCTGCACGGCACTGCCCTTGGAGCGATTGAGCATGCGGTAGTGGATCGCGCCCGCATCGGCGGCGCGCGCGATGACGCCATCGAATGCGTCAACCTCGCGCACCAAGTGGCCCTTGCCCAGGCCACCGATGGCCGGGTTGCAGCTCATCGCGCCGATCTTGTCAGGATCGAAACTGACCAGTGCCGTGCGCGCGCCCATGCGCGCCGCCACGCAGGCCGCCTCGACGCCGGCATGGCCGCCGCCGACAACAATGATGTCGAAGGAATGCATATGCCTTGCCCTATCGCTCTGCGCGCTGCGGGTCAAACGCGTGTTTCACGTGAAACATGCGGGGGCGCCTACTTGCCGATGCAGAAGCGGCCGAATAGCGCATCGAGCATGTCTTCGGTGCCGGCCCGCCCGGTCAGGCCATCCAGCGCGCGGCGGGCGAGGCGCAAGTGCTCTGCCGCCAGCAACGGATCATGCTCGATTGCCGACGCTGCCAAGCTATTGTGCACCTGCGAAAGAAATGCATGCTGCCGCGCGTTGAGCGCTGCCTCGCCGGGTGCAGGCAAGCTGGCGCGGGCATGGTCGACAAGATCGCGGCGCAAGGCGTCGAGCCCCTCGCCAGTGTGCACTGAAAGACGATGGCGCGGCGCGGCCTTGGCCGGCGCGGCAGGGTCATCGGCGCGCGCGGCCAGTTCCCACAGCGGCACGGCATCGCCAGTTGGCCCCGCCCCTTCCGGCCCGAGCCAAAGGATCAGGTCGGCGCGCGCCGCCTCTGCCCGAGCACGGGCAATCCCGATCCGCTCGATGTCACCCGCGCCCTCGTCGCGCAGGCCGGCAGTGTCGGCAAAAGTGAACGGCACCCCAGCGATCGCCACGCTGCGCGTCAACACGTCGCGCGTGGTGCCAGGTTCGGCCGCGGTGATGGCCGCCTCTGCCTCGACCAAGGCGTTGAACAGGGTGGATTTCCCTGCGTTGGGCGGGCCGGCGAGAACCACGCGGAATCCTTCGCGCAACGGCTCGGCACGCGGGCGGGCAAGCCAGGCGCCGATCTGCGCTGCCTGCGCAGTGGCCTGATCGGCAAAGCCTGGCGGCAGCAGTGCTGCCCCCTCCCCCACGTCATCTTCGTCAGAAAAGTCGAGCAGGGCTTCCAGCCGGGCAGAGAGCATCAGCACGCCCTGGCGCCATTCCTCTACCTGTCGCGACAGCGCGCCCTCGGCCATGGCCAGGGCGCTGCGGCGCTGAAGCTCGGTTTCGGCGCTGAGCAGATCGGCCAGGCCTTCGGCTTCGTTCAGGTCGATCCGGCCGTTGAGGAAAGCCCGGCGGGTGAACTCGCCCGCCTGGGCCGGACGCAAACCGGGCATTCTTGCGAGGGCGGCAAGCACTGCCTGGACCACGGCACGGCCGCCATGAAGATGGAGTTCGGCGCTGTCTTCGCCCGTGGCGGTATGCGGACCAGGCAGCCACAACACCATCGTGGCATCAAGCAGCGCACCATCGGCCGGATCGACCAGCCGACGAAACGTGGCGCGGCGCGGCGTGGGCAGGCTGCCGGCCAAAGCCGCCAAGGCCGTGCCAGCGTCCGGCCCGCTGATCCGCACCACGGCGATGCCGGCAGGCGGCGCCCCGGAACTGAGGGCAAAGATCGTCGGGTTGTCGCTCATGCCGCGCCGCTTATCATGCGCCGGCACGGGTGCCTACTTCTTGTCGCCGCCCATGCCGGCCTTGAAACCAGCCATGGCGGCGCCAGCGCCCTGCTCCATGAACTGCTGGAACAGCTTGAGGCCGATTTCGCCCATCGGCGCGAGTTGCTTGGCATAGCCCTGGAGCTGGTCCACGCTGCTCACGCCCTGCATCGCCTTGGCCACGGCATCGACATAGACGTCATTGGCTTTCGATACGTCTGGCAGGCCGAGAAAACGGCGGGCCTCTTCCGGGCTGCATTCGATCTCGACATTCACTTTCATGGCCTGCTCCCGGGGATTGTCGTGGCTTGTGACACGGAAGGTGTCACAGTCGGCCAGGCACGCCAAGCCCATGATCGACCGAAACGGCATCGCGACCGATCAACCGCTCCCACCTTGCCAATGCCGCGCGTTGCGCCGGATCAATGCACTCGCCCGCGCGTTGTTTCACGTGGAACATGCCGGGTGCCGGCAGTCGCGCGCCCTTGGCTGGGGAGACATATCATGCAGCTTGGATTGGCCGCTTGGCATCGCGCCATGCTTGCGGGATGCCCCGAAGACCTGCTCACCGAACTCCTCGCTGAAGACGCGGTGTTTCACTCGCCGGTGCTGCACACCCCGCAGGTGGGCCGCGAGGCGGTGGCGCTCCACCTGTCCGCCGCCTGCCGCACGTTGGCCCTGGGGCGCTTTGCCTATGTGCGCGAACTGGCCGATGGCCCGGAAGCGGCGCTGGAGTTCGAAGCGATGCTCGATGGTGTAGTGGTCAACGGCGTGCACCTGTTGCGCTTCGATCTCGAGGGGCGGATCGTCGATGCCAAGGTCATGGTGCGCCCGTTTTCCGCAGCAGACCTGCTGTGGCGCAAGATGGCCGAGGCGCTGGAAGACGGGTGAACGATCGGATCTGGTGAGCCCACGCCCTTCGACAGGCTCAGGGCGAACGGAATGATGGGGTGCAACGGTTTCGTTCCCATTCGGGATGCGCTTGTCGAAGTCCCCCAAGCCCTTACCCCTCATCGCCAAGGCCGGACGCAAAAAGGGGTGGAAGGCAGCCAGGCCTTCCACCCCTTTTTGTGCGCAGCAAACCCTTGGCGGGATTACTGGTTCATCGTCGCGAAGAAGTCTTCGTTGGTCTTGGAATCCTTCATCTTGTCGAGCAGGAATTCCATCGCGTCGACCGTGCCCATCTGCATGAGGATGCGGCGCAGCACCCACATCTTGCTGAGCTGGTCGCGCGGCACGAGGAGTTCTTCCTTGCGCGTGCCGCTCTTGCCCACGTCGAGCGCGGGGAAGATGCGCTTGTCGGCCACCTTGCGGTCGAGCACGATTTCAGAGTTGCCGGTGCCCTTGAACTCTTCGAAGATCACTTCGTCCATGCGGCTGCCGGTGTCGATCAGCGCGGTGGCGATGATCGAAAGCGAGCCACCTTCCTCGATATTGCGCGCCGCGCCGAAGAAGCGCTTGGGGCGCTGCAGGGCGTTGGCGTCAACACCGCCGGTCAACACCTTGCCCGACGAGGGCACGACGGTGTTGTAGGCGCGGCCAAGACGCGTGATCGAGTCGAGCAGGATCACCACGTCGCGCTTGTGTTCGACCAGGCGCTTGGCCTTTTCGATGACCATTTCGGCAACCTGGACGTGGCGCGTGGCCGGTTCGTCAAAGGTCGAGGAGATGACCTCGCCCTTCACCGAGCGCTGCATGTCGGTCACTTCTTCGGGGCGTTCGTCGACCAGCAGGACGAGCAGGAACACTTCCGGGTGGTTGTCGGTGATGGCCTTGGCCATGTTCTGCAGCAGCACGGTTTTGCCGGTGCGCGGCGGCGCCACGATCAGCGCGCGCTGGCCCTTGCCCTGCGGGCTGACCAGATCGATCACGCGGGCAGACTTGTCCTTGACCGTGGGATCGAGCGTATCGAGCTTGAGCCGCTCGTTGGGATAGAGCGGGGTGAGGTTGTCGAAGTTGACGCGGTGGCGCACGGCCTCCGGCTCATCGAAGTTCACCTTCATCAGGCGGGTGATGGCGAAATAGCGCTCGCCATCCTTGGGGGCGCGGATTTCGCCTTCGACGGTATCGCCCGTGCGCAGGCCCCATTTGCGGACCTGGTTGGGCGAGACATAGATGTCGTCCGGGCCGGCGAGATAGTTCGCTTCCGGGCTGCGCAGGAAGCCAAAGCCGTCGGGCAGAACCTCGATCGTGCCGATGCCGAGGATTTCCTCGCCGTCTTCGGCCACTTCCTTGAGGATGGCGAACATCAGATCCTGGCGGCGCATCGTGCTGGCGCCTTCCACGCCCAGCTCTTCGGCCATTTCGACCAGCTCGGCGGGGGTTTTCTTCTTGAGTTCCTTGAGATGCATTTCGTGTGTTCCGTCAGCGGAAATAGGCTGGAAAAATGGCCGGCGGGCCGATGGGCTTGGAGAAAGCAGGCCGTGAGCGCGCCAGTGCGCGCCCGGATGTGTGCCGGTCGAGATGTGCGTTATGCCGGGAACAGCCCGGCGTCAATTGAGGATTGGTGATCTGGTTGCAGGCGTGGGACGAGTTGCGCCTGGCCGCCACCACCCCCGCTCAGAACGGCTTGATGATCACCAGGATGACGATGATCGCGCCGAGCACGCCGGGCACTTCGTTGAGCAGGCGCAGTTGCTTGCCGGTGAGGCGGCGTTCGCCGCGGGCCAAGGCACGGTGATAGCGGGCGAGCCAGATGTGATAGCCGGTAAGCGCCACTACCAGCAGCAGCTTGGCATGGAGCCAGCCCTGGGTGAACCAGCCGCCGGTGATCGCCATGGCGAGCCCGAGAATCCACACCACCGCCACGCTGGGCGCCATGATGATCTTCATCAGCTTGCGCTCGCGATCGGTCCACACCGCGTTTTCGGGGGAATTGACCGGCGTTTCCTGGTGATAGACGAACAGGCGGGGCAGCATGAACAGCCCGGCCATCCAGAAGATCACGAAGATGACGTGGCCAGCCTTGAGCCAGAGATAGAGCATCGAGAGCACCTGGAGCATGAGGGTCTTCTAGCGTTGCGCGAGGGGGACGGGAACGGCCTTTCGACGGGCAACGTGCGGCGCGCCGAACGGCTCCACCGCATCTCGGCCTTTGCGAGGATGATTGCAAGAACCTTGCCCGCTCGGGTAGGAGGAGGGGCGCGACGAGGACGCGCCAACCAGGGGGGAAGACAAGGTGTTGCGGGCAGGCCGCCGAATGCTGATGCGCCATCCGCGCCTGGGTCTGGTGATCCTGGCGCTGGTGCTTGGCCTGCGCGTGCTGATCCCGCCGGGGATGATGCCGGTGCCCAATGGCGCCCGGGGCATCGTGGTGGCGCTGTGCGATGGCAGTGGCCCGCTTGGCGCCGATGCGAGCACGGCAATCCGGCACACGATCACCCTGCCCACCAGCCATCCTGCCAAGACCGACGGCACGGCCAATCCCGGCCCTTGCGCATTCGGCGTGCTCGCCAGTGCCATGATGGGTGGCGGAGAGGCCCCCGCCCTGCCCCTGGCGCCCCCGCTGGTGGTGTCGATCGCCCCGGCGCTGGTGGCGGCGCTGATGCTGGCGGCGATTGCCCGCACGCGGCCCCCGGCACGCGCGCCGCCGCAAGGCGCGATCGGCTAAGCCGAGCCCACCGCACATTTTGTTGTTCCGGCCCGCGCTGCATCGGTGGCGGGGCCGCCTGTCGGGATATCCGATCCATGTCACGCCTGTTTTCGCGCGCCCTTGCGGCTGCGCCTGTTGCCTTTGCGCTGTCTTCCACCCCGGCGCTGGCCTGTGCCAGCTGCGGCTGCACGTTCACCTCGGACTGGCTCAACCAGGGCCTGGTCACCCAGCCCGGCCAGGCCGCCACGCTGCGGGTGGACTATGTGCCGCAAAGCCAGCTGCGCACCGGCACCAGCAAGGTCGATACCAGCCAGTTGACCATCCCCAACGATCGCGAGATCGAACGCTGGACCGACAACGTCTATCTTACCGCCAGCTATGACCGCCAGTTTGCCAGCGACTGGGGCATCAACGTGGCCGTGCCGCTGATCATCCGCCCCCACGCGACGATCGCCGAGGATACCGATGCAGAAAGCCGCTCACGCACCCATGGCCTGGGCGATATCCGGGTGACGGCGCGCTGGCAGGGCCTGTCGACGCCCAGTGGCGTCACCGGGCTGCAGTTCGGGCTGATCCTGCCCACCGGCGGCTTTCACCAGACGTTCCGCAGCGGTCCGGCGCAGGGCGAAGCGGTGGATCGCGGGTTGCAACCGGGCACCGGCACCACCCAGGCGGTGATCGGCGCCTATCACTATCGCCGCCTGGGCCGGGACTGGGCACTGATGGTGCAGGCCCAGGCACAGATCGCGCTCAATGCGCGGGAGGACTATCGCCCCGGCACGATCGGTGAAGCATCGCTGGCGGTGCAGTGGATGGGGCTGGGCCGCGTGGTGCCGCAGCTGCAGATCAACGCGCGGATCAATGCGCAGGACAGCGGCCTCAATGCCGACGTGGAAAACAGCGGCGGAGAGCAGGTCTATCTTGCCCCTGGGCTGAGCATGCCGCTGGCGGCGCGGGTTTCCGCATTCGCCCATGTCCAGCTGCCGCTGTACCAGCGCGTGGTGGGCTGGCAGCTGGCACCACGCGTGAACCTGGCGGCAGGGCTTACCGCGCGGTTCTGAACGGGTTCCCGGTGGCGCCCCATGGCGGCCACCGGGACACCTGCATCACAGCGCCGGCTTGAGCCAGCGAGCCATCCAGCCAAAGATGGTCTGGTGCCACTGCAGCGAGTTCTTGGCCTTGAGCACCCAATGGTTTTCATCGGGGAAGACCAGCAGTTCGGACGGGATGCCGCGCCGTTGCAGCGCGGCAAAGCTGGCAAGGCCCTGGGTATAGGGAATGCGGAAGTCGTTCTCGCTGGTGATCACCAGCATCGGCGTCTTCCACTGTGCCACGTGGTTGACCGGGTTCCACTTTTCAAAGGCTTCGGGCGCCTCGTAATAGGGGTGCCCGCCGTGTTCCCATTCGTCGAACCACAGTTCGTCGGTTTCATAGGCCATGGCGCGCGCATCGAACACGCCATCGTGCTGGATGATGCACTTGAAGCCATCGGGCCACTGCCCTTCGATCCAGTTCATCATGTAGCCGCCATAGCTGCCCCCGGCAGCGCAGGCATTGCCCGGATCGACCGCGCCATCCTTGGCCGCGGCTGCCACCATGCCCAGCTTGAGGTCCTGCAGCGGCTTGCCGCCCCAATCCTGGTTGATGCTGTCGGTAAAGGCCTGGCCGTAACCGGTCGATCCGTGGAAATCGATGGTGATCGCGGCATAGCCCTGTGCTGCCCACAGGCGCGGGTTCCAGCGGGTTGACCAGCCATCGTTGAACGAGCCCTGCGGCCCGCCATGGACGAGCAGCACCGTCGGCAGCTTGCCCACCGCGCCTGCCGGCTTGAGGATCTGGCCCCACACCGTATCGCCATTGGCCCCCGCAAACGAGAAGCGCTCCACCGCCACCGGCGCCATGCCGGCCAGCGCCGTGGTGGCGAGATCGGTCAACCGCGTGGCCTGCCGGCCCGGCTTGCCCAGATAGAGTTCGGGCGCGGCATCGATGGCATCGCGCTTGAGCAGGAACGCCCCGCCCTTGAGCATGGCGATCTGCGAAACGTGGCCTTCGCGGCCCTTCTGGAAGGCCAGGCGCGTGGGCTTGCCCGTGGCGAGATCGACGCGGAAGGCCGGCGTATCGAGCAGGTCCTGCGCCGTCACGATCAAGGCCTTGCTATCAGGCGTGAAAGCCAGCGAGCCAGCGGAGCGATCCCAGCCCTGGGTGAGCGCACGGCTCTGTCCGGTCTTGAGGTCCATCAGCTGAATCACCAGGCGGTCAGCCTCGTACCCCGGACGGGCCATCGCCGCCCAGGCCAGCCAGCGGCCATCGGGCGACACCGCCGGGGTGGTGTCGGTGCCACGGTTGCCGGCCGTCAGGTTGCGCGGCGCGCTGCCATCGACCGGTGCCCACCACAGATCGAGATTGGTCGAGCGCGGCTCGTCACGATCGGCCTGGCGCGCGGCATAGATCACCGCGCTGGAATCAGCGCTCCAGGTCAGCTCGCTGCCATCGCCGAATGGCTTGCTGGGCGCGTCGCCGACCAAGCCGCCCTTGGCCGCATCGCCATCGAGCGCGTGGCCAGTGGCGGGATCGACCTGCCCGGCCTTGAGCGCATAGGCAAAGATGCGGCTGTGGATGCCGGGCGTTTCCCAGGTATCCCAATGGCGCACGAAGCCGGCGCCATCTTGATATAGCCGCCCGCTGCCCGGTCCCGGCAGCCCGGTGTTGCCATCGCCATGGGGCAGATCGGCACAGCCACCAAACGTGGCGCAGGCCCGCGCGACATCGCCCCACACCGCCAGCCGCGCGCCGTCGGGCGAAAGCTTGAACCCGGCGACTTCCGCGGCAAGATCGGTGACCTTGATCGGCCCGCCGGCACTGCCATCGGCGCCAGGCAGGACCGACCAGACCTGCGCGGTCTTGCCATCCTTGTCAGACAGGAACCACAGCCGCCCATCGGGGGCAAAGGCGGGATCGCTGATGCTGCCCTGCCAGGCCAGCTTGACCGGCGTGGCGCCCTTGCCACCGAGCGGCAGCAGCCACAGCGCGGTAGTACGCTTGTAGCTTTGCGGATCGGTGGTGGTGACGGTGTAGGCTGCCAGGCGCCCATCGGGCGACACGGCAAAGCTGCCAAGCCGCGGCAGGGTGACGAGATCCTGCGCGGTCATCGCCGGCTGGGCGGAAGACGATGCGGCCATGGCCGGGGCAGGAACCGCCACGAGGGCGAGAGGCGCTGCGCCAAGGGCCAGCGCGGCAAGCGAAAGCGTGTGCGTGAGCTTTTTCATGGGCCGCATGCGTACCCTGCCCCGGGCCCAGCGCAAGAGGGAACGATGCGCTGGTGGCCATGACGGGTGGTCTCAGCTGGCGAGCGCCTTGGCCAGGGCCTGGTCGAACCGGGCGGCATCGAGCGGCCCGAACCGCGCCACGATCGTGCCATCGCGCCCATAGATGCGGGTTTCCGGCAAGGCAGTGGGCAGGTCGCGCGGCCGCAAATGGGTATCGGTGGCGCGGATCAGGGGAAAGTGCACGCCCATGCCTGCGGCCAGGATGCGGCTGCGGCTGGCGGCGGTATCGAGCGCGATGCCGACGATGCGCAGGCCGTGGCCGCTGCTGCCCTGGGCGTGGTACCGTTGCCAGGCGGCATCGAGGATCGGCATGTCATGCCGGCACGGTGCGCACCAGGTTGCCCAGAAATGCACGACCACCACTTCGTGCGCAGCCGGATTGATGGCAAACGGCACGCCATCGAGTGTGGTGGTCGCCAAGGGGGGCAGGCGATCGGGCGCGGCCTGGGCCGTGGCGGCGCCGCAGAACGCAGCCCCGGCTAGGAACAGCGGCAGCACCAGCGCCCCTGCCCGCGCTACCCCCGCCCGCGCCACCCGCTTCACGGGCGCTGCCACCCCCTGACGGTGGCCAGCAGTTGTTCGACATGGGCGATCGGCGTGAACTGGCCGATGCCGTGGCCCAGGTTGAACACATGCGGGCGATCGGCAAAGGCATCGAGCACGCGCCGCGTCTGGCGGTCGAGCTCTGCCCCGCCGGCCAGCAGCAGCAGTGGATCGAGATTGCCCTGCACCGGCATGCCCGCGGGCAATTCGCGCGCGGCCCACAGCGGATCGATGGTTTCATCCACGCCCACCGCGTTGACCCCGGTTTCACGGGCATAGGCGGCAAGCTTTTCGCCCGCGCCCTTGGGAAAACCGATCACCGGCACATGCGGATAGCGCGCCTGGATCGCGGCGGCGATGCGGGCATTGGGCGCGATCACCCAGCGTTCGAATTCGGCCGGGGCCAGGCTGCCGGCCCAGCTGTCGAACAGTTGCAGGCCTTCGGCGCCTGCCTCCACCTGGCCGGCGAGGTATTCGATCGTCACCTCCACGATGGCATCGATGATCGCCTGGAACGCGGCGCTGTCGCGATAGGCAAAGCTGCGCGTCTCGTGATGGTCGCGGCTGCCTTCACCGGCCACCATGTAGGTCGCCACGGTCCATGGGCTGCCGGCAAAGCCCAGCAGGGTGGTCTGTGGGCCCAAAGCGGCCCTGACCTTGCCCACGGTAGCGTAGATCGGCGCAAGACGCTCTGGCACGGCCTGGAGGGCGCTGAGCGCGGTATCTACCAGCCGGGGAGCCAGCCGCGGCCCTTCGCCAGCGGTGAAGGTCAGATCCTGGCCCATGGCATAGGGCACGATCAGGATGTCGGAAAACAGGATCGCCCCGTCAAAGCCAAAGCGGCGGATCGGCTGCAGCGTGATCTCGGCGGCGGCATCGGCATCGTAGACCAGTTCCAGGAACCCGCCCTTTTCGGCCCGCAAGGCGCGATATTCCGGCAGGTAGCGCCCTGCCTGCCGCATCAGCCAGATCGGCCGACGGGAAAGGTTCTGGCCGCAGAGCGTTTCGAGAATGGGACCGGGCATCTTTCGTGTTTTTCCAATCCAATCAAAAAAATAGAATCTTATTAAATGGGATGATGAAGGTAGTTGGCCCTGTGGAAACCGGGGATAGCCAAGCTCTGCCCGATTTGTCCCGGATGCTCCACAAAATTCGCGCGGTGCGAATCCCGATGACTCCCGATGCAAGACAAACTTGTGCCCGTTACCCACAGGCTGTGGGAAAGGCTGTCCCCATGGGGATGAAATGGCCGGGGGATGACTCGCTTCGGGGGTGAAATCGGGGGTGAAACTTGTCGTCGGTTTCATCCCGTGGTTTATCCTAGCGCTTTCCACAGGGTTACCCCGGCGGCCCTGCAAAGCGGTGCGCCGGCTTGTTCACAAAGGGTTCCCATGCAGCGCCTGCACCTTCACCTGCTGTCAGACTCAACAGGTGAAACCCTTGAAATGATTGCCAAAGCGGCCCTTGCCCAGTTCGAGGATGCCGATGTCGTGCGGCATTTCTGGCCGATGGTCCGTTCGCAGCAGCATCTTGACCGCATCCTGGGTGAAATTTCCGCTAACCCCGGCCTGGTGCTGTTTACGCTGGTCAACACCGAAACGCGCGATCGGCTGGAACAGCGCTGCGCCACGCTCGGCCTGCCCTGCGTGGCCGCGCTCGATGCCGTGACCAATGCGCTGGAACAGCAGCTGGGCCAGGAAGCGCGGGGCCGCCCCGGCCGCCAGCACATGATGGACGAGGCCTATTTCCAGCGCGTCGACGCGATCCAGTTCACGATCGCGCACGACGATGGCGTCGGCTGGGAAAACTGGGAAGAGGCCGATATCCTGCTGGCCGGTGTCTCGCGCAGTTCCAAGACGCCGACCTCGATCTATCTTGCCAACCGTGGCTACAAGGTGGCCAATATCCCGATCGTGGTGGAAAGCCCTCCCCCGCCAACGCTCTATACCGTGCGGCGGCCGCTGATCGTGGGGCTGACCACCAGCCCCGAACGCCTGATCGCCGTGCGCCGCAACCGCCTGCTCTCGCTCAACCAGGCGCCCGAGACGGCCTATGTCGACAGCGAGCACGTGGCGCGCGAGGTGCAATATGCGCGGCGCATGTTTGCCGACAATGGCTGGCCGGTGATTGACGTTTCGCGCCGATCGATCGAGGAGACGGCCGCAGCGGTGATCACGCTCTACAACGAGCGCAAGGTTGCCGGGGACGCCAATCCGGGAATGAAGGCTCTATGATCGTACTTGCTTCGCAAAGCGCCTCGCGCAAGGCCATGCTCGATGCGGCGGGCGTGCCGTTTGAAGCGCGCAGTTCCGACGTGGATGAAGGCGAGATCAAGCGCGAGCTGATCGGCGTGCCGGGCTGCCAGGTGGCGCAGATCCTGGCCGAGGCCAAGGCGATGCCGGTCTCTGCCGCCATGCCGGGCCGGCTGGTCCTGGGCGGGGATTCGCTGGTGGAGGTGTGCGGCCGTTCGTTCGACAAGCCGCAAAGCCGCGAACAGGCGGCCGAACACCTGCGGTTCTTTTCCGGGCAGACCATGCAGCTGCACAGCGCAGCCGTGCTGATGCGCGATGGCCAGGTGACCTGGCGCCATTGCGAGACGGCGAGGCTCAAGGTGCGCCGGCTTTCCGACAGCTTTATCGACAGCTATCTCCACAAGGAATGGCCGGCGGTTTCGGGCTGCGTGGGCGTGTTTCGGATCGAAGCGCTGGGCGTGCAGCTGTTCGAGAGCATCGAGGGCAGCCACTTCACCGCGCTGGGCATGCCGCTGCTGGCGCTGCTCGCCGCGCTGCGTGCCGCCGGGGAATTGCCGGAATGAGCGAGGCCTCCCTGCTCCCCACCGCCTCCCCGCCTTATGCCGAGGTGATCGGCGATCCCATCGCCCAGTCCAAAAGCCCGGTGATCCACGGCTACTGGCTGGAGCAGCTCGGCCTCGCCGGTGCCTATCGCCGCGCCCATGTGCGCAGCGATGGCCTTGCCGATTACCTTGCCAGCCGTCGCGCCGATCCTGCCTGGCGCGGCTGCAACGTGACCATGCCGCACAAGCAGGCGGTGATCCCGCTGCTCGACCGGCTCGATCCGCTGGCCGCCCGCATCGGCGCGGTCAACACCATCGTGCCCGAACAGGGCGCGCTGGTGGGCTACAATACCGATGCCCCCGGCTTCATGGAGCCGCTGGCACCCTGGCTGGCCGATACCCACCTGCTGCGCATGGCGCGGGTCATGGGCACCGGCGGGGCCGCGCGGGCGATCGTCGCGGCGCTGTCCGATGCCGGGTTCCTGATCGTGCTGGCCGGGCGCGATCCGGCCAAAGCGCGGGCGCTGCTCGATGAACTGGCGCGCGGCAGCGATCATCACGCCGTCGATATCGCGCATTTTGCCGATCCCACCGATTTCGAATTCGATGATCGCGACCAGCTGTTCGATCTGGTGGTCAATGCCTCGCTGCTCGGCATGACGGGGCAGCCGCCGCTGGCCTATCACCTGTCGCACACCCCGCCCGGAGCCGTGTTCTATGACATCGTCACCAGCCCGCTGGAAACCGACCTGCTCGCCCGCGCCCGGGGCAGCGGCCATGCCACGGTCGATGGCCTGGCCATGCTGATCGGGCAGGCCGACCATGCGTTTCGCCGCTTCTTCGGCGCGGTGCCGCCGCGCGGGCATGCCGATGCGGAACTGCGCCGCCGCCTGCTGACGCCTGTGCCGGCATGAGCCGGCCTTTCGTGTTGGGGCTGACCGGCTCGATCGGCATGGGCAAGTCTGCCGTGGCGCAGATGATGCGCGAGGCGGGCGTGCCGGTGTTCGATGCCGATGCCGAGGTGCATCGCTTGCAAGGGCCGGGCGGGGAACTGCTGCCGGCGATCGAGGCGGCGTTTCCCGGCACCACCAGCCCCGACGGCGTCGACCGCGGCAAGCTGGGCGCGCTGGTGTTCGGCGACGCCGCGGCGCTCGCGCGGCTGGAGCGAATCGTCCATCCCGCGGTCGCCGCCGCGCGCGAGTCGTTCCTGATCGAGCATGCCGGCCAGCGCCTTGTGGTGTTCGATATCCCGCTGTTGTTTGAAAAGGGCCATGGCGCCGGGCTTGATGCCGTGGCCGTGGTCTCGGCTTCGGGGGCGGTGCAGCGGGCACGGGTTCTCGCGCGGCCGGGCATGACTGCGGAAAAATTCGCGCAAATCCTGGCACTTCAGGTGCCCGACGCGGAAAAGCGGGCCAGGGCCGACCATGTCATCGACACTGGCCTCTCGCTCGACGAGACCCGCGCCATGGTTAACGATCTGATCGGCCGGCTTGGGGAAAAAAACCCGTCGGCTTGATCCCCGCGCCCCTTGCCAGCCCCGGCCGGCAGGTTCACATATTGGGCATGCGTGAGAGCGTCTTCGATACCGAAACGACGGGACTCGATCCGCAAGGCGGTGACCGGCTGGTTGAACTCGGCTGTGTGGAAATGGTCAATCGGGTGCCCACCGGCGCCACCTATCACGCCTATTTCAACCCGGAACGCGACATGCCGGCCGAGGCCGAGGCCGTGCACGGCCTGTCGGCCGCATTCCTGGCCGACAAGCCACGCTTTGCCGAGTGTGCCGCCGATTTCCTGGACTTCATCGGTGATGCGCCACTGGTGGCGCATAATGCCGGGTTCGACTTTGGCTTCATCAACGCCGAACTTTCGGCCATCGGGATGGAGCCGGTCAGCCGCGATCGCATGGTCGATACCGTGGCCATTGCGCGGCGCAAGCATCCTGGCGCCAAGCTGAGCCTCGATGCGCTGTGCACCCGCTATGGCATCGATCGCAGCCACCGCACCAAGCACGGCGCGCTGCTCGATGCCGAGCTTCTGGCACAACTTTACGTCGAATTGATGGGTGGCCGGCAGATCGGCCTGGAACTTGCGGCAGAGGTCAGCGTCTCTTCTGCAGGTACCGGCGCTGTGGCCGCGGTTGCGGCCGTGGCCGAAGTGACCGTTGCCAAAACCACCCGGATCTTCCGCGAGCCCCGGCCGCATGCGGCCAGCGAAGCGGAATTGGCCCGCCATGCGGAGTTCATGGCGGGCATCAGCAACCCGCTCTGGTCGCGCTAGGTCTCGCTTGCGGCCCATTGTGCGGGCCGCCAGCGGCCTCGCGGTCAAAGCGGGCCCAAGAAGGAGAGAAGACCCATGGACATTCGCGTTTCGGGACACCAGGTCGAGGCCGGTGCCGCCTTTGAAGCCCACGCGGCCGATCGGCTTTCCGGCATTGTCGACAAGTACTTCTCCCGCGCGCTTTCCTCGCAGGTCACCCTGGGCAAGGCGCCGCACGGAGGCTTCCGCTGCGACATCATCACCCACGTGACGCAAGGGTTGATTCTCAAGGGCAGCGGCGTGGCCCAAGACGCGCACCAGGCGCTCGACCAGTCGGCCGAAAAGATCGACAAGCAGCTGCGCCGCTACAAGCGCCGGATCAAGGCCCATTCCGAAGGTGCGGATTTTGCCCGCCGCAGCGAAGACGCGGCCTATACCGTGTTCGTGGTGGAAGAACCCGCGCACGACCAGGAAGAAGCCGAAGCGGCCGATGCGCCGCTGGTGATTGCCGAAACCCGGGTCGACGTGCCCACCGCGACGGTGTCTGACGCGGTGATCATGCTTGATCTGCGCAACACCAACGCGCTGCTGTTCAAGAACGCCGGCACCGGCGTGCACAACATGGTCTATCGCCGCGGCGATGGCTCGATCGGCTGGGTCGAGCCGGCCAGCGCCTGATCTGCAAGCCCTGCCCGCAGGCCCATTTCGGGCTTGCGGGCAGCGCCATGGCGGCATTGGCCAATTCACCCGTGACACGATTCGGCGCTTGCATGGGGAACGAATAGAGCGCATGGCGCCGCCAACTTGACCGTGCCTTTACACAGGCTGTGGCGTTTTTCGTTTCATGACCGCACTTTTTTCCATTGATCCTAAGGCTGTCCGCGTTGTCCGCGCTGAATCCAAGGCGCAGATCCTGGATATGCTCGCTGCGTGCTTTGCCACCGTCTACCGGCTTGACCGGGCAGAGGTGCAGGAACGCATCGAAGAGCGCGAAAGCCTGGGCAGCACCGGTTTCGGCCGTGGCGTGGCCATTCCCCACGCCCGCCTCGATGGTCTGTCGCGTCCGGTTGCGGTGTTCCTGCGCCTGGAAGAGCCGGTCGATTTCGATTCCGCCGATGGCATGCCGGTCGATTGCGTATTCGGTCTGCTGTCACCCGAACAGGCCGGCGCCGTGCATCTGCAGGCGCTTGCCGCGATCAGCCGCCTGATGCGCGATGATCGCATGCACCAGCGGCTGACCAGCGCGCCCGATGCCGATGCGCTCTATGCCGTGCTGGTCAACGTGATCGATCGCGACGCGGCCTGATCGGCCGGCGATCCTGGCGAGAAGCCCCCAAGACATGACCACGCGCCTGCCCGCAGGGATCGAGGCCAAGGCCTGGATCAGGGCCGCGCAGGCCGCTGGCGGCTTTGCCATGGTGCTGCACAAGGGCGATGTCGACGCCGGCACTATCGCCTTGGTCACATTGGAAAATCACCCCGATCATGGGCTGCTGGCGCAGCTGTGGGAACGCCTGCCCCGGGCCGATGGCAGCCGGCCCTGGACTGCCACCAAGGCGCAAGACCCGGAAAGTAAACAAGATTTTAACGACTATATAGCGCGCAGAACTGCGGCTGATCCCGATTTGTGGCTGCTTGAACTGACCATCGCAGACGCACAACAGTTCATCGGGAACTTTGCCGGCGAAGGTTGACTCCCCTTCGCGCGTGGATAGACCCGGCGCCATCGAATTGCGCAGGCGGCGCCGCTTGGCATGGGGTCTTCAGGCGCTGGCACGCAGACGGGGGTTTACCGTTACGGCCCATGGGGCATGGCTTTCGGCATGATTGCCGGGACGTTGTGCTGCGCGCCGCAATCGGCCGATCACCGCCCAATGCAGATGGCTGATGACCGATCCGTTCCGCGTTGCCCGCCAGGCTCTTTCCGGCCTGCTTGCTGTGGTAATGCTGCTTGGGGCACCGCTTGCCCAGGCTCAGGAACCTGTTCACGCCGCATCTGGCCCTCACGATCTTCAGGTCGTGGTGGCAGAAGGCCCCGCCAACGGCGCCATCACGCTTCCTTCCACCGGCCCTGCCACCACCACCCTGCCGCCGGCGCGCGGCATGCTGGCCCTGGCGCCGGCACCGTCTGCCACTCCCGGCGCGGTCAACGCCGCCAGCCTGGCTGATCTCGTGGCAGCCACGCCGGTGCCGGCCAACCTGTCGGCCGAGCTCGAATGCCTGGCTGGCGCCGTCTATTTCGAATCCAAGAGCGAGAGCCTGGCAGGCCAGCTTGCCGTGGCCCGCGTCATCGTGGCGCGCAGCCATTCGGGCCGCTATCCCTCATCCTATTGCGGCGTGGTCTATCAGCCGTCGCAGTTCTCGTTCGTGCACGGCCATGCGATGCCGGCGATCAACCACGCCAGCCGGTTCTGGGCCAATGCCGCGCGCATTGCCGTGATTGCCGACCAGGGCAGCTGGAAAAGCCCGGTGGAAGGCGCGCTGTTCTTCCACGCCGCGCGCGTTTCGCCCGCCTGGGGCAAGACCCGCCTGGCTGCCATCGGCGGGCATATCTTCTACCGCTGAGCGGCGCAGACCTGGCGCGTTATGGGGCGCGTTACAGCGCCTTGCCGGCGCGGCCGGCCAGTTCATTCACATATTGCCAGGCCACGCGGCCCGAACGGCTGCCGCGCCGCTTCGACCATTCCAGCGCATCGCCAGCGTCGAACGGCAGGGCCAGTTCGGCGCAATAGCCGGCGATGATCGCCAAGTAATCGTCCTGGTTGCAGGCGTGAAAGCCCAGCGACAGCCCAAAGCGATCGGCCAGGGCCAGGCGATCGTCCACCGCATCGCGCGGGTTGATCGGATCGTCCTGCTCGCTCATGTGGCGCTCCACGATCGCGCGGCGGTTTGACGTCACGGCGAGGCGCACATTGGCCGGCCGTGCTTCCACCCCGCCTTCCAGCCACGAACGCAGCAGGCGCGCGCCTTCGGCATCGCCGGCATCGAAGCCGAGATCATCGAGCAGCACCAGGAACTGCCGCGGTACCCCGCGCAACTGACCAAACAGCAGCGGCAGGCTGGCATCGGGCATGGCCTGGACCAAGGCAATGGCGCCGGGGTTCGCAGCGTCGGCGGCGTTCACCGCGGCGCGCAGCACTGCCGATTTGCCCATGCCGCGCGATCCCCACAGCAGCATGTCATGCGCGGCAGCGCCGCGGGCCAGCCGCGCCACGTTGTCGACAACCGCAGCTTTTTGCGCATCGATACCGCGCATCAGCGGCAGGCTTGGTGCCTCCAGCCGTTCCACCGCGCGCGCGGTCTGCCCCAGCCAGACATAGGCGGGATGGGTCAGCCAATTGACCTGGGGCGGTGCCGGTGGCGCCAGTCGCTCCAGCGCTTCGGCAATGCGGGTAAGCAGCGTTTCGGGCAGGCTCTGCGGCTGGTCGATCATCACGTGGGCAACTTTGCGGCTGATGGGGATGCTTTGCAAAAGGCGCGCAGTCGCGATAGCGACGGCAGCCATGACGTCCAACCCCTTTTCCACCCCCTTGCCGCCCGAAATCCGCCCCGCAGACGATGATGGCGTTGCGGCCGCCATTGCCGTGCTGGCGGCGGGCGGAACCGTCGCCGTGCCGACCGAGACCGTCTATGGCCTGGCGGCGCGGGCCGATCGCGATGCGGCCGTGGCGGGTATCTATCGCGCCAAGGGGCGGCCCGATTTCAATCCCCTGATCGTGCATGTGCCAGATCTGGCGGCGGCAGAGCGCCTGGCGGTGCTGGATGGCAGGGCCAAGGCCCTGGCGGCGGCGTTCTGGCCGGGCGCGCTGACCCTGGTCGTGCCGCGCCGGGCAGACAGTGGGCTGGCCCCGGCCGTGAGTGCCGGCCTGCCCACCGTGGCGCTGCGCTGCCCGGCCCATCCGGCAATGCAGGCGGTGCTGCGCCAGTCCGGCCTGCCGCTGGCCGCGCCATCGGCCAACCGCAGCGGCGCGATCAGCCCGACCAGCGCGGCCCATGTCGCTGTCTCGCTCGGGCGGCGGGTGGATCTGGTGCTCGATGGTGGTGACACCCGCCAGGGCATCGAATCGACGATCGTCGGCCTTCGGCCCGAAGGTGGCTGGGCGCTGCTGCGTCCTGGCCCGATCACCGCGGTCGATATCGCTGCCGTATTGGGCGAGGAGGCAGAACAAGGCCCGTCGCGGGGCATCGAGGCGCCTGGCCAGCTGGCCAGCCACTATGCCCCGGGCAAGCCGGTGCGCCTGGGCGCAGAGCAGGCCCAGGCAGACGAATTCATGATCGGTTTCGGCGCGGTCTCAGGCGACATCAATCTCTCGGCCCAGGGTGACCTGGCCGAGGCGGCCGCGCGCCTCTACGCCTGCCTCCACGCCGGCGCAGCGGCACCCCAGCCACGCATTGCCATTGCCCCGGTGCCGGATGAGGGCATCGGCGCGGCGATCAACGACCGCCTGCGCCGCGCCGCAGCCTGACCTTTATTGCGGGTTGTTGAGATCGTTGACCACGGCCTGGGCGGCGGTGGCACGGGCACAGGCACGGCGGCTGCCCTTGGCGCAGGCGGCCTTTTCGCTGGCCAGCCGCGCTTCGGCCTTGGCCAGTGCCTGCGCATGGGCCTGGGCGCGCTGGGCCTGGGCGGCCGGATCAGGCCGGGTGGGATCGCGCGGGGCGGCGTTCTGGGCCGCGCAGGCGGCCAGCGCCAGGGGAAGGGTCAGAAAAATCACCTTGCGCAACATGCATTTGCCTTTCCAATGGCGGGCCCTGCCAGAAGGTTGCATGAACCCCTGCCCCGCCGCCAAACGAAAAAGGCCGCCGGTGGTTCCGGCGGCCCGTTTCACGTGAAACATGCCTGACTGGCGGCGTGCGCCGATCAGACCGTTTCGTAGTACTTGGGCGCATGCTCGTTGAGGATCGCGAGGATCTTCTTGAGCGCGGCCGGCTCGTCGGTCTTTTCCATCGCGGCGAGTTCGCGGGCCAGGCGCGAAGACGCGGCTTCGAAGATCTGCCGTTCGGAATAGCTCTGTTCAGGCTGGTCATCGGCGCGGAACAGGTCACGGGTCACTTCGGCGATCGAGACGAGGTCGCCCGAATTGATCTTGGCTTCGTATTCCTGGGCGCGGCGCGACCACATGGTGCGCTTGACCTTGGGCTTGCCCTTGAGCGTATCGAGCGCTTCGCGCAGGGTCTTGTCCGAAGACAGCTTGCGCATGCCGATCGCTTCGACCTTGTTGACCGGAACGCGAAGCGTCATGCGCTCCTTTTCAAAGCGGAGCACATAGAGCTCCAGCTTCATGCCCGCGATTTCTTCCTGCTGAAGCTCGACCACGCGGCCGACACCATGCTTCGGGTAAACGACGTAATCCCCAACATCGAAGGCAAGAGCCTTGGCTGCCATTTCTTATCCTTTCGACGCCGGCAGACGGGACGGCGGGGGCGGGATGCCCGGCTAGGAAAAACCATGACGGCGAACCGAATATGCCTGTGACACTCCACCCTGCCCGGTCTGGTTGGTCCGGTGCGGGGCTGGTCCCGGGGAGCGTGAACTGGCAAAGAACCGTTTTAAGCCCGGCCAAGGCCCTGCGATCGACGAGGCGATCCGATAGCGCGATCCGTCAGCGTTTTCCGTGTGCCGCCTGTTTCTGCCTTCTCGTAACAAAAAGGGCGCCCGGCAAAGGATTTGCCCGGCGCTTGATGGCTATATAGCAGCATTGTGGCAAAATTACCAGAGCCGAGACGGCAAAAGGCATGCGCCTTTTGGCCGCGCCCGGCCAAAAAGCCGGGGCAGCCCCATTTCCGGCGCTGGATCGGGGCCTGGATCAAGCCCCGCCTGGCGCAATCAGCCGCGCGACAAAGGGGCGCGAATCACCCCTGGCGCGGCGGCCGGTTCGCTCAGTCCCCCTCGCCCGGCTCGGGCGAGAACTGGGTTTCGAACTTGTTTTCCACGCCCTTCCAGGCGTCGGCATCGGCCGGCGCGTCCTTCTTGGTCGTGATGTTGGGCCATTCGGCGGAATACTTGGTGTTCAGCTCCAGCCACTGCTCCAGCCCGCTTTCGGTGTCGGGCAGGATCGCTTCGGCGGGGCATTCCGGTTCGCACACGCCGCAGTCGATGCATTCGCTGGGGTTGATCACCAGCATGTTGTCGCCTTCATAGAAGCAGTCGACAGGACACACTTCCACGCAGTCCATGTACTTGCAGCGGATGCAGGCATCGGTGACGACGTAAGTCATGCTGTGGGTATTTCCTCAAGGCTCGATTTCGGGCCGTGCTAGAGGCGCGAGGGGCGCCGCGTCAAGCACCCGATAGCATCCTTGTGCCTCAAGGGCAGGCCCGCGGCGTGCCGGGAGGCTGAGAATCTCGATCACGCGCACCGAATTGCGCAAGGGCAGGACCAGGACATCCCCGGATTTCACGCCGACGCTGCAGCGTTCCACCCGGCGGCCGTTGAGGCGGATGTGCCCTTCTTCCACCCAGCCCTGGGCAAGCCCCCGGCTGCCGGCAAAGCGCAGGAACCACAGCAACTTGTCTATCCGCATTGCGCCTCCCTCATGATCGCTTTTTCCTTTTATCGCAGCAATGTGGCCAACGCGGCAAAGGCGCCGCTGGCCGGTGCCGGTTGCGCCGGGGCACGCTGGGCCTGCTGGTTGGATGTGCTGTTCCTGGCAGGCGGCGTGGCCGGCCGGGGCGGGCGCCAGTCCCACAGCGGCGGTGCGGGCGGCCCGGCCTGCCCCTCGGCCAGCGGGCGCGGCATCGCGGCGCGGAAGCCGGCAGCGCGCAGCAGATTGGCATAGCCGGCGGTCGAAAGCCCCATCGAGCGCGCGAGCGCGGGATCGAGCACGAAGCGGCGGCCTTTCGCGCCCTGGCGCACGCCGTGCGCGGCATGGAGCAGCTTTTCCGCCATGTCGACACGCAACGCTTGGCGGCCAGTGCGGCGATAGCCCAGCGGAACATCCTTTTGCGCCAGCACCGGCGCCATGCCGCCTGGCGGAGGTGCCGTGGGAGGCAGGCCCCAGACCTTGGCCAGGGCCGCCCAAGCTGCCAGCGGCGCGGCGCGCAGGGCCGCGGGCACGAACACATCGAGCGCACCCACCTGGATGCCCAGGCGGCGTGCCAGGGCGCGCTGGGCCGGTGTCAGGTCTTCGAGGCGCGCATGGTCGCGCGCGACAACCCCGCCGCTTTCCACCAGGTGCAGCGCCAGGGCGCGCAGCGCAGCCCCGGCCGCAGGATCGCGCGCGGCATCGGCCAGGCGGCGCAACGCTCGCAGGGCGGTGGCGAGGTGCTGCTCGAGCCATTGCGCCAGTGCGGCCTGGACCTTGTCGCGCGCGGCCGGGCCGGCGCGCTCCAGCGCGGGTTCGAGCGCGAGGCGCGGTTCGAGCAGCGTGCGGCCCTTGGCGAGGCGGGCAACGGCAAGGCCGCGCCACTGGACCTGCCCATCGGCGAGGATCAGATCCTTGCCGGTCGCGGCGTCGCTCGCCAATTCGGCCAGGCGCGTGGCGAGCAGGCCCGGAAGGTGGCGTTCGGCGGCCGCCAGCAGCAGCTTGCGATCGGCTGCCCGCGCCAGCGGATCGACCACGAAGCGGAACCCTTCGAGATGGCCGATGGCTTCATCGTCGACCAGCACGGCGCCATCGTCGCCCAGGCGCACCGGCAGCAGCGAGGCATCGGCACCGGCCTTGCGCATCAGCACCGTGGTGCGGCGGTTGACGAAGCGTTCGGTCAGGCGGCCATGCAGCGCATCGGACAGGCGCGTTTCCACGGCCCGGGCGCGCGCGGCCATCTCGTCGCGCGCCAGCACCCAGTCTGGCCGCTGGGCGATGTAGGACCAGCTGCGAATCGCCGCGATGCGCCCTTGCAGCGTGTCGATATCGCCCGAGGGATTGTCGAGCTGGGCAATGGCCTGGGCCACATAATCCGCCCCGAGATAGCCGCCGCGCAGATCCTGCCATAGCCGCGCCACGAACCGCGCATGGGTTTCCGCGCCCTGCTGGCGGAAATCGGGCAGCGAACAGACATGCCAGAAGCGTTCGACGCTGCGCGCGCCGCGCACCGTGGCGGCCACGTCCGGCTCTTCGGCCAGGCGGCGCAGCACGGCCAGGTCGATCGCCTCGGGCGGGGTGGCGAGTTCGGGGCGCGGTGGCGGGCTTTCCAGATCGGCGATGAGCGTGGCCAAGGTATCGAAGCGCGGCTCCGCCTCGCGCCAGAACAGGCGGGTCAGCGGTGGGAAGCGATGCTCTTCGATGGCATAGACTTCCTCGTCGGTGAATTCGGGATCGCGGCCGCCCGTGCCGGCAAGCGTGCCGAACGTGCCGTCCTTGTGATGCCGCCCGGCCCGGCCCGCGATCTGGGCCATTTCCGCCGTGGTCAGCCGGCGATGGCGGTGCCCGTCGTATTTCGACAGTCCGGCAAAGGCGACATGCTCGACATCGAGGTTGAGGCCCATGCCCACCGCATCGGTGGCAACCAGGTAATCGACCTCTCCCGACTGGTACATCGCCACCTGGGCGTTGCGGGTCTGCGGGCTGAGCGCGCCCATGACCACGGCCGCGCCCCCGCGAAACCGGCGCAGCATCTCGGCCATGACATAGACCTGCTCGGCCGAAAACGCCACGATCGCGCTGCGCGGGGGAATGCGGCTGAGCTTCTTGGCGCCGACATGGCTGAGCGTGGAAAAGCGCGGACGGGTGATCACTTCGGCTTCGGGCACCAGGGCCTTGACCATCGGCTCCAGCGTGGCCGAGCCGAGCAGCATGGTTTCCTCGCGCCCGCGCGCGTGCAGCAGGCGATCGGTAAAGATATGGCCGCGTTCGGGATCGGCAGACAGCTGCGCCTCGTCCAGCGCGACGAACGCCAGGTCGGGCCGCGCCGGCATGGCTTCTGCGGTGCACAGCAGCCAGCGCGCGCCCTTGGGCTCGATTCGCTCCTCGCCGGTGATCAGCGCGACTTGCGCCGGCCCCTTGATCGCGCAGACCCGGTCATAGACCTCGCGCGCCAAAAGGCGCAGCGGAAAGCCGATCGCACCCGAAGAATGCGCGCAGAGCCGTTCGATCGCGAGGTGGGTCTTGCCGGTGTTGGTCGGGCCGAGCACGGCCTTGATGGTGCCGCCTGACGGGCGATTCGCCGACGAGGTCACTCGCGGAGAGGCGGGCACGCGGTTGGCCATGGCCCCAGATGTGGCGGCCGCGTGGCGCACATGCAAGAAGGCGCCGCGGAATTATCCCCGGCGCCCTGCTTGATCGTGCCTAAAGCCGGCCGAGCCGGACTTCAGGGCCGGTTACGCGTCGTAATCGGCGCCCAGCGAGGTGTTGCGCACCGGCGCCGCAGCGGTGATGCGCAGCGCTTCGGCCGACTGGGAAAGCGAGCCGATTTCATCGACTTCATCATCATCGTCGGGCAGCACGCGCTGCAGCGACTGGATGAGGTTTTCCTTGAGAATGGTGGGACGCACCGTCTCTTCGGCAATTTCACGCAGGGCCACGACGGGGTTCTTGTCGCGGTCGCGGTCGACGGTCAGTTCGGCACCGCCCGAAATCGCGCGGGCGCGCTCGGCGGCCAGCAGAACCAGATCGAAACGGTTGGAAACCTTGTCGACGCAATCTTCGACGGTAACGCGCGCCATGGGCACTCCGAAAAATGGAAATGATCGGGGAAAGTGTGCAGCTAGGTAGGCGCGGGCGAAAAGTCAAGGAACTTGGCATATCTAGCGTCGGCGCGCCGCTCCAGCCTGCGCGTGTCGCCGTGCGAACAGGACATGTTTTTGCACGAATACCGCAAATAAGGGTAACGCTCGGGCAAGACTTGGTGGATAAGATGAACAATACCGGGTTCGTGTGCGCCCGGCCAAAGGGGGAACGCACACAATTGGAGATCAGGGCAGTGGCCCAGCGCAACGATCTGCCCGAGGAACCCGGGCAAGACATCGCCGCCCCATCCGCCGGTGCGGAGGTAGCCACCGGTGCCGACATGCGCGCCGCGCCCCGTTTCACGCTGTTGATTCGCGCGGCGAAGCTGATTGTAGATGGCGGCGAATTTCTGTGCATCCTGCGCGATGCCTCGGCCACCGGCGTCAAGATCCGCCTGTTCACGCCGATTCCCGATCACCAGAGCCTGGCGATCGAGCTGGGCAACGGCGATCGCCATCCGGCGCGCCTGGTATGGACCACGGGCGATCATGCCGGGCTGCAGTTCCTGCAGGAAATCGATGTGCAGCGCCTGATCGACGAGCGCGACGGCGCCTATCCGCGCCGCCAGGTGCGGTTGCGCCTGATGCTCGATGCCGTGCTGCATTCCGGCGGCGAAAGCGTGCACGTGCAGTTCCACGACATTTCGCAGCAGGGTGCCTGCATCGAATGTGAAAAGTGGCTGATGGTGCACGAACTGGTGCGCGTCGATACCGGGGTGATGCCTTCGATCTATGCCAAGGTGCGCTGGCGCAACCACCCGCGCTATGGCCTGGTGTTCGAACAGACCTTCAAGCTGGACGAGCTGGCCCGCATTTCCGCGCCGCTGCAACTGGGCCAGGCCCTGGCCGATGCCGCGCGCCGCAAGGGCCAGCCCGATTGAGCCGTGGCGTGGGCCTGGCCTGCGCCACGCTGCCTGCGGGAAACCCCCGCAACATCCCGCAAGAACTGCTTAACGTTAACCGTCCTTTATCCATTTTCCTTCATCCCGAGGGCATCAGCGAATCCGCTTGGACGGGGGCATGGGATGGTTAACGGGTTGGGCACTTCGGGGGATGAAGGCCGTCAGTACGATGTCGATGTGGCGATCATCGGTGCAGGCCCGGCGGGTCTGACCGCTGGCTACCTGCTGACCAAGCAGGGGCTTTCGGTGGCGATCATCGAGAAGGACACCCGCTACGTCGGCGGGATCAGCCGCACGGTGGAACACGAAGGCTATCGCTTTGACATCGGCGGCCATCGCTTCTTTTCCAAGTCGCAGGCGGTGGTCGACCTGTGGAACGAGATCCTGCCCGACGACTTCATCCAGCGCCCGCGGATGAGCCGGATTTACTATGAGGGCAAATTCTATTCCTATCCGCTGCGGGCATTCGAGGCGCTGTTCAACCTCGGCATCATGCGCTCCACGCTCTGCATGGCCAGCTATGTGAAAGCCAAGGCCTTCCCCAAGAAGACCGTGCGCAGCTTCGAGGACTGGACCACCAACCAGTTCGGGCAGAAGCTCTATTCGATCTTCTTCAAGACCTATACCGAGAAGGTCTGGGGCATGCCCTGCAACGAGATGAGCGCCGACTGGGCCGCGCAGCGCATCAAGGGGCTGTCGCTGGGGGCGGCCGTGCTCGACGGGTTCAAGCGCAGCCTGGGCCTCAACAAGAAGCCCAACGACGGCATGGCGACCAAGACGCTGCTCGAAACCTTCCGCTATCCGCGCCTGGGGCCGGGCATGATGTGGGAAGCCGCGCGCGACAAGATCCTCGCCAAGGGCGGCCATATCCTGATGAGCCACGCGATGAAGCAGCTGGCCAGCGATGGCCAGGGCGGCTGGCGCCTGAGCGCCACGCCGGCCGAAGGCGGCGAGACCATGATCCGCGCCCGCCATGCCATTTCCTCGGCCCCGATGCGCGAGCTGGCAGCCCGGATGCATCCCCTGCCGCAGACCACGATCGAGGCCAACGACCTCAAGTACCGCGACTTCCTGACCGTGGCGCTCAAGATCCGCTCGGAAGACCTGTTCCCCGACAACTGGATCTATATCCACGACAGCAAGGTCAAGGTCGGCCGCATCCAGAACTTCCGCTCGTGGTCGCCCGAAATGGTGCCCGACGAGACCGTGGCCTGCGTCGGCCTGGAATACTTCTGCTTTGAAGGCGACGATCTGTGGGCATCGAGCGACGATGACCTGATCGCGCTGGCCACGCGCGAGATGCAGATCCTGGGCCTGGTCCAGCCCGACCAGGTGATCGGCGGCGTGGTGGTGCGCCAGGAAAAGGCCTATCCGGTCTATGACGATACCTATGCCGCCAATGTGGCGGCGATGCGCACCGAACTGGAAGCGGCCTATCCCACGCTGCACCTCGTCGGGCGCAACGGCATGCACCGCTACAACAACCAGGATCACGCGATGATGACCGCGATGCTCACGGTGGAAAACATCGTCGCCGAGCGCCGCCTCTATGACACCTGGTGCGTCAACGAAGACGCCGAGTATCATGAGGCCGGGGCCGAAGGCGCGGAAGCGGGCCTGCCCAGCACCCGCCCGGTTACGCCCGATCAGGCCGCCGCGCTGGCCTCGGTGCGCCAGGTTCCCGAACGCATCGCCGCGGCGCCGGATCGCCGCGCCGCCTGATGGCCTGACGGTTTCCCGTGCGGTAATTCTTGGCCGAAAGGCGGATGGACGGCAATGACGGCGATGATCATGCCCCTGTTTCAGCGATTGGGCCAGCACACGCTGGTGCGCTATATCCTCGCCAGCGTGGGGGCGCTGGCGGTGGATATCGGCAGTTTCCTGGCGCTGCTGGCGCTGGGCATGCCGGCCATGGCAGCCTCGGCGCTGGGCTATGCCCTGGGCATTGCCGCGCATTGGCTGCTGTCGAGCCGCGCGGTCTTTGCCGAGAACGTCGCCGCATCGGGCCCGGCGCGGCTGCGCCAACAGGCGCTGTTCGTGGGATCGGCGCTGGTCGGCCTGGCCATCACCACGCTGGTGGTGGGCGGCATGGTGCACCTGGGGCTTGATCCGCGCACGGCCAAGATCGTGGCCATCGCGCTGAGCTTTGCCGCGACCTGGGTGCTGCGCAAGCAGGTGGTGTTTCGCTGATGCCGGTGCTTGCCATGGCGCGCCCGGCCGATCCTGCGCCTGTTGCCACGGTGGACGGTTCGGCGAACGGTTCTGCCGCAAAATTCGGGCCGATGCCCTGGCGCATGGTGCTGGGCATCTGGGCGCTGATCGTGGCGCTGCAATTGGTGATCTTTGCGCGCGACATTCCCGGCATGCGCATGGGCGATCCCGACGATGTGCTGCGCCTGGTGCAGGTGCGCGATCTGCTGGGCGGGCAGGCGTGGTTCGATCTGCACCAATACCGCATCATGGCGCCCGAAGGCGTGTTGATGCATTGGTCGCGGCTGGTCGATCTGCCGCTGGCGGCGGTGATCCTGGCCTTGCGCCCGCTGCTTGGCACGACGGGCGCCGAAATCGCCGCCGCGCTGATCGTTCCGGCGCTTACCGTGCTGTGCACGCTGGCCCTGGCCATGCACACCGCCCATCGCCTGTTCGGGCGCGATACCGCGCTGGCCGCCGGCATCGTGGTGGGGCTGTCGGGCGTCGTGCTGCACCAGATGCAGCCCTTGCGCATCGATCACCATGGTTGGCAGATCGTCGCCGCGCTGGGCGCTGTTGCTGGCCTGCACGCGCGCGATCCGCGCCGGGGTGGCTGGATCATGGGGATCGCGCTGGCTGCCGGGCTGACGATTTCGCTCGAAGGCCTGCCGCTTGCTGCGCTGTTCATCGGCGCGGTTGGCCTGCGCGCGGTGGTTGATGGCCGGTGGCAGCGGCTGGGCCATGCCACGGCCGCGCTGGCGCTGGGCACTGCCGGGCTGTTCCTGGCCTGCCGCGGCCTGCGCGATGTGGTGGAACACTGCGATTCGGTTTCGCCCATGCACATGGCGGCATTTGCGTGGACCGCGCTGTGCGGCGCTGGCTTGGCGCTGTGGCAGCCGCGCCGCGGCCTGGCGCAGCGGGTGGGCGCGCTGGCCGTGCTGGCCCTGGCGGCTGGCGGTGCTGCGGCGATCATCGCCCTCGCCGCGCCGCAATGCGCCAATGGCGCGTTTGGCGGCATCGATGCCTATGTCAAAAGCCATTGGCTCGACAACGTGCGCGAAGGCCGCCCGATCTGGGAAAACGGCCTGCACGACATGGTCGCCTTGATCGGTGCGGTGCCGCTGGGCCTGTGGGCCTGCTGGCGCCTGATCCGCCGCGCTGGCCATGGTGCCGAGGCGCTGCGCTGGATGCAGCATGGCCTGGTGCTGCTGGGCGCGGTGGCCGTGGGCGCACTGGTCAGCCGTGCGATGGCCACCGCCGTGGCCCTGGCCGTGCTGCCGGCAGCCTGGCAACTGCGGCAATGGCGCCTGGTGGCCGTGGCGCAGGCAAGCTCGGGACGCCGCATGGGCGTCAATTTCCTGATGCTGCTCGCCGTGCTGCCGGTTTTGCCGATCGCGATTGGCGAAGTGGCCTGGGCGAAGCTCGGGCATCGGCAGGCCCGTGCCGCGGAAATGGGCAGCCTCAGGGGCTGCGATTTCGCCAATGGCCTGGGCACCCTGGCGGCGATGCCCGCCACCGATATCTTTGCCCCGGTCGATATCGGCCCGGATATCCTGCTGCGCACCCACCAGCGCGTGGTGGCCACCGGGCATCACCGCGCCGCTGCCGCGATCAGCGATGTGATGCACGGCTTCCTGGCCGACCCCGAACAGGCGCGCGCCTATGTGGCCAAGCGCCATGCCACGCTGGTGGTGGTCTGCACCGTGGCGCCCGAGATGCACCTCTATCGCCGCCAGGCACCCCATGGCCTGGCCGCCGCGCTGCTCGCCGGCACGCCGCCATCATGGCTGCGCCCGGTCCCCATGCCGACAACGGCCAAGACGCCCAGCAACCTCGCCGCCTGGCAGGTGGTGACGCCGCGCTGAGCGATCAGCGCAGCGCAGGCAGCCGGCGATCAGGCCCCTTCGCGGGCGATTTCGCGCCAGCCGATATCGCGGCGGCAGAAGCCATCGGCGAAATCGAGCGCATCGACCGCGGCATAGGCAGCGTCACGCGCCGCGCGCACGGTCTTGCCGCGCGCCGTCACGTTGAGCACGCGGCCACCGCTCGACACGAGCTGGCCATCGGCGCCCAGCGCAGTGCCGGCGTGAAACACCTTGGCCCCGGTGCCTTCGGCCGCGGCGATGCCGTGGATCGCGCCGCCCTTCCGGGGCGTGCCCGGATAGCCTTGCGCGGCCATCACCACGGTCAGCGCGGGATCGCTGCTGAAGCGCGGCGGCTCTACCGACGACAGGCGGTTTTCCGCGCAGGCGAGCAGCAGTTCGACCAGATCGGTCTCCAACCGCAGCATCAGCACCTGGCATTCCGGGTCGCCAAAGCGGGCATTGTATTCGATCAGCTGCGGGCCCTTGGCCGTCAGCATCAGCCCGGCATAGAGCACGCCGGAATAGGGCGTGCCGGCATCCTGCATGGCCTTGACCGTGGGCACGATGATCTGCGCCATGGCCTGGGCTTCGAGTGCCGGGGTCAGCACGCGGGCTGGGCTATAGGCGCCCATGCCACCGGTGTTGGGGCCGGTATCGCCATCGCCGACGCGCTTGTGATCCTGGGCAGAGGCGAGCGGCAGCACGGTGGCGCCGTCGGTCAGGGCAAAGAAGCTGGCTTCCTCGCCTTCGAGGAATTCCTCGATCACCACTTCGGCGCCGGCCTCGCCGAACTGCCCGTCGAACATGTCGTCGACCGCGGCGCGGGCTTCGTCCATGGTCATCGCCACGACCACGCCCTTGCCGGCGGCCAGGCCATCGGCCTTGATCACCACCGGCGCGCCGAACTGGTCGAGTGCCTGGTGCGCGGCCTGCGCGCTGGTGGCGCGGACATAGCCGGCGGTGGGAATGCCGGCCTTGGCGCACAGATCCTTGGTAAAGCCCTTGGACCCTTCAAGCTGGGCGGCGGCCTTGCTTGGCCCGAACACGGGAATGCCTTCGCCGCGCAGCGAATCAGCCAGGCCATCGACCAGCGGCGCTTCGGGCCCGATCACCACCAGGCCGATGCGCTGCTCGCTGCAAAAGGCGATGACGGCGGCATGATCGGTGGCATCGAGCGCCACGAGCTGCGCGTCCTGGGCGATGCCGGGATTGCCGGGTGCCGCATAGAGCTTGCTGCACAGCGGCGATTGGGCCAGTTTCCAGGCCAGGGCATGTTCGCGCCCGCCCGAACCCAACAACAGGATATGCATGGCCTTCCCTTCCGCGCCCAATGACGACGATGACTTTCGCAAGGACGGGCTCCTAGCGAGCGAACGCGCCGGCGACAACGCCCCGGCCCTGTCGATCTCCGAGATTTCTGCCCAGCTCAAGCGCACGGTGGAGGATCGGTTTGGCTTCGTGCGCGTGCGCGGCGAGCTTTCGGGCGTGAAGCGCGCCGCTTCGGGCCACCTCTACATGTCGCTGAAGGACGAAGGCGCGCGGCTGGATGGGGTGATGTGGCGCGGCAATGCGCAGCGCCTGGGCTTCATGCCCGAAGACGGCGTGGAAGTGATCGCCACCGGCAAGCTGACGACCTATCCCGGCCGGTCGAACTACCAGATCGTGGTCGATCGCATGGAGATTGCCGGCGAAGGCGCGCTGCTCGCGCTGCTGGCCAAGACCAAGGCGCGGCTGGAAGCCGAAGGGCTGTTCGACCGGGCGCGCAAGCGGGCCCTGCCGTTCCTGCCGCGCGTGATCGGGGTGGTCACCTCGCCCACCGGGGCGGTGATCCGCGATATCCTGCACCGCCTGTCCGATCGCTTTCCCAGCCATGTCGTGGTCTGGCCGGTGCTGGTCCAGGGCCAGGGCGCCGCGGCGCAGGTGGCAGCGGCCGTGCGCGGCTTTTCCGACCTCGCGCCCGGCGGGCCGGTGCCGCGCCCCGACGTGGTGATCGTGGCGCGCGGTGGCGGTTCGATCGAAGACCTGTGGAGCTTCAACGAGGAAGAAGTGGTGCGCGCGATTGCGGCCAGCACCATCCCGGTGATCAGCGCCGTGGGCCACGAGACTGATACCACGCTGGCCGATTTCGCGGCCGACCTGCGCGCGCCCACGCCCACGGCCGCGGCCGAAATCGCCGTGCCGGTGCGCGCCGAACTGGCGGCACAGGTGCACGACCTGCAGGCCCGGCGCGGCCGTGCCCTGGCGCGCCTGCTGGCCCATGCGCGCGAGCGGCTGGAAGTGCGCAGCCAGCGCCTGCCCACCGCCCAGGCGCTGCTCAGCCCGCAGAGCCAGCGGCTGGATGACCTATCGGATCGGCTGCGCCGCGCGTTGGTCCATCGCACCGAGATTGCCGCCGGCGTCCTCGCCCGGCACGGTGGCGCGCTGCGCCCGGCGCTGCTCACCCAGCGCCTGGGGCGCGAGCGTGAGCGGCTGGCCGCGCAGCGCCTGCGGCCCGAGGCGCTGTTGCAACGGATCGACCACGCGCGCGGCCGGGTCGAGGCGCTCGATCGCCTGCGCCGTTCGCTCGATCCCGAAGCGCCGTTGCAGCGCGGCTACGTCCTGGTGACCGACCGCGATGGCCATGTGGTGAAGGACCGCGCCACGGCCGCCGCGCGTGCGGCGCTGACGCTGAAATTCGCCGATGGCACGCTGGATGTGACGGCGGGCGAGGCATCGCCGGCCCAGCCCCCGGCTGCCGCACGCCCCGCCAGCCGCCCGCGCGGCGCGGCGGAAAGCGTTCAGCCCAAGCTGCTGTGATTTGCCCCCAGCTGCTGGAATTTGCCAAGGCCGGCGGCAGGGCGTAAAACCGCGGTCATGTTGATGACTCCCACCGGCCGCCTGGCCCGCCTGCACTATCTGCCCGGAACGTTTCGCCAGCTTTCGGCGGGCGATCACGTGATCTGCGCCGTCAGCGGCGTGCCGATCCCGCTCGACGCGCTGCGCTATTGGAGCGCGGAGTTGCAGGAAGCCTATGCCACCCCGGAAATCGCCACCCGGCGTCTGCTCGGCCAGGCTGGCTGAGATGACCGGGGTGACCCGCCGCGCCGTAGTGGCGGGCGGGATGGTGGCCCTGGCGCTGCCGGGGCTGGCCACGCCCGGGCGCGCGCTGGCCCAGATGGGCGCCGCGCTGCCACCCGATTGGGCCGCGCGCCTGTCGCAGGGTGGCTGGCTGCGCGGGGTGGCGCCGGCCGGGACAGTGGCCCTCGCGCTGGATGGCGTGCCGCTGTCGCTGGCCGCTGATCGCAGGTTCCTGATCGGGTTCGATCGCGATGCGCCGGCCACGAGCATGCTGGCGATGACCGACAGCGCCGGCGTGGTGAACCAGGTGCCGCTCAATGTGGCGCCGCGCGCCTGGCAGATCGAGCGGGTCGACGCGCCGCTGCGCCCGCCCGGCGTGCCCGATGCCGAATTTCTCGCCCGCCGCGCCAGCGAGCGCGCGCAGATCGATGCGGCGCGGGCGCAACGCACGACAGCCCAGGGCTGGCGGCAGACCATGCTGCGCCCGGCGCCTGGTCGCTTCTCCGGGCGGTTCGGATCGCAGCGGATTTACCGGGGGCAGCCCGGCGCCTATCATGGCGGGCTGGACATGGCCTCGCCCAGCGGCACGCCGTTCGTGGCGCCGGCCGATGGCGTCGTCGTGCTGGCGGCGGAAACGCCGTTCACGCTGGAAGGGCGCCTGTTGATGCTGGACCACGGCATGGGCCTGGGCAGCGCGTTCCTGCATTGCAGCACGCATCTGGTGCGCGTGGGCGAGCGCGTGGCGCGCGGCCAGCCGATCGGCACGGTGGGCATGACCGGGCGGGCTACCGGCCCGCATCTGCACTGGGCCTTGGGCTGGCAGGTGGGCACCCAACTGCGCCGGCTGGACCCGCTGCTGTTCCTCGCCTGACAGTTTCGTCGCGCGCGTTCGGCAGGCATGGCCACGCGCGTCGCAATCGCTTCCCAGCAGACTCGAAATGGTTTCATCGGAAAGTGACTGTTGCCGATGTGCACGTAACATTTCGACATTAAACTATTAAATTTCATGTATTTGCGAATACTGTTGTCGCATTGTCACACAAGTGAAGCCATTTATTTTGGCGCCACACAATCGGCTTTCAAGCCAGCCGAAATCTCACAACAAACCGCGCCATCGATCCCGGCCTTCGTGGAACTGGGCAGCGGTTTGCAACGCTTCGCGCCGCTGCACTGGAATGTCGGGATTGTCGCTCTCGGCCGGTGCCTCGCGATCTTTGTTGCGGGGTGCCGGCCCCCCACAAGGGACATAGATCGTGATCAAGACCCCCTCGTCCTTCCACTATGCCGGCGTCGCCAGCCTCGCCATGGCCCTGGCTTCGCTGGCCAGCCCTGCCCTGGCCCAGGATGCCGCCCCCACGGCCCTGCCCGCCACTGCCGCCAGCACCACGCCCGACGCTCCCGGCAGCGAAATCATCGTCACCGGCTCGCGCATCGAGCGTCCTGACCTCACCGCATCGAGCCCGGTTTCGGTAATCAGCGCGGATTCGATCAAGTCGGTGAACACCGTCACGGTCGAGCAGATCCTCAGCGTCAATCCGCAGTTCTCGGCCGGCCTCAACGGCGCCAGCAACAACCCGGGCGACGGCTCGGCCACGCTCGATCTGCGCGGCCTGGGTTCGCAGCGCACGCTGGTGCTGCTCAATGGCAAGCGCCTGCCGGTCTATGACGCCACTGGCTCGGTCGACGTCAACCAGATCCCCACCGCGCTGATCAAGAACGTCCAGGTTCTGACCGGCGGTGCCTCGGCGGTCTATGGTTCTGACGCCGTTTCCGGCGTGGTCAACTTCGTGCTGGACGACAAGTTCACCGGCCTCAAGCTCGACGCCGGCAGCCAGGTCACCGGCTATGGCGATGGCGCGCAATACGATGCCAGCCTGACCGGCGGGTTCAACATCGGCGATCGCGGCCACCTGATCCTGTCGACCAACTATTCCAAGCGCGATGGCGTCAAGTTTGCCGCGCGCGACTTTTCCAGCCGCACGCTGTGCTCGCAGGACCTGACGCAGAGCTGCGGCTCGTCCAACACCACGCCCACGCTGTTCTCGATCCCGGGCGGCGGGTTGCAGCAGGTGACCGCCGCTGGCGGCCTCACCAGCAACTATGGCACCTATAACTACAACCCGATCAACTACGCGCAGACGCCGTTCGAACGCTATGGCGCCATGGCGATGTGGAACTACGACGTCAGCGACAAGGTCGAGCTGTATGGCTGGGCTTCCTACCAGCACACCAAGACGGTCCAGACCCTCGCGCCAACGGCGACGGCGGGCTATCCGTTCAACGTCTATTCCGACAACCCCTACCTCAGCGCGGCCGAGCAGGAAGCGTTCTTCGACACGGCGGCCAACCCCAATCTGCAGATCAATTCCGACGGCAGTTCGACCATCAGCATCCGCCGCCGCATCACCGAGGCCGGTGGCCGCGTCGAAACCCACACCAACGAAACCTGGCAGGCCCTGGCCGGCCTGCGTGGCGATCTGTTCGATACCGGTCTGAAGTTCGATACCTCGGTGCAGTATGCCCAGGTGCACAAGCACACGCTGCTGGAAAACGACCTGTCCTATTCGGCGCTGACCAATGCGCTTGATGCCGTGTCTGACGGCAATGGCGGCGTGATGTGCCGCAGTGCCGATGCGCGGGCGCAGGGCTGCGTGCCGATCGATCTGTTCTCGGCCAATGGCATCACACAGAATGCGCTGTCCTACGTGCTGCGCAACGCGACGGAAGACGATCGCACCACCCAGTTCGTGGCCGAAGGCAACGTGTCGGGCGACGTCAAATTCCTGCGCAGCCCGTTTGCCGCCAATCCGGCCGCTATCTCGCTGGGCGTGACCTATCGCCGCGAAACCGCCGATATCGAAGTCAGCGACGATTACGCCTCGGGTGACCTGATCTATTATGGCCAAGGCTTCAACATCCCGAACAAGAGCTATAACGTCAAGGAAGTCTACGCCGAGTTCAAGATGCCGCTGGTGCAGGACAAGCCCGGCATCCAGGCGCTCGATGTTGAAACCGGCTATCGCTATTCGGATTACTCGATCTCGGGCGGGGTTTCCGCCTACAAGTTCGGTGCCGACTATGCGCCGGTGCAGGGCCTCAAGTTCCGCGCCAACTTCCAGCGTTCGGTGCGTGCGCCCAACCTCTATGAACTCTACCTGCCCAAGACGCTCGGCACCGGCAACCTGGGTACCGATCCCTGCGCCGGATCGGGCGTGACCGGCACCACGGCGGCCCTGTGCCTCGCCCAGGGTGCCACCCAGACCCAGCTCAACAACGGCTCGATCCCGGGGCCGATCTCGGGCCAGGTCAATGCCTTCTACGGCGGCAACACCAGCCTCAAGCCGGAAAAGTCGAACACCATCACCGCCGGTGTGGTGATCGAACCGGCGCAGGTGCGTGGCCTGTCGCTGACCGCCGACTATTACGACATCAAGATCGCCAATGCGATCGTCACCAATTCGACGTCGGTGGTCGTGGCGCAGTGCTTTGCCTCGGGTGATCCGACCAATCCCTATTGCCAGGGCATTCACCGCAGCACGGTCGATGGCTCGCTCTCGGGCGGCCTGACGGCGGGCGTCGATACGCTCTATGCCAACGTGGCGGCGCTGCGCACGCGGGGCCTGGACTTCGGCGTGAACTTCCATCGCGGCAGCCGCAGCGGCTTCCACTATGGCTTCGACTTTGCCGGCACCTATGTCATCACCAACTACCAGGTGGTGGGCGGCAGCGTGATCCAGTGCGCCGGCCGCTTTGGCGCGGATTGCGACATTCCCACCCCCAAGTGGAAGCACGTGGCAACGCTGGGCCTGGGCTGGAAGAACGTCGATCTCTCCACCCGCTGGCGCCTGATCGGCCAGGTCAGCGAGGATGCCGATACCGACATCCAGACCAACCGCATCCCGGCCGTCAGCTACTTTGACGAAACCGCCAGCATCCGCGTGAACGACAAGTACACCTTCTCGCTCGGCGTGCTCAACGTGTTCGACAAGCAGCCCCCGATCGTGGGTGACACCAGCGGCGCCACCTCGGTGGCGGGCAGCACGTTCCCGACCGTCTATGACGTGATGGGCCGCAGCTTCTTCGCGCGCGTCACGGCCAACTTCTGATACCAGGCCCGGCGCACCTTCCTCAGGGGAGGGCGCGCCGGGCCATTTTTGCCGCAGGGCCACATCGCTGTGGCCTTGATCAGGCCGGGTCACCCAGACCCGGCCTTTTTTGCGTCTGCACAGCGCAACACGCTGGGGTGGTCTCGGGCAAATTTCCGACACACTTGAAACGAAATGTGGCTTTGGTGCCTCTGCGATTTACATAAATTTCGCGAGGTTTGCGGCTGATGCCTACGTATGTTGCTTCGTTGCAACATGAGTGAAACGTTTTGACGGGGTGCGAGAGAAGCTGCTTTCATTTGCGACGAAAAATCTCCCACAAGACGGCATCGGTCCCGGCTTTCGTGGAACGCTGCATCGTCCTGCCCTCGCAAAAGGGCCGGGCCTGCTTTGGAAAGCCGGGATTGTCGCTCCTGGCAGCCAAACTGGTCGGCTGCCTCCAGAAGGGACTGAACAGTGACCAAGATCAACACCACCGCCTATCGCGTCGGTGCAGCAGGCCTTGCGCTTGCCATCGCTTCGCTGGCTGCGCCTGCCTTTGCGCAAGACGCCGCCGCCCCGGCCGATGCCGCGCCCGCCGATGCGGGCCAGACCATCGTCGTCACCGGTTCGCGCATCGCTTCGCCGAACCTCACCTCGACCGCGCCGATCACCAGCCTGACGTCGGAAGACATCAAGCTGCAGGGCACGACCAAGACCGAAGACCTGCTCAACTCGCTGCCGCAGGTGTTCGCGGCGCAGTCTTCGACGCTGGCCAACGGTGCAACCGGTACTGCCACGGTCGACCTTCGCGGCCTGGGCGCCTCGCGTACCCTGGTGCTGGTCAACGGTCGTCGCCTGATGCCCGGTGACGTGACCAGCTCGGCTGCCGACTTGAACTTCGTGCCGGCTTCGCTGGTCAAGCGCGTCGACGTGCTGACCGGTGGTGCTTCGGCCACCTACGGTGCCGACGCGGTCGCCGGCGTCGTCAACTTCGTGCTCGATACCGAATTCACCGGCCTGCGCGTCGATGCGAACTACGGCTTCTACCAGCACAACAACCGCAACTCGGTCACCCCGTCGCTGCTCGACAAGCGCACCAACCAGGGCCTGTCGGGCTATGGCTATCCGCGCGGCAGCGTTGCCGATGGTGGCAACTTCGACACCACGATCTCGTTCGGCACCAAGTTCGCCGATGGCCAGGGCCACGCGATGGCCTACTTCGGCTACCGCAAGGTGAACCCGATCCTGCAGTCCAAGCGCGACTACAGCTCGTGCACCGTGCAGAACGCCAACAAGACCACGCTGCAGTGCGGCGGTTCGGCCACGTCGGCCACCGGCAACATCCTGTTCACGCCGGCCGGTTCGTCGTCGTCAACCTTTGGCGCGCTTGGCCCGGGCACGCTGACGCCCAACAGCAGCACGCGCTACAACTTCGCGCCGCTGAACTACTTCCAGCGCCCCGATGAACGCTACACTGCTGGCGCCTTCGTCGATTACGAAGTCAATTCGGCGATCCATCCGTACATGGAATTCATGTTCATGGATGACCGCACCGTCGCGCAGATCGCGCCGTCGGGCGACTTCGGCAACACGCTGACCATCAACTGCGACAACCCGATGATGTCGGCTTCGCAGAAGGCTCAGATCTGCAACCCCAGCAACCTCATCGTCGGTTACGTCGGCAACTATCCGCTGACCCCGGCTGCCTACACCAACGTCTATGGCACGCCCGCCCCGGCCGCGATCAACAAGATCGATCCGACCACCGGCGCGCCCTACAACCTGGCGTACATGCAGCTGCTGCGCCGCAACGTCGAAGGCGGTCCGCGCCAGAGCGATCTGGAGCACCAGGCATTCCGCACCCTGATCGGTTCGCGCGGCGAACTCGGCAAGGGCTGGAGCTATGACGCCTACTACCAGTACGGCCGCGTCAACTACTCGCAGATCTACACCAACGAGTTCTCGGCTGCTCGCCTGACCAACGCGCTCGACGCTGTCACCAATCCGGCCACCGGCCAGACGGTGTGCCGCTCGGTCCTCACCGGTGGCGATCCGAACTGCGTTCCCTACAACGTGTTCAGCGGCCAGATCTCGCCTGCTGCGCTCAACTACCTCAACGCTTCGGGCTTCCAGCGCGGCCACACCACCGAACAGGTGCTCAGCGGCCAGCTGACCGGCGACCTGGGCCAGATGGGCATCAAGAGCCCGCTCGCCTCGGACGGCATCAGCATCGCGCTGGGCGTGGAACACCGCCGCGAATCGCTTGACCTCAAGACCGACAACGAATTCCAGACCGGCGATCTCACCGGCCAGGGCGCGCCGACCCTTTCGGTCAGCGGTTCGTACAAGGTCACCGAGTTCATCAGCGAAGCCGAAGTGCCGCTGGTCCAGGATGGCTTCATCTACAACCTCAGCCTGAACCTGGGCTATCGCTACTCGCACTACAGCGTGTCGAACGGCCAGGTGTTCAACACCAACACCTGGAAGATCGGCGCTGACTTCGCCCCGGTTCGCGATCTGCGCATCCGTGGCTCGGTCAACCGTGCGGTTCGCGCTCCCAACATCCAGGAACTGTTCTCGCCCAACTACGTCGGCCTCGATGGTTCGACCGATCCGTGCGCGGACAAGGTGCTGACGGCTGCCGATCAGGGCTGCTTGCTGCAGGGCCTGAAGGTTGGCCAGAAGGTTGTCTCCAACCCGGCTGGCCAGTACAACGGCTACCTGGGCGGCAACGGCCAGCTGCGTCCTGAAGTCGCGACCACCAAGACCGTGGGCGTGATCCTGCAGCCTTCGTTCGTCCCGGGCTTCAGCTTCAGCGTCGACTACTTCGACATCAAGCTGAAGAAGGCGATCCAGGGTTATGGCGCCGACGCGATCCTCGCGGCCTGCACCACCGACCTCAACCTGACGGCCTGCGGCCTCATCCACCGCAACGCGGCTGGTTCGCTGTGGCTGACCTCGGACGGCTACGTGACCGACACCCCGGTGAACGTCGGTGGCGTCACGACCAAGGGCTTCGAGTTCAACGGCAACTACGCGCACGCGCTGGGTGGCCTGGGCCGTGGCACGATCAGCTTCGTCGCGACCTACCTCGACAAGTATGTCGTCGATAACGGTCTGACCGCTCTCTATGATTGCGCTGGCTACTATGGCGTGACCTGCGGCAGCCCGCGTCCGGTGTGGCGTCACAAGCTGCGCGTTGGCCTCGACACCAAGGCTGGCTTCAACGTCTCGGTGCAGTGGCGTTACTTCGACAGCGTCGACGTGGAATACAAGAACCCGTCGAGCACGCTGGCCGGCAACTATCGCGACTTCAACTCGCATATCCCGACCCAGAGCTACTTCGATCTGGCTGTTTCCACTCGCATCCAGGGCAAGGCTACGCTGCGCTTTGGTGTGAACAACATCTTTGATCGTGACCCGCCGCTGGTGACCTCGGGCCCGACCGGCAACGCCTGCGCTTCGGTGTATTGCAACGGCAACACCTATCCGGGCACCTACGACTCGCTGGGTCGCTATCTCTACTCGAGCATCACGCTCGACTTCTGATAGTCCCCACGTGACTTGACCGAAGTGGCGGCGCGCGAAAGTGCGTCGCCACTTTTTTTGCCTTGAGCCCGGCGCAAGCGCTGCCACACTGGCAGGCCGGGCGCGATGTGCCCGATTGCCGACCACAGGATGTACCATGCAGACCCAGCTTCCCCCGCCCACGCTCCAGGCCATTGCCGACACCGCGCGGCGTGGCCGGCTGGACGAGGCTGCGCTGCTGGCGGCACGGGCCGTGGCCGCAGCGCCCCGCGATCCCGTGCTGGCGGCGCTGGCTGGCGCGATCGAGGCCATGCGCGGGCAGCCGCAGCGGGCCATTCCCTATCTGCAAACGGCCCATGCGCAGCGCCCTGACGATATGACCGTCAGGACCAACCTGGCCGAATCCCTTTACCGCACGGGCGACCTGCCGCGTGCCCTCACGCTGATTACCCCGGCGCTGGCCCGGGCTGACCGCAGCCTTCGCCTGGCACGGTTGGGTGGCGGTGTCGCGCTTGAACTGGGTGATGCCGCGGCTGCCGTTGCCTATTACCGCATCGTCGTGGCGGCGGCCGAGCAGGACTGGAGCGCCTGGAACAACCTGGGCAACGCTCTGGAAGCGGCTGACGACATGGCCGGAGCGATCAGCGCGCTGCGCCGCGCGGTGCAGCTGGCCCCGGATTCGCCGCCGATCCGCGTCAATTTCGTCAATGTGCTGACCGTCGCGGGCGAACTGGACGCGGCAGAGCGCGAACTGGCGCAGGCGCGGCAGCTGTGGCCCGATGATGCCAAGCTGCTGATTTGCGAACATACCCTTCACCGTGTCCGGGGCGATGACGCGGCCGCTTTCGATGCGCTGGCACAGGCCGCGCGGTTGAGCCCGGATGACGCTGCGCTGCATCACGACCTGGGCGCCGAAGGCAGCCGCACCAACCGCTTTGCCGAAGCAGAAGCCGCCTATCGCCGCGCCATTGCGCTCGATCCGGCGATGGGCAGCGCCTATGCCGGGCTCGCCGCCGTGCTGGAACGCGTCAACCGCGAGGATGAAATCGCTGATCTGGCCCGGATTGCGGCCGACGTCGGCGCCGCCCGCGGCGCCCGCGCCTTTATCGAGGCACTCCCCCGCAAGCGCACCGGGGCCGCCGGGGGAGCGCGCGCCGCACTCGATCGCGTCGGCGATGCCATGGCGCCGGAACGCACGCTGCATCTGCGGGGCCTGCTGCTCGATCGCCTGGGCCGCCATGACGAGGCTTTTGCCGCGTTTACCGCGATGAACGAGCACTGGCAAAGCGATCCTACCGCACCGCGCGAGCGGGCACGCGCCTATCGCGAGGCGATTGCGCAGGCGGCCGATCAGCTGTCCCCGGCGTGGCTCGCGGGCTGGACCGCGCCGCCGCCGCCCTCGCCGCGTGCCAGCCCGCTGTTCCTGGTGGGCTTTCCACGATCGGGCACCACCCTGCTCGATACGCTGCTGATGGCCGATCCCGATGTGGCGGTGCTGGAAGAAGAGCCGTACATCGTCGAAGCAGAGGCCGCGCTGGGCGGCGTGGCTGCGCTCGCCCAGGCCAGCCCGGCACAGGTGGCGGCGGCGCGCGACGCCTATTTCGCCAAGGTCGATGCGCTGTGCGGCGATTGCTCGGGCCGCATCGTGGTGGACAAGCAGCCGCTGCATCTCAACAAGGTGGCGATCATCCGCCGCCTGTTTCCCGATGCGCGGTTCGTGCTGTCGTTGCGCCATCCCTGCGATGTCGTGCTCAGCTGCTACCTCACCCATTTCCGCACCAACAGCGCAATGGCCAACTTCCTCGATCTGGATGATGCCGCCGCGCTCTATGACCTGACGTTTGCCCATTGGGAAAAGGCGCGCGTGCTGTTCGATCTGCCGGTGGCAACGGTAGTCTATGAGCGGCTGGTCGAGGATTCCGAACGCGTGCTGCGTCCGTTGTTCGACTGGGCCGGGCTGGCCTATCCAGCCGACCGCCTCGATCATACCCGCGCCGCGCGCGATCGCGGGCTGGTGTCGAGCGCCAGCTATTCCCAGGTGACCGAGCCGCTCTATCGCCGCGCCAGCGGGCGCTGGCGCCGGTATGAGCGCCATCTGGCCCCGATCATGGACGTGCTGCGTCCTTGGGCAGATCACTTTGGCTATGGAATTGAGGACGAGCGCCTGCCGGATTGGCCGGTGCCGGACTGACACGCGTTGAACGGGCCCGGGGGGGCCTGGTGTTTGGACGGGGAAGATCATGCAGGGGGCATGGCAAGACAGGATAAGCCAAGACGTAGACAAGCATGTAAACCGGGGGGATCTGGCCAGCGCGGCGCAAGCGCTGGAAGACATCATTGCGCAGGCGCCACCTGGGCAGGTGGGGCTGGACCAGGCGTGGCTGCGCCTGGCCGGCCTGCGCCGTGCCCTGCGCCAGCCGCAGCGCGCGCTTGATGCCGTGCACCAAGCGCTGGCCCTGGCGCCGCTGGATTTCATGGCCCTGGCCTTGCGCGCCAGCCTGCTGGAGCGCCTCGCGCCCGATGAGGCTGGCCGTGCCTGGCACGAGGCGCTGGCGCAGCGTCCATCGGGCGAGCTGCCCGCGCCGCTGGCCATGGCCGTGGCTGCCGGCGAACGCTGGCACGCCGAATGGAGCGCACAGCGCGAGGCGCGGCTCGACGCCGCGATCGGCGCGCTGTGCAACGGGGAAAACAGCGATCGCGACTGGCGGATCACCCGCATGCGCAACAACGTCTTGCGGCGCACCCGGCCATTCCGCAGTTGCCCGACGCATTTTCATTATCCTGGCCTCGTCGAGCGCGAGTTTCATCCTCGCGCCCGCTTTCCCTGGCTGGCAGCATTCGAACGCGCCACGCCGGTGATCCGGGCCGAGATGGAAGCGCTGCTCGCCTCGGGCCGGGCGGAACTGCTGCCCTATCTGCAATACGAGGATCACGAAGCGCTGGCGCAGTGGCGCGATCTCAACCGCAATCCTGATTGGTCGGCCATTCACCTGCTGCGCCAGGGCAATCGCATCGATGTCAACGCCGCGGCTTGCCCCGCGACGATGGCCTTGCTGGAAACCGTGGCCCAGCCCCGCATTCCCGGCGCTTCGCCCAATGCGCTGTTCTCTCTGCTGGCCCCGGGCACGACGATTCCGCCCCATGTCGGCGTGAACAACACGCGGCTGCTGTGCCACCTGCCGCTGGTGGTTCCGCCCGGTTGCTGGTTCCGCGTGGGGGCGGAAACCCGCCCGTGGCGCGAAGGCGAGGGTTTCGTGTTCGACGACACGATCGAGCACGAGGCCGCCAATCCCAGCGACCGGCTGCGGGTCGTGCTGATCTTCGACCTGTGGCATCCCGATCTCGACAGCGTGGAGCAGGAGGCGGTGGCGCGGATCATTGCCAGTGACGGCACGGTGTAGACGCCGTTGGCAGGCCGGGCATCGCGCAAGGGGGCTTGCTGCGCTGCCCGGTTGGGGGCATTGTCATGCCATGCAATAAATGCCCCGTAACTGAGGGATTTGGCCCATGTTCCTGTCTATTGCCCTTGCCGCGCCGCTGTTGCTGGCCAGCGCTGCGCAGTCCAGCACCACGTCTGCCCCGCAATCGGCCCCGGCCGCCCCCGTGCCGGCTGCCGCTGCGGCGCCGGCGGTTACGCCTGCTGCGGCGGCCAAGCCGGCCAAGGATGCCGATCCGATGATCTGCGAACGCTTTGCCGAGACCGGGTCGCTGCTGCGCTCCAAGAAGGTCTGCATGCGCAAGAGCGATTGGGAAGAGCAGCGCCAGCAGAACCAGCGCCTGATCGAACGTTCGCAGACGCAGATGCCGATGAATTCGGGCGGCTGACCGCGCACCTATATTGCACGCACAAAAAAGGCCGGCGCAACCACGCCGGCCTTTTTTGCATTCCTGCCAAGCCGTAGCTTAGCGATAGAACACATGCCCTTCGATGCGGCCCACCTTGGTGCGGCCCTTCATCGGGCTGCTGGCGGCATGAAAGAACAGCGCGCCGGGAACCGGATTGTCGCCTTCGCCGTTCATTACCTGCGTGGCGATGGCAACGGCTTCGCGCCACTGGTCGGTATCGCGCGGCGGGTTATAGGCGTCGACGTTGAAGAACTGGCCGGGCTGGCGCACCACGGCGCACGGCTTGGTGGCAAAGCGCGGGTCCTGGGTCCGCGCACGGATCACCTGGGCGACGGCGGCACGGCCAAGACGGGGCTGGTTGCCGGCTTCGTGGATGATGACCTTGGCCATGCATTCCACCTGGGCCTGGTCCAGCGTGGACGCTGCGTCGATGGCGGGTTGCAGGCTCGCCGGTGCAGGAGCGGCGGCATCAGCGGGCGATTCGGCCTCGGCCGGCTGGGCGCTGTCAGGCGCCAGGGCGGGCAGCGTAATCGCGGGCTGGGAAAGAGGCTGGTTGGCCGCAACGGCGGGTGCGGACATTTGCAGCGCGGCCAGAACGGCGGCTGCGGAAAAGAAACAAGCTATTTTGCCGAAGGTACTTTTTGACATTCCAGGGCATCACACGGGCGCAAGGTCGCCTGGTCACACGCGCGATAAAAACCCAAATCGAAAAGCGCGTGCGGGCTTCCCCACGTCTCGCCACCAGCCAGGGCCCCGGACCCGAATTGGCCCCTCCCCCCGGCTGGTCGGCTGAACGAAGGCGCCCCCCGTGGCCGCTGCGGCGCTCTGTGTCAATCATGTTGCGTTCATGTGCAGGATGCCTGCGCCAGGGTGCGCAGCGCCAGACGACGATTCAACGCGCGCCTCGCCAGGCTCAGGGATGGCCGGGCCTGGCCAGTGGGAGCCAGGCCGACACGAGGCCTTTGCCATGCCCATCCTGCCCCCGGCCTATCGCTGGCTCGCCACCCTGCAACCGCTGCCCCGCATGCTGCGTGAAGCGCTGGCACTGATCGACACGACCGAGCAGGCCGGCTCGGCCAGTAATCCCGCCATCCTGGCGTGGGCGGCTGAAATCGGCGGGGATGTCGCCCGCACCTATCGCGCCGACAGCACCGCCTGGTGCGGGCTGTTCGTCGCATTGGTGGCACAGCGCGCGGGCAAGCAGCTGCCGGCCAATCCGCTGTGGGCGCTCAACTGGACGCGGTTCGGCAGCGCCGTGGCGCAACCGATGCTGGGCGATGTGCTGGTGTTCCACCGGTCCGGTGGTGGGCATGTCGGCATCTATGTGGCGCAGGACGAGGCGGCCTATCATGTGCTGGGCGGCAACCAGGGTGATCGGGTGTGCATCGCCCGCATTGCCCGCCAGCGCCTCTGCGCCGCGCGACGGCCCGATTACCACGTCGTGCCTGCCACGGTCCGTCCCTATGCCGTGGCCGAATGTGGCGCGCTTTCGATCAACGAAGCCTGACGGCAGGACAAACTGCCCCGTTGCCCGCGCCTGCCCTTGGGCCTAGCAAAGGCATATGATCGCCAGCTATCCCCAAGCCCGCCTGCGCCGCACCCGTGCCACTGCCTGGAGCCGCGCCCTGCACCGCGAGGTGCTGATCACTCCGGCCGATCTGATCTGGCCGCTGTTCGTGACCGAGGGCACCGGCGTGGAACAGCCGATCGCCTCGCTGCCGGGCGTGTCGCGCTGGTCGGTCGATGGCATGGTGGCGCGGGCGCGCGAGGCGGTGGACCTCGGCATTCCGTGCCTGGCCTTGTTTCCCAATACCCAGGCCGAACGCCGCAGCGACGATGGCCGCGAGGCGCTTAACCCCGACAACCTGATGTGCCGCGCAATCAAGGCGATCCGCGATGCCTGTGGCGATGCGATCGGCATTCTCACCGACGTGGCGCTCGATCCCTATACCAGCCATGGCCAGGATGGCCTGGTGAACGCGGCCGGCTATGTCGAAAACGATGCCACGGTCGAAGTGCTGGTGGGGCAAAGCCTCAACCAGGCGGCGGCCGGCGCCGATATCATCGCCCCGTCCGACATGATGGACGGGCGCATCGGCGCAATCCGCGATGCGCTGGAACATGCTGGCCATGCCAATGTCCAGATCATGTCCTATGCGGCCAAGTACGCCTCGGCGTTCTATGGCCCGTTCCGCGATGCGGTGGGCTCGCGCGGGCTGCTCAAGGGTGACAAGAAGACCTACCAGATGGACCCGGGCAACGCCGAAGAAGCGCTGCGCGAGGTGGAACTGGACTTGGCCGAAGGCGCGGACAGCGTGATGGTCAAGCCCGGGCTGCCCTATCTCGATATCGCCGTGCGGGTGAAGGAAGCGTTCGGCGTGCCGGTGTTCGCCTATCAGGTGAGCGGCGAATACGCGATGATCGAGGCGGCTGTGGCCGCTGGCGCCGGTGAGCGTGACGCGCTGGTGCTGGAAACGCTGCTGGCGTTCAAGCGGGCGGGCTGTTCCGGCGTGCTGACCTATCATGCCGCGCATGCCGCGCGTCTGCTCAACCGGTGAGCGGCATGACCAGCCGCGTCGATGTCACCATCCTGCCGCTGCATGGCAAGACGCCGCAGATCCATCCCAGCGCGTTCATCGCGCCGGGATGCCGCATCGTGGGTGACGTCACCATCGCGGAAGGGGTGTCGATCTGGTACAACTGCGTGATCCGGGCTGACGTCAACCGCGTGGTGATCGGCGCGCGCAGCAATGTGCAGGATGGCACGGTGATCCATTGCGACAGCCCCAAGCCGGGGCGGCCGGAAGGCTTTCCCACGCTGATCGGCGAAGACGTGCTGATCGGGCACATGGCCATGGTTCACGGCTGTACCCTGCATGATCGCGCGTTCGTGGGCCTGGGCACGATCGTGATGGATGGCGCGGTGATCGAAAGCGATGCCATGCTGGCAGCCGGCGCCATGCTCACGCCGGGCAAGCGCATCCCGGCGCGCCAGCTGTGGAGCGGACGCCCCGCCGCCTTCATGCGCGCGCTGAGCGACGAGGCGCTGGCCGACATGCAGCGCGGCGTGGCGCACTATGTCGAAAACGGCCAGGCCCATGCCGCCGCCGTGGCCGAGGCGCTGCATGGCCCGGCCCAAGCCTGATCTGCCGTCCGCCGCGGCCCTGCGCGCGCTGGCCGATGGCGAACACCGCCTGGCGGTGCGCGTCACGCCCGGGGCGCGGGCCGAAGGCGTGGCGATCGACGACGGGCGCGTGCTGGTGAAAGTGCGGGCCAAGCCCGAGGATGGCAAGGCCACGGCCGCGGTGATCGATCTGGTGGCCCAGGCGCTGGGCGTGGCGGCAAGCCACGTCGATCTGTTGCGCGGCGCAACTTCGCGCGAAAAGCTGCTCAGGATTCCGCCGGAAGCCTGAACGCCACGCCGGCCATGATCGCCGCCCAGCTGGCACTGATCCACAGGCAGCCCAGCGGCAGGCGGTCCTGCAGAAAGGCACCGACCACGGCCCCGGCGAGGAGCCCTGCCCAGAGCAGCGCCCATGGCCGCCATTCTCCGCCCCCGCTCACGCCGGCAAGCTGGCGCGCCAGGCCCTGGCCCAGCTTGACCAGAGCGCCGGTCATGTAGGTCAGCCCCACGGCCACTTCGCCATCGCGCAGGAACGTGTTGTTGAGCGCGCCCATCGCCAGAACCAGCCCGGCCAGCATGGCGCCATGTTGACCCAGCACCCGCGCCAGCGCCGCTTCGAGCAGGCACAGCGTGACCAGGCCCAGGACTGCCGGCTTGCGCCTGGCCCCGGCCTTGAGTGCCACCAGCGCGCCGAGCGTCACCCCCACCACGAACCCAGTGATCAGCAGCGCCGGCACCAGCGCGCGGGGCACATCGGTGCCCAGCGCCACGCCCAGCCGCGTGGTATTGCCAGACATGAACGAGACGAAATAGCCATCGGCCGAGAGAAAGCCCACGGCATCGACAAAGCCGGCCATCGCCGCCAGGGCCACGGCAAAACGGCGGCGCGCATGATCCATCCGATCCATGGGATGCAGCCTATTAGTATCCAGCCGCGCGGTCCACCGCGCCAACCAGCGGCTGCCCGGCGCGCCAGCGCGCAATGTTGGCGGCAATTGTGCGGGCGGCGGAATCGGGATCGGTGGGCGCGGCCACGTGGGGCGTGATGGTCACGCCAGGGTGATGCCATAGGGGATCATCCGGCGGCAGCGGTTCCTGGGTGAACACGTCGAGCACGGCATGGCCCACCTGCCCGCTGTCGAGCGCGGCGATGAGATCGCCGGTCACCACATGGGCGCCGCGGCCGGCGTTGATCAGCCCGGCCCCGCGCGGCAGGCGGGCGAGTGCCTCACGATCGAGCAGGCCGTGGGTCTGCGCCGTCAAGGGCAGCAGGTTGACCAGGATATCGGCCTGCCCCAGCACCCGGGCCAGCCGCTCGGCCTCGGCCAGCACCGCAACGCCACCGCCGGCCGCGCCGCGCCCGCTGCGGCTCCATCCGGTAACCGGAAAGCCGGTGCGCGCCAGCAGGGCCGCGCTGGCCTGGCCCATTTCGCCCATGCCCAGGATCGCCACGCGCCGCTCTGCCAGGCGTGGCTGGGCCAGCGCTCGCCACTGGGCCGCCGCCTGTTGCGCGCGATAGGCGGGCACCTGGCGATGCAGCATCAGCACGTGGCCGAGCACCGCCTCGGCCATGTCGGCCGCCAGCTGTGGATCGACCAGCCGGGCGAGCGCGACTTGTGGCAGCGCGGGATCGGCCAGCAGGCCATCGACGCCGGCCCAGGCGCTTTGCACCAGGCGCAGCGCCGGCAGCCGTGCCAAGCACCCGGGCGGCGGATTGGCCACCACCGCCAGTTCGATCTGTGCCAGCGCCGCTGGCGCCGGCGCGGTGTCCTCCGTGCCGGTCCAGGCCACGATGCGGTCATTGGGCAGCGCGGCGGCCAGCGCCCGCGTCCAGGTGGCAAGGGCCGCGGCCGGCAGATCGGCCAGGAACAGGATCGGCACGGGCAGGCGGTCTCCCCAGCTGCGTTTCACGTGGAACAGGGTTACTCGGCGCTGGTCTGCGCGAGGATGACCCCGGCAAACACCAGCAGGGCGATCATCGCAAAGACCAGCAGCGCCGCCGTGCGCCACAGCGCCCCTGCCCGGCCGCAGCCATAGGTGCCGCGCACCTGGCGATAGATGTGCAGCGGCGGCACGATCAGCGCCGCCCAGGCCACGCCAGGCAGGCCGATGCGGTTGGCAATCATCAGCACCACTGTCAGCAGCGTCATGAACGACAGCGAATACGTAACGAACACGGTGTGATCATACAGCTGGAAGCGCCGGCTGAACGGAAACAGCAGCCACAGCATCGGCACCGAAATCGGGATCAGTGCCCAGCTGTATTTATAGGCGTAGGATTGCAGCTTGTAGAGCGCGAGGCCTGGATTGTCGCGGAACGCCTGCAGCACATGGGCCAGCATGGGGATGTCGCTGCTCACGCGCGGGCCGGCGCTGTCGGACGCAGATGGCGCCATGTTTTCCAGGATCTCGAGCGAGGTCTTCTGCGAATCGATCTGGTCGTCGATCGCTTCGGTATTCTTGTGGGCCGCTTGCAACTGCGCGCGCTGCGCTTCCAGCTTGGCCAGCTTGGCCTGCGTCTCGGCCTTGCCCTCGGCCAGGCTCTTGCCATTTTCGCCCGCTGCGGGGTTCCAGTGCCACTCGCCGCTGATCTGGTGGAACACGGCAAACATCAGGAACACGCTGAACAGGAACAGCGCCAAGGGTGAGACGAAGCGCACCCGTGCCCCGTCGATATAGCGCCGGGTCAGCTCGCCCGGGCGCCAGGCGAGCAGGGGCAGGGTGTGCCAGATGCGCCCTTCGAAGTGGAAAACCCCGTGGAGAAGGTCGTGGAAAAACGCCCCCAGCGTGCGGTGGACGTGCGCCGCCTGGCCGCAGGCATGGCAGTGGCTGCCCAATAGCGGCGTGGCGCAATTGAGGCAGGCAGTTTCATGCGTGTGGCCATCATGGCCATCCGCAAGGGCAGTTTCCGACATTGCTGTAATTCCCCGTTCGTCGCCGCAGATTGCTGTGTTCCGCGCTTGTCCGCAAGCCCCGAGCCGCCACTTTACGGGGTGTTAACCCTGGTGCGGCAGGGAGAAGGCAGGGGTTTGCCCGCATGGGCCTGAGCAAGGGAATCACACGGGCGTGCACGGCCCAAGCGACAGTTTCGGCAGCTTTGGCAAAGGCATCGGCGCCGCCGGCCTGGGCGGCGGCGGCTTTGCGCGCAGCACCGTGCCCGGCGGGTTTGGCACGCGCCGCACGGCGATCATCACCCCGGCCCTGCCGCTTGCGCCGGTTGCTGCAACCGCCAACCCGGCCGATTGGCGCCATTCGGCCCATCCGCTGGCCCGCCGCTGGCTGGCGGCGTGTCTGCGCATCGAGCGCGCCGCCGCGCGCTGGCTGCATGTGCATGATCTGGCGCAGGATATCGGCAGCCGCCGCTGGCTGCATGGGGCGGCCACTTGCGCCACGCTGGCCGCGGCCGCGCTGGCGCTGTGGCCCAGTTTCGCCCCGCTCCAGGCTGCCCCGCTTCAGACGCTGGATGATGGCATGGCGCAGGAATTTGCCGCGCAAGGCATCCGCCCGCTGGCCCAGGGTGCCAGCAATGGCCGCCACTTTGCCGCCACCGCGCGGGTCATCCACCTGGCTGCCGCGCCCGAACGCGCGAGCATTGCGCTGACTGCCACGCTCGGCGAAAACGACAGCTTGGCGCGCATGCTGCAGCGCTCGGGCCTGGGTGGTGGCGACGCTGCGCAGGTGGCCGGCCTGATCACCCGCGCCCTGCCGCCCGAGCAACTGCTGCCCGGCACCCGCTTTGCCATGACGCTGGGCGCCCACGCCAGCCCGTTCGATCCGCGCCCGCTGGAAAAGCTCAGCGTGCGGGCGCGGTTTGACTTGGCCATCGATATCGTGCGCCAGGGCGGCGGCCTGGCGCTGCACCAGCGGGCGATCCCGGTCGATACCACGCCGGTGCGGCTGACCGGCATTGTCGGCAGCAGCCTCTATCGCTCGGCCCGCGCCGCCGGGGCCAGCCCGCAGGCAGTGCAGGACTATCTGCGCACGATCGATACCGTGCTGCCGTTCGAAGATATCGCCCCCACCGACGAGTTCGACCTGGTGGTGGCCTACAAGCGCGCCGCCGATGGCCAGGGGCAGATGGGCGACCTGCTCTATGCCGGGGTGCGCCACGGCGCACAGCAGCGTGCGCAATTGCTGCGCTGGGGCAACCAGGGCGAATTCATGAGCCCCGAGGCGATGAAGGGCACCACGGCGGCCAGCGCATCGGCCGGCATGCTGGCAGCGCCGGTGGATGGACACATCACTTCGGGCTTTGGCTGGCGCCGCCATCCCATTCTCGGTTACGTGCGCCTGCATGCCGGCATCGATTTCGGGGCGGCCTGGGGCGCGCCGATCCATGCGGTCAGCGATGGCACGGTCACCTTTGCCGGCTGGCACGGCGGTCATGGCGAATATGTCCGCCTCGATCATGGTGGCGGCATCGGCACCGGCTATGGCCACATGAGCCGCATTGCCGTGGCCCCGGGCACCCATGTCGTGCGGGGGCAGGTGATCGGCTATGTCGGCTCCACCGGCCTGTCGACCGGCCCGCACCTGCACTATGAACTCTATCGCGGCGGCCAGGTGGTCGATCCCGGCTCGTTCACCATGATCATGCGCCCGCGCAGCGTCGATCCGGCGCAGCTGGCGGCCTATCGTGCCCGGCTCAATGCGCTGATGGCATTGCGGCCGGTTGCGCCCGGCGGCCTCCGTTCAGCCCCGGTTGGGTGACCGCATGACAGCTGTCCAATCACCGCGAAGCCGTTGACGCCCATGGCTGCCCTCCATAGGGAGCGGGCGGTAGAAAGGCAGGACGGTTTTCTTGGGCAAGCGCAGATGGATCATGGTGCTGGACCGTGGGGCGGTCCTGTTCATCGGCATTGCCGTGGGCACTGTGCTGGGCCTCTCGTTCCGCACCGGGGGCAAACCGTGGCAGGCGCTGCCCGGCTGGGATGGCGGCGCGCCGCTGGCCGAGACGGCGCCGGCCGATGGCCCGCCAGCCCCCCTCGCCGCCGCCGGGCCGGCCCCTGCCCCCAGTCTGGCGCCCGGTTGCAGCGGCACGTTTCCCAAGGGCCCGCGCGTGGCCGAAGCGCTGGCGGCGCACCGGCCGCTGCATATCGGCGTGTTCGGCGATTCGTTCGGTGATGGCCTGTGGGCTGCGACCGACCAGGCGTTTCGCAAGTATCCCGATGTAAAGGTTCATCAATTCAGCCACGAGGGGACCGGCTTCACGCGCTATCGCACGCGCGATCTGTTGCAGGATGCCAAGGACCGCGTCGCCGGCCAGCCGATCGACGTGGCGCTGATCAGCATCGGCGCCAACGACACCCAGGGCCTGTTCGTCAACGGCCATGCCGCCGCCTACATGACCCCGGCCTGGCAGGAAACCATTGAGGGCCGGATGACCGCGCTGGTGCGGATGCTGCAGCAGCGCGGCGTGGCGGTCGGCTGGGTGGGCCTGCCCCGCATGCGCGATGCAGCCTACGATCGCGATATCCAGGCGATGAACCGCTTCTATGCCAAGGTCACCTGCCGCCTGGGCGTGCCCTTTGCCAATGCCGTGCCGGTGAGCCAGGATCGCCAGGGCCATTTTGCGCTGCGCCTGATCGATCCGGCCACCGGCAAGGACTATCTCGCCCGCGCCAACGACGGCAAGCACATGACGTTTCATGGCTATGAAGTGATCAGCCGACCGGTGGTGCAGCCGATCCTGGCGCTGCTCGCCCCGCCCGCTGCCAAGCCGGCAAATGCCGTGCCGGCCGCCCGTGCCACTGCTGCTGCCCCGGCGCCGTCTGCCAGCCACGCGGCGGCACCCAAGCGGCCCAAGCGACCAGCCGATGACGCCACCGGGCGTGACAGCCCGATCAAGTCCACAGGGTTGCCCACAGACCTGCCCACGCACAAGTCCACGGCATCACCCACAGATTTGTCCACAGCCCCGGCCAAGGCGCCCTCTGATGCCAAGCCGGCCGCCCCTGCCCCCACGCCTTCGCCCAGCCCGACGAAAGCAGGGCCCGGCGCCAGCGGCGGTGCATCTCCAGCCAGCGGAAAACGTTCATGATCGCTCGACCGTTTGCCCGCGCCCGCCTTGCCCATCTGGCTTTCGGCGCAGCCCTTGGCGCGGCATCGCTGCTGCCGGCGGTGGCCCTGGCCCAGACCGGGGCACCGGTCGACCTGACGCTGCCGGGCGGCCCGGCGCCGGTTCCTGCCATGCCTGCCATTACCGCCGCCGTGCCGGGGCAACTGTCCAACGCTGGCGCATTGGCGCCGTTTCTGGCCAAGCTCGCCAACGGGGCGCCGGGCGGGGTGCTGTCGATCGTGCAGATCGGTGACAGCCATACCGCGGGCGACATGATCAGCCAGGGCCTGCGCGCTGCCTTGCAGGCGCGGCTGGGCAATGGCGGGCGCGGCATGATGCCGGCGGGCAAGCCCTATCAGGGCTATCTCACCTGGGGCGTCACCGCGCGGCAAAGCGCCGATTGGCAGGGCAATGCCCTGTTTGGCCCGCAACGCACGGCCATGGGCGCGCTGCTGGGCTTTTCCGGTTTCACCCAGACCACCACGATGCCCGCCGCAACGATGAGCCTGACTGCCGATAGCCCGGCCACGCGCTTCACCCGCTTTACCCTGTGCGGGTTGACCGGGCCGGAAGCTGGCGCAGTTACCGTCACGTTCGATGGCGTGCCGGCCGAGCCGATCAGCTTTTCCGCGCAGGCGCCAGGCGCGGTCTGCTTCGCACGCACCTCTCCGGTGCCGGTCACGCAGGCGACTGTGGCCACGCTCGATACCCGCCCGGTCAGCCTGACGGCGTGGGAAACCCGCACCGGCACGCCCGGCGCGATCGTTGCCAATCTCGGCGTCGTGGGCGCGCGGGCGATGCATCTGGCGCGGGCAGACGATACTGTGGCCGGGGCCGAACTCGCCGCAGCCCGGCCCGATCTGGTGATCCTGGCGTTCGGCACCAACGAAGGGTTCGATCCGGCGCTGGGCCTGGCTGAAACCGAAGCCGTGCTGCGCAGCGCGGTGGCGCGGGTGCGGCGCATGGCCGGGGCCGACGTGCCGATCCTGCTGGTCGGGCCGCCCGATGCCGCCAGCAGCCGGGCGATCGTGGCCCTGCCCTCGCTGCCCGAAACCCGCGATTGCGGTGCCGGCTGGGCCGTGCCGGGGCACCTGGTGCAGATGCGCACGCTGGAAAAGCGGCTGGCCACGGCGCTGGGCCTGGGGTTCTGGGATTGGCAGGGGGCGATGGGCGGGCCGTGCACGACCATGGCCTGGGTGGCGCAGGGGCTGCAGCGCGGCGATCACGTGCATTTCACGCGCGATGGCGGGCGCCTGATCGGGGCGGGCCTGGCGGCAGACCTGTTTGCTGCGGCCAGCACCCTGCCCCCGCCGCCACGCCCACGCTGACGCCGGCGGCGCGCTCATGCTGTTCCCCACGCTCGGGTTCCACGTCTTCTTCCTGGCGGTCTTTGCGCTCAACCGCCTGATGGCCCGTGCGCGCGATTGGCGCGTGATCATGCTGCTGCTGGCATCCTGGCTGTTCTATGGCCTGTGGGATGCGCGGTTCGTGGCGCTGCTGATCGCCAGCTCGGGGTGGAACTGGCTGTTTGCCCGGATCATCGCCTGGGGGCGCGGGCCGCGGCTGCTGTGGCTGTGGGTGGCGATCCTGGGCAATCTCGGGGTGCTGGGCTGGTTCAAGTATGCCGGCTTCCTCGCCGATCTGGCAGGCATGCCGCTGGCGCAGGCGATCATCCTGCCGGTGGGCATCTCGTTCTTCACCTTCCAGGGGTTGAGCTATGTGATCGATGTCTACAACGGCCGCACCCGGCCGGCGCGGCTGCTCGATCTCACCCTGCTGATGAGCTTCTTTCCCCATCTGGTGGCGGGCCCGATCGTGCGGCCCAGCCATCTGCTGCCGCAGCTGCGCCATCCGCCGCGCCTGGGCCGGCAAGAGGCGATGGCCTGCCTGATCCTGATCCTGTGGGGCACGGTCAAGAAGGCGGTAATCGCCAACGATATCTCGGTGCATCTGGTCGATCCGGTCTTTGCCGATCCAGCCGGCCATTCCAGCCTTGAGCTGGCGCTCGCCGCCTATGGCTATGCCGTTCAGATCTATTGCGATTTTTCAGCCTATACGGACATGGCAATTGGCCTTGCCGGCTTGCTCGGCTTCCGCTTCCCGCGCAATTTCGATCAGCCCTATCGCGCCGTCTCGCTCCAGGATTTCTGGCGCCGCTGGCATATCAGCCTGTCGAGCTGGCTGCGCGATTATCTCTATATCGGCGCGTTTGGCGGATCGCGCCAGGCGCTGTGGCGCACCTGCCTGGCGCTGTTCGGCACGATGGTGCTGGGCGGGCTGTGGCACGGGGCCAGCTGGAATTTCGTGATCTGGGGCGCACTGCACGGTGGCGTGCTGGTGGCAGAGCGGCTGTGGCAGCGCGCGCGGCCCGAAGCCTGGCCCGTGCTGCCGGCCTGGGCCGGCACGGTGATCACGTTCCACATCGTGGCGCTGGGCTGGATATTCTTCCGCTGCAGCGAGTTTTCCGGTGCGCTTGCCTTTCTGCGCGGCATGGCGGCGGGCCATGGCGGCGGTGCCCCGCTGGCGAGCGGCTGGGTCCTGGCGCTCATGGCGCTGGGCATGGCCTGCCATTTCGGCCCGCGCGATGGGGTGCAGCGCGCGGCCCGGGCGCTATCGGTCATGCCGGGCTGGGCCGTGGGGTTGATCGGCACGCTGGTGCTGCTGATCATCGAAGGCTTGCGCGGTGGGGGCATTGCCCCGTTCATCTATTTCCAGTTCTGAAGGTGGCCTGATGGACAAGAGCAGCACGGAAGATGGCCTGCCCTGGGGCGAATCCCCCATCGACCTGGCGCAGGAACACGATGCCACCCTGCAGGACGGCTGGCGCTGGGCCTGGGGCGTGCTGGGCAGCAGCAGCCTGGCGCTGGTCCTGTTCAATTCCCACGCCATCGCCAATTGGGCCGATCAACTTCCCCCCAATGACATCACCGCGCCGATCGTGATGGCGGCCGATGCCTGGCACGACAAGGCTGGCCAGCTCGGCCTAAATACCGTGGTCGATAGCGTGGAGCGCTGGGCCGACGCTGCCCGGGGCGAGGCACCGCCGGCCGCCGGGCAGGATTGAGCCGCCCCGCCAACGCGGCGCGCAAACGATAAGGGGGCGGAAAAGCGCAGTGCTTTTCCGCCCCCTCTGTCATTGCGGCTTTAGCCGGGCTCAGGCCTCGTCGGCGTTGGGCTCGCTTGCGGCGTCGCTCGCCTTGCGCTTGCTGGCCTTCTTCTTGACCAGCTTGGGCGCGGCCGGGGTCAGTTCAAAGTTCAGCGCATCGTCCTTGAGGCTGACATGCACTTCCCCGCCATTGGCCAGCTTGCCGAACAGCAGTTCCTCGGCCAGCGGCTTCTTGACCTTTTCCTGGATCAGGCGGGCCATGGGCCGGGCACCATAGAGCCGGTCATAGCCGCGCTTGGCCAGCCAGGCGCGCGCATCGCCGTCGAACTGGATGTGCACGTTCTGCTCGGCCAGCTGCAGTTCCAGCTGCAGCACGAACTTGTCGACCACGCGGCTGACAACTTCGGGCGGCAGATAGCCGAACGGCACGATGGCATCCAGGCGGTTGCGGAATTCCGGCGTGAACAGGTTCTTCACCGCTTCGTCCCCGGCGTCCTGCTTGGATACGTCGCCGAACCCGATGCCCTGCTTGGCCATGTCCGACGCGCCCGCATTGGTGGTCATGATCAGGACCACGTTGCGGAAATCGACGGTCTTGCCGTGGTGATCGGTCAGGCGGCCGTTGTCCATCACCTGCAACAGGATGTTGAACAGGTCCGGGTGGGCCTTCTCGATTTCGTCGAGCAGGAGCACGCAATGCGGCTGCTGGTCGATGGCATCGGTGAGCAACCCGCCCTGATCGAACCCGACATAGCCCGGAGGGGCGCCGATCAGGCGGCTGACCGAATGGCGCTCCATGTATTCCGACATGTCGAAGCGCTGCAGCGGGATGCCCATGATCTGGGCCAAGCTGCGCGCCACTTCGGTCTTGCCGACGCCGGTGGGGCCGGAGAACAGGAACGAGCCGATCGGCTTGTCGGGATCGCGCAGGCCGGCGCGGCTCAGCTTCATGGCGCTCGACAGCACTTCGATCGCCTTGTCCTGGCCGAACACCAGGCGCTTCAGGTCGCGCTCCAGGTGTTCCAGCACCTTCTTGTCGTCACTGCTGACCGACTTGGGCGGGATGCGCGCCATCGTCGCGATCACTGCCTCGATCTCGCGCGCGGTAATGGTCTTCTTGCGCTTGGACGGCGGCACCAACATCTGCATCGCGCCCACTTCGTCGATCACGTCGATCGCCTTGTCGGGCAGCTTGCGGTCGTTGATGTAGCGCGCCGAAAGCTCCACCGCGGTCTTGATCGCCTCGGGCGTGTACTTGACCTTGTGGTGTTCCTCGAACGCGGTGCGCAGACCCTTGAGGATCTTGATGGTGTCTTCCACGCTCGGTTCGTTCACGTCGATCTTCTGGAACCGGCGCAACAGGGCGCGGTCCTTTTCGAAGTGGTTGCGGAACTCCTTGTAGGTGGTCGAACCGATGCAGCGGATCGTGCCGCCCGAAAGCGCCGGCTTCAACAGGTTCGATGCGTCCATCGCGCCGCCGCTGGTGGCGCCGGCCCCGATCACGGTGTGGATCTCGTCGATGAACAGGATCGCGTGCGGCATCTTTTCCAGTTCGGAAACGACCTGCTTGAGCCGTTCCTCGAAGTCACCGCGATAGCGCGTGCCGGCCAGGAGGCTGCCCATGTCGAGCGAATAGATCACCGCCTTGGTCAGCACTTCGGGCACTTCGCCTTCGACGATCTTGCGCGCCAGGCCTTCGGCGATGGCCGTCTTGCCCACGCCCGGATCGCCCACGTAGAGCGGGTTGTTCTTGGAACGGCGGCACAGGATCTGGATCGTGCGGTCAACCTCGGGACCACGGCCGATCAGCGGATCGACCTTGCCCAGCAAAGCCTTGTCGTTGAGGTTGACGCAGAACTGGTCGAGCGCGGAATCCTTCTTGTTGCCGCCCTTCGCCTCGGCCTTTTCCTCCTGCTTGGGGGTCTCTTCCTCGCTCGGCTTGGCCGTGCCGGAATTGACCTGGCGGCCGCCCTTGCCGATGCCGTGGCTGATATAGCTGACGGCATCCAGGCGGCTCATGTCCTGCTGCTGGAGGAAATAGACGGCATAGGAATCGCGTTCGGAGAACAGCGCGACCAGCACGTTGGCCCCCGTGACGGTGTCCTTGCCCGAAGACTGGACATGCAGGATCGCGCGCTGGATCACGCGCTGGAACCCGGCGGTCGGCTGGGGATCGGCCTTTTCCGCGGTCTTGAGGGACTGGTATTCCTGGTCGAGGTACTGGCGTACCACGTCGCCCAGATCGCCAAGGTCCACGCCGCAGGCCTGCATCACCTGCGCTGCGTCTGCATCGTCGATCAGGGCAAGCAGGAGATGTTCGAGCGTCGCGTATTCATGGCTGCGCTCCGAGGCATTGGCCAGGGCGCTGTGCAACGTCTTTTCGAGGCTCTGGGCGAAACTGGGCATAGGCTCGCTTTCTGGGGCTCACTCTTGGCCATGACGGAAGCATTCCGTCACGGGATGGTTCCCTTGCGGGAGGAAAGCATGACGTTGGTTAACCACCGCCGAACCAGGTTGGGCGGTCGCCACGGATGCTTCAATCGTCGATAGCGGTGCCCGGCAAGCGGCGCGGCACCGCACGAGCGGAAGCCGGCGACCGATACGCGGGCGCGTTGGAGGGGTATGAAACCCTATATGGGGATGCCGCCCGGCAAGGTGAAGGGCGGCGGCGGTCATCGTCCGGTTTGCCCGGAAGAAGGTGGTGGCGCCGGCGGTCGGCTGGCCCCGAACAGCGCCTCGGCGGCCGCACGGGTGTGGCCGGCGCGATCACGATGGCGGGTGGTGCGGGCGATCTCGGCCTCGAGCAAGGCGATCCGCGCGGTCAACTCGTCCACCGACAGCGAATCGAGCGGCTCTGTTGCCAGTTGGCTGGCCAGGTCGCCCTTGCGGCGCGGAAGGTCGTCTGCGTCCATCGCACTGCACAATGTTGGACGGCAAACGCGTGCTGTCAACCTGTCCCATCGCCACGCGCGGTGAACAAACGCGGCAGCGCCGTGGCCCGAGGCAGAAACCGCCGGTTTGCCGGGGCGGCGTGGAAGCGCATTGGCAGCGTTTGGAGCAGTCTTTGGGGCGGCCCGACGGGGCAAGCGTGGCATTGCGGAATTTGCTCATGCCGCCTAGGGGATGCCGTTGACGAAGATATGACGTCAAAACATGGGGCGGCGCATGCTGGATCTTCCGGTGACGATGACGGCAGTGGGGTTTGCAGAGCACGGCGGGCCCGAGGTCTTGCGGCCCGAAACCCTGCCGGTGCCCCGCCCCGGCCCGGGCGAGGTTCTGGTCAAGGTGGCCTATGCCGGGGTCAATCGCCCCGATGTGATCCAGCGCCAGGGTTTCTATCCGCCCCCGCCGGGCGCTTCGCCCATTCCCGGCCTCGAAATTTCCGGTCAGGTCGTCGCCCTGGGTGAAGGCGTGGTAGCGCCGCTGTTGGGCCAGGCGGTCTGCGCGCTGGTATCAGGTGGCGGCTATGCCCAATATTGCCTCGCCCAGGCCGCGCAGTGCCTGCCCGTGCCCGATGGGCTGCCACTCGAATGTGCCGCAGCCCTGCCCGAAACGCTGCTTACCGTGTGGCACAACGTGTTCGAGCGTGGCTGGGCCTGCGAGGGTGAGACGATCCTTGTCCATGGCGGCACCAGCGGCATCGGCAGCATGGCAATCATGCTGGGCAAGCTGTTTGGCCTCACGGTGATCGTTACCTGCGGCGGCGCCGACAAGTGCCAGGCCGCGCTGGAAATCGGCGCCGATCATGCGATCGACTACAAGGCCAGCGATTTTGTCGAGGCGGTGAAAGAGATTACCGGCGGCAAGGGCGTCAACCTGGTGCTCGACATGGTTGCCGGCGATTACGTGGCGCGCAACCTGCAATGCCTGGCCGAAGATGGCCGCCACGTGACCATCGCCGTCCAGGGCGGGACCAAGGCGCAGATCAACATGGCCCAGGTGATGAGCCGCCGCCTGACTCTGACCGGGTCCACCCTGCGGGCGCGCCCGGCGACGTTCAAGGCGCTGCTCACCCAGGAAATCGCGCAGACGGTGTGGCCGATGGTCGAAGCCGGCCAGCTGCGCCCGATCATGGACCAGGCCTTTCCCCTGGAGCAGGCTGCTGCGGCCCATGCGCGCATGGAAGCGGGCCACCATATCGGCAAGATCGTGCTGAAAATGGGGTGATGCCCGGGCCGCAAGCCGGGCAAATATGGGCCCGGCGCGGATTGCTCTTGCCGTTTGGGCCCGGCTCGCTTACATCTTTGCCGGCAAGTGGCCGCTCCGTGAAGGGGCGGCCCTTATTGTTTCCGCGCCACACAGACCTGTTATTTCACCAGCCAATCGCGCACGATAAAAAGAGGACCATGCCGTGAGCAACCAGCCCACGTATCCGCTGATGCCGCATGCCACTGCTTCGTGGCTTGTCGACAATACGGCCCTGACCTTCGAACAGATCGCCGAATTCTGCGGGCTGCATATCCTTGAAGTGCAGGCCATGGCCGATGATCTGGCCGGTGCCAAGTACACCGGGCGCAACCCGCTGCATTCGGGCGAACTGAGCCAGACCGAAATCGATCGTGGCCAGGAAAATCCCGAATATCGCCTCAAGATGCAGCGCGCGCCGCTGGCCGTCAGCCGCACCAAGGGCCCGCGCTACACCCCGGTGTCCAAGCGCCAGGACAAGCCCGACGGCATCGCCTGGATCCTGCGCCACCACCCGGAAATCTCCGACGCGCAGATCGGCAAGCTGATCGGCACCACCCGCACGACCATCGCCGCGATCCGCGATCGCAGCCACTGGAACATCGCCAACATCAATCCCAAGGACCCGGTGACCCTGGGTCTGTGCTCGCAGCGCGAGTTGGACATGCTGGTGAGCAAGGCGTCCAAGCGCGCCGGCGTTCCGGCCGAGGACGAAGGCGCGGTCACCGATCGCCTGGGCTCGGATCGCGATGCCCTGATCGAGGAACTGCGCGCGCAGCGTGAAGCGCAGTCCAAGGCCGCCTCGGAAGCGGCCCAGCACGCCGAAGCCATGGCCTGGCTCGAAGCGCGCCGCGCCGAAGGCATTTCCGACAGCTGAGGTTGCTGACAACCCACCTTCTCCCCACCCCCGCCCGGGCGGGGGGGGGGGGCGGGGGGGCGGGCCCCGGGCCCCGGGGCACCCCCCCCCCCCAACCCCCCCCCCCCCCCCCGCGGGGGGGGTTTTTTGGGG
>CAYXUN010000001.1:56032-83244 GCA_964468165.1 uncultured Novosphingobium sp. | reverse complement strand
CCCCCGTCCTCGCGTACGCGAGCGCCGAAGCGGCCCGCCCCCCCCCCCCGCGGCCCCCCCGCCGGGGGGGGGGGGGGGCCGGGGGCGGGGAGGTCAGGCCATGGGACCGGGCGAACACGCCCTCCCCAAACCCCTCCCGCCAACGGGAGGGGCTTTTTTGTGCCTGAACCCGGCGTGAGGCCTCAGACCGACTGGATATAGACGCGCATCGCGTCGGCTTCGGCTTCGATTCGGTCGAGGCGGTATTTCACCAGGTCGCCGATCGAGATGAAGCCCACCATGCGCCCATCGTCCAGCACGGGCAGGTGGCGGAACCGGCGCCGTGTCATCAGCGCAAGCGCTTCCATCACCGATGTGTCCGGGCTGACGGTGACCACCGGCGCCGTCATCACGGCGCTGACCGGCAGGCGCAGCGCATCTTCGCCATGGGCGGTAAGCGCGCGAATCACGTCGCGTTCGGAAAATATTCCCGCCACGGCGTTTTCACCATCGTGGACCGGCAAGGCGCCGATCTTGTGGCTGCTGAGCATCTCGATGGCATCGGCCACCGTGTCCTGTGCGTGAATAGACCAGACTTCGCCGGAACGCCCGGCAATCAACCGCGCAATGGTCATGGGTTGGCTCCTCTTCCCCTTGGGGCAGTTGGTCCCGCCTCCACCGTGATCATGCCACGTTCCGGTTGCGCGGCAAGGCCCTTCCTGTAGGCATGGCATCGGGAGAAACACGATGGCCAACCAGTCTCCGCTGGATGATCCGCACAATGCGGCGCACGCCTGGGCGCGCTATCGCTGGCTGCTGCGCTGGATGGGCCTGGCCACGCTGCTGGTCATTGCCGCGGTTGATGCCTGGCTCTACATGGGCGTGGGCCTGGTTTCGATCCATCTCTACATCGCCACCTCGCTCGGCATCGGCCTGACGATGATGCTGATGGCCGCGCTGATGGGGCTGGTGTTCCTGTCGAGCGGCACGGGCCACGACGAAAGCATCGAGGATCGGCTCGACAGCTCGCATTGGGACGATACCTGAGATTCACCTTGCCGCCCGCCCGCACAGACGGCAACTGGACGCGCCTGCCCAGACCGGAGTGCCGATCATGAACCGCCGCCAAGTGCTTGCTTCCACAGGAATGGCCGCCGGTGCCGCGCTGGGCGCCGGTGCTGGCGCCAGGGCCGTCGCGCCGCCAGCTGGGGCTGCGCCGCATCGGCCCGGCCGCACAGGCCCGCGCAACCTGATCACCGACGTTGCCGGCATCACCGTGGGCTGTGCCCAGGATGCCGCGGTGCGCACCGGCACCACCGTGATCCTCGCCGAAGGGCTGGTGACCGCCGCGATCGACGTGCGCGGCGGCGGGCCGGGTACGCGGGAAAGCGATGCGCTGGAAAGCCACAACCTGGTTCATGCCGCCAATGCCGTGGTGCTGTCGGGCGGATCGTCGTGGGGGCTGGCTGCGGCCGATGGCGTGGCGGCACACCTGGGCGCGCGCGGCATCGGCTATGGCGGACTGGCGCAGCAGGGCGTGCCGGTTTCGCCGATCGTGCCGGCAGCGATTCTCTATGACCTTGGCAATGGCGGCGCCAAGGGCTGGGGCACGCAGCCGCCCTATCGCGATCTGGGCATCGCCGCGCTGGCCGCGGCTGGCGCCGATTTTGCGTTGGGCACCAGCGGCGCGGGCTATGGCGCCATGGCCGGCGCGCTCAAGGGTGGGCTGGGCTCGGCCTCCACGCTCACGCGCGATGGCACCACGGTGGGGGCGATCGTGGCGGTCAATGCGCTGGGCGCCACGGTGGTGCCGGGCACCCGCCATTTCTGGGCCGGCGCCTTTGAAATGGGGGACGAATTTGGCGGGCTGGGGCCGATCGCGGCGCGTGTCGGGCCAGAGGAATGGGGTGGCACCAAGCTGCCCGCCCCGCGCGAGAACACCACGATCGCCTGCGTTGCCACCGACCTCGATCTGACGGCAGACGAGATGAAGCGCGTGGCGATCATGGCGCAGGATGGCCTGGCCCGGGCGATTAGCCCGGTGCATACCCCGTTCGATGGCGACGTGGTCTTTGCCCTGTGTACGGCCCGCCGCCCGGTGTCCGGCCCGCGCGATCTGGCGGTGCTGGGCGTGGGCGCGGTGGCGGCCGATACACTCGCCCGCGCCATTGCGCGCGGGGTTCATGCCGCCACGGCGCCGGCCGGCTGGGCGGTGCCCACCTGGTCGGCGCTCAAGCCGGAATGAGTTCGCTGCGCCGCGCGCTGATCACGCTGGTGGTTCCGGTGCTGCTGGTCTTGCTGGCCGTTCTGGCGGTGCCGGCCGATCAGCCGGGGCTGCTCGGCATCGGGCTGCGCATCTGGTCGCTGTTTGCCTGCGCGCCGGCCACCAGCCTGTGGCTGTGGTGGCGCCAGCGCCGGATGCCGGTGGCATGATCGCGGCGTTCGTGGCGGTCATGGCGCTGTCGCTGCTGATCGCGCTGTGGGCGCGGCGCGGGGCAGGGCAGGGGCCGCGCGCCTTTTTCGTGGCGGGCGGGCAGCTGGGCGCGATCCTGTTCTTTTTCCTGAGCGTTGGGGAAACCTATTCGATCGCTACGATGCTGGGCTTTCCCGGCGGTGTCTATGCCGGGGGCGAAGGCTTCGTCGTATGGTTCTTTGGCTATATCCTGCTGGCCGCGCCGGTTCTCGCGGTGCTGGGGCCGTGGATCTGGCGCGCGGGAAACCTCTATGGCGCGGTGACCATCCCCGATTTCTTTGCCGCCCATTTCAACAGCCGCCTGCTGGAACGGGTGATCGCGCTGGGCGCGATCGCCCTGCTCGTGCCGATCGGCACGATGCAGTTTGCCGGCATCCGCCTGGTATTAGGCGCATTGACGCCGGGCATGCCGATGCCGCTGCTGCTGGCGGGCGCGGGGCTGGTGACCATGGCCTATGTCGCGCTGGCCGGGTTGCGCGCCGCCGCCTTCGTCGCGGTGCTCAAGGATGCGCTGATGCTCGGCGCGATCCTGCTGGTGGGGGCATTGGCCCTGCTGCACTGGCCGAGCGCGGGCATGCCCGCGGCACCGGCGGCAAGCGTGACGCCAGCTCCGGTCAGCCTGTCCTTCGCGCTCAGCACCATCGCCGTACAGGCCTTGGGCTTTGCCATGATTCCGCAGAACTGGGCGTTCCTCTTTGCCGCGCGCGGGCCGCAGGCGATCGTCCGCGCCCAAGCCGCCGTGCCACTCTACATGGTGATGTTTCCCTTGCTGATGGCCGTGGCCGTGTTTGCCCGGCGCATGGGCCTGCCGGTGGCCAAGGCCGATTTCGTGTTCCTGGCCGCCGCACAGCATCTGCTGCCGGGCTGGGCGCTGGGCGTGGTCATGGCCGCCGTGGTCCTGGCGGGCATGGTCATCCTGTCCAGCGTGTGCCTGGCGATCGCGCCGCTGCTTACCCGCAACGTGCTGCCGGGCCTGGACGGCCGCGCGCAGCAGCGCTGGGCGCAAGGCGTGACGGCCTTGTTCATCGCGCTGTCGGCCGCCGGCGCCATGTCGCAGGTGCCACTGCTCGCCATGCTCAACACCGTGTTCTACTTCGGCATCGTGCAGACCCTGCCGGGCTTTCTCGCGGCGCTGTGGACCGGCCGGGTGCGGGCCGGGGGCGTGCTCAGTGGCATGGCCGTGGCCGCGCTGGCGATCATCGGCATGCGGCTGGCGGGGATTTCAGCGGGCGGAATCAATCCCGGGCTGGTTGGCCTAATCCTCAACGCCGCGGTGCTGGTGCTGGCCACCCTGGCCTTTCCCCGCCGCGATGGCGCGAGCGTGCCGGCGCTGTGGCGCGCCAGGGCGCAGGATCAATCCTGCGGCGGGTTGAGCCGGTAATCGGCCACCGGCACGCCGCCGATCACGTGCTCCTGGATGATCCGCTCCAGCACCGGCGGGGTGCAGGAATGATACCACACGCCATCGGGATAGACGACGGCGACCGGCCCGGCGGCGCAGACGCGCAGGCAGCCCACCTTGCTGCGCAGCACGCCCTGCTTGCCGCCCAGCTTCAATTCGCCCAGCCGCTTTTTCAGGAACGACCAGGCCGCATCGCTCTCCTTGGCAGAGCAGCACTTGTCCTTGTCGGAATCGGCGCAGAGGAAGATGTGGCGCTGCGGGGCAAAGCCGCCGAGCTTGGCCAGCGTGCTTTCCGCTTCGGCAATTTCCTTTTCGGCCGATTTGCCCATCAGCCGCGCTTGCCGGCGATGCGGGCGATTTCGGCGGCCACCATCTTTTCCACCATGACCGGCAGGTTGCGTTCCAGCCACTGCGCCAGCATCGGGCGCAGCATGTCGCGGACCATGCCTTCCAACGAGGTTTCGCCCGAACGCACGATCTGCGGCTGGGCGCCGGGCTGGGCCAGCATGGCCAGCGCCGCCAGCGAATCGCGCATCGATGCCGCTGCTTCCTGGGGCACCAGGGCTTCGTCCTCGTCATCCTCGGCGCAGGTACCGGATGCAGCGCCAGCGTCGGCCGCCGGCTTGCCATATTCACCCATGATCTGCGCGGCCACGTCGGTCAGGTCGAGCACGTCGGCCGGGCTGGCGGCGCGGGTCATCGCGATGGCGGGATTGCTTGCTGCGGCGCGCGGAGCCGCGGCGCCCTCGCGCCCAGCCTGCGCCTGCAGCGCTGGGGCAATCGCGGCGGCCGCGGCCGCGGCAGACATCGGCGCACGCGGGGCCGGGGCGGCTGCCGCTTCGCCACGCACGTCGCGCGCGATCACCTTCTTGATCGATTCGAGAATTTCCTCGACCGAAGGTTCACCGGCCTGGCGCATTGTTGTCCCCCACGTTCCTGTTGCCCACGCTGTGCAGATATCCCTGCCCGATCACCGGCGGCTGGCGCCGGCGGTCAGGGCAGTGGCTGATCGGGAATTGTCGCATCCTGGGCCGGGGTGTCAACCGTGGCAGTGGCGTGGGCCACCGGCGCGGGATCGCTGTCCCAATCCCAGATGCGATGGTGCACCCGCTCATAATTGGCCACCGGATCATAGAGCGTGCCGCCGTCGAGCCCGAGATCGCGCGCCTGCGCCTTGCCCATCGCCGACAGCAGGGCAAAGCCCGCGACATATTCGTTGCGCTTGGCAGTGACCAATTGCACCTGGGCGTTGAGCAGTTCCTGCTCGGCATCGAGGATGTTGAGGATGGTGCGGTTGCCCACGGTGTTTTCCGCGCGCACGCCCTCAAGGCTGAGCGCCGCTGCATCCACCGCCGTCTGGTTGAGGCCGATCACTTCCTTGGCTGCCAGCCAGGCCGACCAGGCCGAACGCACCGTGGCGATCACCGCGCGCTCGGTGCCGATTTCCTGCTCCATGGTCGCGCCCTGGGTGGCCTGCGCCTGGCGCACGCGCGCCGATGGCGCACCGCCCTGGAACAGCGGGATCGACGCGGTCAGCCCCGCCACCATGTTGCGCGACGAATTGGGCACGCCGGGCAGATAGCTGCTGAGATAGTTGGTGTTGTTGGTCGATGCGTTGGCGGCAATGGTCGGCAGGCGGCTGGCGCCCGCCACCTTCACGTCAAACCCGGCGGCCTTGCTGGCCTCGCGCGCGGCCATCAGGTCGGGGTTGTTGTCCAGCGCATAGTCGACCGCATCCTCCACGCCGCCGGGCATGCCGGCCAGCGGCGGCGGTGCTTCCAGCGTGCCCGGGGCATGGCCGATGATCCGCACATAGGTTTCGCGGCTGGCCACCAGGTTGGCTTCGGCCGAACGCAGGCTGGCGCGGGCCAGGGCCAGGCGCGAGCGGGACTGCGCCACGTCGGTGCGGGTCACGTCGCCGATCTCGAAGCGGTCGCTGGTCGCCTGAAGGTTGACCTCGAGAACCTGCACGTTGTTCTTTTGCAGGCCAACGATGGCGGCATCGCGGATCACGTCCATATAGGCCGTGACCGTGCTGGTGAACACGCTCGATTCGGTGCCGCGCAGCGAGGCGCGCCCGGCTTCGACCCGGGTCTTGGCCGCACGAATGCCGTTCTTCACTGCGCCGCCGTTGTACAGCGGCACCCCGGCGTTGGCGCCCAGGTTGACCACCCGATCGGGATAGCTGCTAGAGAAATACGAGCCGCCCTTGTCGACATATTCGTTGTAGCTGGCGCTGCCCGACAGCGAGGGCAGGGCTGCCGCCCGCGCGATCGGCACGTTCTCGTCCGTCGCGCGCAGCGAATCGCGCGCGGCCTGCAGATCGGGGTTGGTCTGGTAGGCGGCGGTCAGCGCGCTGCGCAGGTCATCCGCCTGGGCCGGGGCGCTGCTCGTGGCGATCGTGGCGACCAGCAAGGGGCCTGCCGCCACCGCCGCGCGCCACCGGCTCAGTCGCGACATGGGGTTCAGAAGCTCCAGCCCTTGGGGGCGGCGAATTCGGGCAGCACGGCAAAGTCTGCCTCGCCCAGCGCGCCCAGCGCAACCTGGCCGGCAGCCTTGCGGCCCAGGGCAAGGCGCGCCACGCGGCGCTCGATCAGGCCGGTGACCAAGCGGCCATCGTCGGCCACGGCGGCTTCCAGGGCAGGGGTCACCACTTCGATCGCGCCATCGACCAGGACCAGCGCGAACTGGCCCAGCGCGGCCAGGTCGTCCGCCGGGCTGGCCAGCGTCACCACCAGGCCCAGTTCACGCAGCAGCGCGGCAAGATAGGTGCCGGGCTTGCCCACCACCAGCGCGCGTTCGCCGGCCACCGGGGCGGCGGCGATCAGCATCTGCCCGTGGGTGAGCGCGGGAGCCAGCACGGCGCCATCGCCCAGCGGCACGGCGCGATCCATATAGGCCAGGGCACGGCGCTCGGCCGGGACGAAATCCTCGCGCGGGACGGCGGCAAAGGCGGCCAGCACGGCCGGATCGTTGACGCCGCTGACGCGCAGCTGGCTTTCGATCATGGCCTTGCGTTCACGCACCATTCCCGTCTCGGCTGCCTCAGCTACTGCCACGCTCATCGGTATTCCTCATCAGGTTCGGGATGCGTGGGCCGCTTTCGCAGTCGCACACGCCTTTGATCGCCAGCGTCTCTAGAATATTGCCCGCGCTGCGCCAAGCGTCTTGCATGCTGTCTGTCGGCGCGTAAGGGGCATTGGCAGAATGCTGTAGCAGGAGCGAAATTGCGATGGCGGAAATGGTGACGATCCGGGAAGCGGATCTGGTCGAAAGCGTGGCCGATGCGCTGCAATACATCAGCTACTTCCACCCGATGGATTACATCCGCGCGCTGGGCGATGCCTATGAGGCCGAACAGGGCCCCGCCGCCAAGGATGCCATCGCCCAGATCCTGACCAACAGCCGCATGTGCGCCGAAGGCCACCGGCCGATCTGCCAGGACACCGGCATCGTCAACGTGTTCATCGAATGGGGCCAGGATTGCCGCCTGGAATCCGACAAGTCCCTGCAGGACGTGGTCGATGAAGGCGTGCGCCGCGCCTATCTCAATGCCGACAACAAGCTGCGCGCCTCGGTCCTTGCCGATCCCGCCTTCACCCGCCGCAACACGCGCGACAACACGCCCTGCGTGCTGCACGTGGAAATGGTCAAGGGCAGCAAGGTGACGGTCGATGTCGCGGCCAAGGGTGGCGGCAGCGAAAACAAGTCCAAGTTCAAGATGATGAACCCCAGCGATTCGATCGTCGACTGGGTGCTGGAAATGCTGCCGCAGATGGGCGCCGGCTGGTGCCCGCCGGGCATGCTCGGCATCGGTATCGGCGGCACCGCCGAACACTGCGTGCTCTTGGCCAAGAAGGCGCTGATGGAGCCGATCGACATGGCCAAGCTCAAGCTGCGCGGGCCGCAGACCGATATCGAGCGCCTGCGCATCGAGATTTTCGACAAGGTCAACGCGCTGGGCATCGGCGCGCAGGGGCTGGGCGGGCTTTCCACCATCCTCGACGTCAAGATCATGGACGCGCCGTGCCATGCTGCCGGCAAGCCGGTGGCAATGATCCCCAACTGCGCCGCCACCCGCCACGCCCACTTCACCCTCGATGGCAGCGGGCCGAGCTATCTCGAACGGCCCAAGCTGGATGAATGGCCCCAGGTCCACTGGGCGCCCGATGCCGCCGCCAAGCGCGTCAACCTCGACACGCTGACGCCGGAAGAAGTGCAGGGCTGGAAGCAGGGCGATCGCCTGCTGCTCAACGGCAAGATGCTCACCGGCCGCGACGCCGCGCACAAGCGCATCCAGGACATGCTGGCCAAGGGCGAGGAACTGCCGGTCGATTTCAAGGGCCGCGTGATCTATTACGTCGGCCCGGTCGATCCGGTGCGCGAGGAAGTGGTTGGCCCCGCCGGCCCCACCACCGCCACGCGCATGGACAAGTTCATGGACATGATGCTCGACCAGGGGCTGCTCTCGTGCGTCGGCAAGGCCGAGCGTGGCCCGGCGGCGACGCAGTCGATCGCCCAGCACAAGTCGGCCTATCTCATGGCAGTGGGCGGCGCGGCCTATCTCGTCGCGCGCGCGATCAAGGAAGCCAAGGTCGTCGGCTTTGAAGACCTGGGCATGGAAGCGATCTACGAATTCACCGTGGAAGACATGCCGGTGACCGTGGCCGTCGATAGCGAAGGCCAGAACGTGCACCAGCTTGCCCCGCTGGTGTGGAAGAAGAAGATCGCCGACGAAGGCCTGCTGCCGGCCTGACCGGCCAGCCTGGCGTCAGGCTTCGCACCACCCCCAACCCCCTCCTCTGAAGAGGAGGGGGCTTTTATTTCAGCGCCTTAACTCCCCATCCTCTTTAGAGGAGGGGGTCGGGGGGTGGTGGAAACCTGACGAAACATCTTCGTCGATCAACCACACATTTGGCTCGACCGCTGCACTGGCGCGTTGCTGGCGCCTGGCCTAGCAAGGGGCATGGCCTCTCACGCGCGGACCGATCCGCCTTCATCATTCGACGATACCCCGCCCGGCATGGGCCACGTCACCGCGCGGCAGGTGGTCCTGTCGGCGGCGGCGCTGTGGCTGTGCTATTTCGTATTGGTCTCGATCCGCTGGGCGCTGGTCGGGCCGCCCGATACCGATCTGTCGATCTGGATCGAGCTGCTGTGGCGCCGCGCGCTGGTGACCATGGCCGGTATTGCCGTGACCGTGCTGGCCTGGCCGCTGCTGCGCCGCTGGGATCATCGCCGGCTGGGCTGGCGCGTGGCGCTGGCGCTGGTGATCATGTTGCCGGCAGCCCTGCTGCTGGCGCTGATCAACCAGCAGGCATTTGCCCCGGTCGAGGCGCGCTGGGACCAGGAGGCGCAAAAGCAGGATGCCGGCCAGGATGCCGCCACGCGCAAGGAAGCGTCGCAGCGCAATACCGGTGGCAACATGCTGATCGATATTGCCCCACCCGCGCCGTCAGCGCCGGCGATCCCGCCCGAGCCACCCGAACCGCCCGCGCCGCCATCGGCCGGGCAGGAGCCAGCCGCACCCGCACCATCGGCCACGCCCAAGGCGGCATCCCCGCGTGATAACGTGAGCGTGCGCCATCATGCCGATGGCACCACCGAAATCACCGCGCCGGGCGTGCACATCGTCACGCGTGAACCGGCCACGCCCGCCACCACGGCGCAGGAGATCAACCAGGACATCAACAAGGACGAGGGCTGGCAGGAACTGACCGATATCGCGCTGGGCCGCTATTTCCTGCTGATCGCCTGGGCCGCGCTCTATCTGGCGCTGGGCAATGCCGAACAGCGCCGCGCCGCCGAATGGCGCGAAGGCGAATATCGCCGCGCGGCCAAGGCGGCGGAACTGCGCTCGTTGCGCTATCAGGTCAATCCGCACTTCCTGTTCAACACCTTGAATTCGCTCTCGGCGCTGGTCATGGTCGGCCGCACCGAAGAAGCCGAGCGGATGATCCAGACGATTTCCAGCTTCTATCGCCACAGCCTGGCCGGCGATCCCACCGCCGACGTTACCCTGGCCGACGAGATCGCGCTGCAGCGGCACTACCTGGCGATCGAAGGCGTGCGCTTTCCCGATCGCCTGCGCGTGGAATTCGATGTGCCCGAGGATGTGAGCGAGGCCTGCGTGCCGGGCATGATCCTGCAACCGCTGGTCGAAAACTCGATCAAGTATGCCGTCTCGGCCACCACCCGGCCGGTGACGATCAGCATCCGCGCGCGCATTTCGGCCGGGCTGCTGGTTCTGACCGTGGCCGATGATGGCCCTGGCGCCGATCATGCCAGCCTGCCAGTGGGTGGCACCGGCATTGGCCTTGCCAACGTGCGCAGCCGCCTGGCCGCGCGCTTTGGCGCCCAGGCGCGGGTGGAAAGCGCGCCTTTGCCGGCCGGCGGCTATGCCACCGTGCTGACCCTGCCCATCGTATCCAATCTTGCTTGAGGCCCCCATGCGCACCCTGATCGTGGACGACGAACCCCTGGCCATCGAACGCATGCAGATCCTGTGTGCGCGCATTCCCGCGTTGCAGATCGTGGGCACCGCCGCCGATGGCGCGGCCGCCCTGCGGCTGGTGGAGGCGCTTTCGCCCGCGCTCGTGCTGCTCGACATGACGATGCCCGAACTCGACGGGCTCAGCGTGGCGCGCGCCCTTGTGCGGCAGAATCCCAAGCCGATGGTGATCTTCGTGACCGCGCACGATCACTTCGCGGTTGAGGCGTTCGATTGCGAGGCGGTGGACTATGTGCTCAAGCCCGTGGCGCAAGACCGCCTGGAACGCGCGGTGGAACGGGCGCTCTCGCGGCAGGCTGCCTTGGCCGATCCGGCCTTGGCCCCGGCGTCCACCGTGCCCGCGCCTGCCCCCGGGCACGACGATGCCACGGCGCCGGCCGCGCAGTGGATCGAGGAATTCTGGGTGCCTCACCGCAGCGAACTGGTGCGCGTGGCGGCGGCCGATATCGATCGCATCGATGCCGAACGCGACTATGTGCGCCTGCACGTGGGCCAGCGCAGCTACCTGATGCTGCACACCATCCAGCGGCTGGAAGACCGGCTGGACCCGGCGCACTTCATCCGCCTGCACCGCTCCACCATCGTGCGGCGCAACCGCATCCTGGGGCTGCGTCACGATGGCCTGGGCGTGTGGTCGGCCGAACTGGCCGATGGCACCATGCTGCGCATCGGCCGGACCTATCTGGCCAAGGCCAAGGCCATGGCCGGACGCTAAGGGGGATTCAGGCCCGCGGCGCCGTCCGGCGATAGCTGAGCGCCTCGGCGACATGCACCCGGCCGACGCCTTCGGCCCCGGCCAGATCGGCAATGGTGCGCGCCACGCGCAGGATGCGGGTGTAGCCGCGCGCAGACAGGCGCATCGCCTCGGCCGCCTTGAACAGCAGCTGGCGCCCGGCCTCGTCCGGGGTGGCAAAGCGGTCAAGCAGGTCGCCGTCCAGTTCGGCATTGTTGCGCCGGCCGCTGCCTTCCAGCCGGGCGGTCTGGCGTGCCCGCGCGGCGCCCACCCGCGCAGCCACTTGCGCTGATCCTTCGGCGGGTGGCGGCAGGGCCAGGTCTGCCGCCGATACCGGATCGACCTCGACATGCAGATCGATGCGGTCGAGCAGCGGGCCTGATACCTTGGACTGGTAATCGGCGGCGCATTTGGGCGCGCGGCTGCAGCCCAGCGCCGGATCACCCAGGTGGCCGCAGCGGCACGGGTTCATCGCCGCGATCAACTGCACCCGCGCCGGGAACGTCACGTGGGCATTGGCCCGCGCCACCGTGACTTCCCCGGTTTCCAGCGGCTGGCGCAGCGAATCGAGCACCGCGCGCTGGAATTCCGGAAGTTCGTCCAAGAACAGCACGCCCAGATGCGCCAGGCTGACTTCGCCCGGCCGCACGCGCAGCCCACCGCCGGTCAGCGCTGCCATCGACGCGGAATGATGGGGGCTGCGAAATGGCCGCGCGCGGCTGATCCGCCCTTCTTCCAGGGTGCCGGCCACCGAGGCGACCAGCGAGGTTTCCAGTGCCTCTGCCGGCGTGAGTTCGGGCAGAATGCCGGGCAGGCACGAGGCCATCAATGATTTGCCGGCGCCGGGCGGGCCGATCAGCAGCAGGTTGTGCCCACCGGCAGCGGCAATTTCGAGCGCGCGCTTGGCGGTTTCCTGGCCTTTCACCTGCTTGAGATCGGCCAGACGCACTGGCGGCAGCGCCTCGCCCACTTCGGGTGGGGCCAGGCGCTGCGTGCCCTTCAGGTGGTTGAGCAGCGCGATCAGATCGGGCGCGGCGATCACGTCGATGCCGCTGGCCCAGCGCGCCTCGGTGCCCTGCGCGGCGGGGCAGATCAGCCCCTTTTCGGCGCCGCTGGCGTGCAGCGCGGCCAGCAGCACGCCGGGGCTGGGGATGATCCGCCCATCCAGCGCCAGTTCGCCCACCGCGACGTAATCGGCGATGGTTTCGCGATCGACCACACCCATCGCTGCCAGCAGGGCCAGCGCGATCGGCAGGTCATAGTGCGACCCTTCTTTGGGCAGGTCGGCGGGGGAGAGGTTGATGGTGATGCGCTTGGGCGGCAGGCTCAGGCCCAGCGCCGCCAGCGCGGAATGCACGCGTTCGCGGCTTTCGCCCACGGCCTTGTCGGGCAGGCCGACCACGCGGAACGAGGGCAGCCCCGGCGCCACCTGGCACTGCACTTCCACCGCGCGGGCTTCCAGGCCCAGGTAGGCCACGGTCGAGACAAGCGAAACCATGGCGGCACGGTGGCCGATGGCGGCGCGGCGTCACAAGGGGGCGGGCGTGGGTGCTGCCAAATCGGTGGCAGTTGTTGGGGTGGTGGGTGAGGCAACATGCCCTCCCCCCGACCCCCTCCCGCCTGCGGGAGGGGTTGGGGGAGGGCATGTGGCGCCTTAGTGCGCCGCCCCCCAGCTGTGCCCGGTGCCGATCTCCACGCCCAGCGGCACGGTCAGTTGCACCGAAGGCGCTGCCGCCCCCGCCATCACGGCGCGAATCACCTCGCTTGCGGCAGTGACGTCTTCCTCGGGCAGTTCGAACACCAGTTCGTCGTGCACCTGCAGCAGCATCTTCACGCGCGGCAGCCCGGCTTCTGCGAGCGCGGGCAGCATGCGGGCCATGGCGCGCTTGATGATATCGGCGCTGGTGCCCTGGATCGGTGCATTGATCGCCGCGCGCTCGCTGCCCTGGCGCTCGGCCTGGGTGCCCGAATTGATGCGCGGGAACCAGGTCTTGCGGCCGAACAGCGTTTCGGAAAAGCCGTTGGCGCGCACGCTTTCCAGCGTGTCGTGGATATAGCGCTGGATGCCGGGGAACCGCTCGAAATAGCGGTCGATCATCGCCTGGGCTTCGTCGGCCGTGGTGCCCAGCCGCGTCGCCAGGCCCCAGCGGCTGATGCCATAGAGGATCGCGAAGTTGATCGTCTTGGCGCGGCCGCGGGTGTCGCGGTTCACCTCGCCGAACAGTTCGCGCGCTGTGCGGGCGTGAATGTCCTCGCCCTGCTCGAACGCGTCGCGCAAGGGCGCGACATCGGCGATGTGCGCAGCCAGGCGCAGTTCGATCTGCGAATAGTCGGCGCTCAGCAGCACATGGCCGGGTTCGGCCACGAAAGCCTCGCGAATCTCGCGCCCGATCTCGGTGCGGATCGGAATGTTCTGCAGGTTGGGATCGTTGGACGAAAGCCGCCCGGTCTGCGCGCCGACCAGGCTGTAGCTGGTGTGCACGCGGCCGGTGTCGGGATTGATCGCCGCCTGCAGGGCATCGGTATAGGTGCTCTTGAGCTTGGACAGCTGGCGCCATTCCAGCACCAGCGTCGCCACTTCGGCGCCCTGGCCGGCCAGCGTTTCCAGCACCGACTGGTCGGTGGAATACTGGCCGCTCTTGCCCTTCTTGCCGCCCTTGTAGCCCAGCTTGTCGAACAATACGTCGCCCAGCTGCTTGGGGCTGCCGATGGTGAACGGGCCGCCGGCCTTTTCATGGATCACGCCTTCAAGCCGCGCGATCTCGGCGGCAAAGCGGGTGGACAGGTTGGCCAGCTGCTCGCGATCGACGCGGATGCCGTGACGCTCCATCTGCGCCACCACCGGCACCAGCGGGCGATCGACCCGCTGATAGATCCGCGTGCCACCCTCGTCGGCCAGGCGCGGGGCAAACAGCTGGTGCAGCCGCCAGGTCACGTCGGCATCCTCGGCGGCATAGCGCGTGGCGTCGGGGAGCGGCACTTCGGCGAACGAGATCTGCTTCTTGCCGCTGCCGCACACGTCCTTGAACAGCATGGTGGTGTGCTGGAGATGGCGCCCGGCCAGTTCGTCCATGCCATGGCCCGCCAAGCCGGTTTCGCTGCGCCCGGCGTCAAGGCAGAAGCTCATCACCATGGTATCGTCGATCGGTGCCACGGCAATGCCGTGCCGGGCCAGCACGGTGAGGTCATACTTGATGTTCTGGCCCACCTTGATCACCGCCGCGCTTTCCAGCAGCGGCTTGAGCGCGGCCAGCGCCGCCTCGCGCGGGATCTGCCTCGGCACCTCGCTGAACATGTCGGTGCCGCGATGGCCCAGCGGGATGTAGCAGGCCTGGCCTGCGCCCACCGCCAGGCTCACGCCGACCAGATCGGCGCGCATCGAATCGAGTGCAGAGGTTTCGGTATCGATCGCCACCAGCCGCGCGGCAAAGGCGCGGTCGATCCATTCCTGCAGGGCCTCCAGCGTCTGCACGCACGGATAGGCATCGCGGTCGATCGCCGGCCAGGCCGGCAGCGGCTGGCGCGTCGATTCGGCCGCTGCCTGCGTGGCTGCCGTGCCCGATGCCGACGAATCGCCAGCGGGCGCGACCAGCGTCGCGGGTGCCGGGGTGCCCAGCTTGCGCAGCAGGCTGGTGAAACCATGGGTCGTCAGGAAGGCGGCCAGCGGCTCGGGCGGGATGGGACCCAAGGCAAAGTCTTCCAGCGGCATGGGCAGCGGGCAGTCTTCCTTGAGCGCCACCAGCTGGCGCGACAGGCGTGCCATGTCCGCCTGCTCGATCAGGCTGTCGCGCAGCTTGCCCGCCTTCATCGTCGGCGCGGCGGCGAGCGCGCCTTCCAGGCCGCCGTGTTCCACGATCAGCTTGGTTGCCGTCTTGGGGCCGATGCCGCGAATCCCGGGCACGTTGTCCACCGCATCGCCCATCAAGGCCAGCACATCGCCCACCAGTTCGGGCGGAACGCCAAACTTTTCCACCACTTCGGGAATGCCGATGCGCTGGTTCTTCATGGTGTCGAGCATGTCGACGCAGCCTTCGCCGCCCTGGGCGCACTTGCCCACCAGCTGCATCAGGTCCTTGTCGGACGACACGATCGTCACGTCCCAGCCCTGGGCCGTGGCGGCGCGGGCATAGCTGGCGATGAGGTCGTCGGCCTCCAGGCCCTCTTCCTCGATGCAGGCCAGGCTGAACGCCCGCGTGGCATCGCGGATCAGCGGGAACTGCGGCTTGAGGTCTTCGGGCGGTGGCGGCCGGTTGGCCTTGTATTGATCATACAGGGCGTTGCGAAACGTGATCGAGCTCTTGTCGAGGATCACCGCCAGATGCGTCGGGCCATCGGCCTTGTGCAGGTCTTCGGCCAGGCGCCACAGCATGGTGGTATAGCCATAGACCGCGCCCACCGGCACGCCTTGCGGGTTGGTCAGCGGCGGCAGGCGGTGATAGGCCCGAAAAATATAGGCCGAGCCATCGACGAGATAGAGGTGGTTGCGGGAATCCATGGCCAGTGTCCTAGGCGGGGTGGACGAATTCCACAACGTTGGGCTTGGGCTGGGCTTGGGGGCGGGCGTGGGCGGCTAGGCCCGATCGCGCAGGGCCCGGGCAAATCTGCCCATGCGGGCAGTGCCTTGGCCCCCGGTTGGGACATATCGGGCGCTGCGCGGGGAACAGGGGGCGCGGTTTGCGGTTCCACCCTTATGGATGTGTGCAGTTGCGGCAGGAACGGGCGCTGATTTAACGCTTCATCGCTTTGACGGGGCGCTTTGGCGCAGCAGCGCTCGCGCAAAAAACCCTTGCCGCTAAGGGCGATAGCGACGGCCCGTCGCAATGCTGTCGTCTTGTGCTTGCAAGCCGATGAATTGCCGATTAATTGGGACGTCGAAGTCTACCGTGGGAGTAGGCTTTGCGGCGGGCTTTGCCCGGCGCGGTTCACTTCAATCCAGGGATTGTAACGCATGCGCAAGCTCATCCTCGCCGCCGTCGCCGGCACCGCCTTCGCCCTCGCCGGCTGCTCGGAAAAGCCGGCTGACACCGCCACTGAAGCTGCCAGCGAAGCTGCTGACGCTTCGGCCGACGCTTCGGCTGCTGCTGCTGACGCCAGCGCTTCGGCTTCGGAAGCCGCCGCTGACGCGAGCGCTGCCGCGAAGATGTAATCCCCGCCCGCAAGGGCAGGTTACAGATAGAAAAGGGCGTGACCTTCGTGGTCGCGCCCTTTTTCGCGTGTGCGGTGCGAATCTTGCGCGATTTGGTGTGCGGTGCAGCGATGTCAGCTGCGTCCATCCCCCACCACCTCCTGCGAAGCGCAGGGGGAGCACAACGCAAAAAGCCCCATCCTCTTCAGAGGAGGGGGTTTGGGGGTGGTGCTCGGCCTTGCGCCAGGCGGCTTCGACAAGCTCAGCCCGAACGGCGTGCGTCGTGGACTATCAACGGTCCCGTTCGCCCCGAGCCTGTCGAAGGGCGCTAGTCCAACGCGGCGTTACCGCCGCCGGGACACTTCGCCCGTCAGATTCGGCCCGTCAGATGGCTGGAGGAACCCGGTGTAGAGCGCGCTGGCAATGCGCGCGATCATCCCGGCCTGCACCGTGTGGTTTTCCGGCCCGGCCACGAAGATCGCCATGGCCAGGTGGCGGCCATCGGGCATGCGCACGATGCCCACGTCATCGGTTACCCCGGCCAGCGTGCCGGTCTTGTGGGCCAGCAGCACGCCTTCGGGCAGGCCGGCGCGGATGCGGTTGCGGCCGGTGCTGGTGCGTGTCATCGTATCGAGCAGCACGGCGCGGGCCTGCGGGCCCAGCGCGCCACCGCGGTCGATCGCCGAAAGCAGCGCGATCATGGCGCGCGGCGTGCTCGACGTGCCGGTGTCGATGGCGCGGGCCGGGTTGATTCGCCCATCGTCACGCACCAGCGTGGCCATGGTGTGATCCAGGTGCTGGCCGGAAATGCCGGTCTGCGTCAGGAAGCGGTTGACCGCGCCGATGCCACCCACCGCGGCGATCAGGCCATCGGTGGCGTGGTTGTCGCTGCGCGTGATGGATTTTTCGATCAGGGTCTGCGCCGTGAAGACCGGGCCGGGGCGAACCATCGCGACAAGATTGCGGCGTCCGGCCGCCTCGGGCACCGGCATCATCATCGGCAGGGGCTGGTCCAGCCGGAACCGGCCCTGCTCCACCATCTGCAGGAACGTGGCGGACACGGCCACTTTGGCCGTGCTCGCCATGGGAAAAGGCATGTCGCCGTTGATCAGCACCTGCCCGCCGCCGTCGAGGTCCATCGCGGCAACGCCCACGCGGCCGCGCGCGGCAGCAGCAATGGAGGCGACGCGTTGCTGAATGGCAAGGTCACGCGCGCTTTGCACCGCGGCCGGCGGGCGGCTTTGCACCGCAGGCGATGTGGCCGCCAGGGCCGGAAAAGCTGCCAGTGCAGCAGCCAGGATGCGCAATTTACGCTTTGATGGAAGCCCGACCATTATGAGGGATTAACCCAACCCGCCTTATTATTTCGTTGCGCCACGATAAGCCATTGTGACTCTGGCGCAAAGGCGGGTGGTTCCCCGATTCGACGCCGCCTGGCGCACGCGCGCTGCGGTTCGTCGCAACTGTAAAACCGGTGGCCGGTTGAGCGGGCGGCGGCACGTGATGTGCGCCGCCCGCCACAGGCATCAATCGTCCATGTCGTGCATCATCTGGTCGGGCGCCAGATCGCTGAATCGGGTGATCCGCGCCTCGAAGCGCAGGCGCACCTTCCCGGTGGAGCCGTGGCGCTGCTTGGCCACGATCAGCTCGGCCAGGCCGAACACGCGCTCCATTTCGGCGGCCCAGGCAGCGTGGGCCTCGTGGATCTTGGCATCGTCGCTTTCGATCGGGCGCTTGGGCTCGCGCGAGGCGACGTAATAGTCTTCGCGGAACACGAACCAGACCATGTCGGCGTCCTGCTCGATCGACCCTGATTCGCGCAGGTCCGAGAGCATCGGTCGCTTGTCGTCGCGCTGTTCCACCGCGCGCGACAGCTGCGACAGCGCGATCACCGGCACGGCCAGTTCCTTGGCCAGGGTCTTGAGCCCGCGCGAGATTTCCGAGATTTCGTTGACGCGGTTGTCGGACTTGCCCGAGCCCGACAGCAGCTGAAGATAGTCGACCACGATCAGGCCGATATCGTGCCGGCGCTTCAGGCGGCGCGCGCGGGTGCGCAGCGCGCCGATCGACAGGCCGGGGGTATCGTCGATGAACAGCGGCAGTTCGGCCAGGCGCTGGCTGGCGAACGAGAGCTGCTGGAAATCCTCGCGGCTGATCCGTCCCATGCGCAGCGATTCGGAACTGATGCCCGATTGTTCGGCCAGAATACGCGTGGCGAGCTGGTCGGCGCTCATTTCCAGGCTGAAGAAGGCCACCGCCGCACCGACCGAATCCTTGGCCGGTATGCCGCGCGCCATGTCATCGCGCAGCCGGTCGGCACAGTTGAACGCGATGTTGGTGACAAGCGAGGTCTTGCCCATGCCGGGGCGGCCGGCAAGGATGATAAGGTCGGAATCGTGCAGGCCGCCGATCTTTTCGTTGACCGAGGTAAGCCCGGTGGTCGTGCCCGAGATGTGGCCGCCTGACAGCAACGCCTTCTCGATCATTTCCAGGCTGGCGCGGGTCGCCTGGCCAAAGGTCTGCGCCTCGTTGCCGGTCTGCGCGCCTTCGGCCACCGAAAACAGCGCGGCTTCGGCCTGCTCCACCTGCTTCAACGGCTCGACCGTTTCGCTGGTGTCCATCGCGCCTTCGACCAGGTTGCGGCCCACGCTGATCAATTCGCGCAGCAGCGCCAGGTCATAGATCTGTTGCGCCAGTTCGCGCGGCGCCAGCAGGCCCTGGCCATCGGCGGTAAGGCGGGCAAGGTAGGCGGTGCCGCCCAATTCCTTGAGTTCCTCGTCGCTTTCGAAATAGGGCTTGAGCGTAACCGGGGTGACCACGGCCTTGCGATCGATCAGCGCCAGGATGCGCTCGAACACGCGGCCGTGCACCGGCGCGAAGAAGTGATCGGGCCGCAGCGGCACGGTCATTTCTTCCATGATGCGGTTGTCGATCAGCACGGCGCCAAGAAAGGCGGCCTCTGCCTCGACATTGGCGGGAAGCGCACGGACCTCGCTGGCCGGACGCGCGAGAATGGCTTCGCTGGCAGACATGCCTGGCAAAATGAACCAGTCTCAAGGGCGTGGCAAGGCGGCGACGCGCGCGACGGGCGCAGGCGTTTTCCACAGGCTGTGGACGGTTTGGCCCCCTCTTCCACCAAGGTAGCATGCTCTGCGCCCGGCAAGGCGCTTGCTGCGCGGCCCGCCATGTTGCAACACTTGCCACCGTATGGCGGACCCGCGCATCTCGCATATCGAGCTGGACGAAACGACGATCGTCTGGCGCAACGCCGATGTGGAGCAGGAGCGCCGCGTGGCGATCTTCGACCTGATCGAGGAAAACACGTTCCGCCCCTTGCGCTCCTGCGCCGCCGGCCATGAAGGCCCCTATCGCCTGCGCCTGTCGGTGCTGGATGGGCGCCTCACGCTCGACATTGCCGACGAGAGCGGCACCCTGCTGGAAAGCATCGTCCTGGGCCTGGGCCGGTTCCGCCGCCCGATCCGCGAATACTTCGCGATCTGCGACAGCTATTACCAGGCGATCCGCCGCGCCACCGCGCAAGAGATCGAAACGATCGACATGGCCCGGCGCGGTGTCCACAACGAAGCGGCCGAAATGCTGCTCGAACGGCTCGACGGCAAGGTGGAAACCGATTTCGCCACGGCGCGCCGCCTGTTCACCCTGATCTGCGTGCTGCATATCCGGGGATAGGTGCGCGAAACTAAAGCCCCATCCTCTTTAGAGGAGGGGGTTTGGGGGTGGTGGAAATCTGGCGCTGGGCGTGGCCCCCCCCCCCGCCCGCGGCCCCCCCCCCCCCCCCCCCCGCGGCGGGGGGGGGGGGGGGTGGGGGGCGGGGTAAATCTGGCGCGGGGCGCCCCCCCGCCGCCGGCCGGCGGCCGCCGCCTCCCCCCGCAGGCGGAGGGAGGATCTGCGGTTTGCGCGCAGTTTTGACGTCATCCCGCCCATGCCCTATGGGCCGCGCTTCACACCAGGGCTTGGGCGAATCTCTTTCATGGCAAAGCGCAGGAATTCGGCGTTGCGGCGCGCGCTGGCGGCATTGCTGCTGGCCGTGCTGGTGGGCGCGGGCCTGCTGTGGTGGCAATCGCGCGTATGGCGGCCTGACCGGCAGCGGTTCCCGGTGCAGGGCGCCTGGGCCGACGTGCACGATGCCCCGATCGATTGGCGCCTGCTCAAGGGCGATGGCGCCGATTTCGTCTATCTGACCGCCAGCGAAGGCCCGCAGCGGCGCGACGATGCCTTTACCGACAGCCTCGACCAGGCGCGCACGGCCGGGCTGCAGGTGGGCGCGGTGCATGTCTATGACCTGTGCGCGCCGGGCGATGCGCAAGCGGCCAATTTCGTCACCATGGTCCCGCGCGAGGATGCGCTGCTGCCGCCGGCCGTCGCGCTCGATATCAACCAGCGCAGCTGCCCCACCCCGCCGACCGAGGCCGCGCTGCAAAGCGAGCTGACCACCTTCCTCAACCAGGTGGAAATGCACGCCGGCAAGCCGGCGATCCTGATGCTCTCGCGCGGGATCGAAAGCCGCTATCACCTTGCTGCCGTGATCGATCGCAACATCTGGGTGCGGCAGGATTATCTCGAGCCTGGCTATGCCGGCCGGCCTTTCGTGATGTGGACCGCCACCGACCGCTACCACGGCAAGGCCGCGCCCGGCCCACTGCGCTGGGTAGTGGTGCAGCCCTGAACAGCAAACGTTTGATGGACCAGCCGATGACCCCCGATGACGCCACCCGCACCGCGCTGATCGCCGCTGCCCGCACCGCGCGCGAAACCGCCTATGCCCCCTATTCGCATTTCACCGTGGGCGCCGCGCTGCTGTTTGGCGATGGCAGCGTGGTGACCGGCTGCAACGTGGAAAACGCCAGCTATGGCCTGTCGCTCTGCGCCGAAACCGTGGCCAGCGCCACGGCCACCGCCGCCGGTGGCCATGCCGGGCAGCGCGGCGGGCTGGTCGCCGTGGCCGTGGCCGGCGGGCCGGAGGGCGTGGATGGCGAACCGATCACCCCGTGCGGCCGCTGCCGCCAGGTCTTGTACGAACACGCGGCGCTGGGTGGCACCGATCCGCTGGTCTTGAGCGCCGGGGGCGATGGCGTGGTCATCGAAGAGCGCCTGTCCACCCTCTTGCCCCGCGCCTTCGGCCCGGCCTATCTGGGCTGACGCACTCTATTTTCCTGCACACGCAAAGGACCGGCCTTGGCCATTCTCTCTGACAAGTGGATTCGCAACAAGGCGCTGACCGAGGGCATGATCGAGCCTTTCGTGGAAAATCAGCGCCGCGATGGCTGCATCAGCTATGGCCTGTCGTCCTATGGCTATGACGCGCGCGTGGCCGACGAGTTCAAGATCTTCACCAATGTCGATTCGGCGGTGGTCGATCCCAAGGATTTCGCCAGCAATTCCTTTGTCGATCGCAAGACCGACGTCTGCGTGATTCCGCCCAACTCGTTTGCGCTGGCGCGGACGGTCGAATATTTCCGCGTGCCGCGCGATGTGTTGGTGATCTGCCTCGGCAAGTCGACCTATGCCCGCTGCGGCATCATCGTGAACGTCACCCCGCTCGAACCCGGCTGGGAAGGGCACGTGACGCTGGAATTTTCCAACACCACGCCGCTGCCCGCGCGCATCTATGCCAACGAGGGGGCGTGCCAGTTTCTGTTCCTTCAGGGCAACGAGCCGTGCGAGGTCAGCTATGCCGATCGCGCCGGCAAATACATGGGCCAGCGCGGGGTTACGCTGCCGCGCCTATAGTGCCGTGCCCGTAACGGCGCGGAACTGAATCGGCCTTGCCACCATTGTTGCCCCGTAACCTCATCGGAGGACGGGGGTGGACAATGGCATGGAAAGGTACGCCCATGAACACCATCGCGGCCTTGGCAGGGCGAATCCTGCTGTCGCTTCTTTTCATTATCTCTGGCCTTGGAAAGCTGTTTGACGTCAGCGGCACGCAGGTTGCCTTGGCCGGTGTCGGCCTGACGCCCGATCTGGCGCTGCCGGTCGGCCTTTTCGAGCTGATCGGCGGCCTGGCGTTGATGTTCGGCGTGGCCACGCGGATCTTCGCCGTGCTGCTGGCCGGCTTTACCCTGCTGACCATCCTGTTCTTCCACCATAACCTGCTCGATCACACGCAGGTGGTCGAAGCGCTCAAGAACCTGGCGATTGCCGGCGGCCTGCTGGCGCTGTTCGCCCACCGCCAGGTGGCATGGAGCTATGATGGCCTGCGTAACCGCCGTGATCGCGAAAGCGCCGCACGTGACGCGGAAATGCGCGCGGCACGGGCGGAAGGCCGGGCTGAGGCGCTCTCTGAAATGCCCGTGGTGGAAACGCCGGCCACGCGCGTGGAAACCATTACCGATGTCGATGGCCATCCCACCGGCACCGTGGCGGTCGCCCGCCGCAAGTGGTGGCAGGTCTGACCTGATCGCGCGGCATACCGGCCCGGCACCATGCCGCGGCCGGTATCGCCGTGCGGCTCAGGGGCGCTGGCGCAGAGCCGCGACGCAGGCGGCGCGGTCTACCTCGCGCCCATCGCCCCGCCGTGCATCGACATAGGTGGCGATGGGGCGGCCACCACCCTGTGGCGGGTAGAGATAGGCATCGAGAATGCAGGCGGCGCCGCTCCATTGCAGCTTGCGCGCGTCTTCTTCCTTGATGTCCAGCCGGGGCTGGCCAAACTGGCGCACCAGGCCTTCGGCATCGCTGCCGATCACGCCCTGCAATCCCGGGGCGATCTGGATGGTCGGGGCCGGACGCGGCTGCGGCGCGGGCAGGTGCGTCGATGGCCGGCCGCCCGGCGTGCGGCCTGGCGCGGGCAAGCGGCCCGGGCCCTTGCCGCTCGGCACCGCGCCGCTGCACCCGGCCAACAGCGCCGCGCCGATGGCGGCGGCCGTCCATGCGCGCCAAGCATGGCTAGCGGGACGATTGGTGACAGGGCTGGGCAAGGCGGCGACCGAAGCGGAGCGTGACATGGCGCGGTGATGGCGCGGCGCGGGCGCGGATGCAAGCCAACGCATGCAGCCTTGCGGCCGGCCGACGCTGCGGGTAGGCGGCAAGGTCATTGCCTTCCCCATTCGTTGCGAAAGAGACCATGGCCGACACTTCCGCCGCCCAACCCGCCGTAGCGCGCCGTTTTGACGTCATTGCCATCGGCAATGCCATCGTCGACGTCATGGCCCCCGCCACCGACGATGCGATTGCCGAACTGGGCCTGGCCAAGGGCGGGATGACCCTGGTCGACGCCGAACGCGCTGCCGCGCTCTATGCCGCGATGGGCCCGGCGCGCGAAATCTCCGGCGGGTCGGCTGCCAATACGCTGGCCGGCCTTGCCGCGCTGGGCGCGTCGTGCGCGTTCATCGGCCAGGTTGCCGATGACCAGTTCGGCCGGGTCTTTGCCCACGATATCCGCGCCGGCAAGATCGCGTTCGATACTGCGGCGCGTGCCGGCGATCCGCCCACGGCGCAGTGCCTGATCTTCGTGACGCCCGATGGCCAGCGCACGATGAACACGTTCCTGGGCGCCTCGCAGTTCCTGCCGGCGGCCGCGCTGGATGAAAGCGTCATTGCCGCATCGGGCGTGCTCTATCTCGAAGGCTATCTGTGGGACCCGGAAGAGCCCCGCGCCGCCATGCGCAAGGCCATCGCTGCCGCCCGCGCCGCCGGCACGCAAGTGGCTTTCACTCTGTCGGATGCCTTTGTCATCTCGCGCCATGGCGATGATTTCCGCGCCCTGATCGCCGATGGCATGATCGATATCCTGTTCGCCAACGAGCACGAACTGGCCGCCCTTACCGGGCAGGCCGATTTCCACGACGGCATGGCCGCGCTCAACGGCAAGGTGCCCACGCTCGTCGTCACGCGTGGTGCGCAGGGCGCCCATGCCTGCCACGCCGGCGAAGAAGCCCATGTGCCGGCCCAGCCGATCGACAAGGTGGTCGATACCACCGGCGCGGGCGACCTGTTTGCCGCCGGGTTCCTCTTTGGCCACGTGCGCGGCCTGCCGCTCGCTGAAAGCCTGCGCCTGGGCGCGGTCTGCGCGGCCGAGATTATCTCGCACTATGGCGCCCGTCCCGAAGCCGATCTCAAGGCGCTGACCGGCCTGGCCTGACCGTAGGATTATTCACACCAAGCCACGAAGCTACCAAAGGAAACCGCAGTTTCTCTTTGTGCCTTCGTGGCCTGGTGTGAATTACTGTCTTACAGCATATCTTTCAGCGGCACGCTGGCATCGGCCAGTTGCTCTGCCGCGATCTGCGCACGCGCTTCGACCAGCTTCTTGCCCTGGACATAGTCCTTGACCATGTTCACGCAATCGAGTGCGATCACCTTGCCCTGCTTGAGATAGACCACCGAAAAGCTGCGCGTGCCCGGATCGCCGCGCAGCACGGCGAGGTCGTGGCCGGTCGACAGGCCCACGGTCTGCAGGCGTAGGTCATACTGGTTGGACCAGAACCACGGCGTGGCCTTGTAGGGCACCAGCGTGCCGCAGATCGCCTTGGCGGCGGTGGTTGCCTGGTCATTGGCATTCTGCACCGATTCCAGGCGGATCACCGCGCCATCGGCAAAGTCGTTGGCATGGGCCGCGCAGTCGCCGATCGCATAGACATGCGGCAGCGAGGTGCGGCAATATTCGTCCACGTCCACGCCGTTGCCACCGGCAGCGCCCGCGGCCAGCAGCGGGCCAACCTGGGGAATGATGCCGATGCCCACGATCACCAGATCGGCCGGCAGCACATGGCCATCAGCCAGGCGCACGCCGGTTACCTTGGTGCCATCGCCTTCCAGGCAATCGACCGCCACTTCGGTGCGCAGGTCAACGCCGTGGGCGCGGTGCTCGTCCTGATAGAAGGTGGACAGCGCCTCTCCGGCCACGCGCGCTAGCACGCGCGGCAGCGCTTCGAGCAGGGTGACATGGCAGCCCAGCTTGGTCAGCACCGCGGCGGCTTCCAGCCCGATATAACCGCCGCCGATCACCACGGCGCGCTTGGCCCCGGCGTCAAGCTCGGCCATCAGGCGATCGGCATCGGCGCGGGTGCGCACGCCGTGCACCCCGGTCAGATCGTGCCCGGCGCAGGAAAGGCGCCGCGCGTCGCCGCCGGTGGCCCAGATCAGGTTGCCATAACTGAGCGTGACGCCATCGGCCGTGCGCAGGCTGCGCGCCTCGGGATCGACCGCCACAACCTCGTGGCCGAGCGCCATTTCCACGCCCTTGTCCTGCCAGAAGGCAGCCGGGCGGATCATGATGCGGTCGAACGTCTTGTCGCGCGCCAGGTATTCCTTGGACAGCGGCGGGCGTTCATAGGGCAATTCGGGTTCGCGACCGATCACCAGGATCGATCCCGCAAAGCCGTTCTGCCGCAGGGCAATGGCCGCCTGTGCGCCGCCATGGCCCGCGCCGACGATCACCACATCTGCAAAACCGGCCTCGAATGCACCCATGAAGTCCTCCTCTCGCGTGGGGAGGAGGGTTGTGGACAAATGGTGCGGCGCGTCAAGCGCGCCGCACCATTAATTTGCGTCATTCAGCGCAGCAGCAGGCTGCGCGCCTGGCTGGCGATCTGGGCCAGCATAGCCGGGGTAACCGCCGCAGTCGCCTGGGCGCGGGCGATCAGGCTGCGCAGCTGGCGCACCGGATCGGCCTTGGCCTTGAGCCACTGATGCGAGCTGGCATCGGGATTGCTGCCGCCCATGCGCCGCAGGAATTCCATGCGCATCTGCTGGAAATCGCGGGCCAGGCCAGCCACCAGCAGGCGCTCCCACGGATCGGACGGGTTCATCCGCGCGGCCGTCTGCTGCGCCCAGTCGATCCCGAGGTTGGCCCCCAGATCGGCAAAGGCGCCGGTCAGCACCACCGCGTCCACGTCCAGCTCGTCGGCCAGATGCGCCAGGCCGATGGCACCGTCCAGGTCGAACAGGTGCACCACGCGTTCGGCCACGGCCTGGGGCGTGCCGGCATCGGTCAGTTCCTGGCCCAGCCGCCGCGCCTGGGCCTGCGCCTCGCCACGCAGCAGCTCGGCCGTGGTATGCGAAAGCCGGCCCACCCCGCCGCACAGATCCTCGATCAGGGCGTCAGGCTTGAGCGTGCCATGGCACGAGCGCAGCACATCGGCGATGTGGCCACGCAGGGCCTGCGCGGTGCGTTCGAACAGCGACAGGCGCAGCGCTTCGCCCATCGGCGCGGTATCGAGCAGCGCCCAGGTTTCCGCCAGGCCGAGCAGACGCTCTGCCGCCACGAACGCGGCGGCAACCTGTGCCAGGCTCATCCCTTCTTCTTCGGCCAGCTCGAACGGATGCACCGGGCCAAGCCGGTTGACGATGCGGTTGGCCAGCTTGGTCGCGATGATCTCGCGGCGCAGGCGGTGATGCACGATATCGGTTTCGAACGTCTCGCGCATCGCGGCGGGGAAGGCGCCGAGCAGTTCTTCTTCCAGCACCGGATCGTCCACCACCGGGCTTTCTTCCAGCGCGCGCTGCAAGACCAGCTTGGTTGACGAGACCAGCACGGCCAGTTCCGGCCGGGTCAGGCCCATGCCGGCCGCCGCGCGGCGGGCATAGTCATCCGATGGCGCCAGCCCTTCGGTCTTGCGGTCGAGATCGCCGCTTTCCTCCAGCACGTCGATCAGCCGGGTCAGCGCCGGCACGGCCTGCGTGCCACCCCGCTCGGCGATGGACAGGCCCAGCGCCTGCAGGCGGTTGTCTTCCAGCACGAGGTGGGCCACCGCGTCGGTCATGCTGGACAGCAGGGCAACGCGGCCATCCTCGTCCAGGCGGCCGGCGCGCTTGGCACTGGCCAGCGCGATCTTGATGTTGACCTCGTTGTCGGAACAATCGACGCCGGCCGAATTGTCGATGAAGTCGGTGTTCACGCGGCCACCGTGCAGCGCGTATTCGATGCGCGCGGCCTGGGTCATGCCCAGGTTTGCGCCTTCGCCGATCACCCGCGCGCGCACTTCATTGGCCGAAATGCGATAGGCATCGTTGGCCGGATCGCCG
>CAYXUN010000001.1:14061-56022 GCA_964468165.1 uncultured Novosphingobium sp. | reverse complement strand
ACGTTGACATTGGCTTCGCTCGACGCCTTGAGGTAGGTGCCGATGCCGCCGAACCACAGCAGGTCGACCGGCGCCTGAAGGATCAGCGCGATCAGCGTGTCGGGATCGAGTTCGTCGACCGCGACGCCCAGGGTCGCCTGGACCTGCGGGCTGAGCGGAATTGCCTTGAGGCTGCGCGGGAACACCCCGCCGCCTTCCGAGATCAGGCTCTTGTCGTAATCGTCCCAGCTCGACCGCGGCAGCGCGAACATGCGCGCGCGCTCTTCCCAGCTCTTGGCCGGATCGGGATCGGGATCGAGGAACACGTGGCGATGATCGAACGCCGCCACGATCTTGAGCGCCTTGGACAAGAGCATGCCGTTGCCGAACACGTCGCCCGACATGTCGCCAACGCCGACCACGCGCACAGGGTCAGTCTGCACATCGACGCCCAGTTCCAGGAAGTGGCGCTGCACCGACAGCCACGCGCCCTTGGCGGTGATGCCCATGGCCTTGTGGTCATAGCCCTTGGAGCCGCCGCTGGCGAAGGCATCGTCCAGCCAGAAATTGCGCTCGGCCGCGATGGCGTTGGCCACGTCGGAAAACGTCGCCGTGCCCTTGTCGGCGGCGACCACGAAATAGGGGTCTTCGCCGTCGCGGATCAGCACGCCTTCGGGATGGACCACCGCGCCATCGACGATGTTGTCGGTGATCGACAGCAGCGTGCGGATGAACACCTGATAGCTCGCCTTGCCTTCGGCCAGCCAGGCTTCGCGCTCGCGCACGGGATCGGGCAACTGCTTGGGATAAAAGCCGCCCTTGGCCCCGGTCGGCACGATCACCGCGTTCTTCACGCGCTGCGCTTTCATCAGGCCGAGGATTTCGGTGCGGAAATCGTCGCGGCGGTCAGACCAGCGCAGGCCACCGCGCGCCACCGGCCCGGCGCGCAGGTGGATGCCTTCCACCCGCGGCGAATAGACGAAGATTTCGCGCCACGGCACCGGCTTGGGCAGGCCGGGCACCAGCGCGGAATCGATCTTGAAAGCCACTGCCTCGGCCGCTGCCGGGGCAAAGGCGTTGGTGCGCAGGATCGCCTCGACCAGGGCGCGGAAGCTGCGCAGCAGGCGGTCGTCGTTGATCGCGGCGACCTGGCCCAGGCCCGTGCGGATCTGCTCGGCCGCCGCCTCGCCGCCGCGCTGGCGATCGCCGGCAAAGGCGGGATCGTGGCGGGCGCGGAAGAAGCCGATGAGGCCGCGCGTCACGTCGGGGGCGTTCTTGAGCGCATCGACGACAGTGGCGATGCCAAAGGTCATGCCGGCCTGGCGCAGATAGCGATACCAGGCACGCAGCCAGTTGGCCTCGGTCGCGGTCAGGCCCACGGCGACGATCAGGCGGTTGAACGCGTCATCCTCGGCTGCGCCGTTGAGCACGGCCGCGAGCGATTCCTCGATCGCGGTCGCGCGCGCCAGCAGCGCCTCGGGCGTGGTATCGGCAGGGTGGGCAACCAGGAAATCGTGGATGAAGCCCAGCTTGCCATGGTCAAGCGCCGTGGGCACTTCTTCCAGCGCGCGGAAGCCGAAGTTTTCCAGCACCGGCACGGCATCGGACAGCACGATCGCGCCTTCGCGCTGATAGAGCTTGAGCCGCAGGGCCGATTCGCCGCTCAGGCGGTGCAGCCGCACGGCGCGGCGTGGCGCATCGTCGGCGGTCAGCGCGCGCAGCACGCGGATATCGCCGGCCGCCTCTGCCGCGCCATAACCGGCGCGATAGCCCACCGGGAACGCCGGGGCATAGCGCGAGGCGATCGCGGCGGCGCGGGTGGGCTCCTCGGTCTTGGCCAGTTCGGCCTCCACCGCCGCTTCCCAGCCACGCACCAGGGTCTGGAATGCCGCATCGAGCGCGGCTTCGTCGATCCCTTCGCCATCGTCGGCAAGGGTGTCTTCCTCGCCGCGCATGTCGATCGCAAAGCGGGTCAGCGCCAGGGTGCTGCCTTCGACCTGCAGGCTCCAGTCGAGGATCTGGCCGCCGGTGGCCTGCTCCAGCATCTGCGCCACCTGTTCGCGCACTTGCGTCGATTGGCTGTCACGCGGCTGCCAGACGAATGCATAGAGATGCCGCTCCAGCGGCGCGCGCACCAGCGCCAGGCGTGGGCGCGGGCGGTCGACCAGCACCATCATGGTGGTGGCAATGCGTTCCAGATCGGCATCGGAAAAGCTGATCAGCAGATCGTGCGGCAGCGCCGTCAGCGCGTGGACCAGCGCCTTGCCGGCGTGGCCAGCCGGATCGAAGCCCAGCTTTTTCATCAGCGTATCGAGCTGGCTGCGCATGCGCGGCACGCGATCGGGCGTCGCCGCCAGGGCAGAGCTGGTCCACACCCCGGCGTGGACCGACAGCGCGGTAATCTTGCCACCTTCGCTCACCGGCACCAGGAACAGGTCGAGCGGCACCTGGCGGTGCACCAGGGCGATGCGGTTGGCCTTGACGATCAGCGGGATGCGCACCGCGTCTTCGCCGCGCGTGCCGATCTTGTCGAACCAGGCAAAGGCGCGGGCATAGGAGGCATCGGACAAGAGCGGCGCATCGGTGGCGCGGCAGATGCCCAGCGCCTCGGTCACGGTGCCATCGCGGTGGCGGGTAACGTGGCCCAACTGTGTCAACATGCCATCGGCCAGCCAGCGCAGCAGCGCGGCGCCTTCGGAATCGGGCAGGCCGCGCGCGTCATGCTGCATCAGGCCCTGCATCTGCGGCCAATCGGCCACCGCAGCGTGGACATCGGCCAGCGTTGCGCTGAGCGCGGCGGCCAGCTCGCGGCGGGCCTTGGCATCGGCGCGCTCGGTTTCCAGGTAGATCATGGATTCGCGCAGTTCGCCGATCGCCTCGCCGCTCGGCAGATCGATCAGCGCGCCATGCGGATCGCGCCGCACGGCCAGCACCGGGTGCAGCAGCTTTTCGATGGTCAGGCCCTGGGCAGTGATCGTTGCCGCGATCGAATCCACTAGGAATGGCATGTCATCGTTGATCACGGCAATGCGCAGCGCGCGCTGGCCGCCCATCGATTCGATCGCCACGGCGGCATCAGGCCCCTGGCGCAGGGCGGCCGTGGCCAAGGTGAAGCGGGCCGCCTCGGTCAGGCGCTCCCCGGTAAAGTCCGCCTCGTCACCAGGCAGCAAGGCGCCGGCCAGGCGCGCAGCCAGTGCCGAAACCAGATGCTCGGCATCGGGCCCGCCCCCGCCTGCCCCGGCTGAGGGCGTGACTGGGGCATTGGGATCAATCGTGCTCGCCATGGCGTTCGCTTCCTGCATTCCCGGGCGGGTCGGGTTCGTATGCCCGCCGTTTCGTTATCGTTGGCTGGTTGGTAACGAATGAAACCTGAATTGAAAACCGCTGGCCGGCCTTCACCGGGCGGAAACCCCATGGTAATGGCATGAAAGCCTCACCATCGTGTTCATCCGCCCCCTAGGTGGTGGCCGCAGCCGGTGTCAGCGCATCCATGGTGAGCCGGAGCGAGCGGCGGCGCAAGGCCGGATCGAACGTGGCGCCGGCCACGATCAGCTCGTCGGCGCCGGTGCGGTGTTGAAAGGCTTCCAGCCCGGCGCGCACTGTGGCGGGGCTGCCGATCGCGCTCACCTGGCGGAAATGGTCCAGCGTTGCCAGTTGCGGGCCGGCCAGCGTCTCGCGATAGCCGGCGATGGGCGGCGGCAGGCGCCCGGGATCGCCGCTGCGCAGCCGCACGAACGACTGGTCCTGGCTGCTCGCCAGGAACTGCGCCTCTTCATCGCTGGGCGCGCACAGCACGTTGATCGCCGCCATGACATAGGGCTGGTCGAGGTTGGCCGAAGGCTGGAACCGCTCGCGATAGAGCTTGATCGCGCCGTCGAGATGGTCGGGCGCAAAGTGGCTGGCAAAGGCATAGGGCAGGCCCAGCATGGCGGCCAGTTGCGCGCCGAACAGGCTCGACCCCAGAATCCACAGATCGACCGGGGCGCCATGGCCGGGCGTGGCGGCCAGGGGCAGGCGTGCATCGCCGGCAAACTGGGCCTGCAGTTCCACCACGTCGGCCGGGAAATCCTCGGCCGCGCGGTTCACATCCTTGCGCAGCGCGCGCACGATGCGCTGGTCGGCGCCGGGCGCGCGGCCCAGCCCCAGGTCGATGCGGCCGGGATAGAGCGCGTCGAGCGCGCCGAACTGTTCGGCAATCACCAGCGGGTTGTGGTTGGGCAGCATGATGCCGCCCGCGCCCAGGCGGATGGATTGGGTGTGGTGCCCCACATGGGCCAGCACGACCGAGACCGCCGCACCGGCAATGCCCGGCATGCCGTGGTGCTCGGCCACCCAATAGCGGTGATAGCCGGCCTCTTCGGCGGCCTTGGCCAAGAGCGCGGCATCGGCCATGGCTTGGGGGATGGTGCCGCCCTCGATCACCGGCACCAGATCGAGAACGGACAGTTTCATCGGGTAATTTCCTCATCCTGGCCCGGCTTGGGCGGAACAGGACTGGATGTGGGGGCCGCGCCGATCTGTTCAAGGTAGCCCCGCGCCACGCGGGCCTCGTCGCTGGCGGGAGACATCGCCACCACCGATTGCCACGATTGCCTTGCGGCATCCTCGCGGTTGCCCAGCATGGCGATCACGCCGGCTTCCACGCCCACGGCGGGATCGCGCGGAGACAGGCGCGCGGCCTCTTCGATATCGTGCTGGGCGGCGGCCAGGTTCTTTTCGCGGCGGTAGAGCGTGGCCGACAGCAGCCAGCCTTCGGCGTTCTGCGGCGCCAGTTCGTGCGACTTGGCGAGCGCGGCCATGGCATCGGCATTGCGGTTGAGCGCCACCAGGGCGCGGGCGCGATCGTCCTGGATCGACGCGAGCGCCAGGTTGTCGGCAAAGCCGTGCACCACGGTGGCGCGGTCCAGCCAGGTCAAGGCATCCTGCGGCTTGCCGGCGGCGAGCGCGGCATTGCCGGCCATCGCCATCAACGGCACGGCGCCCACTGCCTGCGCTTCGGGGATCAGGCCCACGGCATCGCCAAACGCGGCCACGGCGCCGTCGAAATCGCCCTGCTGGCTCAGCATCATGCCCAGGCACTGGTTGGCGCGCACGCGTTCGGAGGGCAGCTTCACCTCGTCCAGCCAGTGGCGCGCCAGGCTGATCGCCAGATCGGGATTGCTGCGCCCCACGGTCAGGCAGTCGGCCAGGCGATCGTGCTTTTCCGGGGCCGGCTCGGCCTCGTTCCCGCTGGCGGCATTGCGGCGCCGGCCGGGCGTGGGCAGCGCGCCGAATTCCATCGGCCGGGGATTGGGCCCAACCTGGTGCGCCACCGGCGCGGGCAGGGCGGAAGAGGCAAGCAGGGCGGCAGCGGCCAGGAGCATGGGGGGGGTATCGCTCTATTCAGACAAAAGCTGGGTCAGCGTGGCGAGCAGCACGGCAATGTCCTGCGGCCGCGACAGGCGGTGGTCGCCGTCCTTGATCAGGTGCACCTGCACATCGGCTGAACGCAGCGCCGCGGCGAGGCGCAGCGCGATGTCCCACGGCACATCGGCATCGGCTTGGCCATGGATCAGGCGCACCGCGCCATCGAATGGAACGGACCCGTTCAATTGCAGCAGGGCTTGGCCATCGGCCCAGAACCCGGCGTGGGTGGGCGTGGGTTCTGGGCCATAAGGATTGTCTTCCAAGATCGTCTCGCCTGCCGCCAGCGCGGCCTGCTGATCGGCGTCATAGCCCCAGGTGGTGAAATCTGGCGCAGCGGCAAGGCCGACCAGCGCGCGCGCCTTGGTGCCCAGCGCCTGGGCAACCAGCAGCATGAGCCAGCCACCCATGCTCGAGCCGATCAGCACGACCTCGTCCAGATCGTGCGCCGCGACCAGTGCCACGACCTCGTCACGCCAGCGCGACAGCGTCCCGTCCGCAAACGCGCCTTCCGAAAGACCGCAGCCGGAATAATCGAGCAGCAGGCAGGCGCGCCCCTGCGCCACCGCCCAATCCATCACCGCCTGCGCCTTGCCGCCGGCCATGTCCGACATATAGCCGGGCAGGAACACCAGCGCGGGCCCGGCACCGGGCACGAAGCGGGTGGCAAGGCGCAGGCCGTGCGGGCCGGGGATGAAGCGGGGGGGCAGCGGTGTGGTCATGGCCCCCGTGCTACCGATAGCGGGCGGCATATGTCCACAGGCACTTGAGCAGCCTGCCTGCCGCGCCTATCTCGCAAGGCATGAGCCAGCCCTCCATCATCCTCGCCCCTTCGGCCGCCGCGCGCGTGGCCACGATCGCCGCCAAGCAGGCGAAGCCCGCGATCCTGCGTCTGGCCGTGGAAGGGGGCGGCTGTTCGGGCTTTCAATACCGCTTTGGCCTGGCCGAGGCGGTGGAGGCAGACGATACCGTGGTGGAAACCGACGGCGTGCGGCTGGTGGTCGATGCGATGAGCCTCGATCTGGTCGGCGGCGCTACGGTCGATTACGTCGAGTCGCTGGGCGGCGCGGCGTTCCGCGTGACCAATCCCAACGCCGCATCGGGCTGCGGCTGCGGCGCGAGTTTCTCGGTGTGAGCACCGCGCCCGTCCAGACACCGCTCAAGCTTGCCAGCTTCAACATCAACGGCATCAAGGCGCGGCTGCCGCGCCTGCTCGAATGGCTGGAGGAAACCCGGCCGCACGTGGCCTGCCTGCAGGAAATCAAGACGCAGGACGAAGGCTTTCCGGCGGCCGAGTTCGAGAAGATCGGCTATCACGCCATCTGGCACGGCCAGAAGGGCTTCAACGGCGTGGCGATCCTGGCCGATGGGCAAAAGCCGGTCGAAGTGCAGCGCGGCCTGGCCGGAGAACCGGAGGACGAGCATTCCCGCTATCTCGAGGCCGATGTGTTCGGCGTTCGGGTGGTGTGCATCTACCTGCCCAACGGCAACCCCCAGCCCGGGCCCAAGTTCGATTACAAGCTGCGCTGGATGGACCGGCTCCAGGCGCGCATGGACCAGATCTGGGCAGAGGAAGTGCCCGCCGCGATCCTGGGCGATTACAACGTGATCCCGCGTGAGAACGATATCTGGGACACGCGCGCCATGGCCGATGACGCGCTGATGCAGCCGCAATCGCGCGATGCCTATCACCGCCTGCTCGGCGCCGGCTGGACCGATGCGATCGGCCTGCACCATCCGCAGGGCGGCGTCTGGACGTTCTGGGACTATCAGGCCGGTGCCTGGCAGCGCGATCACGGCTTTCGCATCGATCACGCGCTGCTCAGCCCCGAACTGGCCGACCGGCTGGTGACGGCCGGAGTCGACAAGGCCTATCGCGGCCGGGAAAAGGCCAGCGACCACGCGCCGGTGTGGGTCACGCTGCGGGCCTGAACCGGGGCAGGGCTCACACCGTTCGTCGAACAATATGCACGGTTGGGCGGTGATTTCCCGCCCCCTGGCCGATTTGGCACTAGGGCAAACGCCGCTTTCATGCTAAGTGGCATTTTGAAACTGATTATTGCCGGAAGTTCAACATGGGTTTGTTTCGCAAAGATTTCGTCCGTTCGCTCCTCGTCGGCTTCGCCATCGGCGCGGTCGGCATGGGCTTTACGGTATTCAACGCGGCCCATGTCTTCGCGCCCGTGGCGGCAGCGTCTGCCGCGCCCACCGTGGGCTCTGACCAGTGACGGCGCGCCGCTCTCTGGCCTGGCCGGGGGCGGCCATTCCCGCGCTGCTGGCGCTCGCCCTGGCGGCGTGCCTGCAGCCCGCCCATGCCGATGCGCCGGTCAAGGCGCCCCCTGCGGTGATCGCGGCGCATGAAACCCCCGGTCTCAAGACCGCCGTGTTCGCCGGCGGTTGCTATTGGGGCATGGAGGCGGTGTTCAGCCATCTGGTCGGCGTGACCAGCGTGGTGTCAGGCTTCGAAGGTGGCCGCGCTGCCGATGCCGATTACGAGACGGTCAGCACCGGCACGACCGGCCATGCCGAATCGATCCGCGTGACCTATGACCCGGCGCGCATCCGCTATGACCAGCTGCTCCAGGTCTTTTTCGGGGTGGCGAGCGATCCCACCCAGCTTGACCGGCAGGAGCCCGATGTCGGCCCGCAATACCGCAACGCGCTGGTGCCGATCGGGCCGGAACAGGCCCGCGTGGCGCGCGCCTATGTCGCGCAGCTCAAGGCGCTCAAGCTGTGGCGGCAGCCGATCGTGACGCGCATCGAACCGTGGCGCGGTTTCTATCCTGGCCCCGCCGAGCATCAGGACTTTGCCTTCCGCAATCCGCGCCATCCCTATATCCTGCGCTGGGACGTGGCGCGGGTGGAGGCGTTGCACCGCACGTTCCCGCAATGGTGGAAGCCCGATTTCACGCAGCACTGATTTGCAACTGCGCGGGCAAATGCCTATCTCTGGGCCATGGGTGCCCACCATCATCATGACTATGCCGGCGAAGGGCTGGTTTCCGCCGCGCGCGAGGCGCTGACCGTTTCGGGCGAGCAGTGGACCGACATGCGCGCCGACGTCTTTGCCGCGCTCGCCGCGCAGGACCGCCCGGCCTCGGCCTATGACATCGCCGAAAGCGTGGGGCAACGCCGGGGCAAGCGGGTGGCCGCCAACAGCGTCTATCGCATTCTCGACCTGTTCGTGCGCACCAACCTGGCGCGGCGGGTGGAAAGCGCCAATGCCTATGTCGCCAACAGCCACCCCGGCTGCCGCCATGATTGCATCTTCCTGATCTGCGATGCCTGTGGCCAGGTTACCCACATCGACAACGACAGCCTCACCGGCCACCTGCGCGAAGCTGCGCGCGACGCGGGCTTTGCCGACGTGCGCCCGGTGGTGGAAATCCGCGGTCGCTGCCAGGCCTGCGCCGCCTGATACCGACCGGCGCCGGCCTGGCAGGGACCGGAAACGAAAAGAGGCCAGGGTCGGCTTTGACTCTGGCCTCTTTGTCATGCCGCTGGCGCGGAAGGGCGGATTACTCGGCCGCTTCCTTGGCTGCCTTGGCTTCCTTGTAGCGCTCGATCGCCTCGGTGGTGATGCGGCGGGCATCGTCGGCGCCGCCCCAGGTGCCCACGCGCACCCACTTTTCCTTTTCCAGGTCCTTGTAGTGGGTGAAGAAGTGCTCGATCTGCTTGAGCACGATCTCGGGCAGGTGATCCTTTTCCAGCACTTCGGTGTAGTACGGGAAGGTCGAATCCACCGGCACGCAGACCAGCTTTTCATCGCCGCCCTGTTCGTCTTCCAGGTTCAGCACGGCGATCGGGCGGGCCCGCACGACGCAGCCGGGGATGAACGGCGAACGCGCGATCACCAGGGCATCGAGCGGATCGCCATCGGGCGACAGGGTGTGCGGCACGAAGCCATAGTTGGCCGGATAGCGCATCGGCGTGTGCAGGATGCGATCGACGAACAGCGCGCCCGATTCCTTGTCGAACTCGTACTTCACCGGTTCGCCGCCAACCGGCACTTCGATGACCACGTTGAGGCTTTCGGGCGGATTGTCCCCGGTGGGGATAAGGTCGATGCGCATCGGTTCTGTCTTGCCTTGGTTCAGGCCCGCGCGGGGCCGGTTGTTGTTCGCAGTGATAGCGGCTCTAGCGCCGTGGCTGTTGCGCCGCAACAATACTTGTGAACGATAGCCCCCAGCCGTGGTTAACCCGCGCCCAGCGCGTTGATGGTGAAAGCGATCACGCCAATATTGAAAACGAACGCGGCAAACGAGTGCAGCGTGACGATGCGTCGGATGCGGCCGGAGGTAATCCCGGTGTCCGAAGTCTGGAACGTCATGCCCAAGGTGAATGAAAAATAGGCGAAATCGAAGTAATCCGGGGTGTCGGTCCCGGGAAAGTCGAGCCCACCGCGATCGCGCCCGTTGCTGTCATCGCGGGTATAGTAAAGATGGGCATAGTGCAGCCCATAGACGGTGTTGGCAAAAAGCCAGGTCAGCACCAGCGTGCCGATCAGCCGCAGCTTGGCCAGCGAATCGCCATGGGCGGCGCGCGGCAGTTCGCCGGCGATCGATGCCATCACCACCGCGGTCAGGACCGTGGTGATGCACAGCACCAGCACGCGGTTGGCGTCGTTGTCCACCGCGCTTTGCCGCATCGTATCGGCATCGGCACAGCGCAGCAGCGGGATCAGCGACAAGAGAAACGCCAGCGCCGCGAAATCAAAGCCCATGGCCAGCGAATCGGCCAGTTCGGCGCCGTTGCGGGTGAGGGGGTGCCACACCCACCAGGCCCCGGTGCCGCCCATCAGCAGCACCAGGAACAGGATGAAGCGCGGTGGGGCCAGGCGGCCCAGATGCAGGCCAGGCCTGGCCCCTGCCATCACTTGGCCGCCTTGTCGCGCTTGGTATCGCGCGACTTGCCCACGGGCAGCTTGCTGGCATGCGGGGCCAGCAGCTTGTCCAGCCCGGTCGGTGCCGTGCCGGGCGCCGCGCGCACCAGCCAGGGCCAGCGCAGCCCATCGGCATAGGTGATCGGCAGCGTGACGAAGCGATCGTCGCGCTTGACCAGCAGTTCGATCGGGCGGCCGGCGCCGGGATTGCCGGTCTTGGCATTGGTGATCGCCGCCTTGAGCTTGTCGGCGTCATAGGCGTCGCCGTTCACGGCCATCACCTGCATGCCCGAAACCAGGCCGGCCTTGAACGCCGGGCCATCCCAGCGCGAGGCGGTGACCTTGCCGTCCTTGTCGAGCGTCACACCCAGCGAGTTGAACAGGCTGAGCACCTTGGCGTCGGCCATGCGCGCCTTGTCGTAGGGGTTGGGCTCTTCCTTGAATTCCAGCTTGTAGCCGCCGCGCTCGATCCCGCCGAGCGGCACCGGCTGGCCGGGCGTCTGGATGCGGGTCTTGAGGAACGTGGCCCAGTCATAGGGATAGACGCCGTTGAGGGTCTTGACCACGTCATCGAATTCATAGGTCAGCACGCCCCAATCGCCGTCGCGCACGCCAAAGAACGCCTTGGCGAAATCATCCAGGCCCTTCTTGCCGCCGGTGCCGTCGCGGATGATCTGGTCGGCTTCCAGCCACACCAGCGCGCCTTCGGTGTAATAGTCCTCGTTGCGGGTGAGCGAGGAATAGGGCTTGGGCTTGCGGGCGGCGAAGATGGGGTCCATCGTCGTGTCTTCCACCGAGCGCCATTCGCGCCCGGCGGTCTGGGTGAACGTGCCGGCATAGTTGGCCAGGCTGCCCAGCACCACGTCCTTGCTCTGCACGCCCGAGCGCGCGGCCAGCACCAGGCCCCAGAACTGCGTCTGCCCTTCATAGACCCACAGCAGGTTGTCCTGCATCGGCTGGCGATAGTCGGGCGTCCACAGCTTGGCCGGGCGGCGATACTTGCCGTCCCAGCTGTGGCTGAATTCGTGGGCGATCACGTTGCGGTCCCAGTCATAGCCGGCCCAGTCGGTCAGGCTCTTGGGTTCCTGCTGGTTTTCGCTGGAACGGTGATGCTCCAGGCCGATGCTGCCCATGCGGTCGGTCAGCGCGAGCAGGAAATCGTAGTGATCGAAATGGCGCGCGCCAAAGGCGCCCACGGCTTCGTCGGCCAGGTTGCGATAGGCGGCGAGGTTTTCCGGCTTGATCGCCAGCAGTTCGGGCTTGTCGGCCACCAGATCGAGATAGACGTCATGGCCCAGATCGTGGCGCGCGGCATAGAGACCGGCAAAGATCGGCGAATCGACCAGGGTTTCATAATCGGTTTCGGCCCAGGTCACGGTATTGCCGCTGCCGCTCTGCGTCTTGCCATCGAGCGCGGTGAACACGGTCCAGCCCTGCGGGAAGCTGACGGTGGGACGCACCTTGATCTGCCGCACGTAATAGCCGGCGGGATAGAGGCTCATCTTCTCCCACTGCACGTTGAGCATTTCGCGGGTGACGGTGATGCGGCCTTCGCTGTCGCGCAGCGGCGAGGTGTGGATGAAGCGGGCGACGACTTCGCTGGTGCCGGCGGGCAGGGGGATGTGGAACGCGTTCACGTCCACCGGGTCGCGGGTCCAGGCCAGCTTCTGGCCCTTGGCTTCAAACGTGATGCCGGCCAGCTCGGCCACCGGCCCGCGATTGCCATGCTCGCCCGGCAGCCAGCCCGGCAGTTGCAGGATCAGTTCCTTGGCATCGGCCGCCACCGGCACGGTTTCCACCACCCGGAACGCACCGGTGGCCAGATCGGTGGCATCGATCTGCAGCCCGATCGTGCCGGGATAGGGCACGTCCTGCGCATCGGGCACCCCATGGGTGATCGGCACGGCCATCGGGCGGCTGTTGCTCGCCGGCTGCACCTGCGCCAGCGCGGGCTGCGCCAGGATCAGGGTGGCAAGTGCCAGGGTGGACGACGAAAGGGCGGAAAGCAGGCCAATGCCTTGGGGGGTTTTGCGCATGGCGCCTTTCATGCCGCCAAGCGGTCTCATCTGCAACGGCCAGATGGGCACAATACGCGGCAGATCGCCACGGATGCTTCCCCCACCGCGCGAAAGCCGCTATCCGCGCGCGCCATGAGCAAGCAATCCATTCCCACCCCTCAGGCCATTCGTGGCACCCAGGACATTTTCGGCGCCGAGGCGGAAGCGTTCGGCCATGTCGTGGAAACGTTCGAGCGCGTGCGCAAGCTCTACCGCTTTCGCCGGGTGGAAATGCCGGTGTTCGAAAAGACCACGGTGTTTTCGCGCTCGCTGGGCGAAACCACCGATGTGGTGTCCAAGGAAATGTATTCGTTCGAGGATCGCGGCGGCGAATCGCTGACGCTGCGCCCCGAATTCACCGCCGGCCTCGCCCGCGCCTACCTGACGAATGGCTGGCAGCAGCATGCCCCGCTCAAGATCGCGACGCACGGGGCCCTGTTCCGCTATGAACGCCCGCAAAAGGGCCGCTATCGCCAGTTCCACCAGATCGATGCCGAAGTGATCGGCGCGGGCGAGCCGCAGGCCGACGTGGAACTGCTGGTCATGGCCGACCAGTTGCTGCGCGAACTGGGCATTGCCGATGGCGTGACGCTCAACCTCAATACCCTGGGCGATGCGCCCAGCCGCGAAGCCTGGCGCGCCGCGCTGATCGACTATTTCCGCGCCCACAAGGACCAGCTTTCCGAAGAATCGCAGGACCGGCTGGAACGCAACCCGCTGCGCATCCTCGATTCCAAGGACCCGCGCGACAAGCCGTTCACCGCCGATGCGCCGATGATCGACCAGTTCCTTTCGGCGGAGGCGCAGGATTTCTTTGGCAAGGTGACGGCCGGCCTCGATGCGGCCGGCGTTGCCTGGGTGCGCGCCCCGGCGCTGGTGCGCGGCCTTGATTACTATCGCCATACCGCGTTCGAATTCATCACCGACCGGCTGGGCGCGCAGGGCACCGTGTTGGGCGGCGGGCGCTATGATGGCCTGCTCGAAGCGCTTGGTGGCCCGGCCACCCCGGCGGTGGGCTGGGCCGCAGGGATCGAACGCCTGGCCATGCTGGTCGCCGACGCGCGCACGATTGCCGAACCGGCGGCGGACGTGGCGATCGTGCCGATGGGCGCGGCGGCAGAGGCGGCATGCCTGGGCCTGGCGGCGACGCTGCGGCGCGGCGGGCTGACGGTGGACATGGGCTATCGCGGCAACATGAAGAAGCGGATGAGCCGTGCCAACGAAAGCGGCGCGCGCTTTGCCCTGATCGTGGGTGACGACGAGCTGGCGGCGGGCGAAGCCATGGTCAAGAACCTGGCCACCGGCACGCAGGAACGCCTCGCGCTTCATGCGATTCCGGCGCACATCGCCGCCTGATGGCCGTTTCCGACGCACGCCTCGCGCAGATCGCGGCGCGGTTTGCCGAACTCGAGGCGCGCCTGGCTTCGGGCACGCTGGAGGGTGAGGCCTTCGTGGCCGCCAGCCGCGACTATGCCGAACTGGAGCCGGTCGCCCGCGCGGCGCGCGCGGTGCAGGTCATGCGCGATGAACTGGCCAGCCTTGCCGCGCTCAACGAGCCCGATGCCGAGATGCGCGCCCTGGCCGAAGAGGAAATGCAGGACCTGCGCGGCGCCCTGCCCGAGGCCGAGCGCGCGCTGGCGATCGCCATGCTGCCGCGCGATTCGGCTGACGTGCGTCCGGCCATGCTCGAAATCCGCGCCGGCACCGGGGGAGACGAAGCTGCGCTGTTCGCCGCAGACCTGTTCCGCATGTACGAGCGCTTTGCCGCCGAACAGGGCTGGAAGGTCGAGGTGATCAGCGCCAACGCCAGCGAGCTGGGCGGCTTCAAGGAAGTGATCGCCCATGTCGCCGGCCAGGGCGTGTTCGCGCGGCTCAAGTTCGAGAGCGGGGTGCACCGTGTGCAGCGCGTACCCGTGACCGAAAGCGGCGGCCGCATCCACACCAGCGCCGCCACCGTGGCCGTGCTGCCCGAGGCCGACGAAGTGGACGTGGCGATCGAGGACAAGGACCTCAAGATCGACATCTACCGCGCCAGTGGCGCCGGCGGGCAGCACGTCAACACCACGGATTCGGCCGTGCGCATCACCCACCTGCCCACTGGCCTGGTGGTGACCCAGCAGGACGAACGCAGCCAGCACAAGAACCGCGCCAAGGCGATGCAGGTGCTGCGCACGCGGCTCTATGACCTGCGCCGCGAACAGGCCCAGGGCGCCGAGGCCGAGGCCCGCCGCGCCCTGGTCGGCTCGGGCGACCGCTCGGAACGCATCCGCACCTACAACTTCCCCCAAGGCCGGGTGACCGACCACCGCATCAACCTGACGCTCCACCGCCTGCCCGAAGTGCTGGCAGGGCCGGGCCTGGCCGAACTGATCGATGCCCTGACCGCCGAAGACCAGGCCAAGCGCCTGGCCGCGATGGATGACTGATCCGGCCTTGCGCAACGGGCAACACCACCCCCCGACCCCCTCCTCTGAAGAGGAGGGGGAGCAGAACGCAGCAAACGCCCCCCCCTCTTCAGAGGAGGGGGTTGGTGGTGGTGCCAACCGCGCGCAAACCGTCCGCCAGGCGCTGTTCCAGGCGGCGCAGATGCTTGCCTCCACCAGCGATACGGCGCGGCTCGATGCCGAGGTGCTCATGGCCCATGCGCTGGGCTGCACGCGCACCGATGTGCTGCTGCGCCACATGGATGCGCCGGTTCCGGGTGGATTTGCCCGGCTGGTGGCGCGCCGGCAGGGGCACGAGCCGGTGGCCTATATCGTGGGCAGCCAGGAGTTCTATGGGCTGGACCTGGCCGTCAGCCCGGCAGTGCTGATCCCGCGCGGGGATAGCGAGACGCTGATCGAGGTGGCGCAGCAGGCCCTGGCCGGGCGGCCGCCGGCGCGGATTCTCGATCTTGGCACGGGTTCGGGCGCGCTGCTGCTGGCGGCACTGTCGATCTGGCCAGATGCGGTGGGCACCGGCATCGAACGGTCGGACGCCGCGCGGGTGGTGGCGGCGGGTAATGCCTTGCGGCTGGGCCTGGACAGCCGGGCGCGCATGCAGCCGGGCGATTGGACCAAGCCCAACTGGGCCGCCGCGTTGGGGCGGTTCGATCTGATCCTGGCCAACCCGCCCTATGTCGAAAATGACGCCGCGCTCGACCCCGGCGTGCGCGATTTCGAACCGGCCACCGCGCTGTTTGCCGGGGCAGACGGCATGGCCGATTATGCCGTGCTGGTGCCGCAACTGCCTGATCTGCTGGCGCCAGGTGGCGTGGCGGTGGTGGAAATCGGCTGGCAGCAGGGCGATGCCGTGATGGCCCTGGCGCGGGACCATGGCATGGCCGCGCGCGTCCACCCCGATCTCGCCGGGCGCGACAGGGCTGTGGAAATGACGCTTTGCCACAATATTTCGCTTGGCAAGCCGACCAGCGATCACTAATTGTCCAAGCAGGCAGGGCGACGGATGAAGGCTTCCCGTCCCGGCCGACTCCACCATTTGCGCCCGCATCGGCCTCTTTCCAGGGGCTTTCGGCTGGCAGATGCTGGGAATCTGCGCACCCGCGCGTTGCGGGCGCGTGGCGGAGGGTTGCGCGGCGACAGGATCGGCAAAAGCTACCGACAGCCGCCCCAGACAAGGACGTGCCTGAGTTGAACAACAATCGTGGGAACAACCGCCGGCGCGGCCGCGGTAACAATCGTCCGCAAGGTGGCGGCCAGCAGCTCAACCGTATCGACAGCCGCGCGCGGGGCAATGCCCCCCAGCTGCTCGAAAAGTATCGCAAGATGGCGCAGGATGCCCACCTCAACGGGGATCGTGTCCAGGCAGAATACTATCTGCAATTTGCCGATCACTATTTCCGCGTGATTGCCGATACCCGGCTGCGCCAGGAAGAAGCCCGCCAGCGCCACAGCGGCAATGGCGAGCGCTGGAGCGAGGGCGAGGCCGAAGACGACGGCATGGATTTCTCGATCGAAGGCGATTTCCCCGCGTTCGACCGTCCCTATGTGCGCCGCGAGGAACGCGAAGCGCGCAATGGCGATCGCCAGGAGCGGCCAGAGCGCCAGGAGCGCTCCGAACGCGCTGACCGCCAGGATCGCCCGGAGCGCCAGGATCGGGCAGACCGCACCGAGCGCCATGGCGAAAACGGCAACGATCGCACCAATGATCGTGGGTCTGACCGGGGCGCGGAACGTGGTGCCGACCGTGGTACCGACCGTTCTGGCAGCCGCCGCCGCTTTGAAGATCGCCGCACCCCCGCCGCGGCCGCCAGCCCGGCCGAGGCCGGTGTCGATCAGCCCGTGCCGCTGGAAGGCGTGCGGGCCGATGAAGGCGAGCCGGTCACCGACCTGAGCGACAACCCGTTCATCCGCGAAAGCCGCAGCCCGCGTGGGCCGCGCCAGCAGCGCACCGAACGCCGCCCGCGCCGCAGCGCGGTGGTGTCCGAAGGGCTCGACCCGGCCAGCCTGCCGCCCGCGATCGGCGTGCGCAGCGAGCCGGCTGCCGAAGCCCCGGCGCCCGCTCCGGCACCTGCCCCTGCGGCCGAGCCGGCCAGCGAAGCCCCGGCCGAAGGCGCACCCGCGCCCAAGCGCCGAGGCCGCCCGCGCAAGAACCCCTTGCCGGAAAGCGCCGAAGGCTGAACCTTTTGGCCGATCCAGGCCCGGCTACATGACAAAGGCGCCCGCACTCCGGGCGCCTTTTTCGTTGCGGCACACGCCCCGGCGCAACCGCGCTTGCCCTCGCTGTGCCACGGCCGCATAGAACCGGGCGATGAAGGCCTGGCTCCGCTCCCGTTTCGCCGCGCTGCTTGCGCTGGGTGATGATCGTTTGACCCGCCGCAGCGAAGCGGCCGTGCTGGTCGTGGCTGGCGGGCTGGGGGCGCTGGGCTTTGCCCCGCTCAACTGGTGGCCGTTGACGCTGCTCGCGCTGGCCGTGCTGGCAGCGCGGATGCAGCGGGCGCGCGGCCCGGTCCATGCCCTGCTGGTGGGCTGGCTGTGGGGCTGGGGCCATTTTTCGGTAGGCAATGGCTGGATCGCCACGGCCTTTACCTATCAGGCACAGATGCCGGCCTGGCTGGGCTGGATCGCGGTGCTGCTGCTGGCGGTCTATCTTGCACTGTTTCCCGCCGTGGCCACGCTGGCGGCGTGGTGGCTGGGGCGGCGCTGGCGCCTGGCGCCGGTGCCGGCACTGGCCGGGCTGTGGATCGTGACTGAATGGGCGCGCGGCTGGGTCTGCACCGGTTTCCCGTGGAATCCGCTGGCGGCCACGGCGCTGGGCGGGTTTGATCGGCCCGGCCTGGCGCGTGTGCTGCCGTGGCTCGGTACCTATGCGCTGTCGGGCCTGGTCGTGGTGATTGCCGGGCAGTGGCTGTTTGCCCTGCGCGCCGGGGCGCAACGCCGCTGGGGGCTGGCGGCGGCGCATTTTGCCGTGCCGGTGGTGCTGTTCCTGCTGCCGCTGGGCGGGCAAAAGGCCACCGGCAGCGTGCCTTTCACACTGGTCCAGCCCAACATCGGCCAGGACGAGATCAACGACGCCAGCCGCTATGAAGAACAGTTCCAGCGCGCCGCCGCGCTCAGCCTGCCGCGCCAGCCGGGGCAGCGGCGCCTGGTACTCTGGCCCGAAAGCGGCGTGCCCGACTATCTGCAGGAGGGCTATCCGCGCGGCTGGTATGCCGGCACCACCTATGGTGGCGATCCGCTGCTGGCGCGCGCGCGCATGGGCCGCGTGGTCGGGCCGGGCGCGCTGCTGCTGACCGGCGCGGTCGATCTGGTCTTTCCGCCCAATCCGGCCCCGGCGGCCATGCCGATCGGCGCCTGGAACGTGGTGACCGCGATCGACAGCCAGGGCACCATCCAGGGCCATTATGCCAAGGCGCACCTCGTGCCCTATGGCGAATACCTGCCGATGCGCGGGCTGTTGACGCCGCTGGGCCTGTCGCGCCTGGTGGCGGGCGATTTCGATTACTGGTCGGGGCCGGGGCCGCGCACGCTCGATTTCTCGGCGCTGGGCCTGCCGCGCGTGGGCGTGCAGATCTGCTATGAAATCGTCTTTTCCGGCCAGGTGATCGATCGCGCGCATCGCCCCGATGTGCTGTTCAACCCATCCAACGACGGCTGGTTCGGCGCCTGGGGCCCGCCGCAGCACCTGGCCCAGGCCCGGCTGCGCGCGATCGAGGAAGGCATGCCGGTGCTGCGCTCTACCACCAACGGCATTTCGGCAGTGATCGATGCCCAGGGCGGGGTGCGCGCGTTCGCCCCGCGCCACGTCGCCAGCCGCATGGAAGGGCTGGTGCCACCCGCGCTGCCCCCTACGCTGTTTGCGCGAATGGGCAACACATTGCCGCTTTTGTGGGCGGGAGCGCTTCTTTTGGCTGCGCTGGTTGCCTCGCGCCGTCGCCCGCGCTAGAGGCGGCACATAAAGATTGCTTTATATCGGACCCTTTGCCCATGCGCAGCGATTACCTGTTCACTTCCGAAAGCGTCTCCGAAGGCCATCCCGACAAGGTCGCGGACCAGATCAGCGACGCCATCGTCGACCTGTTCCTGAGCAAGGATCCCGAGGCGCGCATCGCCTGCGAAACGCTGACGACGACCAACCTGGTGGTGCTGGCCGGCGAAATCCGTGGCCGTGGCATCATGGATGCCAAGGGCGAATGGGCGCCGGGCGTGCGCGAGGAAGTGGAAGCCGTGGTGCGCGCCACCGTGCGGCGCATCGGCTATGAGCAGGAAGGCTTCCACTGGGAAAACTTCCGCTTTGAAAACAACCTGCACGCCCAATCGGCGCACATTGCCCAGGGCGTGGATGCTGGCGAGAACAAGGACGAAGGCGCCGGCGACCAGGGCATCATGTTCGGCTTTGCCTGCGACGAGACGCCCGATCTCATGCCGGCGACGCTCGATTACAGCCACAAGATCCTGCAGCGCCTGGCCGCCGATCGCCATTCCGGCGCCGCGCCGTTCCTCGAGCCCGATGCCAAGAGCCAGGTGACCCTGCGCTTCAAGGACGGCAGCCCGGCGGCCTGCACCGCGATCGTCGTCTCCACCCAGCACAAGCCGGGCTATGACGAAGGCGCCAAGGATGCCGAACTGAAAGCCTGGGTGAAGCAGGCCGTGGCCGCGGTGATCCCGGCAGAGCTGCTGTCGGACCAGACGGTCTATCACATCAACCCCACCGGCAGCTTTGAAATCGGTGGCCCCGATGGCGATGCTGGCCTGACCGGGCGCAAGATCATCGTCGATACCTATGGCGGCGCGGCGCCCCATGGCGGCGGCGCGTTTTCGGGCAAGGACCCGACCAAGGTCGACCGTTCGGCCGCCTATGTCACGCGCTATATCGCCAAGAACATCGTGGCAGCGGGCCTGGCCAAGCGCTGCACGATCCAGGTGGCCTATGCCATCGGCGTGTCGCAGCCGCTCTCGCTCTATGTCGATACCCACGGCACCGGCACGGTGGACGATGCCACGCTGGAACGCGCGGTGGAACTCGTCGCCAAGCAGCGCCTGGGCGGGTTGACGCCGCGCGGCATCCGCGTGGGCCTGTCGCTCAACAAGCCGATCTATGGCGTGACGGCGGCCTATGGCCACTTTGGCCGCACGCCCGAAGGCGATCTGTTCCCGTGGGAACGCACCGACCTGGTGGACGATCTCAAGGCCGCGCTGGCCTGACGCCTGATACGCGCCCGCCGTCAGTTCAATGGCCGTCAGTTCATTAGGCGGCGGGCAGCGCGTTCCAGCAGCGGTTCATCGTCCAGCACTTCGCCCAGCACGGCCAGGGTGCCGTCGGGCATGCGCCGCACCATCACCAGCGAGAATTCGCGACCATCGGCGGGAATGTCTGCCAGGCCCCGCGCCGGCAGGGTGCGCAGCGAGGCTTCGAGCGCGGCACGCGGATCGCTGCGCGCCTGGCCTTCCTCGCTGCGGCGCAGGCGGCGTTCGGCCGCCACCACGCCCTTGAGGCCGCCCGGCGTGTTGGCGAGGAACCCGGCCAGTTCGCCGCGTGACAGGCCCAGGCGATGGGCATGGGCGAGGGCAGTGGCATATTCGGTCAGCCGCGTCTTGTCGTACTGCGCGCCGAACACCAGCTTGACCACCGGGATCAGCGGCGCGCGCGCCTGCATCGTCAGGCCGGCATCGGCCACCAGTGCGGCCAGATCATCGGGCTCTGCCTCTGCCGCCAGGGCAAAGTCCCAGGCGCGGCCGATCGCGGCATAGAGCGCGTGGCGGGTGCGATCTTCGCTGCCCAGCGCCAGTTCGGCCATGGCGCGGGCGCTGGCCAGCCAATCGGCCAGGCTGTCGGGCTCGGGCTGTTCCAGCCCTTCGGCAAAGGCGGCGGTGGGAAAGGCGTCCTGCGCAAAGGGATCGAGCGGGGCGAGATCGAGCGCGGGCAGGATTTCCAGCGCCACTTCGCCCAGGTCGAGTTCATCGGCGTCTGCCCCGGCATCTTGGGGTGACAGGTTGCGCGGATCGCGCGGGCGCACCGGGCCATCGGCCCACTGCCCCAGCGAATCGGCCAGGCTGCCCCAGGGCTCGCCCGGCTCTGCGCCGCTCGGGGCGGGATCGGCAAAGGCAGGTAGCGGCAGGTCGGGGCGCGTATGCGTCGCGCCACCGTCTGCGCCATCGCCACCGCGCAGGGCGGTCACCGCCTTGCGGCGCGGTTTCTTTTCGCCCAGCACCAGGCCGATTTCGGCCATGAGTTCGTTGGTCGTCGCCTGGTCGGCCAGTTCCTTCCAGTTGATCACGCCATAGATGTAGTCGAGCGTGTCACCACTGGATGAGAACGGCAGCAGGATACCGCGGTAGAGGATCGTGCGCCCGCGCTGGTTGGCGAATTCCGCCTCGAACCCGATCGGCGCCTCGTTGGCCACGATCTGCATGTAGTGATCGGTGATGCGCGACAGGATCGAGCGGCCGGGCACCTGGCTCAACCGCGCCAGCGGGGCCTGGCCCTCGCAATCGGCCAGCAAGGCATCGCCGACATAGGCGATGGCGGGATCGTCGAGCCCGGCGTCGAACTGCAGCAGCACCGAATGATCGGCAAAATCGGGCCACTGCCCGGAAAGCAGCGGGCCAACCAGCGGCAGGCGGCTGTCGCCCAGCATGCCGGCCCAGAAATTGTAGGCGCGCACCTGCATGCGCCGCTCGTCCGCGCCCATCAGCGGCGGCAGCGGCTGATCGACCAGATCGCTTTCGAGCAGGTCATCGTCCGGATCGCTGCCGGCAAACAGGCCCAAGGGGCCGGGTTCGTCGGCAAATCCGCGCATGCTGTCCATTACCAAGCCCTCGTCACGCTCCTTGCCCCAGTCTGGCGCAACATGGTGAAGAAGCGATTAAGTTGCGCCGATGGGATTTCCGGGTGTTTGGAAGGTGTTGCTGGCGTTCAGGTCTAACCCCGCGCGGCGATGGCGCGGGCCTTGGCCAGCAGCCGCTCGGCCATGTCACGGTGCAGCAGTTCGGCCATCTTGCCGTTGACGCGCAGCGCGCCAAGGCCGGCATTGGCCGGATCGGCAAAGGCCGCCACGATCGCCTCAGCCTCGGCCAGTTCGGCCGCGCCCGGGGCAAACACGCGGTTCGCCAGCGCCAACTGGGCGGGGTGGATCAGGGTCTTGCCGTCAAAGCCAAAGGCGCGCGCCTGGGTGCATTCGGCCTCGAGCAGGGCAAGGTCATCGATCGCGTTGCACACCCCGTCGAGCACGATCAGGCCGTTGGCGCGGGCAGCCAGCACAGCCTGGGCCATGAGCGGCACAAACGCGGCGCGGCCCGGCGCCTGGACCATGCCGGTGTCCTTGGCCAGATCGTTGAGGCCCAGCACCAGGCCAGCCAGGCGCGTGGTGGCGGCGCAATCGGCGATCCGCTCCACCGCCAGGGCGGCGCGCGGGGTTTCGATCATCACCCACAGCCGCACATCGCTGGCAAAGCCGGCGCGGTCCATCGCGGCCGACAGCGTCACGATATCGGCAGCGTCCGCCACCTTGGGGGCCAGCACGGCCTCGATCGGCGCGGCGGCCAGCGCTGCCAGGTCTTCCTGCCCCCAGGGGCCATCCAGCCCGTTGCAGCGCGCGATCAGGCGGCGATGGCCAAAGCCGCCGGCCTGCGCTTCGGCCACCAGGGCGGCGCGGGCTGACGCCTTGTGATCGGGCGCGACCGCGTCTTCCAGATCGAGCACCACTGCATCGCAATCGAGGCTGCGCGCCTTGGCAAGGGCGCGGGCATTGCTGGCGGGCATGTAGAGCGCAGAGCGCAAGGGGCGGGTATCGGTCACGGGATCAACCTTTGCGGGGGGCTGCGCCGCGCGGCGCGGGTTCCTTGACGGTATCGACGCGGCCTTCCTCGCGCGCGGGCATCGGCACGAACAGGCGCAGCACGAGATTGCCGACCAGCCAGAGCGCGGCGGCATGGAGCGCGAAGCCCAGGCCACGCTGATCGGCGACCCAGCCCCAGACCCACGCGCCCACCGCCATCGAGCCGAACGTGATCGCCTGGTAAAGCGACAGGCAGCGCCCCAGGATGGCCTCGGGCGAGCGCAACTGCATGGCGACGTTGAGGCTGGTCAGCGCGGCGACCCAGCCCGATCCGCCGACAAAGCCGGCGACCATGGCGATCGGCAGGCTGTGGGCCTGGGCCAGCAGGAGCAGCGCGCCGATGAAGCCGACCGTCGCGCCGGTGATGATCGTCTCGGCGCCAAAGCGGCGGCGCGCCTTGGTGATCCACATCGCATTGACGATCGACCCGACGCCGAACGATCCGAGAATCAGGCCATAGTCCAGCTCGGTCCCGGCCAGGGTGTCGTGCGCCACGGCGGGGATCAGCGCCTGGAACGCGCTCGCACCCAGGCCGAACATCGCCCCGCGCAGCAGCACCTTGCGGATCGGGACCGAGCCGGCACAGAACACGAGGCCAACCTTGATCGATTGCAGCATGGGCTGGCGCTGCGGCGCGCGCGCCTCTGGCCGCCAGCGCGCCAGTACCACCAGCATGCCGACATAGCTGATCGCATTGGCGGCAAAAGCCGCGCTCACGCTCAGGATCGAGATCAGCACCCCGCCCAGCGCCGGGCCCACGCTGCGCGCCAGGTTGTTGGACATGGAATTGAGCGCGATCGCCTGGGGCAGATCGGCCTTGCCCACCTGCAACCGCACCGAAGCCTGCCAGGCCGGCTGGTTGATCGCGGTGCCCATGCCCACCATCAGGGTGAGCAGCAGCAGTGTCAGTGGCCCCAGCGCGCCGCGATAGCCCAGCACCGCCAGTGCCGCGGAAACCACCAGCATGGCGGTCTGGGCCCAGATCATCACGCGGCGGCGGTCAAAGTTGTCGGCGATCGCCCCGGCGAACAGGCCCAGCAGCAGGATCGGCAGGCTGGACGATGATTGCACCAGCGCGATCAGCACATGGCTGCGCGTCAACTCGGTCATCAGCCAGGCGGCCGCGGCCGACTGGATCATCGATCCCAGGTTCGAGACCAGGTTGGCCGTCCAGATCGCGCGGAACGCGGGATAGCGGAACGGCGCCAGTGCCCCACCGGGCTGGGCCTCACCGGGCTGGGCCTCACCCGGTTGCAGTTGGGAAGGGGCGCCCTGGGTCAAAGCAGATAGCGCATGCGGATCGACGTGGTCATCTGCGCTTCGCCCAGGGTAAAGGCGGCGGCGGAAAAGCGCGGCGGGCCAAACCGGATCGGCGCATCGCGCGAAAAGCCAAAGCCCTCGCGCGGCATCATGAACATCTTGTCGAGCCGGCCATTGGCGTTTTCATCGTGGAACAGCGCCACGGCATAGCGGCCAGGCAGCACGTGCTGGAACGCGATCACGTCGTTTCCGGCGGCAGGAACGGTCTGGTGCAGGGCCTGCGGGTCTTTCTCGCAATCGGGAAAGGTGCCCGGATCGGCGGTGAGGCAGGCCTGGATCAGCCCCTTGTGCGAGCGCAGGCCCACCACATCGACCAGCACCGTGGTGCGATCGGGCAGCACCGCGCCGCCCTGGCTGAGCGCCAGGGTGCCGAGCGCCAATCCCCGCAGTGCGAATCCCCGCAGGGCCAGCTTGCGCATCGCCACGTGGCGAATCGCGGTCCGGCGAATCGGCCCGGCCGTCATCGCGCTTTCCTTTCGTGCCAGCCGGCAAGGCCGGCGTCCGTGCCGCAAAGGCGATCCCATACGCGAAAATAGAGGCCGTAGTTGCACCGATACCGCTCGTGATGCTGATGATGATGGCTGGCCGTTATCAGCCACTTCCCTGCCCGGGAATGAACCAGACCAGCCGGAAAGATCTCCCAGCCCATGTGGTTGGTCACGCCCATCACCGTCATCACCACCAGAACGCAGGCCAGCACGCCGGCCTGGATCGGCACCACGAAGACCAGCGCTGGAATGAACAGGCCGACCACGGCCGCTTCGATCGGGTGGAAATTCATCGCGGCCCAGGCCGTGGGCGGGCGGCTGGCATGGTGGATGGCATGCACGCTACGAAACACGCGCGGCCGGTGCATCCAGCGATGCGTCCAATAGAACCAGGTATCGTGGGCAAACAGATAGACCAGCAGCGACACCGGCATCCACCACAGCGGATAGGCGTGGGGATCGGCATAGATGCGGGTCCACCCGTGCTGCTGCCAGCCCCAGGCGATGATCCCGGCGGGCACGCCATAGATCGCCGCCGAGGCCAGGCTCCAGCCGATCTCGCGGCGGATCTGCGCCTCGAGCCCGGCATAATGGCCGGGCAGGCGCCGCTGGGTAAGCCAGGCAAACAGCCCGCTGGCCGCCACATAGCGCACCGCGACGATCGCGGTCATGGCGAGCGCCGACAGCAGCAGCGCGGCAAGCGTTGGACTGGTCATGCTTTTCCCGAGCGGCGCACCACGCGCCTGGCTGCCCCTATGCCAAGCCCGGCCGGCGCTGCCCAGCCCGATTTTCGCTCATGCAGCACGGGACAGGTGCCCTTGCCAGCGCGGGGCGGCGCGCCTAGATAACCGGAGCGATTCGGTCTGATTTGCGCACGCCTGTCGAAACGGCGGAATCGGGCCGACCCCACCCACGGTTGCGAGCAGGTGCGATGCGATTGTCGAGCATGGCTGACTATGCTGTTGTCATGATGTGCGCTGCCGCGCGCCATTGCGGCTGCCACGCGGCCGATCGCCCCCTGCTCTCGGCCCAGCAGCTCGCTGCCGAAACCGGCTTGCCCGCGCCGACCGTGCAGAAGCTGGTCAGCAAGATGTCGGCGGCCGGCCTGCTCAAGTCGGTGCGCGGCGCGCGCGGCGGGCTCAAGCTGGCGCGCCCGGCGGCCGCGATCAGCCTGGCTGATGTGATCGAGGCGGTCGAAGGGCCGATTGCCATGGCCGCCTGCAGCGGGCATGGGCGCGGCGATTGCACGCTGGAAGGCGCCTGCATGGTGCGCCCGCACTGGCCGGCGGTGGATGCTGCGCTGCGCGCCGCGCTTTCAAGCGTGTCGCTGGTGCAGCTTGCCCGCCCGGCCCAAACCGGCCATCTGGCCACCCCCGCGGCGGCCATGGTGCCGCCCGCGTCCCCCATTCCTGCCGAGTTGCCCGCATGACCGAAGAAACCCTGAACGACACGCCGGTAAAGGACCAGGCCGCCCGCGACGCTGCCGCCCGCGTGGCGGAATACGAGCACGGCTGGGTTGCGGATATCGAGCAGGAATACGGCCCCAAGGGGCTGTCGGAAGATACCGTGCGCTTCATCTCGGCCAAGAAGGACGAGCCGGAGTGGATGCTGGAATGGCGGCTCAAGGCCTATCGCCACTGGCAGACCATGCCGATGCCCGACTGGGCCAAGCTGAACATTCCGCCGATCGACTACCAGGACGCCTATTACTGGGCCGCGCCCAAGAAGAAGGATGGCCCCAAGTCGCTGGACGAGGTCGATCCCGAAATCCTGCGCGTCTATGAAAAGCTGGGCATTCCGCTGGCCGAGCAGGAAGTGCTCGCCGGCGTGGAAGGCGCGCGCAAGGTGGCGGTGGACGCGGTGTTCGACAGCGTCTCGGTCGCCACCACGTTCCGCAAGGAGCTGGAGGCAGCCGGCGTCATCTTCCGCTCGATCAGCGAGGCGATCCGCGAATATCCCGATCTGGTGCGGCGCTGGCTGGGCAAAGTCGTGCCGATGCACGACAATTTCTTTGCTGCCTTGAACTGCGCGGTCTTTTCCGATGGCACCTTCGTCTACATTCCCGAAGGCGTGCGCTGCCCGATGGAGCTGTCGACCTATTTCCGCATCAATGCGGAAAACACCGGGCAGTTCGAACGCACCCTGATCGTCGCCGACAAGGGCGCCTATGTCTCGTACCTGGAAGGCTGCACCGCCCCCCAGCGTGACGAGAACCAGCTGCATGCCGCGGTGGTCGAACTCGTTGCGCTCGACGATGCCGAGATCAAGTATTCCACGGTGCAGAACTGGTATCCTGGCGACGCGCAGGGCAAGGGCGGCATCTACAACTTCGTGACCAAGCGCGCGCTGTGCCAGGGCGCGCGGTCCAAGGTGTCGTGGACCCAGGTGGAAACCGGCTCGGCCGTCACGTGGAAGTATCCCAGCTGCGTCTTGAATGGCGAGGATTCGGTCGGCGAATTCTATTCGGTCGCCGTCACCAACAACTATCAGCAGGCCGATACCGGCACCAAGATGATCCACAACGGCAAGCGCAGCCGCTCGACCATCGTGTCCAAGGGGATCAGCGCGGGCAAGTCCAACAATACCTATCGCGGTCTGGTGCGCGTGGCGCCGCAGGCCGAGGGCGTGCGCAATTTCACCCAGTGTGACAGCCTGCTGCTGGGCGGAGAATGCGGCGCGCACACCGTGCCCTATATCGAGGTGAAAAACCCTTCGGCCACGATCGAGCACGAGGCGACGACCAGCAAGATCAGCGATGACCAGCTGTTCTACGCGATGCAGCGCGGGCTGGACCAGGAACAGGCCGTGGCGCTGATCGTCAACGGCTTTGCCAAGGAAGTTCTGCAGCAGCTGCCGATGGAATTTGCCGTGGAAGCGCAAAAGCTGCTCGGCATCAGCCTGGAAGGCAGCGTGGGATGAGTGCCCTGCTCATCATGGCGCTGGCCACCGTCACCGCGCCTGACAGCGCCCCGGCACTGGCCGCGGTGCAGAAGTGCGACAAGCAGGCCATGCGCGCCATGGCGACCAGCGAGCCGCACCGCCGCACCGAATTTGCCGCTGCCGTCTATGCCGAGCAGCGCGCGATCGCGCAGGAACGCGCCGCGCTGCTCGATGCGCAGATCGCTGGCACGCCCAGCCCCAGCGGCGCGGCCACGGCGGCCACTGCCCTTGGCCAGATCGACGCCCGGCAAAAGGAGCTGGACGACGTGAAAGCCATCGAAAAATCGTGGCGCGACCTGTTCGACGAGGTTCGCGCCGACTTCCTAGCCAATTGCTCGAGCGGAAAACGCAATGCTGACGATAAGTGACCTCTCCAACGAAATCGCCGGCAAGGCCATTCTCAAGGGGCTTTCGCTCACCATCAAGGCGGGCGAGATCCACGCGATCATGGGTCCCAACGGCGCGGGCAAATCGACGCTGGCCTATACCCTGGGCGGCCGTCCCGGCTATGACGTGACCGGCGGCAGCGTGGATTTCGATGGTGCAGACCTGCTCGCCATGGACCCGCACGAGCGCGCGGCGGCCGGGCTGTTCCTGGGCTTCCAGTATCCGGTGGAAATCCCCGGCGTGTCCAACGTGCAGTTCCTGCGCGAGGCGCTCAACGCGCAGCGCAAGCAGCGTGGGGAAGAGCCGCTGTCGGGCGGCGCTTTCCTCAAGCTGGCGCGCGAAAAGGCCGACCTTTTGCGCATGGACATGGACATGCTCAAGCGCCCGGTGAACGTGGGCTTTTCCGGCGGCGAGAAGAAGCGCGCCGAGATGGTCCAGATGGGCATTCTCGATCCCAAGCTGGCGATCCTGGATGAAACCGATTCGGGCCTCGACATCGATGCGCTGCGCATCTGTGGCGAAGGCATCAACGCGATCATGCGCAAGCCCGACAAGGCCGTGCTGCTGATCACGCACTACCAGCGCCTGCTCGATTACGTGAAGCCCGATTTCGTCCACGTCCTCGCCGGCGGCCGCATCGTCCGCTCGGGCGGGGCCGAACTCGCGCTGGAACTGGAACAGCACGGTTACGAGGCGGTGGCGTGACCACGGCGGCGCTTCTGCCAACCCGGGCGGACGAGGCGTTCCGCTATGCCGATCTGGCGGCGCTGGCCACGCTGTGGCCGCTGCCCGCGCAGGCGGTGGACGTGGCGGCGGGCACCAGCGGCAGCCTGTCGGTGGTCCTCGCTGGCGATGCGCCCGAGGCGCGCGATCTGGTGATCACCCTGGGCGAAGGCGCGCAGTATGATCTGCGCCTGCTCAATGCCGGCAGCGCCTATGGCCGCATCGCGGTAAAAGTGCGCCTGGCCAAGGGCGCGCGGTTCCACCTCGGCGCGGCGCAGCTGGGTGGCGGCAACCAGACGGTGGAAATCGTCACCGAAGTGATCCACGCCGAGCCTGATGCCGTGTCGAGCCAGGTCGTCCGCTCGGTTCTGGCGGGCCAGGCGACCGGCACCTATCTCGGCCGCGTGGTGGTCGATCGTGGGGCGGTGGGCACCGACGGCGAACAGTCGATCCGCGCCATGCTGCTCGATCGTACCGCCACGGCCAATGCCCGGCCGGAACTGGAAATCTATGCCGACGACGTGAAGTGCGCGCATGGCTGCGCCGTGGGCGAACTCGACGCCCAAGGCCTGTTCTACCTGCAATCGCGCGGGCTGCCGTCGGCAGAAGCCAAGAAGCTGATGCTGCAGGCCTTCATCGCCGAAGCCTTTGTCGACGCGCCCGAGGAAGAGGTGCTGACGCAGGCCGCGCTCGCGGCGCTGGGAGGGTTGCTATGACCACGCTTGCCGCCACGGCGCTGACGCAGGCCGCCGATTGGCCGGGCCTTGCCAATCCTGACGGGTCGCGCTGGCACTATCTCGATACCGGCGCCACCGCGCAAAAGCCGCAGGTGGTGATCGATGCGGTAACCCGCGCCATCGGCGTGGACTATGCCACGGTGCATCGCGGGGTCTATACCCGCTCGGCCGAGATGACGCTGGGCTTTGAAGCGGCGCGGCGCAAGGTGGCGGGCCTGCTCGGCGCGCACGAGGGCGAGATCGTGTTCACGCGCGGCGCGACCGAGGCGATCAACCTGGTGGCGCAGACCTGGGGCCTGGCCAATCTCAAGGCCGGGGACCGCGTGCTGCTCTCGATGCTGGAGCACCATTCCAACATCGTGCCCTGGCAACTGCTGGCGCAGCGCACCGGCATTGCCATCGATGTCTGCCCGCTGACCGCCGATGGGCAGATCGATCTGGACGCGGCCGAGCGCATGCTGACCGGCGCACACAAGCTGGTGGCGCTGGGCCATGTGTCCAACGTGCTGGGCAGCGTGCTCGATGTGTCGCGCGCGGTGGCGCTGGCCCATGGCGTGGGCGCCCGAATCCTCATCGATGGCTGCCAGGCAGTGCCGCGCCTGACCGTCGACGTGAAGGCGCTCGACGTCGATTTCTATGTGTTTTCCGGGCACAAGCTCTATGGCCCGACCGGCATCGGCGCGCTCTATGCCAAGGCCGAGCTGCTCGATGCCATGCCGCCGTGGCAGGGCGGCGGGGCGATGATCGATCGCGTTGCGTTTGCCGGCACCACCTTTGCCCCGGCGCCGCAGCGGTTCGAGGCGGGCACCCCCGCCATCGTCGAGGCGATCGGCCTGGGCGTCGCGGTGGATTTCGTCCAGGGCCTGGGGCTTGATGCCATCCATGCCCACGAAACCGCGCTGGTGCGCACGGCGCGCGAGGCACTGCGCGAATTCAATGCCGTGCGCCTGTTTGGCCCCGACGATGCCGCCGGGATCGTCAGTTTCGTGATCGAAGGGGTGCATCCGCACGACCTTGGCACCATATTGGACGAAGAAGGCGTGGCGATCCGCGCCGGCCACCACTGCGCCCAGCCGCTGATGGAGCATCTGGGCGTGCCGGCCACGGCCCGCGCCAGCTTTGGCGTCTATAACGATGAAAGCGATGTCGCTGCGCTGGTGCGTGGCATCGCGCGAACCTTGAGGATCTTCGGATGAGCGCCGATACCCCCCGCTTCACGGTTGAGGAAGTCGATGCGGTGAACCCGCCGCGCCGGGCCCATGTGGACGATATTCCCGAACCGGCGGCCGAAGCCGCCCCGGTTGAAGCGACCGGCGAGCGCAAGCGCGACTATCTCTCGGGCTTCCTGGCGGAAAAGCCGCAAGGGGTGAACCCGGGCGAGCCGGGCGGCGAAATCTACGAAGGCGTGGTTGCCGCGCTGCGCGACATCTTTGACCCGGAAATCCCGGTCAATATCTATGATCTGGGGCTGATCTACGGCGTCGATGTGGCCGAAGACGGGCACGTGGCCGTGACCATGACGCTGACCACGCCGCATTGCCCGGTGGCCGAATCGATGCCCGGCGAAGTGGAACTGCGCGTGAGCGCGGTGCCCGGCGTGCGCGATGCCGAAGTGAACCTGGTGTGGGACCCGCCGTGGGACCCGCAGAAGATGAGCGATGATGCCAAGCTCGAACTCGGGATGCTCTGAACCATGACCGAAACCCGCACCCGCCCGCAAACCCGCCAGCGCCCCGCCGCGGTGATCCTGACGCCATCGGCGCAGGCGCGCATCGCCACGCTGATGGCCAGCGCCCCGGCCGATGCCATCGGCGTCAAGCTGTCCACCCCGCGCCGCGGCTGCTCGGGCCTGGCTTATTCGGTGGACTATGTGAACGCTGCCAATCCCATGGACGAGCGGATCGAGACCCCCGGCGGCACCTTGTTCATCGATGGCGCCTCGGTGCTCTACCTGGTCGGCAGCACGATGGACTGGGTGGAAGACGATTTCCAGGCCGGCTTCGTCTTTGCCAATCCCAATGCCAAGGGCACCTGCGGCTGCGGCGAAAGCTTCACGATCTGATGTGATTCAGGCTGATGTAATTCAGGCGAGCCGCGCCAGGGCCCAGCGCGCGGCATCGGCCACGGCCGGATCGGGATCATCCAGCAGCGCGCGCACTGGCGCGACCAGCGCGGCGTCGCCGCTGTTGCCTGCGGCATAGAGGCAGTTGCGCACCATGCGATCGCGCCCGATCCGCTTGATCGGGGAGCCGGCAAAGACCTGGCGGAACGTGGCATCGTCAAGTGCCAGCAGTTCAGCCAGGCGCGGCGCCACCAGTTCGGCGCGGGGCAGGAACGCGCGGTTGTCGGCTGCCGCCTGGGCAAAGCGGTTCCATGGGCACACCGCCAGGCAATCGTCGCAGCCATAGATGCGGTTGCCCAGCGCGGCGCGATAGCGTTCGTCCACCGGCCCCTTGTGCTCGATCGTAAGATAGGAAATGCACGCCCGCGCATCGAGCTGATAGGGCGCGGGAAACGCGCCGGTGGGGCAGGCATCCTGGCAGGCGGTGCAACTGCCGCAGCGATCGGCATGGGGCGCGTCGGGCGCAAGGCGCAGCGTGGTATAGATCGCGCCCAGGAACAGCCATGAACCGTGGCGGCGGCTGACCAGGTTGGTGTGCTTGCCCTGCCAGCCCAGCCCGGCCGCCTGGCCCAGCGGCTTTTCCATCACCGGCGCGGTATCGACAAAGACCTTGACCTCGGCGTTAGGCTCGGTCGCCACCAGCCAGCGGGCCAGCGCCTTGAGCGCGCGCTTGATCACGTCGTGATAATCCACGCCTTGGGCATAGACCGAAATCCGGCCGCGATCGGGCACATCGGCCAGGGCCAGCGGATCGTGCGCGGGGGCATAGCTCATGCCCAGGGCGATCACGCTTTGCGCCTGCGGCCACAGTGATTGCGGCCCCTGGCGCTGTTCCTTGCGGGTTTCCATCCATTCCATGCTGCCATGGCGCCCATCGGCCAGCCACTGGTGCAGGTGCGCGCTGCGCTGCGGGTCGTCTGCCGCCGGGGCAATGCCGCAGGTGGCAAAGCCCAGGCGCAGCGCCTCTTCGCGCAGGCGTTGTTCCAGCGGGGCAGGCGGGGTTTTAACCAAGTCTTCCGTCTCTTGCGTTCATGGGGCTATGTGGACCAATCAAAAGGGGCATGGCGTGGCGATGACGATTGGGCAAGACGGCGATTGGGCGATCGAGGCGCGCGGGCTGGTCAAGCGGTTCGATGGCTTCACCGCCGTGGACGGGGTGGACATCCGCGTGCCGCGCGGCGCCATCTATGGCATTCTTGGCCCCAACGGTGCGGGCAAGACCACCACGCTGCGCATGCTGCTGGGCATTATCGATCCTGATGCGGGCGTGCGCCGCGTGCTGGGCCATGAACGCCCGACCGATGTGGCGCGGCGAATCGGCTATCTGCCCGAAGAGCGCGGGCTCTATCCGGCGATGAAAGCGACCGAGGCCATCGCGTTTCTGGCCGCGCTGCGCGGCGTGCCGCTCAAGACCGGGCGGGCGCGGGCGCGCGAACTGCTGGAAGAGCACGGTCTGGGCTATGCTGCCGATCGCCAGATCCGCCAGCTGTCCAAGGGCATGGCGCAGCAGGTGCAGTTGCTCGGCACGCTGGTCCACCAACCCGAACTGGTGGTGTTTGACGAGCCGTTCTCGGGGCTCGACGCGCTCAACCAGGGCAAGCTGGAAAAGATGATCCGCGCCCTGGCGCACGGTGGCACCACGGTGATCTTTTCCACCCATGTCATCGCCCATGCCGAACGGTTGTGCGACCAGGTGGCGATCATCGCCGGGGGCAAGGTGCCGTTTGCCGGGCTGGTGGACGACGCGCGAGACCGGCTGCGCCCGCAGGTGCGGCTGGAAACCCGCGCGCGCGATGGCGCCTGGCGGGCGGCCCTGCCGGCCGATGCGCGGGGCGAGGGCGCGTTCTGGCATTTCACCCTGCCCGAAAGCGGCGTTGAACCCCTGCTGCGCGCCCTGATCGAAGGCGACGCGGGCATTCTTTCGCTATCGATCGAGCGGCCCGGGCTGCACGACGCGTTCGTGGCCATCGCCGGAGAGGCCGCCGCGCGTGCCTTGGAAGAAAACGCAACCGGGCAGGAGAAGGCGGCATGATTCCCGAAAAGCTGCGCGCCGCCTGGGTGATCGCCCGCCGCGATTTCGTGGCGGTGATCTTTTCCAAGAGCTTTGTGTTTTTCCTGCTCGGGCCGCTGTTTCCGATCATCGTGGGCGGCATGGCCGGCGCGATCGGCGCCAAGGTGCAGCGCGATCTCGACAATCCCCAGATCGGCATTGCCCTGCCGGCCGACGAGGCGGCGCGGATGATCGACGCCCATCGTGCCCTGGCCGATGCCATGCCGGGCGACGTGCCCGATTTCGTCGTGCTCGATGCGCCATGGGGTGGGCGCACCTATGATGCGCGTGCCGCACTTGCCGGCGCTCATCGCGCCGGCGCATCCGGCCTGATGGAGCATGGCAAGCCGGTGGGCCAGCTTGCCGCGGTGGTGTCGGGCAGCCTCGCCCATCCGGTCTTGACCGCCACGCCCGAGCGGGCGCGGATGTGGCAGGGCATGATCGCGCTGTTTGCCGCCCATGCGCAAAGCGTGGCGCCGGCCGCCCTGCCGCCCGTCGCGGTGGACGAGGTGGCCAGCAGCGCGGCCTCGGTGCAGAGCGGCCAGGTCAGCACCGCGCAGGCCGGCCAAGTGGCGCTGTTCCTGCTCACCATGCTGCTGGCGGGCATGGTGCTGTCCAACCTGGTGGAGGAAAAGGCCAACAAGATCATCGAGGTCTTGGCCGCCTCGATCCCCATGGATGCGCTGTTCCTGGGCAAGCTGTTTGCCATGCTGGGCGTGAGCCTGGTGGGCATGGCGGTGTGGGGCGCGGCCTGGGGTGGGCTGATGGTCATGGGCATGAAATCGCTGCCGCTGCTGGCTGCGCCGGCGGTGGGCTGGCCGGCGTTCATCCTGCTGGGCTTCCTCTATTTCGCCATGGCCTACCTGCTGCTTGGCTCGCTGTTCCTGTCGATCGGCGGCATGGCCACCACCGTGCGCGAGGTGCAGACGCTGTCGATGCCGGTCACCATGCTGCAACTGATGGTGTTCTTCTTTGCCAGCTATGCCCTGGCCCGGCCCGGCAGCTGGGTGGATTGGGCAGCGCGGGTGTTTCCGCTTTCCTCGCCCTTTGCCATGCTGGCCCGCGCCGCGCGCGATCCGGTGATCTGGCCACACCTGCTGGCGCTGGGCTGGCAGGCGCTGTGCGTGATGCTGATCGTGCGCACCGGCGCGCAGCTGTTCCGCCGCACCGTGATGAAGTCTGGCCCGGCCAGGGGGCGCAAGGTGGGCAAGGGTGGCCTGCTTGGCTTGCTGAAGGCTGACCGCAGCGCTCAGGATCGGTTCAGGCAGGGTGAGGGATAAGGATCGTGTCTCGCGGGCAGGTTGCCATCATGGCCTGCCCCCCCGCCCTGCCCGCGAGGCCATCTTGCCCCGGTTGCCCGCCAGCCCGATAAGGCCCCGCATGGTGATGACGAACGGCTCAGCCCCCCCTTCCGCCAATCCGTCGCGCCGCCGCCTTCTGGGCTGGCTGGGCGCCGGGCTTGCCATGCCCATGGCCGGCGCCTGCCGCGCCCGCCCGGCCGCCCCGAAAGAAGCCTTTCCGGTGCAGCACAGCGAGGCGGAATGGCGCCGGCTGCTTACCCCCGAACAGTTCTACATCCTGCGCGAGGCCGGCACCGAGCGGCCGTTCAGCTCTCCGCTGCTGAACGAGCACCGCAAGGGCACTTTTGCCTGCGCCGCCGATCGCCAGCCGCTGTTCGCCTCTGCCACCAAGTTTGATAGCGGCACGGGCTGGCCCAGCTTCTGGAAGCCGCTGCCCGGCGCCGTGGGCCTGCGCAGCGACAGCTCGTTCGGGATGGACCGGACCGAGGTCTATTGCCGGCGCTGTGGCGGACACCTGGGCCATGTCTTCGACGATGGCCCGCCGCCCACCGGCAAGCGCTATTGCATGAACGGCAAGGGCATGATTTTCCTGCCGGCCTGATCGCCGCAGGACTTTCCCGCATCGGTCATCCGTGCCAAGGCCGCAGGCGATGCGCCGTCTTGCCCTTTTCCTGCTCGTGCTGGCCTTGGTGCCCACGATCTATGTGCGCCAGCCGTTTCCGCCGCCCAACCGTGACAAACGGGTGTTCTATCACGATCTGCTGCCGGGCTTGAGAGCAGGTGGCGTGCTGCCCCGCTATGGCGCGCTGACGCTGGTGGGGGCCTGGCAGCTGACCAGCCCTGATCGCGAATTCGGCAATTTTTCGGCGCTCGCGGTGCGCAACCGGCGCGATCTGCTGGCGGTGAGCGATCGCAATGCGGTGATGGTGTTCACCCGGCCCGATCAGCCGCAGCCCTGGCGCACCTGGCAGCGCGAAACCATTCATCCGGCATGGCCCGGCCAGGAAATCGATACCGATAGCGAATCCGTCTCGGTCGATCCCCGCACTGGCCAAGTGCTGATCGGCTATGAAGGGGCGGGCGAGTTTCACCTGTTCAGCCCGGATTTCAACCGCGACCGCAAGATCGCTGCGCCGGTGCTGCTGGAATGGCCCAACAACCAGGGGCCAGAGGCATTGCGCCAGCTGGCCGACGGTCGCACCGTGGTGATCGGCGAGGTCTTTGCCCACTGGTGGTCGCGCCGGCGCCATCCCGGGCTGATCTGGCCGGGCCTGCCGCGTGGCGGCCAGCCGCCGGCGCGGTTCGAGCTGGTCATGCCCGAAGGCTATCGCCCGGTGGAACTGGCCCAGGCGCCCGATGGCCGCCTGCTGGTGCTGGGGCGCAAGTTCACCCTGGGCGGGTTTCGCACCGTGGTCACCATGATCGACGATCCGGCGGCGATTCGCCCCGGCGCGCAGGTGGCGCCGCGCCCGATCGCCTGGATCGGCGATCCACGCATCCGCGACAACTATGAAGGCATGGTCGCCACGCCCGAAGCCGATGGCAGCACCGCGATCTGGCTGATTTCCGACAGCAACGAGATGGTCTGGCTGCAGCGCACGCTGCTGCTCAAACTGCGGCTGCCCCGCGGCGCCTGATCCGCCGCATCGGCACTGCGCGCGCGAATCGCAGGCAACAAAAAAGGCCGGGGAAGAACCCCGGCCTCTTTGGTGGCATCAGCGTGCCGCAGCCGTTCAGGCGGCGGTAGCGACAGCCTTGACCAGCTCACGCTTCACCTTGAGGGCGCGCGTGCTGAGCTTGGTGTTGTCCTGCTTGAGCAGCCAGTTGTCGAGACCGCCGTTGTGCTCCACCGAGCGCAGGCCGTGGGTCGAGACGCGGAACTTGAAGCTGCGATCGAGCTTCTCCGACATCAGGGTGACGTTCTGCAGGTTGGGGAGGAACACGCGCTTGGTCTTGTTGTTGGCGTGGCTCACGTTGTGACCGATCTGGCGGCCCTTACCGGTCAGTTCGCAAATGCGCGACATGGCTAAAAACTCGCTTCGTGTTCTGATGATCTATCTGGAAGGTGGCGCCATGATCGAATCAACCGGGGAAGTCAAGGATTCGCTTGTCCGAATGCCTTGCTGCCTGCCGATTCTGTGTTACCGGCAGGATCAATGACCCGCTGGCCCCTGCCCGAACCGATGAAACTGGCGCTGCAACAGGCGCATGCCGCCGCTGCTGCGGGCGAAGTGCCGATCGGCGCAGTTATCGTCAAGGGGGGGCAGGTGATTGCCGCCGCGCACAACCGGCCGCGTGCGCTGTGTGACCCCACGGCCCATGCCGAAGTGCTGGCGATTCGCGCTGCTGCCGCCGCGCTCGGCCAGGAACGGCTGGAGGGGTGCGATCTGTGGGTGACGCTGGAACCCTGCCCGATGTGCGCGGGGGCGATTGCCCATGCCCGGCTGGCGCGGGTCTATTATGCCGCGCCCGATCCCAAGGGTGGCGCGGTGGAGCACGGCGGGCGCCTGTTCGACCAGCCCACCTGCCTCCACCGCCCCGAAGTCTATGCCGGCCTGGGCGAAGCGGAAAGCGCCGCGCTGCTGCGCGATTTCTTCCGCGCCCGCCGGGGGTGATCAGACCCGGTTGGCGCGGGCGATCGCGCCCAGCACGGCGGCACTGGGCTTGGCCGTGCGGACGAACGTGACCGGATCGTAGCTCGCCAGGCCGAACTTGGGCTTGTAGCCGAACACCCATTCGAAATTGTCGATCAGGCTCCAGTGGCAATAGCCCAGCACCGGCACGCCATCGTCGATTGCCGCCTTGAGATGGGTGAGCGCGGCCGGGATGAACGCGGCGCGGATGGTATCGTCATCGGTGCCCACGCCATGTTCGGAGACCAGGATCGGCACGCCGGTGGCCTGGTGGGCATAGCGGACCGCACCGGCCAGCGACGGCGCCCAGACTTCGCTGCCAGACCAGTTGCGCACGGCGTCGGCCGGTGCTGGCAGGCGGCCCTGCGGCCCCCACAGCGCGCGCTCGTAGTTCTGCACGCCGAGGAAATCGTCGGCCTTGGCCACGTCGAGCCAGGCGCCATACATCTGCTGGCGCTTGGCATCGCGCAGCGAACCCTTGCCCACCGCCTGGTCGTCCATCATCGCCAGCGAAAGCCCCACTGGCAGGCGCGGCGCAGCGGCCTTGATCGCCGCCTTGCCCGCCTTGTGCGCGCCCAGCAGGCCGGTCTGCAGATCGGGCAGGTCAGCCAGGCCCGCCACGTTGGCGCAAAGGAAGCGCGGCACGCCCAGCCGCTTGGCTGCGGTTTCCAGCGTCAGCTTTTCCATGGCCCACATCTGCGCCGGCAAGTTGGCGTTCTGCAGCAGCAGCATGATGTTGGGTTCATTGAAGGTGATCGCGGCGTGGATGCGATCGCCAAAGTGGCGCGTGGCCTTGTCGGCAAAGCGGGCAAACAAGGCCGCGCTTTCCGGGTTGGACCAGCCGCCCTGCGCGGAAAACCAGCGCGGCGCGCTAAAGTGGCTGAACGTCACGACCGGGGCCAGCCCGCGGGCGCGGCAGCCATCGATCACGCGGGCATAGTGATCGAGCATGGCCTGCGAGAACAGGCCCTTTTCCGGCTCGATCCGCGCCCATTCGATGCCAAAGCGATAGGTGTTGAGGCCGATCCCCTTGGCAAGATCGAGATCCTGTTCCCACAGCAGCAGGCTGTTGGCGGCATCGCCTGATGGCGTGGCAAAGACCGTGGGTTGCTGGTTTTCCAGAAACCACAGGTCGCTGCTGGTATTGTTGCCTTCGATCTGGTGCGGCGCGGTAGAGGCACCCCACAGGAACCCTTGCGGAAACTGCGGCGCAACCGCCGCCTTGGCTGCCCTTGCCAGGGCGGGCGTGGCATTGGCCGCCAGCGCGGCGCTGGCCGCGAGCAGGGAACGACGATCGAGCATGGGAATGCCTTTCAGGTAGACGGAATGGTCAGGCGCAGACGGCGTGCGCGAAGGCGATGATCTCATCCGCCAGGCGGCGGTCTGACGTGCCCAGATGCATGGCCATGGAATAGTGGTTGTGGCCCGAGGCGATATGCCCGCGTGGCATCGTGCCATGGCGCGCCAGCCGCTCGGCCATCAGGCCCAGGAACTCTGTCTGGAAGCGCGGCGGATCGAATTCGGCAATCGCCACCAGCAAGGGCAGGGGAGTAGCGGCCATCGCCTCGCGCGGGGCGCGGCCGGCATAGTCCTGCGCGTTGCCGTAATAGAGCTGGTCGCGCTCATCGAGCGGGGTATGGCCATAGAGGCCCGAGAGCAGCACCGCGCCGCGCGCCGCCAGATCGGGGCGCAGGCGGATCGCGCCGGCCACGTGCACCGCCCCGGCAGACGTGCCCACCAGCACGATGCGCTGCGGATCGCCGCCATGATCGGCGACATGCGCCACCAGCCAGTCGAGCGCGGCGAGCACGTCCTGCGATCCGGCCGGCCACATATGATCGGGCGCCAGGCGATAGTTGATCACCGCACCGATCATGCCGGCCTGCGCCGCCATGCGGCCCACCGCGGCGTTGGGCCAGGTTTCCAGATCGCTGCCGCCCCCGCTGCCACCCTTGTCGCCGCGCAGGAAGCCGCCGCCGTGCACGAAGACCAGCACCGGCTTGGGCGCGTCGCCAGGCGTGCCATAGAGATCGAGCCGGTGACGTTCGTGCGGGCCATAGGCCACGTCCACCGCCGCTGCCGGCACTGCCTGCGCCAGCGCCTGCTGCTCGGCATCGAACAGGGCGCGCACCTGGCCCAGCAGATCGGGGGTCAGCGTGGTGCCCATGGCGGCGATTGCCGCGCGGGTGGCGTCAAACGGCATCGATGCTTTCCTTCACGGCAGCGGAACGCCCGGAAACATGGTGGCCGCCCCCATCGCGAGACAGGGGCGGCGGTATCAGATCAGAACTTGCCGTCGAGCGACAGGCCGACCGTGCGGAACGACTGCGGGCCATAGATGGCGCCGATATTGGCCGCACCGCCATAGGGGAAGCTCGACTGATAGAGCGAGGGTTCGTGCACGTCGAACAGGTTGCGGGCAAACACCGCCAGCGTGAAGCGCTCATCGGCCGTGCGCACGCCGATGCGGCCGCCCACCGTCCAGTGCGGCCGGAACGTGGTATCGGCCACCGAATTGGCTTCGTAGCGGATGCGCGATTTCCACACCGCGTCGGCTGCCAGGAAGCCCTTGAGGTTTTCGCCCAGGTCATGGGCATATTCGCCCGAGACGGTGAACTTGTACTTGGGCGCATAGGCCAGCTGGGTATTGCCGATATCGCTGCCATCGGTGCCGAGGAAGCCCTTGGGATAGGTGGCCTTGGCAAAGATGAACCCGGTGTTGAGCGAGAGGTTGCGCGTCACCTTGCCGAACAGGTTGATTTCCGCCCCGCGTGACTTGACCCCGTTGATGTTGGTCTGGACGCACGAGATCACCGCGTTCTGGTCGACCGTGCACTGCTGCGCCTGGAAGTTCTCGATCTTCTGGTAGAACAGGTTGGCATCGAGCACCCAGCTGCGCAGCAGCGTGGTCTTGAAGCCCAGTTCGTAAGAGGTCGGCACTTCGGGCAGGACCACATAGGGCGCAGCGCCCGACGGCGTGGCGATCTGGCCGCCCTTGAAGCCGCGCGCCACGGTGGCATAGGCCATCGTGCGCGGATCGATGTCATACTGCAGGCCGCCCTTCCACGAAACCTTGCCCACGTGCAGGCGGGTATAGCTCGCCAGCGCCGTGCCGGCGGTGTTCTGCATGCCCAGCGAGAGGATATCGTCGGTATAGCGGCCGCCCGCGATCAGGCGCAGCTTGTCGCCGGCATGGATCGTCAGCTGGCCGAAAGCGGCGATCGATTCGTCGACCACGCGATAGGCGTTCACGGTGTTGGCAACCACCGGGATATAGACGCCCGGTGCCGGATGAATGGCGACCGACACGGTTTCGGGCGTGCGCGTCATCACCTGGCGCGAATAGAACCCGCCCAGGGTATATTCCACGGTCTGGTTGGCCGGCGAGGACAGCCGCACTTCCTGGGTGAACAGGTCGATCGGGCGATCGACCGGCGAATTGTGCACCTGCAGTTCCAGCGGATCGGCGCGGAACACGTTGGAGGCAGCAGCATAGCCCTTTTCATGGGTGCTGCGGTAAGCGGTGATCGAGGTGAGCGTGAACGGTGCGAACTGGTAATCGAGCTGGAGCGAGGCGCCGCCGGTCTTGATCCGGTCGGTATACTGCTCGCTGGTGCAATAGTTGCGGTTGCCTTCGCCCGGCGTCACGCCGCAGCTGGCGAGGTTGGCGGTGACATTGTCGGGGATGGGGAACGGCGTGGGCAGCGGTAGCAGACCAGCGCCGCTGGTCTTCACGAAAGTGAAGAAGTTGCCGCCGTTGGTCGTGCGGGTATCGGCATAGTCGCCGATCAGGTTCACCGTCAGCTTGTCGGTCGGTTCCCACAGCAGGCGGGCGCGGCCTCCCATGGTTTCGTTCTTGTCATACTGGCCAGTGGTCACGTTGTAGTCCGGCCCCTGGCGCATGTTGCCATAGGCGGCCACGCGGATCGCGGCATTGCTGGCGATCGGCACGTTGGCCACGCCCTGCAGGATCTGGTTGCCAGACTTGGACCCGGCAAAGCCGGCAGCCGAAAGCTCGCTGCGCACGCGCACCGATACCTTGTCGAATTCGGGCTTGTTGGTGGTGATGTTGATCACCCCGGCCGAGGTGGTGAGGCCGAACAGCGTGCCCTGCGGGCCCTTGAGCACTTCGATCCGGGCCACGTCGAACAGGTCGGAGATATTGGCGTTGCCCTGGCTCACCTGGTCGACCACCACGCCCACCGAAGCCACCGCGCCGGCCGAAAAGGTCTGCGTGCCGATGCCGCGGATCGCACCGCCGCCGCCGGTGTTCTGGCCGGGTGCCGACTGGATTTCCAGGCTCGGGGCAATGCGGTTGAGATCGTTGACGGTGTTGACCTGCTGGCGTTCGAGTTGGCCGGCATCGGCCACGGTGATCGAGATCGGCACTTCCGTCACCTTTTCCACGCGGCGCTGCGCGGTCACCACGATGGCGGCGTCTGCGGCACTGTCGGCGGCCTGCGGCGCGGTGGCCGGCGCGGTTTGGGCGAGGGCCGGCGTGGCTAGGACGGAAAGCGAAAGACCGGCAAGCAGCGCGGTGCGGGTGTGGCAGATCATGATGGTTCTCTCCCCAAAAATCGTGCGTTTATTGGTCCGGGCCCCCCCCGGGTGGGGGGGGGGGGGGGGGGTGGGGTTTAAGAGCGGCGCGAAAGTAGTGGCGAAA
>CAYXUN010000001.1:7830-14051 GCA_964468165.1 uncultured Novosphingobium sp. | reverse complement strand
GGGGGTGCAATATTTTTTTGTTTCTCTCCCAAAAATGGTGGTTTTTTTGGGGGGGGGCCGGGGGTGGGGGGGGGGGGGTGGCTGGGTTGGAATGAAGCGGCGGATCAGATTTCGTCGATCACCGGGTTGGACAGCGTGCCGATCACGCCCACGGAAATTTCGCAGACATCGCCGGCCTTCATGTAGAGCGCCGGCTTGCGCTTATCGCCCACGCCGCCCGGGGTGCCGGTGACGATCACGTCACCAGGGGCGAGCGGGGTGAACGTGCTGCAATATTCGATCACGAACGGGATATCCCAGATCATGTCGCTGATCGGCTGGTCCTGGACCAGTTCGCCATTGAGGCGCGTCTGCACGCGCTGGCTGCCCAGATCCGCCACTTCGTCGGGCAGGACCAGCGCCGGGCCAAAGGCGCCGGTGGCCGGATAGTTCTTGCCCGGGGTGAACTGGATGTTGTGGCGCTGCCAATCGCGCGCCGAACCATCGTTGAAGATGGAGAAGCCGGCAACGTGGGCCATGGCATCGGCGCGGGCGATGCGGCGCCCACCCTTGCCGATCACCACGGCCAGTTCGCCTTCATAGTCGAACCGTTCGGTCTCGCGCGGGCGCACCAGCGGCTCGCCATCGGCGATCAGGGTATCGGCCCAGCGGGTGAAGATCGCCGGAAATTCCTTCTGCTCGCGCCCGGTCTCGGCGACGTGGGTGGCATAGTTGAGGCCCACGCACAGGATCTTGCCGGGATTGGGCACGACCGGCAGCAGGCGCACATCGGTCAGGGCAAACTGGCCCGTGGCCGGCAGGGCGGCAAGGTCCTGGTCGGCCACGTCCTTGAGGAAGGCCGGGCTGCCGACCGCGCCAAGATCGTGCACGGTATCGCCATCGAGCCGGCCGAAACTGGGTTGGCCATCGGGGCGACGGAAGCTGATGAGGCGAGTCATGATGTCGGGATCACTCCAGAATTCGGTTCGGAATCAGGCCTGCGTGGCGGCCGGCGCGGCCGGCTGCCAGGCGCGGCGAAAGCGGAAGCGCTCTTCGGCCTGGCGCAGGCCGTCGAAATCCTTGTCGGAAATACCCCACTGGTCGATGCGGTTGGGCGGCCAGGTCCAGTCGTCGGGCTCGCCCGTGCGATAGTCTTCGGGCACCTTTTCCACGGCGGTGGAATATTCGATCACCGGGCCGAACGGCGCGATGTAATAGGCATAGACATTGGCGCCCGGCCCATGGCGGCCCGGCCCCCAGGCGGGGGCAAAGCCGTGGTCGCGCATGCGGCCGATGCCGCGCATCACCGCGTCGAGGTCTTCCATCTCGAACGCGATGTGGTTGAGGCTGGAAAAGCCGGCGCGGGCAAAGGCGGTGGAATGGTGGCTGTCGTTGCAGCGCACGAAGACCATGCCCTTGGTGCGGTCGGACACGCGAAAGCCCAGTACGTCTTCCACGGCATGGCCCGAGGCTTCGGCATCGGCGGAATTGAACACGATGTGCGTCAGCTTGACCGGCAGGTCGCGCCCGGTGATCGGTGCCACCTCGGTGGTGTTGACCAGGAAGCGCAGCAGCTCGCCCTCGGGCAATTCCACGATCACGCCTTCGCCGGCGCCGGGATCGGTCGAAACCGTATCGATCAGCGGCCAGCCGCGGTCGGCGGCGCGGCTGCGGATATCGGCAAGCTCGGGCGCGGTGCAGACAAACGTGGTCGACCGCACGAATTCCGCGTCGGCCTTTTCAAAGGCGACGAGATAGGGATAGGGCCCCGAACCGCGCAGGTAATGGGTATCCCCGCGCACGTCGCCCGGCGCCATGCCCCAGATATCGAGCATGAAGCGGGCCGCGCCGGCCGGATCGGGTAGCGCCAGTTCGATGCTGCGCAGTTTCATCGGCTTTGCTCCTGGTTGAAGCCGGCGGCATGCAGGCCGGCGATCACGCATTCCTCGTCGCAATCGCCGGTGTCGCCACTGGCGCCCACCGCTCCCACGACATGTCCTTGGGAATCGCGCACCAGCACGCCGCCGGGCGAAAAGGCCATGTCGCCCCCCAGCGCCACGGCCACGCTTTGAAAGAACACCGGGTTGCCATTGGCGCGCTGCGCCAGGATGCGCGTATCGGCGCCCATGCCCAGCGCGCCCTTGGCCTTGGCCCGGGCAATGTCGAGCCGGGCAAAGGTGGCGCCATCTTCGCGGGCAAAGGCGATGGGGTGGCCACCGGCGTCGAGCACGATCACCGCCAGCGGCTGGGCCGCGCGGGCGCGGGCGCTGGCCAGCGCGGCGGCGATCACGGCCTGGGCCGCAGCCAGATCGAGTGTGGTCATCATGCGGTCTCCAGGGCCAGGCCCAGCGCGCGGGCGCGGGCGTCGATCAGGTCGATCGCGGTGCCGCTGGCCGTGCCGAACACGCAGTGGTCGGGGCGCAGCAGCACGGCATCGACGCCATGATGGTCAAGCCAGGCGGTGACCGCGCCGGCATCGTCAAGCGACGCGGCCACCGTGCGCGTGACGAGGGGAGAGGAACCCGTCACGCTGTCATCCCGCACCAACAGGCGCCAACCCTGGCCGGCCACGTCATCCAGCTTGCGCCCATCGGCCAGGATCGGCTGGATGAAGCGGGTGCCGGCGCCGGGCGTGCCGGCAAGCACGATGCCAGCAGTAATCGCGGGGATCAGGTCGTGCGCGGTTTCGCCAGCCTTTTGCGCGGCGGCGGCGCGGATGCCGGCATCGCGCGCGGCGGCCTTGGCCGGGTCAAGCTCGCAGATATAGCGCCCCGCCGCCACGGCCGCGCCGATCACGCCGCGCACATGGGGATCGCGCTCGGGTTGGTAGCTGTCGAGGATGGCCGGATCGGCGCCATGGTTGACGATCGCATCCATCTTCCAGGCAAGGTTCGCCACGTCGCGCAGGCCGTGGCACATGCCCTGGCCAAAGAATGGTGGCGTCTGGTGCGCCGCATCGCCCGCCAGGAACACGCTGCCGGCCTGCCAGGCTTTAGCCACCAGGCCGTGAAAGCGATAGGTGGCGGCACGCACGATGGTGTGCGGCACGTCCTTCATCCATGCGCCAACCAGCGCCCCGACCTGCTCGGGCTGCATCATTGCCTGGTCGTCTTCGCCGGGCAGCAGCATGAATTCCCAGCGGCGGTGATTGCCGCGGCCGGGCACCACCGTGGCGGGGCGCGCCGGATCGCACATCATCACCGACAGGCGCTGCAGATCGGCATCGGCCGGCACGCCGCTGATCGCCGGAAACGTGACCGGGCCTTCGACCTCGGCATCGACGACGAGCCAGGGCTCCTCGAACTGCAGGTCATCGAGCGCAATGCCCAGCGCCTTGCGCACCGGGCTGCGCGCGCCATCGGCGGCGATCACCCAGCGTGCGGTCAGCGCCGCCGGCGCGCCGTCAGCCTCGAAATGCACGGTCACGCCGTCCTCGTGCTGGTCGAGCGCGGTGAAGGTGGCGCCCAGGCGCAGCGTGATCGCGCCGTTTTCGGCAAAGGCGGCGCGCAAGTGCGCCTCCAGTTCTGGCTGATAGAAGAAATAGTCGTTGGACCAGCCAAACGGCTTGGGCTTGCCCACCGTGCCCATGTAGCGGATCACGCCGTGATCGGCGCCCACGTGCAGGTGGCCATCGGTGGCGACCATGTCGGGCAGCACCCGATCGATCACGCCGGCAGTCTGGAACAGGCGCATCATCTCGTGATCGAGATGCACCGCGCGTGGCAGCGGGTAGTGGTCCAGTTCCTTTTCCAGCACCACCACGCTCAGCCCGGCGCGGCCCAGCAGGTTGGCCGCCAGTGCCCCCACCGGTCCGCAGCCGATCACCGCGACATCACAACGCGTGGTCATTCAGGCAGCCTCGGCAGCGGCGGGCGCCTTGTGCAGCGCGCCACCCTTCATGATCATGGCGAGGCGGCCGGCATCCTGCATGATCGCCACGTCCTGCGTGGGATCGCCATCGACCAGCAGCAGGTCGGCCAGGAAGCCTTCGCGCACCTCGCCCACGGCCAGACCCATCAGCTCGCCACCCAGGCGCGTCGCCGCCACCAGCGCTTCGGCCGGGGTATAGCCATAGTATTCCACGAAATGCGCCAGATCGCGGGCATTGCGGCCATTGGGATTGAACGGGAAGCCATAGTCCCCGCCGATCAGCACCTTGACCCCGGCAGCCTTGAGCGCGGGGACGATGACCCTTTCGCGTTCCAGCCGCTCGGCGGCGCTGGCCTTCATCGCGCTCATGTCGACATGCGGCGGCGGGCTGGCTTCCAGCGCGCCCACCGAAACGCCCGGGCCCGGGGCATAGAACGTGGTGTCCTTGGCCGCGATCATGCGCGCCATGGCCGCCTCGTCGGCGTAAGAGGCGTGGTAGATCACCCGCGCCCCGGCATCGAGCGCCAGGCCGATCGCCTCGGGATAATAGGCATGGGCCGCGATCCACAGGCCGGCCTCGCGGCACGCCTGCCCGGCGGCGGTCATTTCCGCTTCGGTGTAGAGCACATGCTGCGCCGTGCCGGGCTTGAGCGCATCTTCGCCCGAAACCACCAGCTTGATCGACTTGACGCCCTGCTGCGCGCAATAGGCCACGAATGCCCGCATGGCATCGGGGCCGCGGCCGTTGAACACGTTGCCGGTGTCCACGCCTTCATCGCCTTCGGGGCTGCGCTCGATAGTGGAGGGCACATAGCGCGGGCCGGGGGTTTCCCCGGCCGCGATGGCGGCGGCCAGCTCGGGCTCGATCCCGTCGACCAGGGCGCCGGCCGAATAAATGCTGGTAAAGCCCTGGTCGAGCAGCACGCGCGCATTGCGCCAGGCCGCCACTTTCAATTCCTCGGGCGGCAGGATGAACTGGTGGTAGATCTTCTCGATCGAGGAGCCCCAGGTCAGATGGGTATGCGCGTCGACCATGCCGGGCATCAGCGTGCGGCCTTCACCCTCGATCCGCTGGTCATGGGCGGCGCCATCCAGCGCGTCGGCGCCCTGGGCCACCTGGGCGATGTGTTCGCCATCCACCAGCACGCTGCCGGCATAGGGAGCGCTGCCGCTCCCATCGAAAATCCTGACATTGCGGATAAGGGTCCGCATCGCTTGCTCTCCCGCGCTGGCCTGGCTCCGGGCTGGCCCGGGCACGCTGGACGCCTATGTGCGCGCGATGGCTATCGGTGGAAAATACTATCTCTCTATCGCGCTATAGCTCTGGGCTATACTTGGACGCCATCACGTCGAGCAGGGCCTGGGCCGCGATCGACGGCGCTTCGCCCTGCCGCAGGCGCACGCCGATGCTGCGCTGGAACGCCGCCTCGCGAATCTCGATGCCGCGCAAGACGCCGATCGACAGCTCTGACGCGGCGACCTGGCGGGGCAGGATGGTGATGCGGTCGCTCATCCGCACGATCGCCTTGGTGGTCAGCAGCGAATCGCAGCGCACCACATTGGCCGGCACCGGCGCCTGTGCGGCAATGAACAGCGCATCGACCTGGCGGCGGAACGCGCCCTGCGCCTCGGGCAAGACCCAGGGCAGGCCGGCCACATCGCGCAGCGACACGGCCGAAGGCAGGGCATCGTGGCGCCGCCCGACGATCAGGGCAAAGGGATCGCGGGCAAAGGTCCGCTCGGCAATGTCGGGCGGCGGGGCTTCCATCTCGGTGGTGACGAAAGCGAGATCGATCTGGCGCTGGCGCAACAGCTCGATCAGCACGCCGTCGGGCCGCTCCACCACGCTCAGCGCGCAAGGGCCGATGCGCGCCTCAAGCCGGCCGATCACGAACGGCAGCAGGCTGACCAGCGCGCCCGGCGTGCCGCCGATGCGCAACGGGCCGGCCAGCCCGCGCGACAGGTTGTCGAGTTCCTCCTGCGCGCCGATCAGCACGTGGTGCATCGCCTCGGCCCGCTCGGCCAGCAGGGCGCCTTGCGCGGTGGGACGCACCCCGGTCTGGTGGCGTTCGAACAGCTGCACCCCCAGCCGCGCTTCCAGCTGGGCGATGGCGGCCGATACCGAAGGCTGGGCAATGTTGAGCACCCGCGCCGCCGCCGAGATCGAGCCCTCGCGGCACACCGTGCGAAACGTCAGCAAGGCACGCGGATCGATGCTGGGGCGCTTGTCCATAGCGCCAAGCTATGGGCGGGATCGCCGGGACGGACAAGGGGCGCCTCACGGGCAGGGGGGGGCCCCCCGCCCCCCACCCGGGCGGGGGGGGGGGGGGGGGAAAAAAAAACGGCACCCCAACAAACAACAAAACAACCCC
>CAYXUN010000001.1:0-7820 GCA_964468165.1 uncultured Novosphingobium sp. | reverse complement strand
AGCGGGACCCCGGGTCAAGCCCGGGGTGACGGTGGCGGGAGCTATTCAAATCCAGCGCCACACATCAACTGACTCGTCACCCGGGGCTAGACCCGGGGTCCCGCTTGATGGCGCATATGCTAACCGCGGCGGCCGATGCTGTGGTGGAGAAGGCAAACTGGAGCGGGCGAAGGGATTCGAACCCTCGACCCCAACCTTGGCAACTTAAGCGCTGGGCTTTTCTATACTTGCCAAGGCAACGCCATACTACGATTTATCTATTATTTCTTGATACTTAAACCCGCATATCGTATTCTGTGGCTGGGCGTAATTGGACGCCTTATAGAGACATTTTGGAGACAAAGCTGTTTCTGTCAAGTTTTGTCTCCAAGTGGAGATGCACAATGCCAACCTGCAAACTGACCAAGCGCGCCGTGGATGCGCTCGTCCCGCCCGCAGAGAAGCAAGAAGTCCTTTGGGATACCGAGGTGAAGGGCTTCGGTGTGCGCGTGCTGCCCTCGGGCCTCAAGACCTTCATCGTGCAGTATCGAAATGCCGAGGGGATCAAGCGCCGCATGAATATCGCGCGCTATGGGATTCTGACGGTCGAACAGGCCCGCGACGAAGCCAAGCTCAAACTCGCTGCCGTCATCAAAGGCGAAGATCCCGCCGAGGAGGTTCAGCAGGCGCGCAAGGGGATGACGGTCGAGGAGATGTGCGACTGGTATCTTGTCGAGGCGCGCGCTGGGCGCATTCTCGGGCGCAAGAACCTGCCCATCAAGGCATCGTCGCTCGATAAGGACGAAAGCCGGATAAAGACGCACATCAAGCCGCTGCTCGGCAAGCGGATCGTGCGGCATCTGAAACCCGCCGACATCGAGCAGATGCAGACCGATGTGAAAGAGGGCAAGACCGCGAAGCCGCGCGGTAGTGGTCGGGGCGGCAGGGCCAAGGGTGGTCCTGCTGCCGCATCGGGTTCTTTGGGAACGCTCCAGGCCATTATCGGTCATGCCAAGCATAAGGGATTGCTCGACACCCACCCGACCGAGGGCGCGAAGAAGCTGGCTGGGAGGAAGAAGACGCGGCGCCTGAGCTTTGCCGAGATCGTGATGATGGGCAAGGCGATGGCCTATGCGGAGCGCAATGGGGAGAACCCTGTCGCGCTTGGTGTACTTCGGACGCTCATGCTTACAGGATACCGCCGGGAAGAAGCGCAGGCTATGCACCGGGCCTGGGTTAATGGTGAGGGCGGCTACGTGGCGTTTCCCGATACCAAAGGCGGCGCACAGATTCGCGCAATCGGACAAGCTGCGATCGAAGTCATCGAAAGCCAGCTCGGTATCGTGGGCAATCCGCATGTCTTCCCCTCGGAAGTCGGAAGGGGACCGTTCACCGCCGTCAGCGCTTGCCTCCAGCGTATCGCCAAGCTGGCGGGGATTGAGGGCATCACGCCACACACGCTGCGCCATACGTTCGGAAGCGTGGCGGGTGAACTCGGCTTTTCGGAACTGACTATCCGGGCCATGCTCGGCCATGCCTCGCAGAACGTCACCCAAGACTATATCCACATTGACGAAGCGTTGAAGCTCGCGGTGCAGCGAACCTCCGATGAGATCGAGCGGTTGCTTGCGGAAGGAGCCGCTAAGCTAGAAGCGATGCAGCTTGCTGCATGACGGCCGAGCGGACTATTTGATCTGGCGACCAACGTCATATGTCCGAGAATCGAGTTTATCGGACATAGCGGTTATCGGCGAAGAGAGTATCAGGCGGACTTTCGTGCCGCGCGAAACGCACGAAGAAATTCCTGTCGGTCCAGCGCCCCCTCAATCAGCGATGGGCCGATCAGGAATGCAGGCGTGCCCGCAACTCCAAGCGCAAATGCCTCCCTCGCGGTTTGTGCCATCATCGCATCGATCTCGCGAGCATGATCCTTCAAATCCTGTTCGATCCGATCCCATCGGCCACCCGCGCGCTCGATCACTTCGCGCAGGACGGCCGACTCCAGCACCCGGCGTTCGCTCATCAAGGCGTGATGAACCTGCGGATAAATCGATTGCCGATCAGCAGCGAGCGCAACCCGTGCCGCGCGCTGCGACATCGGCCCGAAGATCGGCCAGTCCTTATAGATGACGGCTACGTTCCGATCTTCTTCGAACGCCATCCGCAATTGAGGTTCGGCCATCCGGCACGCCGGGCATTGATAGTCGGTAAAGACCGCAACGGTGACGTCCGCATTGGATGGCCCCTCACGCGGCGCACCTTGCTCGCGGAGGACCGATTGCGCGACGTCGCTGCCCGACACGTCGCGGCCAAGAGGCGCCGTCTTTCTGAGGATGAAACTCGCCCCGAAGCCGATCGTGACGACGCCTGAAAGCTGGAGGAGCTGGCGCCGGGTCAAAGGGTTAGCACGTTCCACTGTCCGTATAGCCGCTTCGGCCCTGCCTCGATCAATCGTCCGTAGAGCCGATCTCGCACTATGATCTTATGCCAGCCTTAAGACGACAAAGGGCCTTATCGGCTGACAACGCGCGCGAAATGGGCCACGCCGGGCACAAGATCGGATCGCTCATCATTGCCCAGGCGGCCCGGCAAATCAGATAGATCGCCCGCGCCGAATACGGCCTCGATCCCGCGCACGCAAAGCTCCGTCCCGCTGTCGGCAAGGCTGTAATAGACCTGCCTCGCGTGCTTGCGCGTGCTCACAAGGCCCGATCGGCGCAGTTCGGCAAGCTGTTGGCTAAGGGCAGGCTGACCGATGCCGGTGGCTTCATCGATCGCCGAAACGGACTGCTCGCCGCGATCCAGCAGGAGCGAGAGGATCATAAGACGCTGGGGTTGTGCGTAAGCCTTCAGCTTTTCCGCAGCGGCGTCCGCCAGCTCGCGCGCGGCATGGAGAGCGGTCACTTGGCGCTCCGGCAGAACCAATCGGCCCCGTCGGCTTCTTCCGACGGTGGAAGCAACAGCGGCTCACCGGCGCGCCACCCTTCGGGCGCGAGCCGATCTCCTGCTTGCGCGGCCTGGAGCGCGGCGAGCATCCGCAGCATTTCATCGACCGAACGCCCGACATTCATCGGATAATGGGTGATCGCGCGGATCACGCCATCGGGATCTATGAAATAGGTCGCCCGGACACCGGAGCTGTCCTGCGCAGCCTGCCCGATCATCCCATAAGCGCGGCCGATTGCCATCGACGGATCTTCGATCACCGGGAATCGGATTTCGACCTCGAAAAGATCGCGGATCGCCTTGAGCCAGGCCAGATGGGCATAAAGACTGTCCACGGACAGGCCAAGCAGCACGCCGCCCATTTCCTCAAAACGATCCTGCGCTTTGGCGAGGCCGACAAACTCGGTGGTGCAGACCGGCGTGAAATCGGCCGGATGGGAAAAGAACACGACCCATTTCCCGCGCAGCGAGGACAGGCGCAGCGGCCCCTTGGTGGTCCGCGCCTCGAAATCGGGCGCAGAATCGCCAAGCCGCAGGGAGGGAAGAGGTTCGTTCGGCGTCGTCGTCATGCTTTCGTCCTTGGCATCTCATGCGCCTTGACGCAATGTGCTTACATACATACATAGTTCTGTAATTATGAAATCCAAGGAACGAGCCATGGACGAAGCGATCAGACGCGCGGCCCAGCAAATCGGCGAAGCCCGCAAGGGCGTCCCGCAAATCCGGGCCTTCTTTGATGAAGCCACCAACACCGCCAGCTATGTCGTTCACGATCCCGAAACCCGGCACGCGGCGATCATCGATAGCGTGCTGGATTATGATGCCGCTGCTGGCCGCACCGCCTTCGCATCGGCGGATGCGATCATCGCCTATGTGCGCGAACAAGATTTGAAGGTGGAATGGCTGCTGGAAACGCACGCCCACGCCGATCATTTGTCGGCCGCCCCTTATCTGCAAGAGGAGCTGGGCGGGAAACTTGCCATCGGCAAGGCAATCCTGACCGTGCAAGCGACCTTCGGGAAGCTGTTCAACGAAGGGACCGCGTTCGCGCGCGACGGGTCGCAGTTCGATCATCTGTTCGAGGACGGGGACCAGTTCTCGATCGGCAACCTCAGCGCCACCGTGCTGCATGTGCCGGGCCATACACCTGCCGATCTCGCCTATGTGATCGGGGATGCGGCCTTCATCGGCGACACGCTGTTCATGCCGGACTATGGCACGGCGCGAGCTGATTTTCCCGGTGGTGACGCGCGAACGCTCTATCGCTCGATCCGCCGCCTCCTGACTCTTCCCGCCGAAACCCGTCTGTTCCTGTGCCACGACTACAAGGCGCCGGGCCGTGACGACTATCGCTGGGAAACTACTGTGGCGGAGGAACGCACCGGAAACGTGCACGTCCATGATGGCGTCGACGAAGATAGCTTCGTGGCGATGCGGGAAGCGCGCGATGCGACACTCGACATGCCCAAGCTGATCCTCCCGTCGATTCAGGTGAACATGCGCGGCGGCCATATGCCGGAGCCGGAGGATAACGGGACGCGCTATCTCAAGATCCCGCTCGACGCCCTATGAGCGCGCTGTTCGCTAATGCGGCGCCGGGCATGGGCTTCCTCGGCGGGCTGCTGATCGGAATCGCCGGGGTCGTAATGCTGCTGGGCATCGGCCGGATTGCTGGCGTCAGCGGCCTCGCGGCGCAAGCGACCGGCATCACCGGCTCGGATTCGCGGGCCGTCGCACTGGCCTTCATCATCGGCCTGCCGGTCGGGGCGGCCTTGGTCGCGATGGCACGGCCGATTGCCGTCACCTTTCCATCTTCGCTCGCGGTCCTCATCGTCGGAGGATTGCTCGTCGGGTTCGGCACGCGGCTCGGTAGCGGCTGCACCAGCGGGCATGGCGTCTGTGGCCTGTCACGGCTGTCGCCGCGCTCCATGATCGCGACCGGCCTGTTCATGGCGGCCGGTTTCGCCACCGTGGCAGTGATGCGCGCTTTCGGGTGGGTGTGACATGCGCGCTTTCATAGCCCTGTTGGCCGGAACGATCTTCGGCGCGGGCCTCGCCTTGTCGGGAATGGTCGATCCCGCACGAGTGCGCGGCTTCCTCGATCTGTTCGGGACGTGGGATGCGACGCTGGCGTTCGTGATGGCTGGGGCTTTGCTGCCGATGGCGATTGCTTGGCGGGTGCAGTCCCGCTTGCTCCATGCTGTCTCTGGCGACAATTTTGCCCTGCCTTCGACGCGGCGCATCGACGCGCCCTTGGCTGTCGGTGCGCTGCTGTTCGGCATCGGGTGGGGAATTGCGGGCCTTTGCCCCGGCCCGGCGATCGCCAACCTCGCGCTCGCCCCCCTCGCGGTTCTGCCCTTCCTGGCTGCGATGCTCGCCGGAATGCTGCTTCATCGTCTTTGGGCCGCGCAGCGCTGACACAAGCGGAGGAATCCTTATGGAAACGATCACCCCCATCGCCCCCGATTTCTCGGTATCGCCGCAAGTCAGACCGGAGGACATGCCCGCGATAGCAGCGGCCGGGTTCCGCTCGGTGCTTTGCAATCGCCCGGATGGCGAGGAGCCGGGACAACCGGACGCCGCCGCCCTCGGACATGCGGCGCTGGAGCAAGGCTTGGCCTTCCTGCATGTCCCTGTCGCCAGTCCCGACATCGCCGCTGCCGATGCCCAGGCGATGCGGGCCGCGCTCGACCGTCTCCCCAAGCCCGTTCTGGCCTTCTGCCGATCGGGCGCTCGCTCGACGGCATTGCACAACGCGGCCGTGGCGCTGAACGACAATGGCGCGGCGACCTATGACGTGGTGATCGTCGGCGGCGGGAGCGCGGGCATCGCTTGCGCCGCCAGCCTGCTCAAGCGCCGGGGTGATCTTTCGATCGCGATCATCGAGCCGTCCGACGTGCATTATTATCAGCCGGGATGGACGCTGGTGGGCGCAGGCGTGTTCGATCCACAGACCACGCGCCGGACCATGGCGGAGGTCATGCCCCGCAAGGCGCACTGGATCAGGCAGGCGGTGAGCGCCTTCCACCCGGACAGCAGCAGCGTGGCGCTCGACGACGGAACGATGGTCGCCTACCGCGCGCTGGTCGTAGCGCCGGGCCTTAAACTCGATTGGGACGCCATTCCCGGCCTCTCCGAAACCCTCGGCCGGAACGGCGTCACGTCCAACTATCGCTACGATCTCGCGCCCTACACGCACGAGCTGGTGCGCAGCGCGGCGCAGGGCCGCGCGCTGTTCACGCAGCCGCCCATGCCGATCAAATGCGCGGGGGCGCCGCAGAAGGCCATGTATCTCTCCTGCCACGAATGGGAGAAGCGCGGCCTGCTCGAAGAGATCGATGTCGAGTTCCACAGCGCCGGTCCGGCCCTGTTCGGGGTGGCCGATTATGTGCCCGCGCTGATGACCTATATCGAGCGTTACGGTATCGACTTCCAGCCCGGCTCGAAACTGGTCGGGGTCGATGGTGCCGCGCGGGTCGCCCGTTTCGAGCAAGGCAGCGATGGCAATAAAACGGTTGTCGAACGCCCCTTCGACATGCTGCACGTCGTCCCGCCGCAGGTCGCCCCGGACTTCATCCGGTCCAGTCCGCTTGCCGATGAAAGCGGGTTCGTTGCGGCCGATCCCGCCACCTTGCGTCATCCGACATGGCCCAACCTGTTCGCGCTGGGGGATGTCGTGGCCACCACCAATGCCAAGACAGCCGCGGCCGCACGCAAGCAGGCGCCGGTGGTCGCCGTGAACGTCCTTGCCGCCTTGGACGGCAAACAGCCGCAGGCAGGCTATGACGGCTATGGCTCCTGCCCGCTCACCGTCGAGCGCGGGCGGATCGTGCTGGCGGAGTTCGGTTATGGGGGCAAGCTGCTGCCCAGCTTCCCGACATGGCTGATCGATGGCCGTCGGCCGTCGCGGCTCGCCTGGTTCCTCAAGGACCGGATGCTGCCGCCGATCTACTGGCACGGGATGCTTAAAGGCCGCGAATGGCTGGCCGATCCTCGCCCGATCGGACAGGTCCGGTGACGCTCGAACCGCTCCAATATCTGCTCGGCATCGCCTCCGGGGCGCTGGTCGGATTCAGTCTGGGACTGGTAGGAGGCGGCGGGTCGATCCTCGCTGTTCCGTTGATGGTCTATCTGGTCGGCGTGCCCAGCGCCCATGTCGCGATCGGCACCAGCGCGCTCGCGGTCGCGGCCAATGCCGCAACGGGCCTCGCAAATCATGCCCACGCGCATAATGTCAAATGGCGCTGTGGCGGCATGTTCGCGGCAGCGGGTATCGTCGGAGCGCTGGGTGGCTCGACCCTCGGCAAGATGGTCGACGGCGACCGGCTGCTGTTCCTGTTCGCGTTGGTCATGCTGCTGGTCGGGGCGTTGATGCTCAAGGGGCGCGGCAATCCCGGCAATCCCGGCGCGGAGTGCAACCGGGAAAAGGCGCCCAAGGTGCTCGGTTATGGCCTTGGCTCCGGTCTGTTCTCCGGCTTCTTCGGCATAGGCGGCGGTTTCCTGATCGTGCCGGGCCTCGTCGCCTCTACGGGTATGCCGATCCTGCTTGCGGTCGGCACGTCGCTGGTCGCCGTGACCGCCTTCGGCCTGACCACCGCTGCCAATTATGCCTTTTCCGGGCTTATCGACTGGCCGCTGGCGATTCTGTTCATCATCGGCGGCGCAGTTGGCAGTCTGGCAGGCACGCGGCTCGCACGGCGTCTCGGTGCGGAAACCGGACGGCTGACGCTGGTTTTCGCGATGCTGATCTTCGCTGTTGCTGCCTACATGCTCTGGCGCAGCGCCGGGGCCTTCATGGGGGCGTGAGGCAGTATGTCCACTATCAAAGCCGTTCGCCTCTCCTAGCCCGGCTTATTCATGAGCCCGCTGCACTGGGGCGTGCCGGGTTTGATGTG